>CAZWCX010000071.1:0-38887 GCA_964632945.1 uncultured Planctomycetia bacterium | reverse complement strand
CGGAGCCGGATTGTTCGCGAACAGCGAAGCTGCTCGCGAATAATCCGGGCTAGCGGGGCCGCGCGGGAACGGTCGCGCCCGGCCTCCCTCGGCCGGCGCCATCCGGCTTCGTCGAATTCGGCAAGGCGCCGGGTGGCGCACCTCCGGCGGGTGATCGGGGGGCCGAATGCGCTCGTGCGCGCGTTGAAGCAGGCGATCCCCGCATCCGGGCAGCGGGGTCGCGGCGGCCGGTGCGCAGGCGTCCGCACCGGCAGCGACCGCACGGCCATCAGGCGGCTCGCATCAACAGCCACCCGACCCCGACGTATCCCGCCCATCCCACGCCGGCCAGGATCCGGCCCGAGATTTCGCCGGGCGCGGCGCCTCGAATGCGGATGTACCCCATCGCCTCTCCGATCTCGGCGGCGAACGCCGTCAACGCGAAGGGAATCGAAGCGATCATTCCCGCCTGAAATGCGCCCGGCAGCCCATGCTTCGCGGAGGCTGCCGCCATAAGCAGGGCGAAGGCGCCCAGCGCCGCCAGGATCGAGCCGCTCGGTCCCTTGCGACGGAGCCCCCATCCGCCGACCAGGAAGATCAGCGACACGATCGCGGGAGTGAGATCCACACCCCGAAGCCCCCTCGGGCGCCCGGGGTAGAAGGCGTAGAACAGCAACACCACCCCCATGGCCTGCATCAGGCCACAGAAGCCGCGCCAGATCCGCTCCCCGGGGTAGCCGGCGACTTCCGTCCTCGCGACGTCCGGGTCTTCGAAGATCCATCGACATTGCCGGCAGGTGGTGTCGGAGGGAACCCGAGGAGCACCGCAGCGAGGACAGGATTCGCCGGCCCCGTGCTCTGCTCGCGAATTCGCGTCCTCGTGCATCAAGGTCTGCTCGAAACTCGGAGCGCGCACGGGGCGCGATCACGGACGGGAACGCCCGACACGGAGATCGGAAGCCGATCTTCCCCGGTCCACGGATCCGGACCGCTGAAGCTCGGGTTCGTCGGCGCATCCCCGAGTGTACCCTGCAGATGGGCGTCGCGGAAACAGGTTCATGCGGGCGGGTCTTCCGGCCCGGACGGGATTCCGGAACCTCCGGGAAGCATGACTTGCAGGTCCCGAGACGGGGACGTACTGTATCCGCAGCCGGGGCCTCCCGGCAAACCGCACCTCCGGCCGCCCCGGCAATGGGAACCCGCCGGACCGGCGGTCCGGGCAATCGGGCATCCGAGGGCAGCGACCCATGAATTGTGAGGCCTGTGGAGGGAGGCACGGCCCGGAAGATCCCTGCCCCACGGTCCCGGCCCGGCTCGACGAGGCGACCCAGGTGGCCGTCCCGATCGACGTCCCCATCCCACGCGCGAGTCCCGACGTCCCGGACTCCCGTACCGGGGTGGTCGTGCCCGGGGACGCGACGACCCTCCAAGTCGCGGAATCGGGAACCGCGACACCCCACGGGTCGGCCGCCCTTGCCGAGGGACGCACCCGGGCGACCGACACCGCCACGCCTCGTCTTCCGGACCCGCCCCGGCCGCAGGGCCTCGCGGCGGGCGAATCGTTCGGTCCCTACGAGATCGTACGCGAGCTGGGTCGAGGCGGCATGGGCGCGGTCTATCTCGCGCGAGATCGAAATCTCGGTCGGGAAGTGGCGCTGAAGGTCATCCTCGCCGGCTCCGCCGCCGGCGCGGACGACCTGTCCCGCTTCCGACGCGAAGCCGCCGCGGTCGCCGCCCTGTCCCACCCCGGCATCGTGCGCTTGTACGAATACGGCACCGTCGAAGGACGGCCGTACCTGGCGATGGAGTACGTCAAGGGGCGATCCCTTCACCAGGTCCTCGACGACGAACGCATCGATCCGGATCGCGCCCTGCGCATCGTCCGCGAAACCGCCCTGGCGGTGGAGTATGCGCATCGAAACTCCATTCTCCACCGCGACCTCAAGCCCGCCAACATCCTGATCGACGACCAGGGAAGCCCCCACATCACGGACTTCGGCCTCGCCCGGAATCTGGCCGCCGACACCCGACTCACGCAGAGCGGAGAAGTGCTCGGAACACCCGCCTACATGTCCCCGGAACAGGCCGACGACATCCTGAACGTGGATCGACGGGCCGACGTCTACTCCCTGGGCGCGGTCCTCTATGAGCTCCTGACCCTGTATCCGCCCCACCGCGGCCGGACGTTTCTCGAACTGCTGCACCGCGTGGTCAACCGGGACCCCATCCCCCCCCGGGACATCGTTCCGCTCCTGCCCCGCGACATCGAGACGATCTGCCTCAAGGCGCTGGCCCGCGAACCCGACCGGCGGTACGCGTCCGCCCGGGAACTGGCCGACGACATCGACCGTTACCGAACGCGGCGTCCCATCCTGGCCCGCCCCCCGTCGCTTGCGTATCGCGCGTTGCGATTCGCCCAGCGACACCCGGTCCTGGTCGGCGCGGCGTCGGTGCTCCTGGGCGTGGTCCTCCCGGGGATCCTCCACTTGGTCACTCGCCCGGGACACGTCGTCGTGCGCACGACCGGGAACGGGGTGGCGCTGCGCCCCGCGCGCGTCCTCGTGGGGCCCCGGTCCCTCGACATCGTCGACGACGGCGCGATCGGCCCCGTCCCCTCAGGGCTCTACCCCGTGCGCGTCGAGGCGCCGGGGTTTGAGGCGCTCGAAACCGTCCTTCAAGTCCGCGCGGGCGCCACTCACGACGTCGCGCTCGCCCTGCGCCGCGAAACCGGCTTCTTCGAGTTGGAGGTCGAACCCCGAGGCGGCAGCGTCTTCATCGACGGAATCGACTACGGCTCGCGCCTGCATCGGGTGTCGGTCGACACCGGGGAACACGCGATCCTCGTCCGGAAGGAGAACCACCACGACGCGCGGTTCACCTGGACCGCCCGGACGGACCAGATCACCCGGGGATTCGTGACCCTGCCCCAAGCCGTGCGCTGGTCGGATACGGCGACCGGCGACAAGGCCTACGTGCAATGGATCGGCGACGCAGACGGGGACGGCGCCCCGGACCTCGTAGCGCGCCATCACTCCCGGATCACCGCCGTCAACCCGTGGCGGAAGGAAGAACTGTGGTCGATCAACCTGAGCAGCAAGGCTGCCTGCCCGAGCCGCCACGTCGACTTCGACGGAGACGGCGTGCTCGATCTGGTGGCGTTCCTCGGCGAACACCAGGAGGTCCGCGTCTCCGCCTGGTCCGGTCGGAAGCCCGAGACGGGGAGCCAGCCGCGCCTGTTGTGGGAGGTGATGCGCCCGCCGGAAGGGGCCGGGAAACCGGTGCCGCCCATCGCCCGACCGATCCTCGCGGACCTCGATGGCGATGGAACTCCCGACATCCTCGCCGCCTCCCTGTGGGAGCACGTGGTCACGGCTTTCTCCGGCAAGGACGGCGCCGTGCTCTGGAACGCCCGGCCAGGAGACTGGTGCGCCGGCCTGGAACTCGGCGATGGGGTCAAGCCGGGCGAGCAACGGCTCTTCGTCGCCACCCCCCGCGCCATCCACGGCCTCGATGCCCGCACCGGAGATATTCGCTGGTCGCACCCCTTGCCCGCCGGGGGACCGCGCGGATTCGATCCGGACCTCGGGCGCGAGCTCCTCTACGGCGCCTTGCGTCAGCAAGCCTGGCTCGCCGCGGTTCCGCTGGACGACGAGCCCGGGGCGGACCTGCTCATTCCCTGCTGGCGCGGGGAAGAGGGAGGAGGCTTCCGCCTCCACGCCCGGGCCGGCGCCGATGGCCGGCCCCTGTGGGACGGTCCCGGCCTCCGCACTCTCGACGACTGGAGCGAATCCGCGGTCGAGGACGTGGACCAGGACGGCGCCGCCGACCTCCTCGCCCTCGAGTTCCCGCCCGAATCGAACGAACCGACCGGGACCCTCCTCGTCGACGGTCGGACCGGCCGCCCACGCTGGCGCGCAGACACCGTCGCCCCGTGCAGGATCCTGAGACCCACGGGACTCCCCCCGATCGTCTGCGAGACCCGCGAGTTCGAACTCCGCTGCCGCAGTGCAGCCGACGACCGACCCGGGCGCAGCTTCCCTCTCCCCGGCCCGCTCGACGCTGCGCCGGTGGTGATGGACTGGGACGGAGACGGCGATCCCGACCTGGTCGCGGCCGATCGCGACGGCGGCCTGCAGGCATTCGACCTGCAATCGTCCGACCTGCGCTCCTGCCTCCTCGACGCGCGCATCGAACGACTCATACCGACCGGCGACGCGGATGGCGACGGCTTCGAAGACCTGCTTGCGATGACGGAACAGGGACCCGTTCTCCTCGAGCCGCCGCGCGTCCTCTGGAGCCGCCACTCCGCGACTCGCCTGGAGGGGGCCCCGCTCATCGCCCCGTTCCCGCCGGCTTCCCGCCCGGTGCTCGGCCTGTTCGGCGATCTCGGCTCGCGCGCGGAGGGGTATCACCTGATCGACGCCGCCACCGGGTCCGGCGTCGCCTGGGTCGCGGCGGTCGGGGACCGCCACCACGCGTCGGCCCCCGCGAAGAATGGCACCGTCGATCACCTGCTCCTGATCGCGGCGGGCAACGAAAGCACTCTGATCCGGGTTTCCGGCCAGGACGGCACGGCGAGGAGAATCCGCTCCGTGCCGCAGACCCTCTCCCCCCCGGCCTGCGGCGTCCTCGATCGCCAGGGCTCGGTCGTCATTGTCCTCGCCACTTGGGACGGCCCCGGCGGATCGCGCGTGCTGGCCCTGGACGCCGACACCGGCACGGAACGCTGGCATTTTCTGTCCGGCACCGCCAGCGGCGTCTCCCCCACCCTGGCGGACCTGTGCGGGGACGACGAGCCCGAGGTGATCACGGTGTTTCACGACGGGCGCATCGTAGTCCTCCGCGGCAGCGACGGCTCGCCGGTCTGGACACGAAAGCTGGGGGACGCCCCCTACAAGAACCCGCCCGCCGTCGGCGACCTCGACGGCGACGGGACGAAGGAGGTACTCGTCTCTTCGGCCGGCGAGCAGCGGGACCTCCTGTGCCTCGCCGGCGCGACGGGCAAGACGATCTGGACCCTGTCCCGGGCCGGTGGGACGACCTCCCCGATTCTTCGCGACGTGAACGGCGACGGGCGCCCGGAAATCCTGGTCGCCCCCCAGGTCGGCGGCGTGGCGTGCTTCGACGTCCGCGGCCGCCTGCTGTGGCAACAAGCGATGCCGGCGCGTCCGGGGGGGACATACATCGTGGGGCAGACCCCGATCCTCGACGACCTCGACTCTGACGGCGCGCTCGAACTCCTCGTGCTGATCGGCGACCGCACGCTTTCGGTGCTCGACGCCGCGACCGGGGCGGTGCGGTGGACGCTCCGGCTGCGCAGCGCGACGATCTCGGGCGGGCTGGCCACGGTGGACGTCGATGGGGACGGGCGGAAGGAGCTGGTGGTGTCGGGGGACGATCGGACGGTGTATTGCTTGAGAGTGCCGAGGGGGCTGGGGAATTGACGGGGGAAACTCCACGACGATGATTCGCTCGACCTGTGCGCGGCTTTGCGCCGGGTGCACAACCGGTTCATCGACATCCCGGCGGTGATCTCGGGTCGGCCCGGCCCGCGGGGAATCTCCCCGGCAAGGATGTGCTCGAAGGTCGGTTCGGGGAGCGGGATCGGCGGCGTGCACGTTCCTCGAATGCTCCCGTGGGCGCCGGCAGAACGCCGCCGTGCGGGTCGAATACGTCGGCAGGATCACGCGGGAACGTGCACGTGCAGGCGGGCGATGGTCTGGCCGCTGGCCGCTCCGTGGAATTCGGGTTCGCCGCGGGGATTCCATCGACGCCGGCTGCGAGTCGGGCGCGATTTCGCATGCATCGCGGGCAACGGGTGAGCGTCGCCCCCGCGATTTGGTATGGTCGCAAACGGCAGCGCGGGTCTTCGGCAAGGGAGGATCCCATGATTCCGTCACGGATCGCGATCGCGGGACTGCTGCTGGTATGGGTGTGGGCGGGCTGCTCCTGCGACAATCGCCCGGCGGGGACGAAGGACGCGGCGACGAATCCCGCGAGCGCAGCCGGCGCGGCGTTCGTGGCGTCGCGCATGAAGGAGCCCTTCCACCGGCCGGAGTGCGAGTGGGCACGCAAGATCGAACCGGAGAATCTCGAGACGTACTTCAGCCGGCAAACCGCCGTCCGAGCCGGCCACCGGCCGTGCCAGGTGTGCAACCCGTAGCCGTTCGGACCCGCCCGGCGGTCGACCCGGGGCGGCGACGAGCCCCCGCCCCGAATCCTCCCCCCCCCCGGCGCCAGACGCGCTCGAACTCCCTCTCCGGATCGGTCGCGCGCGGGTCCGGCAGGAGATCGCGCAGGCCGGCCTCGCCGTCGAGCGGAAACCGCTTCACGCCCCCGCCGCGCTCGGCGGACCCGTGGACGGACGGCGGGCGCGTGGAAGGCGGCGCGCGCGCGGCCCCCGACGGGCGTCCGTGGCGCGGCGCCGCCCGCGGCTCAGAACACGGCCTCCAGAGGGGCGGTCTCCCCGGCCCGGACGGCGACCGCAAGCGCCGCCACCTGCGGCAGGCCGCGGTGGGCAAAGTGGATCGCCGCCTGAATCTTGCGATGGTAGAACGCCGCGTCGACACTGCCTTCGGCGGCGGCCCGGACGGCCGTCCGATTCGCGGTGTCGACCCCCTGGCCGGCCAGCATCGCGTCGAGCTTCTTCGCCGCCAGGTCCGCCTGGCGCAGGAGCAGGTCGCCGGCGACCACGTGTCCCATCATGTCGAGGATCGGAACCGCGTTGAGGAGCGTCAACACCGCGGCGTCCGAACGCGCCGGTACTTCGGTGAGCACGGCGCCCAGGGACTTGAGGGCGAGCCCCAACTGCTGGGCCGATGGGCCGAGCAGCGGGTGAGCCGCCAATCCCTCCGCGGTCTTGGACACCTGTCCGAGCAGTTGCTTGACCGGCCGGCCCTCCTGCATGCGCAGCTTGCGGCCCACCAGGTCCAGCGCCTGGATGCCGTTCGTCCCCTCGTAGATGCTGGCGATCTTCACGTCGCGCAGATATTGCTCCGCGGGGTACTCCTTGATGTACCCGTATCCGCCGAACACCTGCATCGCCCACTCGGTCACGCGAAAACCCCAGTCGGAGCACCACGCCTTGCAGATCGGCGTGAGCAGGTCGACCAGACCCTGTTTGGCGTCGCGTTCCTCGCCTTCTAGAACGTGTGCCATGTCCAGGCACCATCCCGTGTACGAGACCACCGCGCGCATCGCCTGCACGTACGCCGACTGCATGAGGAGCGAACGGCGCACGTCCGGGTGCTCGACGATCGCCGTCTGCGTCGAGGCTCCCGGGTCGCGATACGAGCGCCCTTGCAGGCGTTCGCGTGCGAACGCCCAGGCCGCCTGGTGGGCGGCCGAAGCGATGCTCAGGCCCTGCAGTCCGACCTCGTACCGGGCCGCGTTCATCATCTGGAACATCTGCGGCAGACCCGCGTTCTCCTTGCCGAGGAGAAAGCCCTGGCAGCGCCCCTGGCCGCCGAAGACGAGGGTACACGTCGGCGATCCATGGATCCCCATCTTGTGTTCGACGCCCGAGCAGACCACGTCGTTGCTTGCGCCGATCGAGCCGTCGGCGCCGATGCGATGCTTGGGCACGAGGAAGAGGCTCAGGCCCTTCGACCCGGCGGGCGCCTGCGGGGTGCGGGCGAGCACCGCATGGATGATCGTCGGGGTGTAGTCATGGTCGCCGCAGGTGATGAAGCACTTTTCGCCGGAGAGCAGGTAGGAGCCGTCTGCCTGCTTCACGGCCGACGTGCGCACGGCGCCGAGGTCGCTGCCGGCCGAGGACTCGGTGAGGCACATGGTGCCGGCCCATTCGCCGCTGTACATGCGGGCGCAGTAGGTCTTCTTCTGCTCTTCCGTGCCGAAGGTCTCGATCAGGTGGCCGGCGCCGCGCGTGAGCAACAAGCCGAGGCTGAGCGAGGTGTTGGCGCCCATGATGAACTCGCTGATCCCCGAGCCGATGGTGTCGGGCAGGCCCATGCCGCCGTAGTCGGCACCCATGGTCGGGCTGATCCAGCCGCCGGAGCAGAGTTGGGCGTACGCCTCGCGGAAGCCGGCCGGGGCGGTGACCACCCCGTCGGCGAACTTCACGCCCGCGCGGTCGCCGGACTGGTTGCAGGCCGCGAGCGCGCCGACGCTGAGCTTGAGGATCTCGTCCAGGACCATGCGCAGCTGCTCACGGTCGAAGGCCGAGTACCGCTCCGAGCGCAGCAGGGCGTCCAGGTCGAGCCATTCGAAGATGTTGAAATAGACGTCGCGAGAGTCATCCAGGTACTTCATCGCTCCTCCGTGTCTCATGTCGGGGCGGGAGGCGGGGCCGGTCGAAGTCTATCGTACCATGAGACCCGCCGGTTGGTCCTCAACTCAATGACGGATGCGGACGTGGCTCGCCCCCGGCGGGGTACCGGGACCGGCGCCTCGATTTCATGGGATCCAGGGATTCCCGAGGGACCGGACACACTCGTGCCTCGTGTCATCGGATTCAAGGCGTCTGATCAAATCCTGCCGATCTCCCGCCGCCACCCCCCGGAACTCGGTCCCCACCCTACGGGGACGGGGACCTACGATCAAGCCGTGCCGGGAAATGTTTTTCGAGAATGGGCCGACGATCCGTCGCGAACGTCCAATCAGGAGGTTGGAAACGAAGGCCAACGTTGCGCGGGAATGGGCGCCGGACCCCGCCGGAAAGGGTTTCCGAGGGGGGAAAAGCGGCCCCGCCGCGCGAGAGGAGGAAACCATGCTGGAAGAGATTGATGCCCGTTGGGAAGAGCAAACCGAAGAAGCGCTGCGCGAGATCCAGGGCGGAGCGACGATGGACCCGCTGCCGGTCTTCGGTTGGCTGTTCCTGCGCAAGTAGCCTCGGTTGATTCTCCGGCGGCGGTGGGGCGCACACGCCTGATCGTCGCCGGGGGCCGGGTCTCGCGCGGACCGGTGCGGTCCCGGGATTCGTCGTCGGGCTACTTCCGACGGCTCCGCGCGAGAATCTCGCCGAACCTCGGGTCATTGCGGATCGGATCCAGGTCGGTGTCGGTACGCAACGCTTGCTCCAGGTCGAATCCGACTCCAAGAGCGGATTCGATTTCGGCGAATGCCTGGTCCCGCCACGTGTTGGCGTCCGCCGGGACGATCTCTTGTGCGGCCGCCTTCGGTCCGGACCGACCCGCGGACCGCAGGGCGGCCACGCAGGCACGGTAGTAGTGGACTTCGCCGGACTGCATGCGAACCGATTCGCGCCGGTCCCACTCGTCGCGATCTGCCGGCGGGAGATTCTGGCGATACTTCTCCAGGACCAGGAGGTATCGGTCGCACGCCTCCCAAAGTGCGTCGTAGTCGCCGGCGCCGACGCGTTCGCGCACGTCGGCGAGCGCCTCGGATCCGGGACCCGCACGTTCCGCGAGGACCCGGTGGGCATGGGCGGCATATCCCCGGGCACGATCCCGCCACTCTGGAACGTCTCGCACAACGTCTTCCCATTCGCGCGCGGCCTCCTTCCAGCGGCGGAACGTCACGAAGAGCGCCGCCCGATTGACCCGGGCGAGGACGAAACCACATTCGACCGCGCGCTGGAAGTAACCGGCGGCTCGATCGACGGAAGCCGCGGGGTCGAATCCCTGTCCACGCTGGTGTTCCGCGAGTCTGCGGGCGGCGATTCCGGCATTGTTCAGGGTCGGTGCTTTGCCGGGCGCCAGGGCCAGGGCGCTTTCGAAGTCCGCTAGCGCCTCGGTCAACAGGGGCAGCGGGTCGCCCCCGACTTGCGCGTTTGCCTGGGACATCTCCAGACGCAACTGGCCGCGTGCGGCCAAGAGATCGGAGTCCGTCGGACGATCCGCGAGCAGCGCATCCAACTCGCGGGCGGCCGCTGCGAACGCCTCCGCCGGATCTGCGCCCGTGGAAAGCCGCGCCTGGCCGAGCCGTGTCGCCGCGCGAGCAAGCACGCGTCGGATCTCCGGATCGCGCGGAACGCGCGCAAGGGCTTCCCGGAACGCTTCCACGGCCGGCTCCAACAGTCGCTCCATGGCGGTCGCGTCGCCAGCCTTCGCTTCGGCCTGGAGAAGCCGCACGTATCCGCGGACGAACGGATAGAACTCGTCCCCATGGTCGAACGCCCGCCCCGCCTCGACCGCCTCCCAGGCGCGACGCAGAGGCTCCTCGGGGTCTTGCCCGCGTTGGGTACGCAGCCACCCGAGGGTGGCCCAGGCCAACCCGAGTTGGGCGTAGGCCACCGCGAAAGCGGGGCGCAGCGCAACGGCCCGCTCGGCATCCTCGATCGCCTGTCTCAGCCAGGTTTCGGCTTCCGCCTCGGAAGGACCCGCCTGTTCCGCCCGGCGGGTGAGCCACCGCGCGCGCAAAAGGCGCGCGGGCGCGAAGTCGCGATCCCGGCGCAAGGCGGCATCCAGGTCGGCCCGCGCTGCGGCCAGGGGTTGCGAGTCGTCCCGCCCGGCCCGCCATTCCGCCTGCGCGCGATGGATCCACGCCTCCGCGCGCCCGGTCCGAGTCAGCAGATCATCTCCGGACTTCGCGATGGCCTCATCGAACGCGGACAGGGCCGCCTCCAACCTCCGAACTCGTTCAACCGGTTCGATCCCTTCTTCCGAGCTCCAGCGGAGCCACGCCACACCCAAGGTCTGCCAGGAGCGCCAGTCGCCCGGCTTGGCGATGATGGCCTGCCGGGCGTGCTCGACCGCGGCTTCGTACTCCTTCGCCGGGAATGCGCCTTGCCGCGCCCCCACCTCTGCCCGGCGCAGCAGTACACGTGCCCGGCCGATCCACAAATCGTGCCGCGACGTGCGCGCAAGTCCGGCTTGGTAGTCCTCATCGGCCTTCGTCAAGAACTCGCGGGGATCCTCCCCCCGGGCTTCTCGTTCGATGGCGAGGGCAAGGTGGGCGGACCCGGAGAGATACCGTGCCGTCGGAAGGTAGGGACGCTCCCGCAGCAGCCCGGACAGGGCGTCGACCGCGCCGGGAAGATTGCGTTGCGAGAGCAGCGCCATCCCGCGAATCCACGACGACTCCGGATCGGTCATCCCCTGCAGATGATCGAGCGTCTCCCGAATGCGATCGTCCCCCTCGGCGACACGGCCGTAGAACGCCGCCATCGCGCGAACGCGACGCACCAATTCGAGGGGAAACTCCTTCCCCGCAGAAACCAGGTCGCGCACGCGGTCGAGATCGTCCTGCGCCCCCTCCCGAAGAGCGGTTTCCTCCGGCGTTTCCGCCGGAATCGGCACGAAACAGAGCACGCCCATCACATCGTAGGGCACCTCCGCCCCGCGACGCTCCGAGTAGACGTCGAGACGTGTCCACGCTCGCAGATACCAGACCCAAGGCGAGCCCGGCGCCAGGGCGCAACCGTGGTCGAGATCGGCCAGGGCGCGCGCCTCGTCCCCAAGCAGGAGATGAACCCGACCCCTCCACGAATGTGCGGGGCCGAACTCCGGATCCTGACGCGTAATCGCATCGAGGAGGAGAAACACCTGGGAGGCGGCGGCGAGCCGGTTGTCCTGTGGCAGGAGGACCTGCGCATCCGTACGCTCGAATTCGGCGACGGCCGTCTGCATCCGCGTCAGCCACCCCTCGACACGTTCGCGCTGGCGACGCGCGATCTCGGGGGGAAGGGCGAGGATCGCCAGCAGGACGACGAGGCCCAACGCCAGCGCGGCGAGGGCGCGGGGGGAACGACGATATGCGGCGGCCGTCCGCTCCGCGATCCCCGGAGCGCGCGCAAGGACGGACTCCCCGGCCAGCCACCGCCGGAGGTCGCCGGCAAATGCGGCCGCGCTCGCGATCCGGCGATCCGGCTCCCGCACGAGTGCCCGCAGGCAGACCTCCTCCAGGTCCGGGGGCGCGTCGGGGCGGATCATCCGCGGCGGACGGGGCCGATCCCGCCGGACGGCCTCGATCACGTCCCACGGCGTCGTGCCCTCGAACGGGTGTCGACCGGTCAGAACTTCGTACAACATCGCCCCGAGGGCCCAAACGTCGGTCGCCGGACCGATTTGCTCAACCTCCCCGCCGGCCTGCTCGGGACTCATGTAGGCCGGGGTGCCGAGGACGTTCCCTTCCCGGGTCAGTCGGGTCGCCCCCGGCGACTCCGCCTCGGTCCACTCCCTGGCCAACCCGAAGTCGGTCACGCAGGCACGACCTTCACCGTCCAGGAGGACGTTGGCGGGCTTCAGGTCGCGGTGCAGCACGCCGTGTTCGTGCGCGTGGGCAACGGCCTCGGCAACGTCGGCGAGCCAGGACACCTCCCGACGCAGGTCTTCCGGAGCGACCGGGGCGCCCCCGCGCCGGGCCGCCAGCGAGGGTCGAAGGCGCTCCGCCAGCGTACCGCCGGAAAGACAGTCCATGGTCAGAAACACCGTTCCCGCGACCTCGCCGAAGTCACGGATGGCCACGATACCGGGGTGCCGGAGGCCAGCGGTAAGCCGGGCCTCGCGCAGGAACCGTTGGTGCAGTTGCGGGTCGACCTCTCCGCGGATCCGCTTCAGCGCCACTTCCCGCTGCAGTTCCGGATCCCAGGCGCGCCATACCGATCCCATGCCGCCGGCGCCCACCGGAGCGCGCAGAAGGTATCGGCCGAAGAAGGGGGGATCCGACGCACTCTCTCGCGCCGCCGCCGTAGACCGCGGCGGCCCTTCGGTGGGATCGCCTCCCGGCCGCAGGACGGTCGGCGGCAACGGGGTGTGCGGGAGCGGCTCTCCGCAACCCTCTCGAGCGGATGGCGGCGTCCGGTCTGAACCGGCTACCGAATCGTCTCCCGGTGATGGCGGCAGATTCACCATGGAGGGGATGATAGTCGGAGGAGAAGCCGCCGATCAAGGTCACGCCAACAGCCCGGGGTCGGCCCGACTCCCCGGGCGACCGGCATCGCGACGCCTCACACGGTCGTGTAGAGGGTGGTCGTCGTGCGCAGCCGCTGGGCCAGAAGTCGGAGGAGCGCCAGCGTGAGATCGGGGTTCCGGCGCACGAGTTCGAGGAAGGCGTCCCGTTCGAGCCGGAGCACCGTGGCGGGCTCGACGGCCGTGACGGAGGCCGAGCGCGGTTCGCCGTCGAAGAGCGACAGCTCGCCGAAGGCCTGGCCCTGCTCCAGCATGGAGACGACGTTGCGCGCGCCGTCCTGCTCCTTGGCGACGACGACGCGGCCGCTCACGACGACGAACATGGCGTCGCCGGGATCCCCCTCACGGACGATCGCCTCCTCGGAGGCGCACTCCTGCTCCGTGACGTGGGCCGCGATGGCGGCGCGGTCGGCGTCCGAAAGGAGGCCGAAGAGCGGGACCTGCGCGAGCCGGCGGACAACTTCGGTCTGGTCGAGCGACATGGGACGATCCTCCGGTGGGTGAGGGGGGCGAACCCGTCCTGTATGGTAGCGGGGACGTCGCCCGCCTCCAAGGGCGGAGTCGCGGATTCCGCACGCGAAGCGTCGACCCGACCGGCCGGGCCGGGTCTTACTTCCCGCCGGCGGACTTCCGCGGCGGGAACGCCGACTTCGGCAGCGACCAGGCCACGCCCTCGAGCGGAGCACCGAACTCCGTGGGCCCGCACCAGATCAGCATCTGTTTACACTCGGTGCATCCGGAACTCCGTTCGTCCCCGACGTAGGCCACGCGGGCGGCGTCGTAGCGGAGGACGAGGTGGCCGCGCAGGAGGCAGCCGTCGCCCACGACCATGCGCGAGATTTGCGGCTCGCCCCGCCGCCGCTCGATATCGGACACGGCGAGCTCGCTCTCCGGCGGCCGGACCAGGGCGTACACGAGCCGACCGTCGTGGAAGACGAGCAGGTTGTCCCGCTCCTCCCCCTCGTTGGCCGAGTACTGCAGGATCTCGACCGGGAGCTTGTCCGCGGCGGCGATCACGCGCTGGCGGCGGCCGAACGGGCCGGACGACGTGGAGCGCGGATCGAGTTCGAGCACTCCCTTCTTCAGCCGGCGCTGGTAGACCACGTCGGGTTCGCCGACGCGGGCGAGGACATCCGCGCGGGTGGTGCGACCGGGGGAAAGCCAGGACCAATCGCGCGGCTTGGCCTTTCCCTGACCCGACGCGAGCGCCGCGGCGAGCGCCAGGACGGCGAGGATCGAAAGGGCGATGCGACGCATGGCGGCGGCTCCTTCAGCGCAACAGCTCGGGATGGGAGTCGATGAACGCGATCTCCTCCGGGGTCAGGATGTCGTTCGACGGATCCGCGTCGTTGGCGAGCTCGCGGAAGCGCTGGAACTCCTTGGGGCGGAATTTGGCGATCTGCAGGACGATGGCGAAGAACTCGCTGGAGCGGTCGGCGGCGTGCTTGTCCCCCGGGAAGACGCTGGGGAAACCGTTCTTCTCGACCCGGCGGGTGATCTCGCGGTTGACGGCGAAGAACCGGTCGCGCAGGTCCGGGTTCTGCGCAAAGACCGCATCGAAGGCGTCCGGATCGACGTCGTCCTCGGCCACCTCCAGCCCGAGTTCCGCGGCCTTTTGACGGAGGATTTCCTGGATCGCTTCCTTTTCCGCGACGGCGGCCTGGAATTCCGGATCCGCCTCGAGGGCGGCGCGCTTCTTCTCGAACGCGATGCCGACGAACCCCTTGACGATCGCCTCCCCGCCATTGAATTCGAAGGCGTGGGCGAACTCGTGGAAGAGGATTTCCTCGAACGAAATGTTCGGGTTGACGCCGCGCAGCTTGAAGATGGCGTCGTTGATTCCCTGGTCGGAATCCGCCTTGAGAATGAAGTCGCCGATCTCCACGCCGTTGCCCGCCGGGGCGCCTTCTTCATCGACGGTGGCCGGGCGGAAGAAGGCGTTGTCGGCGTCGGAGGGAATCACTTCGCGGATGGCCGCCTCGCGCAGGGCGGCCGGGAGGGCGGCGATCGCCGCCTCGACGCGGCGGCGCGAGGACTCGTCGAAGCCGCTGATCGGGAAGCGGTCGCCCAGGGTCGCCCGGTTCGCCGCCACGACCTCGTTGGTGGTGCCGCCGGGGTTCGCAATCGTGGTGTCGGTATTGACGTCGAGGTTGGTCGTCCCGGCTTCGACGGCGAACGGGGTGCCGCGGTCCATGGTTTTCGTGGCCCCCTTCCACAGGGCCGCGATCTTCTGGCCGAAGACGGTGACGCCGACCAAGAGGACGACGGCGACGGCAACGATGATGAGCACCGTTTCCGTGCTGGCGGCCGCTGGCCGGCGGCCGCGACGCTTGAACATGTGCGATCCTCCCATGCGTGTGCGCCCCGCGGAGGGCAAGGGGGGACAGCGTAGCGGGCGCGAGTGCGGAACGCAAGCCTCGGGCCACGCGCGCGCGCCTACCCCCTCCCCACCGCGAGCGTCACCCCCCCCAGGACGAGGCAGAGCGCCACGACCAGCGCCACGTTGATGCCGATCGTCCAGACCGCCTCCTTCGCCCGGCGCCCGCGGAGGTGCCCGTACGGTGCGCGCGCCGCGACCATGAGGAGACCGACCGCCGCCGGGACGCCCGCGGCCAGGGGCTCCCCCGACGCGACCACGAAGGGGGCGGTCAGCAGCACGACGACCGGGATGTGCCGGTCGATCCAAGTGAAAGGCGTAATTCGCGCCGAGTAGTAGCTGGCCGGATCGGTCGGGGAGTAGGCCGCGCCGCAGACGGGGCAGGCCGTCCCGTCTACTTCGTCGAGGGGCTGCCAGCAGCCGAAGCAGGATCGCACGGGATGGGATTCCTCGCTTTCATCCATTTCGCTCCTCCCGACGGTGGCCGCATGAACCACCGCTGCCGTCGGACCGCCGAGGAGATCGCTCGCCCCGGGACCTCAGTCCAGATGCGCCCGCCCCGAGTCCCCCATCGCCATCCCGCCGGGGAAATACTCTTTCCACCGCTCCGTCACGCGTCGCGCCGTGTCGGCGTCGCAGACCAACTCTTCCGGGAAGCCGGGCTTGAGCCGGGCATCGAGCAGAATCGGGGGCGTGAACGAGACGTGGTTGTGCGTCACGGTTTTCACCGCCGCGTGCAGGTCCGCGCCGGGGTTGAAGCGTGTGAAGGTGGTCCAAAGGAAGTTGATCGCGCTGGCGGTCGCACGTATCGGCTCATCGGAGAGGACGACGAGCGGCCACCCGGCGAAGGCGGGATGGGCGGCGAAGCGCGCGGCCGCGCCGGAGTCGGCCCGCGCCGTGGGCCCGCCGACGACGAGGCAGCCGGGGCAAAAGACCCGGGCGTCGCGCGCATCCGGCGGCGGCTCGACCGCGGGGCGGAATTCCCCGGGCAGGTCGCGGATCTTCTCCCCCAGGCCCAGCCACACACCCTTGCTCCCCTCGTTGATGACCGGCGTGTTGTAGTCGAGCGAGTCCATCGAGACGTTGGCGAAGACGTAGAGGTCGGTTTCCGGGCGCGTCCGCTCGAGGAGGTGCACGAGCGTCTTGCGGAAGTCGCGCAGATCGACCGGCCGATCGACGACGAGGAGGAACTTCGTCAGCGAGAGCTGCCCCTCGCCGAGAATGCGGAACGCGGAAGCCATGGCCTCGCGGCGGTAGCGCTGCTTGACGACCGCGGCGGCGAGCGAATGGTAGCCGGTCTCGCCGTAGGACCAGAGGTCGTCGACGGCGGGCATGACGAGCGGGAAGAGGGGCGAGAGCAGTTCCTGGAGCAGGTCGCCGATGAAGAAGTCTTCCTGGCGCGGCTTGCCCACGACGGTCGCCGGGTAGATCGCGTCCGCCCGGTGCGCCAGGTGCTCGACGTGGAAGACCGGGTAGTCGTGGCGAAGCGAATAGTAGCCGTAGTGGTCGCCGAACGGCCCCTCGGGGCGGCGCTCTCCCGGTTTCACGCGGCCGACGAGGGCGAACTCGCACTCGGAGACCAGCGCGTGTTCGGCCGGGCCGGCGACGACGTCGAGACGTTCACCGGCGATCAAAGAGGCGAGCATCAATTCCGGGACGTTTTCGGGCAGCGGCGCGATCGCGGCCAGGATGAGCGCCGGCGGGCCGCCGAGGAAGACGGTGACCGGCAGGGCTTCGCCGCGCGCCTCGGCGGCGGCATGATGGAATCCGCCGCCCTTGCCGATCTGCCAGTGCATCCCGGTGGTGCGGGAGTCGTACACCTGCATCCGGTACAGGCCGAGGTTGGGGACGCCGGTGACCGGGTGGCGCGTGTGGACCAGGGGCAGGGTGAGGAACGGTCCGCCGTCCTGGGACCACGAGGTCAAGGCGGGAAGGCGGTCGAGGCGGACGTCGGACGTCACGCGCTCGGAAACCGGCCCGCGCGAGCGAGGACGCGTGCCGATGCGGAGGAGGTCGAAGGCGACGTCGCGCGCGCCCCAGAGCTTGCCGAGAGTCGGCGGAACGAGGGTGTGGGCGAGCTCGACCAGGCGCCGGATCCACTGTTGCGGCCGAGGGCCGAAGGCGAGTTCGGCCCGGCGGCGCGAGCCGAAGAGGTTTGTAACCACGGGGAAGTCGGATCCGTTCACCCGCGTGAAGAGGAGCGCGGGCCCGCCGGCGGCGATGACGCGCCGGTGGATCTCGGCGAGTTCGAGCCGCGGGTCGACCGGCGCGGCGATGACGGCGAGGTCGCCGCCGCGGCGAAGCGGGTCGAGGAACTCGCGCAGGTTGCGGAAACGCGCGGCGCCCACGTGGGTCTCCGGGCGGGGGGGGGCGGTCAAACGGAATTCCCGGATTCTAACAACGCCGCCCGCGCCGGCCAAGTTTCCGCTCCTGCCCTCGGGATCCGCCTTGCAAATCACGCCTCCCCCTCCTACGCTGGCAGCGAGTTCTCCTTGCCGGAGGGATTCCCGATGCCATCGGTTCGCGCGAACACGATCGTCTGCGTCTCCTGGCTCCTCCTGACCGTCGCCTGCGGAGTCCCCGCGCAGGAATCGCCGGACGGTCCGCTCGCCGCGCGCGGTCTCGAGCGCCGGCGCGGATCGGACGTGAACTATTATCCGCCGCTCAAGATTCCGCTTCAGCCGACGCCCCTGGAGCCTCTGCGGGCTGAGCCCCGGTACCGCTGCGTGCAGCCCCTCTACGGCGCGCTGCGGCTGGGGGACGGGGAAGACACGCTCGTGACCGTCGTCGTCGACGAGGATCCGGACGGGAAGGAATCGCGCCTCTACGTCGACCGGAACAACGACGAGGACCTGACGAACGACGGCGACGGGGCATGGGAGAAGTCGAACGCCGACGCGTGGCATGCCGGCGCGTCGGTCCAGGTTCCCTATCGGCAGCCCGGCGGAGGGGAGGTCGAGCGCGAGTATCACGTGCGCTTCTGGCGGTTCAAGACGCGACTTCGCGACGCCGTGTTTTTCACGCGCGAAACCCACGTGGCCGGGACGCTCGTCCTGGGAGGACGGTCCTTCCCCTTTGCGCTCCTGGACGACAACGGCGACGGACGGTTCGACGACCTGGAGAAGGGGGCGCTGCTGATCGACCGGAACGGCGACGGCGTGCTGCCGCGCGACTCGTCTTCCGCGGAACACTACGCCACCCACGAGCCGTTCGAGTTGGGCGGGCGCGGCTGGCGCCTCGTTTCCGTTACTGCCGACGGACTGGAGGCGCGCTTCGAGCCCGCCGCCGACGTGGTCCCGAAGCCATACCTGGAGGAAGGCCATCCCGCGCCCGCGTTCGAGGCGATCGACCTTGCGGGGCGGCCGGTGTCGCTCGCGGATTATCGCGACCGGGTGCTGCTGCTCGACTTTTGGGCGACTTGGTGCGGTCCGTGCATGGAGGAGATGCCGAACGTCGAGCGGATTTGGGCCACGTACCGCGAACAGGGATTCGACATCCTCGGGATCAGCCTGGACACGCAGCGGGATGCGCTCGAGTCTTACCTCGAGGCCAATCCAGGAGTGGGGTGGCGCCAGGTCTTCGACGGCCGATCCTGGAAGGGGGCCCTGGTCTCGCAGTTCCGCGTGAGCGGCATTCCGGACACGTTCCTGATCGGTCGGGACGGCGCAATCCTCGCCCGCGGCCTGCGTGGACGCGCGCTCGAACTGCGCGTGGCCGCCCTGCTCACGGGGGGGCCTCCCGCCGAGGTGGTCCCGACCGGCCCTGCACGCCCCCCCGCGGGGACTCTGCCGGCGGAGCGGAGGGTCGACGTCGAAGGGGAGTACGACGGGCGCACGTGGCAGGCGTGGATGAAGGAAGCACGATCCCGGATCGCGGCGGGGGAATTCGAGCGCGCCATCGAGTGCCTGTACCCTGCCAAGTTCGCGAATCCGGAGTATCGCCGGCGCCGGCTGGACTATCCCCGCCCCGCGGACGGCGGGACGTTCGAAGAGGAGACTTTGACGCGGGAGGCCTTTGCCGCGCTGGGCCGCTCGGCCCGTGCGCCGGCGGGTGCGAACGTCGCGGGGATCCCGAACGTCCCCGGCAACGCGCCCACCATCGACGGCCGGATCATGCCCGGTGAATGGGACGGGGCGCTCGAGGTGGCCTTTGGGAAGAATGCCCCGGCGACGCTGTACGTCCTCGCGAACGGGGAACGCCTGTTTGTAGCGTGCGATGCGCGTGGCGAACGGACGGCATCGGGGTTTGACCAACTGCGGCTCTTCCTTCATCCCCAACTGACGCCGCTGCTCCGCTTCGCGCTCGTGAGCGTATCGGACGGCCACGGGGTGGCCCACGCCGGCCGGGTGGCCGCGATTCGCTGGAAAGGGGCGCCGCCGCAGTCCGAGGCGGAGCGGTGGAAGAACTGGGACGTGCAGGAGGACGATGCGTTGCCTTCCGCGCGGGGGGCAAGCCAGTTCCTCGGCCATCGCCACTACGAGCTTTCGATCGATCTTGCGGAGGCGGGGATTCATCCCGGCGCGCCGTTCTCCCTCCACGCCGAGCTCGAGACCGATCCGGTGCTGGACGCACAGGGCGGCTTCAAGAATCGCGCATACCTTGGAAATCTGGGCACGAGGGAAACGCCGGTATGGTGGGTGATTCCCGAAGGGAGGTGACCGCGGCCGCAGCGACCGGGCGCGCCGGCTATCCGCCTTCCAGCCAGCGGTTCCAGCGCGCGGCGTCGCGGCCGTGGTTCTGCCCGGAGATGCGCTCGAGCGCGGCGGCGGCGGCCTCACCGACCGTCCCGGGCTCGGCGAGCAGTCCGATCAGCGGAGGGGCCGCGGCGCGATCCCCCAGGAGGCCCAGAGTCTCGATCAGGGCGGTCTGCGCGGAAGGGGAGCGTTCGTTGCCGAGGAGAACCAGCAGGGCGGGCACGGACTCCCGGTCGCCGATCGCGGCGAGGACGCGGGCGGCGCCGGAGCGGACGTGGGCGGCGGAGGCGGAAAGGCGGGCGCGCACCTCCTCGCGGGGGACGGCGGGTTCGCCGGGTGCGCGCGCGGCGGCGGTGAGGGCGAGGGCGGCGCCGCCGGAGATTTCCACATCCGCGTCGTCGAGTGCGGCGAGCAGGGCGGGGACCGCCTTCGGCGTCGGAGCGCGCTCCAGCTCGGCGAGGGCCTGGAAGCGCCCGTCCAGGTCCGGGGCCGACAACCGCTGAATCCACGCGTCGGCCGGATCGGCCGCCCCTCCGCCGGTAATGTCGCCCAGCACGTCCTCGAGCCGCTTGTTGTAGTCGTCGACCGCCGACATCGTCCCGGCGAGCGCCTTCGATGCGGCCCCCGCGGCGTCGGACGGGTACGGCAGCAGGTCGACGCGCGCGACCATCGCATCGAGGGACTTCTTCGCGTATTCGCGGCAGGCGCGATCCGAGATCCGCGTGCGGTGAAGGGCTTCCCAGACGCTTCGGAACGGGCGGCGTTCGAGGGCCGCCAGGACGGTCAAGTGCGTCTCGTGGTCCCCCTCCGCGAGAATCCGCCGGTAGACGCGATGGGCCCATCGCACCTCGGCTTCTTCGAGGAGACGTAGTCCCCGCCCGAACAGTTCGCGATCGGCGGTCGCGGCGATGAGCGCGGCATCGAACGGAGCCGCGCACGCGTCCTCATCTGCGATCGCAGCCCGCAGTTCCGGGATCTTCGCGCCGTCCGCCGCCCCATGCAGCGCCGCCGCCCGCACGCCGGCGTCGTCGTCCCCGAGTCGCCCCAGAACCATCGACGCGGCACGGGCCCGGTCCTCGGCCGGCAACGTCCCGGCGGCGAGTTCGCCGGCGAGAGCGGCGACCTGGGTGCGCCGCACCGCCGCGTCCCGGCTCTGCAGCTGTTCGGCGTAGTATTCGATCCGCTTCTTCCCCACCAGAAGGACGACCAGCACCAGGGCGATCACCACGGTCGCGGCCGACCCGAGGACGACCCGCGTCGTCGCCGGGTTGCGCGCGGCGCGCTTGCGCAGGCGCTTCCACAGGCCCGCGGGGCGCGCTTCCACCGGCTCCCCTTCGAGCCAGCGACGAAGGTCCTCCGCGAGCGCATCGGCCCCTGCGTAGCGGTCCTCCCGCGCCTTTTCCAGGGCCTTCATCACGATCGCGCTCAGCTCCTCGTCGATGTCGCGAAACAGCCGGTGCGGCGGAATCGCGTCGATGGCGGAGATCCAGAGCAGCATCTCCGCAAGCGAGGCGCCGTGGCACGCGTCCCGACCGGTGAGCGCGCGGTAGAGAATCGCCCCGAGGGCATAGACGTCGGAACGGGCGTCGACGTCGTCGTTACGCGCCTCCGCCTGCTCCGGGGACATGTAGGCCGGCGTCCCCATGATGTCGCCGGCGGCGGAGAGCAGGCTCGCCTTGGTATCGACCTCCTTGGCGAGGCCGAAGTCGGTCACCTTGGTCCGCCCGGTCTGCGCCTCGATCAGGATGTTGGCGGGCTTGAGGTCGCGGTGGACGATTCCCTGTTCATGGGCATGATGGACGGCGAGCGCGACGTCGCGGACGAACGTCGCCGCGATCTGCGGCGGCAGCTTCCCCCGCTCGGCGATACGTTCCTCGAGCGACTCTCCTTCGATGTACTCCATGCTGAAGAACGGAAGGTCCTCGAACTCCCCCACCTCATGGATCGCGACGATCCCCGGGTGCTTGAGCTTGGCGACGGCCCGAACTTCGCGCCGGAATCGACGCAGCTGATCCGGGCCCGCCTGCGCTCCCGGGAGGAGCATCTTGATCGCGACGACGCGTTCGGTGTGCTCCTGTCGGCCTTGGTAGACCACCCCCATGCCCCCCCGGCCGATTTCGCCGTCGATGAAGTAACGCCCCAGACGGACCGGGATCTGCCGCGGAACGTGCGCCTCGTGCGGGGCGCGGTCGGCGAACTCGAGCGGGTCGGTCTCGCCGGCCTGTTTGACCTGCGTCGGCTGGCTGCTCGCGGGGACGACCAGCGTGCCCTTGCAGGCGGGGCAGGCGTAGCGCTTCCCGGGGTCGAACGAGGGAATCCGGTAGTTCTTCCGGCAGGCGGGACAGCGCAAAGGCGCGGCGATCGGCGTCGGGGACGTGGACATGGCGGGGGAGCCCCCAGGTTCGCGGGATCCGACCTTCCGGCGCATTATACCGGATGCGGTCGCCCCCGCAAACTACGGATCCCGCTCATTTTCTTCCCGCCGTGCTCCGCTCGGGCGCCCGGTATTCGCCGAGTTCCCCGGCCTCGAGGATGCCGAGGTAGAGCAGCACCTGTCCGAGGGTCGGTCTTCGCTCGGGGTCGAACCGATCGACCGCCTCCTGGATCTCCCGCGCGCGCCGCAGATCAGGGTCGGTCACCTTTCGGTCCCGCCGGAGCCGGGATTCCAGATCCTCGGGCTCCACGGCCCGCCAGCCCAGGTTTTTTCGACCGCTCAACATTCCGATCATCAACGAGTCGGCCAGCGCCAACATGGCGAATCACCCTCCACCGTACCGCGAACCCGTGAGGGGTATCGACCGATCCAGCGTCCCTCCTTGAGCGCCGCCGCGGGATTGCGGGATCCACGCCCGGGAGTTCCGTCCGGAGCGCCGGCCGCCCGCCCGCGAATTCGGTTCCGATTCGCTCAAGGCGGAGGCCGCCGGCGGTTCTCGAGGAGGGGAACGCCGAGGGAAAGACGAATCCCGGAGAGTCATCCGTCCGCGAGAGGAGATCCGCCATGCGCAAACGCCCGTGGAATCACCGCATCATCGTCCTGGCCGCCGTCTGCGGCCTGACCAGTCTCGTCTACGGATCGTGGCCGTCCTCCCCCACAATCCCGGTTCTGCCTCGGGGCAAGTCCCTGGATCGCGCCGATGGGCATCGGTCTCTCCCGCCCCGTTCCGAACCGGTCCCGATCGCGACCATCCCTGCGACGGCGGAACCGGTTGGGGCGATTCCGGCTGCGCGCGCGGTGGACCTCCTGGAACCCCCGATGCCGCACATGAAGTCCGCCGCCCTCCACCCGAGCGCGGCGGCGTTGCGCCGGCTCGCCCTTCGCGACCCCGGCCTGTCGGTCCGCTGGGCGTCGGGGCGGCCCAGCCCGAGCTTCCTGCGCGGCAAACTGAGCGACCCGTCGGCGGCGAGCCCGCGCGAGATCGCCGACCGCTTCCTCGCGGAGAACGGATCGCTCTGGGGCATGGCCGATCCGGAGCGGGAATTGGCTCTCGACGATGCCCGGTCGACGCTGCAGCCCGACGAGGGGGGCGTAGCGAGCGTGGAATACGCCCAGTCCCTCCAGGGCGTCCCGGTCGAGGGCCACTCCATGCAGGTGCACGTCCGCGCCGACGGCGTCGTACGAGCGGTGACGGCGCACTTCCAGCCCGGCCTGCTCGAACGAAGCCTCGACCCCACCCCGACCATCCCGGCGTCGTGGATGTCCGCATCGGTCCGGCAGACGTACGCGCTGGCCGGAGACCCGGATCTGCTCACCGAACCGACGCTGGTCTGGTACATGAAAAACGGCGCGCCGACCCTCTGCTGGCGCTCGCAGGTGGTGGCGCCCGAACGAGGGATCGGCGTGATCTACTTCCTCGACGCCACGACCGGCGCGGTGGCGGGAACGGTCTCCACGGCGGACTGCGTCGAGTACTCGACCTACACGACCACCTCCGACGTAACGGGCACGGGGAGGAACGAACTGGGCGGTTCCTTCTCGATCAACTTGCGCAAGCGAACCCAGGTTGTCACGTCGGGCGGGTCCATCGTGTCGACCTCGACGTCCTACCTCCTCCAGGATCACTCCCGGGATGCCGTCATCCGCTGTTACGACATGGGGTATGCGTCGGGGTTGTCGTCCTCGGATTTCACGAGCGGAATCTCGAGCAGCGACACGACCTTCTACGCCTGGGACGAAAAGATGGAGGCGAACGCCCACTTCAACATGGGGCAGGTCCTGGACTGGTGGTCCTCGGTAATCGACCGCAACGGCTGGAACGGGTCCGGAGGCGACTGCTACCTGGGGCTGCACGCGCGCTATGAGGACGACGACGGCACGCTGCACGGACGCAACGCCAAGAGCCTGGGCAGCGGCTACTTCACGTTCGGCGACGGCTCTCCGAACTACTCGTTCACGTGGCTCGACGTCTGCGGTCACGAGTTCACCCACGCCGTGGTCGGCAATGAGGTTTCGCTCGGGTCCGGGGCTCAGGCCAAGGCGCTGAACGAGCACTTCGCGGATGTCTTCGGTGTGTTCGTCGAACAGTATTGGGGAAACTCCCAGGGGGACAAGAACTGGAAGATCGGCGAGGAGATCTACGGGCTCGACTCGAGCGGGAACTACTACGGGTCCATCCGCAACCTGGAGACGAACACCACGGACCACTATGCGGAGTACAGCTCGAGCGCGGACTCGCACACAAACTGCCGCATCCCCAATCACGCCTGCTACCTGCTCTCCGAGGGGGGGACGCACCGCGACTCGGACCTGTCGGTGAACGGCATCGGCGTGACGGCGACGCGCAAGATCTGGTGGCGCGCGCTCAAGACCTACCTGCCCGACTCCCCGGACTTCGGGGACTTGCGGGAGGCTGCGATCTCCGCCGCCGAGGACCTTTACTCCACCCAGGGGTATGACCGGAACGTGGAGATGGCCTTCAACGCGGTCGGGATCCTGGAGTATGCGATCGACCTGGTGCGCCACGCGGAGGCGATGGCGTGGACGTCAAGTTCCGGGTCGCCCACCTTCGGGAGCGGGACGTCCGCGAACACGGTGGGCTATGTGACGGCGACGCTGGAGGACGGCACCACGGGGGCCGGGTCGTATGACCAACTGGCCGTCTTCCCGCCGAGCACGAGCTCCGGGTACATCTTCGGGACCGCGTACCTGAAAGTCCCGTCCTCCATCCTCAGCCTGCACGGGATCTTCCGCGGTACCGTGGGTTTCGAGCGATTCTCCGCGATCCCGACGGGTTCCAAGGGCGGTGCGGCCTCCGCGGAGGCGAACGTCTACCTGACCTTCATCCCGGAAGATACGGGGTCCGGAGACGTGGTCAGCGCCAACATCACGCGGAACGGCGCGTTGGACACGCTGGAATTGGACCTGTCCGCCTATGCCGGCAAGTGGGGGACCTTCTATGTGACGGTCATGAACCCCGGCACGGCAACGACGAATCCGATCATCTGGGACTCGCTCTCGATCACCTACGGGTTCTGATCCGGACCACCCTCCATGGAGCGGCGGCGCGGCCGGGCCTCCGGGTCCGGCCGTGCCCGCCTACTTTCCCTCCTCGGCCCCGCCGTCCGGGACGTCCGGACGCTTCACCTCCGGCAATCGGCGCTGCGGCCGGCCATGGTCGCGGAAGACGCGCAGCCAGTGTCGCATCCCGTCGGAGAAGCCCCCCGCGCCCGCGACCCAGGGTTCGCGCATCCGCACGGTGCCGTGGTGGTCGGCAAAGACGCACCATGAGCCGCCCAGTTCGGGGTCCTCGAGATCTCCGACCGGACGTCGTCCGTCCCAGGCGTGGGTCGCAACGACGGGGCGCCGGCCCAGTTCCTTTTCGATGTCGTCCAGAAATGCGGCGATCCGCTCTCTTCCGGCCGCCTCCGGAACGGCCAGGACGAAGGGTTGGGTCAGGTCTTCGAGTACGACACGGCGGCCGACTTCGGAGACGAAGCTGCGCGCCTCCTCGAACAACCGGTCGGCGTCGAACTCCGGCGCCTCCGACGCGGGCTCGGGACCGATCCAGAGCAGGAGGGATCCGGTGGGGGCCGACGCAAGGGATCGGCAGAGCCGCTCCAGGTGGTGCGAAAGCGTCCCTCTGCCGCGGCGGGCGAAGTCGAGTCCAGGGCGGTCGGCGACCGATCGGCCGGCGAGGCGGTTGCGGTCGAGGCGTTCGATCACCGGCTGCATGACCTGGTAGGCGCCGAAGGAAGAGGCGAAGCCGACGTACCCCTCGAGGGGGGCGCCGTCGACGGTGTGGAATTCGGCCACCGGCGTTCCGTCGATGGCGGCGTGGACGACGGCGCCGTCGACGATCAGTTCCAATTCGAAACCCGCTGCCGGCTGGCCGAACGCGTGGGTTCCGCCGGGGGCGGATCCGGGAAGCCCTCCCTCGCGCACGCGCAGGCCGGTCATGTGCCAGCCGACGGACTCGACCTTGGTGGCCTCGTCCTTCTGGCCGATCGAATACATGTAATCGCCGGCGGAAAACTGGAACCGGACGTGGCGGTCGCGCCGCGCATAGCCCAGAATCACCGCGCCATCGACGTACGTGGTGGTCAACTGGAGGCGCATGCGCACGCGCCAGGTTCCCGGCAACAGCCACTCGCTGCCGCGCGCGAAGGCGTGGCGCAGGTGGGCCGCGCGATCCATGGTCCCGCTCGCCTGACGAGGCTTTTCGCGACCGACGTGGAGGTCGCCGTCGGCGGTCGCGTACCAGAGGTTCTTCACGCGGTGTCGCTCGTAGTCGGTGAGGCCGTCTTCCGTCCACGACGAGGGGTCGATGAGCCGGCCCGGGCGATGGACGGGGTGAAGGAGGGCCGCCCCCGCCGGGAAGGCGGGCCCCATGGTCGGTTCGCCCAGCCAGGCGGCGACGCGATCCTGGTCGGCCGCGAGGACGACCGCCGCCAGCGCGCGGCCCCCGGTCAAGGCCGCCTCGGCGGCGGCGCGGAGTCGCGCGGAGTAAGCCCAAACGTCGGCGAGCGCCTTTTTGAAGGGGGCGGGTTCGCCGTCCGGTCCGTGCGGCAGCGCGGCGTGCCGACGGAGCACCCAGGCCGGGTCGGCCTTGCCCGCCTCGGCGAAGAGGGCCGCGAGCCGCGCCTCGGTTTCGAGGTTCGGGCCGTCCTCGGCCAGCGCCCACACATACGCGCGGGCAGCGGCGTCGCGCTTGCCGAGGCCCTCGAGAAGGGCGCCGGCCAATACCGCCTGGCCTTCCCCGAAGGTCGGCTCGGCACGGTTCCGCGACCAAACCCAGGTCGGTTCGTCGTACACCCACGGGTCCGGCGGCCCCGCCGGCACCGCCTCGGTGTAGCGCTTCGTCCACTCCTTGCGATCGAGCCAGTAGAAGCCCCCCGCGAAGGCGCCGAAGGCCTGCGCGAACGCCTCGATCCCGCGCGGACGCCCCTCGCGTCCATCCGCGAAGTGCTTTTCGAACGCCGGGACCGCTTCCTTCCCTCCGCGGGCGCCCCCCTTCAGGAAGGCGGCCAAGCGCTCGCCGTAGAGGCGTTTTCCGCCGGCTTCCTCGGTGTTCAGGTAGACGAAGAGGGCGTACCCGGCCACATAGTTGTCGCGGTAGTCGTCGATCGTTCCTTCCAGGAGGCGGAGGAGGGCGTCCTTGCCGCCGTATCCGCGGCGCCAGGCCTCCTCGATCGTCCCGAACGAGGCGTGGGCCTCGACGAAGGTCTCCTCCGACGAGTGGCCGTAGGCCGAACCGGTCCAGACCGCCCGACCCTCGGCGAGCCACGCCGGGCAGCCGGGATGGAGGGCGCCGTCGAAGCGATGGGTCAGTTCGTGGGTGAGGGTGTGCCCGAGGTCTTCGATGCGGCCGCAGGAAAGGCGGACGGTGGTGACGTCGCCGCCCTGGAACCCGCCGACCCACCAGAACGGGGCGCCTTCCGATTCCAGGCCGACGGCCTCGGGGACGATGCGGACGAGGCCGGGGCGGCCGGCGAAGGGGTCTTTGCCGAACCAGCCGACCAGGCGCCGGTGGTGGGCTTCGATGGTGGTGGCGACGCCGAGAAGGGTCTCGTAGCCGCAGTCGGTTTCGATCCGATAGAGGCCGGTGGGCGAGAGGGCGACGCCGGGGTTGGAGAAATCCGAGTGCGCGCGGGTGAATGCCTCGCATTCCTCCTCCGAGAGCGCGCCGAGGGCCTCGACGGTCCAGGGTTCGGAGGTCTTGGGGGGGCGGAGCGCCTGGGCGCGGGCGAGGCCGCGCGCGGCGGCGGCGCCGAATTTCTCGATTCCCTGGGGCTTCTCGCCCTGCAGGTCCTTGAAGGCGGCCTGGACGGCGAGGCCGCGCAGGATGCGGGCGGCGCGGGTCGCATCGGCGGCATTGCCCTTGCCGAGGGCGTGGTCCATCGCCTGCTCGAGGGCCTCGAGGACGGGCAGCCAGAACCGCGGCGGCACGGTGAGCCGTCGGGCGAGGCCTTCCGGGAGGGACTTCGCGAGGGCGGGGGAGACGGAGGCGAGATCGGCGGCGAGGCGACGCGCCCACCAGGCCACGACCAGTTCGCCGGGCGAGTTGCGTCCGGCGGCTTCCCGTTCGCGGGCGAATTTGACCAGGGCGGCGGTCGCTCTGGCGCGGGCGGCGGCGAGATCCGCGGCGGCGGGGTCATCTTTGGGCCAGAGCGCCTTGAGGTCCCCCTTGGGGGCGGCCTTGCCGGAGGCGTCGGCATGTCGCTCGGTCCATTCGTGGGTCCAGAGCGCGCGCGCGTCCGGGTCGGCGGCGCAAGCCTGGAGGAGGAGGGCGACGAGGTCGTCGTCGCCCGGGCGAACGGTCCAGGCGTGAAGGAGGTGTTCGACCGCCTCGGCGGGCTTCCCCGCTTCCAGGGACCGACGGGCGGCGGCGACCATGGCGGCGGCGGGGTCGCCGGCCTGCGCGCCGGCCACGCCCCCCTCCGCAAGCAGCGCCCCGGCCAGGAACGCGACGGCGAGGAGACGAAGGGGAGGGAGGGAGGCGGTCACGGGAACCTGCCGGGGAAACGGAGAGTACGCCCGGACTCGTCGGGCGGCCGCGGCGGCCGCGATCCGGAAGGGCGAGGCGGGTCGGCTAGCGAAAGGCTACCTTGCCGGTGCGGGCCGGATCAAGAGTCGGCAGGCCGGGGCGGAAGGCGAGCACGCCCTGGGGTACACCGTGCAGGGGCTCCTGCTCGGCGAAGGGGATGCCCGCGGGTTGTCGGCGACGTTGGGGCCGCTCGGGACCGCGTGCGGACAACGCGGGCCGGCCCATTGCTTGGACGGGCACGATTGGATGGATTGCGGCAGGGCGGAGTCGCCGATCTTGCGACTTCCCTTTGGCTGTCCCGCGGCATCACCATCGATGATTGAACACGAAACGGCCGCCCGAACAGGAACCTTGTCCCCCTCCCGATGACGGGCGTACACTCGACGGATTGCACCCTCGGGACAGGCGCCTCCGGGCCGGTGCCGCCTGCCGCCCAGTTCGATCCGGCCCCGACGCGTCCCCCTGACCGCCCTATCCGGGAGGAACCCCTCATGTCCGGCGCCATCGACCAGTTCATGTCTTCGGTGATCGAAAAGAATCCCGGCGAGTCCGAGTTCCATCAGGCCGTTCGCGAGGTGGTCGAGTCCGTCCTGCCGCTCGTCGAGTCGACGCCGGCGTACCGGAAGGCGCGGATCCTCGAGCGCATGGTCGAACCCGAGCGGGTGCTGATGTTCCGGGTCCCCTGGGTCGACGACCGCGGGGAGGTCCGGATCAACCGCGGCTTCCGGATCGAGATGTCGAGCGCGATCGGCCCCTACAAGGGCGGGCTGCGCTTCCATCCGAGCGTGAACCTGGGGATCCTCAAGTTCCTCGCCTTCGAGCAGGTGTTCAAGAACAGCCTGACGACGCTGCCGATGGGCGGCGGCAAGGGCGGCGCGGACTTCGACCCCAAAGGGAAGAGCGACATGGAGGTGATGCGGTTCTGCCAGTCCTTCATGAGCGAGCTGTTCCGCCACATCGGGGCGCACACCGACGTGCCGGCCGGCGACATCGGCGTCGGCGCGCGCGAAATCGGGTTCCTGTTCGGACAGTACAAGAAGCTCCGCAACGAGTTCACCGGCGTGTTGACCGGCAAAGGGCTGAATTGGGGAGGCTCGCTGATCCGGCCCGAGGCGACGGGCTACGGCGCGACCTACCTGGCGCAGGAGATGCTGGCCTCGCGCGGGGACGGAATCAAGGGCAAACGGGTCGCCGTGTCGGGGTCGGGGAACGTGGCGCAATATACGGTGGAGAAGGTCACCGAGTTGGGGGGAAAGGCGATCACGCTCTCCGACTCGAACGGGACGATCGTGGATCCGGAGGGGATCGACGCGGAGAAACTGGCCTGGGTCATCCAGCTCAAGAACGTCCGCCGCGGCCGGATCCGCGAGTACGTCGACAAATACAAGGGCACGCAGTACCTGGAGGGTCAGCGCCCGTGGTCGGTGCCGTGCGACCTCGCCTTCCCGAGCGCCACGCAGAACGAGATCGACGGCGAGGACGCCAGGCGCCTGGTCGCACAGGGCTGCCAGTGCGTGTGCGAGGGGGCGAACATGCCGACCGTACCGGAGGGGGTGGACGTGTTCCTGAAGTCGCGCATCCTGTTCGGCCCGGGCAAGGCGGCGAATGCCGGCGGGGTGGCCACTTCCGGTCTGGAGATGTCGCAGAATGCGCTGCACCTGAACTGGACCCGCGAAGAGGTCGACGGCCGCCTGCGCCAGATCATGAAGTCGATCCACGCGGCGTGTGCGCTCCACGGCAAGGAGGGCGACTTCGTCAACTACGTGAAGGGCGCCAACATCGCCGGCTTCCTGAAGGTCGCCGATGCCATGCTGGACCAGGGCATCGTCTAGCCGCAGAACGTCGCTCCGGCGCCGCCCGCCCGGCGGGCGGCGCCCCATCCCGGGGGAACACGGCATGGACCGATCGCCGGCCCCGGTTCCGCACGAGCCGGAATCGCTCCGCTTCCACGACCTCATGCACTTTCTGGTGCACGAGATCCTCGTGGTTTCTTCCGACTACGACGCGTACGTCCTCGAGGAGGACGGGCACCTCGGCGAGCGACTCTTCAGCGCGTACGCCGAACTCAGCCTTTCGTCGCCGCGCATCACCCACGTCCCGAGCGCGCGCGAGGCGATGATCGTCCTGTCCCAGCGGCGCTTCGAGGTGGTACTCACGGTCATCCGCGTCGAGGATACCGACGCCACGGGCCTGGCGCGCATGGTCAAGGAGAAGCACCCCGACATGCCGGTCGTCCTCCTCGCCTTCGACGAGGCCGACCTCAACCACTTCCCTGGCGGTCGGCCGCCCGAGATCCTCGATCATGTCTTTCTCTGGACCGGAGACGCGCAGATTCTGGTCGCCGCGATCAAGCTGATCGAGGACCGGCGCAACGCCGTCCCCGACGTCACCGCCGGCGTCCAGGTGATCATCGTCGTGGAAGACCAGTTGCGGCGCTACTCCTCGTTTCTCACGCTGCTTTACACCGAGCTGCTCCGGCAGTCGCGGTCGCTGGTCGCGGAAGGTCAGAACGTCCTGCACCGCATCACGCGCATGCGCGCCCGACCGCGGGTTCTGCTGGCGACCAGCTACGAGCAGGCGATCGAGTGGTACGAGCGCTTCCGGGAACGGGTCCTGGCCGTCATCACCGACTTGCGGTTCCCGCGCCGCGGCGTCGAGGACCCCGAGGCCGGCTTCGACCTGATCACCCGCATCCGGGCCGACAAGGCCGAGGTCCCGATCCTGCTCCAGTCCGCGCAGCCGGACGCCGAGGCGCGCGCCTGCGCCCTGGGGGCCTGGTACGCCCACAAGAACTCCACCACCCTGCTCGAGCAGATCCGGGCCTTTCTCAAAGAGACCCTGGGATTCGGCGACTTCGTCTTCCGGCTCCCCGACTACACCGAGGTGGGACGGGCCCGCGACCTTTACGAACTCTGCCGGGTCCTGCGCGTCATCCCCGAGTCCTCGGTCGAGTTCCACGCCTCCCGCAATCACTTCTCGCTCTGGCTCAACGCGCGGGGGAAATTCGCCCTCGCGCGCCGGGTACGGCCGCGCTCCGTTTCCGAGTTCAAGAGCATCGAGGAGATCCGGCAGTACCTGCTCGACGCCCTCGAACGCGAGCTCACGCATGAGCAGGACGGCCTGATCGTCGACTTCGCGGCGGCCCGCACCGGGCCGGAAAGGAGACTCGTCCGCCTCGGCGGCGGCTCGATCGGCGGCAAGGGACGCGGCATCGCCTTCGTCAATTCAGTCCTGGTCCGCCGGGACCTGACGCGCCGGTTTCCCGGCATCGAGATCCGGGTCCCCCGCACGATCGCCCTCGGCACGGAAGTCTTCGACCGCTTCCTCGAGGACAATGCGTGCTCCCCCAAGAGCCTGATCGGCATGGAACCCGACGAGATCACCGCCCGGTTTCTCGAAGGACAATTGCGCGACAGCACGCTTCAGGACTTGCGGACCCTGTGGCAGGACTTTCACGGGCCCGTCGCGGTGCGCTCGTCGAGCCTGCTCGAAGACTCGCGCTTCCAGCCGTTCGCGGGCATCTACTCGACCGTTCTGCTCCCCAACAACAGCCCGGATCCGCAACTGCGCGTGCGCGAGCTGCGCCAGGCGATCAAGGCCGTCTACGCGTCGACCTTCTCCCGCAGCGCTCAGTCCTACTTCTCGAGTTCGCCGCATGCGATCGAGGAGGAGAAAATGGCCGTGGTCGTGCAGCAGGTCGTCGGCCGGGATTACGGCGAGCGCTTCTACCCGCACGTCTCCGGTGTCGCCCAATCGTACAACTATTACCCGGTGGGGCCGCAGCGGGCCGAGGACGGCGTCTGCCTGCTCGCCCTCGGGCTCGGGCACGGTGTCGTTTCCGGGGGGCGCAGCCTGCGTTTTTCCCCCGCCTGCCCCGGGGTGCTGCCGCAATACGCCACCCCGCGGGAGTTTCTGCGCAGCTCTCAGAACCGCTTCTACGCCCTGGACCTGACCCGCAACACGGTCGATTATCGGGAGGGACCGGAGTCCTCCCTGGGAGTCTTCGGCCTCGAGACCGCCGAAACCGACGGAAGCCTCGCCCATGTGGGCAGTGTCTACTGCGCCGAAGACGACGCCATCCGGGACAACCTGTCGCTGCCCGGCCCCCGCGTACTCACGTTCAACAACATCCTCAAGTGGAACGCGATCCCGCTCGCCGAGACGATGGCCGGTCTGCTCGACCTCTTCCGCCGGTGGATGGGCGGCCACGTGGAGATCGAATTCGCCATGAACCTCGACGCCGACGAGGGCGAGGCGGGCCCGGATGGGCGCCCGCTGCCGCACCTGTACCTGTTGCAGGTCCGGCCGATGGCCACGGTCGAGTACCAAAGCGACCCGTGCGACGTGGGAGCGTACGCGCCGGAGTCGGTCCTGTGCCGCACGGGGCGATCGCTGGGGCACGGCCGGATCGACGGCATCCGGGACGTGGTGTATGTCAGGAACCAAAAGATGGACGCTTTCGTGACGCGGGGCGTGGCGCAGCAGGTCGGAGAACTCAGCGACTCGCTGCGAAAGGACGGCGCGCCGTTCCTGCTCATCGGCCCCGGACGGTGGGGAACCAACGACCCGGCGCTCGGCATCCCGGTGGACTGGTCCCAGATCCAGGGGGCGCGGACGATCATCGAAACCGCCATGGAAGGGCGCTCGGTAGAGGCATCCCAGGGGACGCATTTCCTGCAGAACATCACGTCGCTGCGGATCGGATACCTGACGGTGACGAAGACGGGCCGCGCCGGCGACGCGCCCGGGGAGGAGTACTTCGACCGAGCGTGGCTGGACGCGCAGCCGGCGAGGAAGGAACTCGCGGCGGTGCGCCACGTGCGGCTGCCCGCGCCGCTGCGGGTGATCCTCGACGGCCACCGCGGGCGCGCCGTGATCCTGAAGCCGGACCTGCCGGGGGATTAGGGACGCCTGGGGCGGGTGGCGCGGGCGCGCTCGGCGCCCGCCCATGCCCCGGGGAGCGGCCTCGCGGGGCGCGTCGGGCGCCGGCGGCAAGGCCGGACCTGGAGTTCCCCGGCGCGGCGACCTACTTCGCGCCGCGGCGCGCGACGGTGCTCTTCGCGGCCGGCTTCCTCGCGGCCGGCTTTCCCGCCGACGGTTTTCTTGCCGAAGCCGGTTTTCCCGCAGCCTTCTTCGCCGGCCCCCGGCCCATGCCCGCGAGCGCCTGCTGATACTCCTGGATGTAGTGCTTTGCCGTCACGCGGCGGATCGCCTCCCCGACCACCTCCAGGGGGACGTCCTCGATCCTCTTGAACCGAATGCAGGCCTTGCCCATGTCCAGTTTCTTGCCCGTCTTCGTCCACGCCTCGCGAAACCACCGCGCCTCGTCCGACTCCGAGTCGCCGACGCATCCGCAGTAGACCGACATGAGATAGAGCGACATGTGGTTCTTCTGCGACGCGAGACCGGCATACGGCAGGGGCTGCTTCGGATCGCAATGGTATCCGGCCGGAAAGACCCGATGCGGAACGTAGTATCCGATCATGCCGTACTGCATCCCCTCTTCGAGGTCCCGGTCGAGGTTCTTGCGGATCACGCCGCGAATCGTCTGAATCGCCTCCCGACGGTCCGCGGGAAGACCGGCAACGTACTCGTCGACCGAGGTGGCCTTGCTTTGCATCGGCTTGTCTCTCCGATCCACGGGGAAGGAAGCGCCGAGGGGAACGGGTCCCGACGCCGCGTTCCAGGATAGTGGCCGGCCGGGCCGCGCGCAAGAACAGCCGGATCCGCAACCCCCGAGATGACGATCCGGCCCGCGCCGGTCCCCGTTGCTCGCCCGCCCGCGCGCCCGGTTCCCCCCGTCCCGGCGCAGGAGGAACGTCTCTGCCGCGCGCGGACGTCAAACGATGCTCTGGGCCGTCAAGGAGGGCGGGGCGATCGTCAGCGTCAGGACCGCGTGGTCCTGTTTGCTCACGACCGCAATCGCCTGGACGATCACGGAAACCGTGGAGCACCTGCCCTGATACACGAGGGGGTCCGTCGGGTAGGGGATGGCGAAGCGCTGTTCCTCGCCAAACCGAAGCTCGGCGCGCGGGATCTCGACGACGCCGAGCCGGTCCTCGTGGCAGACCGATTCATGCTGCGCCCAGGCCGCTTCCCGCCGCGCCAGGACGACGGTCAGGGAGCGCACGTCCAGGCACATCGGATTGAGCATCCAGACGCGCCCATTCACGGGGACGCCGCGGCGCAGGCTCCCCGCATCGACCCCCAGACGCAGGGGCGGGTTCCGTCCCCAGTTCCGCATCTCGGAGGAACCGACCTCGAGGGCGGGAAACCGGCAGAGGGCATCCGGGGTGCGAACCCGCAGGTCGACATGCCCCTCCAGGTCCGGTCGCGCGGGGAGGTCGACGTAGGCGAGGAGGCGATGGACGTTGGTTGCATACCGGCCTTGATAACTCGGGCAGATCCCCGCCGGCAGATCGACGTGGAACGTAGCCTCGTACACACCCGGCTCCAGAGCCATGAAGTTACCGCCGCCGAGGATGGCCTGGACGGCGCTGGTCACGTTCCCCCATCCCCCCTGCCCAGGCTCGCCGTAGATCGTGATCTCCTCGTTCACGCCGAGAACCGATTCCTCGACCACCCCGCCGGACGTGAGGAGGTCTTTTTCCGATTGGGCGGCAAGGTCGATCCGGGTCCGTTCCTCAAACCCCGCCCGCAGCCGAATCCCGCGCAAGCGTTCGCGTCCCGGCCAGTTCAGATGGAGCGTGCCGCGCACCGTCTCGCCCGGGCGACACCCCTCGGCGGCGAGGCTCACGCGGATCGACGGCCGGGGCGAGGGATCCCGGCCGATCTGCACGAGGCCCAGCGTTCGCAGGACCTTCGGGGCAGCGGGTCCCGCGCTCGCTCCTTCTTCCCCCGGCGGGGCCAGGAGGTCGGGCGCGGCGCCGCTGAGGTCCGCGGGTTTACCACCGGCCGCTCCTGCGTCGGCGACCAATCGCTGGCGGATCCAGCGCGCCGCCTCCTCGAAGGGCCCCGCCTCCGCCCCGTGAAATCGCACCCCGAGGGCTTCCCCCGTCCGGGTCAGGATCTTCAGGATCCCCGGTCCCTCGCCGGGGGCGTGGTACTCGACCGTGCGCAAGGAATCGAGCCGGAGGGCTTCGCAGGACGGATCCGCCGACTCTCCTCCCCGGATGACCAGCAGGCGCTTGCCGGTGAGCAGGAGCCAGGTCCCGGGATCCGCCGAGCTGACCTGGGCGAATTCGACCGGTTCCACGGCCGGCAGGCGCTCCCGCAGGAGCCGGTGCAGCGATTGGGGGATCGACATCTGGACGCCCTCTTCCGGTCCGGTCCTCGCACGGGGACCCGGTCACTCCTTCTTCAGCGAGTGACGCGAGATCGGCAACTGCCGAATCCGCTTGCCGGTCGCCGCGGCGATCGCGTTCACCACGGCCGGGGCAATCGGCGGCGTACCCGGTTCGCCGACGCCGCCCGGGGCACCGCCGCTCGGCGCGAGGTGGACCTCGATTGCCGGCATCTCGTCGATGCGCAAGAGCGGATAGTCGTCGAAGTTTCCCTGCAGAACGCGACCCTGGTCGATCGTGATTTCGCCTTTGAGGGCCGCCGTCAGGCCGAAGACGATACCGCTTTCCATCTGGGCAACGACGGTATCGGGGTTGAGCACGATCCCGGAATCGACGGCGCAGACGACACGGTGGACGCGGACCGCGCCGGCGTCGTCGACCGACACTTCCGCGACCTGGGCGACCCAGGTGCCGAACGACTCCGCCACGGCGATGCCGCGGAAGCGTCCCGGGGGGGGCGCCGTCCCCCAACCGGCCTTCTCGGCGGCGAGTTCCAGCACCCGGCGGTGGCGCGGGGACTCCGCCAGCAGGGCGCGGCGGAACTCGAACGGGTCCTTGCCCGCCGCCGTCGCGAGTTCGTCGAGGAAGCACTCGGTCACGTAGGCGTTTTGTGAGGAGCCGACGGAGCGCCAGAAGCCGACCGGAATCCCGGTCTCCTGGAGGGTGTACTGCACGGACAGGTTCGGGATGGCGTAGGGCAGGTTGGCGGCCCCCTCCACCGAGGTGGGGTCGATGCCGTCGCGGATCGCCATGGGAAAAGCGCGCTGCATGATCGACGGACCGACCATGCGGTGCGACCAGGCCACCGGACTGCCGTCGGGTCCGAGACCGGCTTCGAGGCGATTGACGGTGGCGGGGCGGTAGTAGCCGTGCCGCACGTCCTCCTCCCGGGACCAGATCACCTTGACGGGCGCGCCGATTTCCTTGGAGATGCGCACCGCATCGGCGATGAAATCCACTTCGAAGCGCCGGCCGAAACCGCCGCCCAGGTAGGTGGTGTGGACCCGCACCTGCTCCGGCTTGAGGCCGGTCATTTCGGCGGCCGTCATCTGAACCCGCGTCTGGGCCTGGGTCGGCGCCCAGACGTCGCAACCGTCGGCGCGGACATGGGCCGTGGCGTTCATCGGCTCCATGGTGGCGTGATGCAGGAAGGGGACTTCGTAGAGCGCCTCGAGTCGCTTCGCGGCGCCGGCGAGCGCGTCGGCCGCGTTGCCGACGGTGCGGGCGGGCCGGCCGGGTCTCGCGGCGAGGGCCAGGGCCGCCTCCCGGATCGAGGCGCTCGAAACCTCGGCCATCGAACCGGCATCCCATTCCACGGTCAGCGCGTCGAGGCCGCGCTTCGCGTTCCCGTAGCCGTCGGCGACGACCGCGACGGAGCCCTGGGTGCGGAGAACGTGGGTCACCCCCGGAATCGCCCTGGCCGCGGCATCGTCGAGGCGAACGAGGGTCCCCCGGAAGGCCGGGCAGCGCAGCACGGTCGCCACCTTCATCCCCGGGACCTGGACATCGAGGCCGAACACCGCGGTGCCGTCCACCTTGACGGGCGTGTCGAGGCGCGGCCGGGGCGTCCCGAGGATGGTCCACGACTTGGGATCGTCGAGCGGCGGATCCTGCGGCGGCGGAATCTTCGCCGCGGCCTCCGCCAGTTCGCCGTACCGGAGCGCGCGGCCGCTCGCCTCGTGTCGCACGGTCCCGGCCTGCGCGCGGCAGGTCGCCGCCTCCACCCCCCAGGACGCGGCCGCCGCGGCGATCAGCATCTCCCGTGCCGCCGCTCCGGCCTTGCGCATCGGGGCCAGCAGCATCCGCACGCTCGTGCTCCCGCCCGTCGCCTGCTGTCCCATCGCGGGGTTGACATACGCCGCGCCGGCCGGGGCGGCCTGCACCCGGACCTTGGACCAATCGACCTCGAGTTCCTCCGCCACCATCATCGGCAGCGCGGTGTACACGCCCTGCCCCATCTCGGCCTGCGAGACCAAGACGGTCACGACATCGTCCGCGCCGATGGACAGGAATGCGTTGAGCGGGACCGGGACCGCGGAATCGGCCGCCTCCACGAAGTCGCCCGACAGCGGCCAGCGAAAGCCCAGCACCAGTCCCGCGCCCAGGCCGGTGACCGCGTGCAGGAATCCGCGCCGCGTGAAGGTGGTGGTCGTCATGGTTACTTCTCCTTCGCAGCACGGTGGATGGCGCGGCGGATGCGGTTGTACGTCCCGCATCGGCACAGGTTTCCCTTCATCGCGACGTCAATCTCGGCGTCGGTCGGGTCGGGCCGGCGCGCCAGGAGCGCGGCCGCGCACATGATCTGACCCGTCTGGCACCAGCCGCACTGCGGCACCTCCTCCGCGATCCAGGCGCGCTGCAGCGGATGAAGGCCCGTGGCGGAAAGCCCTTCGATGGTGGTCACCGCGCATCCCGCCACGCTCGCCATCGGCGTCATGCACGCGCGCGTCGCTTCCCCGTCCAGTTGCACGGTGCAGGTGCCGCACAGCCCGCGCCCGCAGCCGAACTTGGTGCCGGTCATGCCCAGCGTGTCGCGCAGCACCCAGAGCAAGGGCATCTCCGGCGGAACGTCCACCGCACGGGGCTTCCCGTTGAGCGTGAACTCGATGGCGGGCATGAAATCCTCCCTGGCAATGAGCCGCGGTCGGGTCGCGGCGGCGCCGCGCCCGAACCTAGTGGGGCTTCAACCTTGATTTCCCAGGTTGGTCCGGTCGCTTTTCGC
>CAZWCX010000070.1:0-38938 GCA_964632945.1 uncultured Planctomycetia bacterium | reverse complement strand
GCGCGAAAATCGCCTCGGCCGAACCCAGGATCTCAAGATTGAAGACCCACTAGCCGCGCGGACCCGCGCCGCCGGAACCCGGGACCGCGGTCGGCTCACGGGGCGACGGGTGGCGCCTGCAACAGACGCTGCTGCAACGCCAGCAATGCGCGGACCGCCTGCTCGGTGAGGACGCCCCGCCTGACCAGGATGTCGCCGATGCGAAGGCCGCCCCTGCCGGCGGAGTGCTCCGCCTTCTGCACGTTCAAGCAGAGCAGCACCTGCGCCTCGGTCGCCAACCCGTTGCGGACCGCCAGGCGCCCGAGCAGACGGTCCTCCTCGCGGATCGCGGTCAGCTTCTGCTCCAGGAGGATCCGTTCCACCTGGTCGTTGCGCAGGAGGCCGAGTTCCACGCAAAGTTCACCGAGCCGGACGGAGCGTCCTTCCCCGCGAATCGCCTCCTGGCGTTCGATGGCGGCGGAGAGTTGGGACTCGGTCAAGAGCCCCTTGTGGCATGCGATGCGGCCGAAGAGCAGGTCGGGCTGGGCGGCGGCCATGAGGTCCTCCGAGGGACGGAGGTGGATGCAACATCCCGTGCGTGTGGATTTGCCTGCTCGATTTCCATCCTAGCGCCCGATCGCGGGCGGAGTCAAGCCCGGAGCCTCGGACCGGCGCGACCGTAACCGTCGTCCCGCGCTCGCGCCCTATCGACCGCCGCCGCGCTCGAGCGCCCGTGCCTTTTCCTCATGCTCCCGCGCCCGCTCCGGATCCGGCGGTTGGCGCGAGGCGTACACACCGGCCAGTTCGTGATGCAAAGCCGCGGTGTCCGGGCGCAGGCGGATCGCGGCCAAGTACGCCCGCTCGGCCTCCCCGAACCGGGCAAGGCGGCGGTAGATCCGGGCCGCATAGATGTAGGCGCGATCCTCGTCCGGCTGCGCCTCGATGGCCGCCTCGAAGTGCCGCAACGCCTCCTGCAAGGTCGCCGCCGGAAGGTCGGCCCCCGCCCCGCGGGGCGAAAAATCCCGCCCGTCTGCCGCCGCCACCCCGCGATTGACGAGCACTTCATACGCGTCCGGCGCAAGGGCATGCGCCCGTTCCAGGTGGGCGCGCGCCTCGCCCCAGTTCCCGGTCGCCATGTGGGCGAAGGCGATCAGGTTCTCCGCCTCCCAGGAGTGCGGATTCCACCCCCGTACGCGCTCGAACCACCCCAACCCTTCGGCGGGGCGGCCCCGACCGACCAGGTCCTGGCCGATCCGCGAGTAGATCTGCGTCAGCCATCGCGCCGCCACGGGGTCCGCGGGATTCACCCGCAACGCCTCTTCGAACTTCTCGCGCGCCGCGAGGAAATTCCCTTCCGACCACGGCTCCAGGCCCCGCGCCGCGATCGCATGCGCGCGCAGTACCCGGGCCAGCGACCCCTCCAGGCGGGTTCGCTCCGGGCCCTCCGGCATCTCCGCCAGCAGCAGCGGCAACAGGTCGCTGCGGTGCGCGTGGATCATCTCGAGCTGCTCCCGGCGCGCCTTCCGAAAGACGCTCCGCGGCGTGGAGAATTCGAGATAGGCGCGGTCGTCGGTGTTGAGCGGCGCGCCGACCGCCATCCGGCGCAGTTCCTCCGGCCCCATGATGAGGTACCCCAGCAGATCCTCCCAGCGCATCACGCACGCGCGCTGCAGGTCCTCCGCCACCCCCGCGTGCGCGAACCGCTCCGCCACGCGGGCGGGGTCGATGCGCAACGGGCCCTTGAAACCGATGAGGGCGTAGTCGCCGCCGGGCTTGGGTTCCCACAACGTCGCGCCCGGGAAAACCTCCAGGAAGGTCGCCACCACACTCTTGAAATCCTCGGGGCTCAACTTGTACGCCTGCACCCACTGGCAGAGGACGCCCTCCGGGGCAAGCCGGTCGCGACACTGCACGAAATACTCGCGGGTGAATAGGCTGCCCACCCCGGCGATCCACAGGTTCGTGGGCTGGCTGGAAATCACGTCGTACGTCCGGTCGGTGAGCGCCACGTGGTTGCGCCCGTCGTTGAGGATCGGCCGGACCCGGGGGTCGTCGAAGATGCCGTTCGTCACTTCGCCGAAGAACCGGCGCGCCGCCTCGTCGACTTCCGGACACAACTCGACGTACTCGATCTCCTTCGCGGGGTGGCGACCCACCGCCCCGAGCGTCAATCCCGAGCCGAGCCCGATGACCAGGACGCGGTCGATGCGCGGCGCCACCGCCATGGGAAGATGGCCGATCAGCAACTGCGAGGGCAGGTCCCCCGTCGTGCTCGCGTCGGTCTTCCCGTTGATGCGCAACGCGATCGATCGGCGATCGCGCCGGTAGACGCTGACGTTGGCGGACACGCCTTCCTTGAAGAAGACCGGACGGTAAAACCCTCGCCCGGTCGGCTTCTCCTGCTCCCCTTCCCCGCCGTCGTCGCCGACATCGCGGATCACGTACAGGTAGACGCCGCTGTCGAGGGCCTTCGCGTCCCAGGTGGGCAGGAGGTGGAGCCCGAAGACCGGCAGCGCCCCCACGACCAGGCCGGCGGCGGCGAATACGGGGATGCCCGCGCCCCGCAGCACGGTGGCGGCCGCGGCAAGATTGACGGCGGCCCCCACCTCGATGGCCCCCTGCAGCCCCACCCAGGGGAGAAACACGAAGCCGCCCAAAAACGAGCCGAGGATCGCCCCCACCGTGTTGAAGGCATAGATCCGGCCGATCGAGCGCCCCACGGCGTTCAGGTCGCGCGTCACCAGCTTCGCGGCCAGCGGGAACGTCGCCCCCATGAGCAGCGTCGGCACGAGGAGCAATCCGAAGATCACGCCGAACTCGTATTGGTGGAGTCGGGCAAAAGACTCCGCGAATTCCTCGCGATGCGCCGAAAAGAGGCCGCGCAGCCAGCCCGGCAGACGACCGAATACGGGCACCAGGGCGAGCGCCGACCCCGCAATCAGGACCTGCGTGGCGGCGAACACGCCGCCGAGGCGCCGCACCCGGTCCGCCCAGGCCGCCAGCAGCAGACTCCCCAGGCCGAGGCCGAGAATGAAGGCCGTCACGATCATGGTGAAGGCGTACGTGGACGAACCGATGTTCAGCGCCAGCACCCGGGTCCAGGCGACCTGGTAGATCATCGACGCCACGCCCGAAAGTCCCAGCGCCAACGCCACGCGCCGGACGGGGGTCGAGAGCGGTTCGGCGTCGGCTGCGCCCGCCGACGGGTCGGCCGCGGACTCGGGGGCGGTGGCGTCCGCGGCGCCATCCGGAGAAACCGGCGCACCGTGCCCCTCCCCCCGAACCGCCGGCGCCGGGAGGGGCTCCCGGCGCATCGCCAGGACCACCGACGCCACGCACACCGCGAGGTTCCCGCCCGCGGCAAGCAGGATCGACTGCGTTTGCCCCAGGACCGGGATCAGCCAGAACCCGGTGCAGAAGGCCCCCGCCGCCGCGCCCAAGGTGTTCAGCGCGTACAGCAGCCCGAGCGACGCCCCCAGGGTCTCCCGGCGCCGCACGAAGTACTTCGACAGGACCGGCAGCGTCGCGCCCATCAGCGTCGTCGGCACCAGCAACACGAGTCCGCACACGACGAAGCGCGCGAGGGAGAAGGTGGTGAAGTTGGTCCAGTGATTCCGGTACAGCCAGGCAAAGAACGGCTCCGACGCCGCGATCAACGGCGGCACCGCCAGGCAGGCGACGGCGATGCCGCCCTCGAGCACGCCGTAGAGGAGCAGCGGGTTCCGGCTGCGGTCCGCCAACCGTCCGCCGATCGCGCTCCCCAGGGCCAATCCGCCCATGAACGCGGTCAACACCGTGCTCAGGGAGTAGACGGTATTGCCGATCGTGAGACCGAGCATCCGGATCCACACGACCTCGTACACGAGCCCGCACGCGCCCGAGACGAAAAAAAAGCCAAGAAACACCAGCCGGCGTGGCAAGGATGGGGTGGGCATCAGGGTCCGGCGCTCCGGGATGGGGATTCGGCGGACGGGATCGGGGACGCGGCCGTCCCGGCGCGGCGCATGATACCCGGACCTTCGCAAAACTGCCACGGTTGCTGGAATCCCGGCCGGGACGCTGTTACCATGGGCCCGGCCCGTCGCCCCCCCCCGGCCCCGCCGCAGTGGAGGATTCGTCATGGTCCGAACCCTGGTCGCCGCCGCGATCGTCGTCGCGCTCCTCGTCGCCGGCCCCGCCGGCGCTCAGGCGCAGGTGGACTCGTCCTTTCTGGCCCGCATCCCCAAAGCGATCGACAGCGGGGTGAAGTGGCTCAAGGAGAAGCAGATCAAGGACGGCTCCGAAAAGGGCTCCTGGGGCTGGGGCGAAAACCCGCTCTACCCGGGCGGCGGCGGCCCCCCGCACCGGACCGAGATCGGCATTGCGGCGCTCGCCCTCCTCGCCCTCGAAGTCTGCGAGGTCGATCCCAATGATCCCGTCATCGTCGAGGGCTGGAACTACATCCACAACAACCTCGACAAGGCCTGGAAGGGCGCGCCCGGCGGGAAGAAGATGACCAACAACTACGAAGCCGGGGTCGTCCTCATGGCCATCGAGGCGCACCTGGAGAACAAGCACTACTTCGAGCACAAGGTGAAGAAGCGGGATCCGAAAAAGCGGCCGCAGATCAAGCTCACCCCCGAAGACGACGCGCACGTGCGCGCGATCGTCGCCTACCTGACCAAGACGCAGTCCACGGACGGGGGCTGGCGGTACGGCATGGGCTTCCCCGCTCCGCTGGGCGTGAACGAGGACGTCTCCGCCACTCAGGTGGTTCTGCTCGGACTCAACAGCGCCAGCCGGATGGGCGTGCAGGCCGATCCGGAGGTGTTCAACGCCGCCGCCCGCTACACCCTGCGGGCGCAGGAGAAGGACGGCCCGCCCGCAAAGCCCGCCGCGGGCGGCGACGGGCGCATGACCGTGGTCGCCGGCGACAAATGCCGCGGCTGGGCCTATGCCTTCAACAGCACCGACGATCGCGAAAAAATGGCGTCCGGCAGCATGAGCGCCTGCGGGATCGCCTCGCTCATCCTCTGCAAGGCCGAACTCCTCAAGGCGAAGAAGATCACCCCCACCATGTCCAAAAACATCGACCGCGGCGTCTTCGACGGCCTCGCGTGGCTCGACGCCAACTGGACCGTGGACAACAACCCGGGGGGACACCGAAGCCACTACTACTACCTCTACGGCCTGGAACGGGTCGGCGTCCTCGGCAACATGGAGAAGATCGGCCCGCACAACTGGTACATCGAGGGGGCGCAGGTCCTCATCCAACAGCAGCAGACCAACGGCATGTGGTACACCAAGACCGAGGTGGAGCCGGGCGACGTCATCGACACCTGCCTGGCGCTGCTCTTCCTCAAGAAGGCCACCGTCCCGGTCGGCTCGATCATCACCCGGTAGTCGGGAGCGCCCCATGGATGTCACCTACTCGCGGTTGCCGCACGGATCGGTGGAACTCGAGCACCGGTACGGCCCGAACGTGCACCTGCTCGCCCAACCTTATCTGCTCACCCTGCTGGCGCAACTGTGCGCGGACGGGACGATCCAGCCGCGGGTGAACCGGCTGATCACCACGCTTTACTCCCACCTCATGGGGATGGTGGCCAATGCGGAGTTTCCACTCCGCAAGCTGGCCGTGCCGACCCGGATGATCCACGCCACCTCGAAGGGGGTCTTCGAAGGGGAGCAGGTCGATCCGGAGCAGAAGGTGGTCACCTGCGCGATCGCGCGCGCGGGGATCCTCCCCTCCCAGGTCTGCTATGATGTGCTCAACGACCTGATGGATCCCCGCCTGGTCCGGCAGGATCACATCTTCATGAACCGCGTGACCGACGAGAAGGGACGCGTGACCGGGGTGAACCTGACCGGGTCGAAGATCGGCGGGCCGGTCGACGACGCCGTCCTGCTGGTCCCCGATCCCATGGGCGCGACCGCCTCGACGATCATCGGCCTGGCGGAGCACTACCTCAAGCACCCGGACGGGGCGCCGCGCAAGATGATCGCCCTCCACCTGATCGTGACGCCCGAGTATCTGAAGAAGATCACCACCGCGCACCCGTCGCTGGTCGTCTACGCCATTCGCCTGGATCGTGGCTTGAGCCCGCCCGAGGTACTGGCGAGACCGCTCGGCGAGCAGTGGGATCGTGAGTGCGGTCTGACGGAGAAGGGGTACATCGTCCCGGGCGGCGGCGGGTTCGGCGAAGTGCTGAACAACGCGCTCCTCTAGCGGCCGTGTTCGACCTCACCCGCCTTCATCGCGGCGATCTGCTGGCCGCCGTCGCGCGCGCCGTGCGGACGCTGCCCCGGGGCTGGACCCTCACCGGGGCGCAAGCGTGCGGGTGGGCGGGACGAGTCCTGTCCCCCGCCGCGGCGCGCGCCCGCCGGGCGGAACTGGAGCGACGATTCCCCGGGCGCTGGACGGCCCACGAGCTCGACCGCATCGTCGCGGCCACCTTCTCCGCGTACGCGCGCATGGTGGCGGACGCCCTCGCGCTGCTCCACCGCTCCCGCGCGGAGGTGGAGGCCTCGATCGCGCGCGCGTCGGGATGGGAACACCTGGCGTCCGGCGGAGCGGACCGACCGGGTCGGGTCCTCCTCTCGCCGCACCACGGCCACTGGGAACTGGGGGCCGCCTGGATCTCCTTGCGGGGCATTCCCCTGACCGTTACGACGGCCACGAACCGGGATCCGGCCGCCGATCGGCTGCGCGAATCCTTTCGCCGCCGCTTCGGCGTGCGCACGCTCCGCGCCGACGATCCCCGCACCGGCAGGGCGCTGTTCCGCCGCCTGCGCCTCGGGGAAGCGATCGCCTTGCTCCCCGACCGCGATCCCGCCGGCGCGTCCCGCGCGGTCCGTCTGGCCGCCCTGGCCGGCGCCCGGTTGCATGTCGTCGGCTGCGCGGAAATCGGGCCCGGCCGGTACGCCGTCCATGTCGGGCCGGCCGTCTCTCCCGCCCCCCCGCGCGACGCCGTCCGGGAGATCGAGCGGGCCTTCGCCCAAGTGCTGACAAATCAGCCGGAGCAGTGGTACAATTTTGCCCCTGCGCCGGAACGCGGAAGATCGCGCTGACGGCGATCCCCGGAACCGCGGCCGCCGCGGGTCCCCGAATTCCGGCGAGGGCTCAGGCGGCGGTCCGCGCCCGCAGGCGCGTTGGAACAGTCGAGGCGAGTGATGGTCGACCCGCACGAAGACGAGGCTTCCGCCGGGAGCCCGACCCCGAAGTCGCAAGACTCCGCCCCCGCCGGCCCGGCGCCGGACGCGGCGGAAACCCCGGCCGCGCCCGCGCCCGAGGTTGCCCCCGCCGCTTCCGCCCCGGCCGCCGCGGACGCCCCCGCATCGGCGGCCCCCGCAACCGCCGGGGACGCGAGCCGCCGCAGCGCCCCCTCGCCCACGCCCCCACCGGCCGAGCCGGGCTCGCGGCTGGAAGGGAACCCGGGGTCCGGAGCGCCGGCGCCCCGGCCTGCCGCGCCCCCGGAGAATCCGGCCTTCGCCGCCGCGCGGGCACGAATCTCGTTCGCCCGCGGCGACATCTCGCTCATCGAGGCGGAAGCGATCGTCAACGCGGCCAACAATGACCTCATCCTCGGCGGCGGCGTGGCCGCCGCCCTGCGGCGCGTGGGCGGGCCGCGCATCCAGGAGGAATGCAACAAGATCGGAACGATCCCCATCGGCGAGGCCGCGGTCACCACCGCGGGCGACCTCAAGGCCCGCTTCGTCATTCACGCCGCCAGCATGTCCCTCGGCGGATGGGCGACCGAAGACGGGATCCGCAACGCCACCCGCAACGCCCTCAAGCGGGCTGAAGAGCGCGACCTCCGCGTGGTCGCCTTCCCCGCCCTCGGGACGGGAGTCGCCGGCTTCCCCATGCACCGGTGCGCCCGGGTGATGAGCCGGGTCATCCTGGAGCACTTCATGCTCGGATCGAAGCTCGACCAGGTCCAGATCGTGCTCTGGGACGATGACGGGTTGAAGACCTGGCAGGAGGAGTTCGAGGGTATCAAAGCGTTCGAGCCGCGCCCCGAGCCGAAACCGGACCCGCGGCCCCGCCGCGAGGGCCCTCCCGACGGCAGCGGTCGCGGTGGTCCGGGCGGCGACGGCCAGGGCGGGCGCGGCCCCGGGGAGCGACGCCGGCGGCGCGGAGGTCGCGGCCGCGGGCGACGGGGAGGAAGAAGGCAGGAGGGCGGCCCGCGCCCCGAGGGCGGGCCGCGTCCCGACGGCGGCCGGCCCGATCGAGGTCCCCGACCGGAAGGTGCGGACCGCCCGGAGGGCGGACCCCGACCCGACCGCGGGCCGCGCCCGGAGGGCGGACCGCGCCCGGACCGCGGACCGCGCCCCGATCGCGGACCGCGCCCCGATCGCGGGCCGCGCCCCGACCGTGGGCCGCGCCCCGATCGCGGACCGCGCCCCGACCGTGGGCCGCGCCCGGAGGGCGGACCGCGCCCGGACCGCGGACCGCGCCCCGATCGCGGGCCGCGCCCCGAGGGTGGATCGCGCCCGGAGGGTGGGCCAAGGCCCGAAGGCGGCACGCGCCCGGAAGGCGGACCGCGTCCCGAGGGTGGATCGCGCCCGGCCGGAGACCCGTCATGAGCCCCTGGGCGATCGTCCGCATCGGACTCTACGCCCTGCTCTTCGTCGCCGTCGTCGCCTGGCTGCACCGCTCCCGGGTTCGGATGAACCGCAAGCACGACCGGAAATAGGCCGAGCGCCGCTCCGGTCAGCCGCGGATCGTCATCACTCCCTCGGACCCTTCCGGCGCATCGACGCTGCAGGACACCTCCAGGAACCGGCGAATCACCTCCAGGTTGGTCTCCAGATGCCGAGTCACGCACGCGACCCGGACCTCCGAAGTCCCCGGAGCCAGCGCCAGCGGCAGCGCGAGTTGGTCGGCCAGGTGTCGATCGACCACGCCCCGGGTGGCGAGGAAGGCGAACAACGCATCCACGGCTTCATCCGCGACCCGTTCCGCGCGCTTCCCCCGCGCGCCGAGCGCGGAGAACGTCGCCGGGCCGCTCGAGAACCGGGCCGTGACGGTCACGAACGTGCCGGGGGACGGCGATCGCATCGGCACGATCTCCGACTCGATCCGCGCCCCCTGCAGGCGATCCCGGTCCCGCCGCAGACGCTCGAGCGCGCGCTCGCGCTGGCGTTCGGCGATCGCGAGCGGCAGGTTACCGACGCCGGACTGGACGATCACCTCGCGCAGTCCCCCGCGATCGAGGGCGGTCAGGGGCCGCGCGACCGCTCCCCCGGGAACGGTGGCCGACACCTCGCCGCCGCCGGCGGGATAGAAGCCCGCGCGCCGGAGCACCAGCGTGACGGGCAGACCCAGACGATCCAACCACGGCGCCCACGCGTTGGCCAGGTCGTGAAAGGCCGGACTGTGCGGCACGTGCGTCCCGCCGAGGAGGACGAGTTCCGACGCCCCGGAGGCCTGCACGAGGGGATAGCAGACCGCGTGCAGGAGCAACGTCACGCTGCCGGCGGTCCCGATGTCCACGTCGTGGTGCCCGGCCCGGATCGCTCCGGGGATGAACTCGAGGTCCCCCGAACCCTTGCGGTCGCCGTGGGTCTCCGCGCCGCACACCCGCGCCGCGGCGCGCACGGCGGCAAGATGTTGGGGCATCAATCCCGGCCGATCCCGGTTCGCCCGAATGCGGGTCATCCGGAAGGGACGTCCCGTGAGCGCCGACAGCGTGAGGGCGGAGCGGAGGATCTGGCCACCCCCCTCCCCCATCGAGCCGTCCATTTCGAGGAAGCCGGACATCGAGCGCTCCCGTTTGGGGCGACTCCGCAGGGCCGGGGAGTCCGGATGGTCCGTGGAGCCGGTCGGGTCGGGGAAACGCGAATGAGCGCGGCCTTCAGCCCCCGAGCTGCGCGCGGACTTCCTGCAGGACCTCGAGCGCCGCCGGCAGGTCTTCCTCGAGCAGGTCGGCGAGCGTGGTGCCGTCGCGGTTTTTCACTGCCTGGTTGAGTTCGAGCATGATCCCCTGCAGGCTGCGGATGAGGGAGACCAAGGGAAGGTCATTGATTCGGATCTCGTCGAGGCGCCGCCCCCGGGCCTGCGTCAGCCGGGGCCGGTCCGCCAGCGAGGACTGGATTTGGGGGACCAGGGGTTGGAACTCAAGCAGGGCCTCCCGGAAGCGACCGCATTGGAACTCCACGGCGAGGGCGCGGCAGCGGGCCGCGACCGCGCCGAGGTCGACGCCGGGCATGGACGGCTCTCCGACTTGTGACGCTTGCACGGTAACCGTTTACAGCAAGGGCGGCAAAGGATTAATAATGGCACCGTACCGGCAAGGAGTTCGCACGAGTGGTGACCGTCGCCCCCCGCCCCGCCCCACGCCGCGGCGGCCGGCTTGCCGCCGCCCTGCTGGGGGTCGCGCTCGGGCTTTCGCCGGCGGGTTGCCGGCAAGCGCAACCGTTCGGGCCCGGGCCCGGCGACGATCCGCGCGCAGCCGGCACACTCGTCCATATGCCGGAGGCGACTCAGCGGTACTCCGATCTTCGCCAACACACCTTCTCCCCCACGGGGAGCGATGCGGACCCGATCCTCACCCCCGACAACCGGACCCTGGTTTTCGCCTCGTCGGTCCACGGCCCCACGTACAACCTGTACGAGAAGTCCGTGGACGGGCATGTCGTCTCGCTGCTGACGGAGGATCCGGAGGACGAACGGTTCCCGCGCCTGGCTCCGGACGGGAAGACCCTCGCGTTCGCCGCCAACCGGGAAGGGAACTGGGACCTGTATCGCAAGCCGCTCGCCGCGCGCGGCGACTGGGTGGCGATCGCGCAGGACCCGGAGGACGAATTGTGGCCGACCTGGTCGCCGGACGGTCGAAGCCTCGCCTATTGTATCTTGTTCCCGGACGGCTGGACGATCCGCACCATCGACGTGTCCGGGAAGAAGAGCGACGTGGCCCAGGGGATCCTGCCCGCGTGGCATCCCTCGCGACCGGTGATCGCCTTCCAACGGGCGCGCGGCCGGGACGAGCCGTGGTACGCAATCTGGACGATCGACCTCGAGACCGGGCGACAATCGGAACTGGTTTCCGGGCTCGATTGGGCGGCGATCCATCCCACCTGGAGCCCGGACGGGAAGTGGCTGCTCTTCACCACGGTGCACAAGAGCGCCGCCGCACAGGCGCAGGGACGGGAGTCGCGCGGCGACGACTTCTGGGTGGTGCCGGCCGGGGGCGGACTCCCCTTCGCCCTCACCGACGATGACGATCCCAAGTGGAGCCCGTATTGGGCCCGCGACGGCCGCGTTTACTTCGTGACCACGCGCGGCGGCGCACCGAACGTCCACAGCTTCCGCCCCATCCTGCCGGCGCGATGACCTCCCGCAAGCGCCGTCCGGGCGCGGTTGCCGGCCCCCCCGTGGTTCCCCTTGATTCGCCCTCCCGGCTCGGGTAGGCTCGTCCAACCGCCCATTCCAGGAGGCTTGCCGTGATATCCCTCGCTCGCACTCTCGTTGCCGTCTTTCTCGCGCTGGCGATCGTTGCGCTGCCCGTCACCGCGCAGAGCCAGGACGAAGACCCCACCAAGGCCGCCCCGCAGAGCCCTGCCGGCGAGGCCCCCGAGGGGCAACCGAAGGCGGAGACCGCCCCCGGAGTGATGGGGGCACGCTGGCCGAGCGCCAGTCCCGACGGCAAGCAGCTTGCCTTCAGCCTGTGGGGCGACATCTGGGTCGTCCCGGCGACCGGCGGCCGCGCGGTGCGTCTCACCCTCAACGAGGCCAACGACGTCCGCCCGACCTGGTCTCCGGACGGCAAGCGGATTGCCTTCACCTCCGACCGTTCGGGATCCTGGGACGTCTGGGCGATGCCGGCCGACGGCGGAACCCCGGTGAGGATCACCCACGACGCCGCGCTCGAGACCGTCAACCAGTATTCACCGGACGGACGCTGGGTCTACTTCCAGTCCAATCGCACCGGGGAATGGCGGATCTACCGAATTCCGGCGGACGGCGGAACGGCCGAACCGGTGACGCTGGACGTGGGGACCAACGCCTCCGTCCTGGCGGGCGACCCCGAGCGGATCTACTATTCGGACGGGGTTTCCGACGCCAAGATCAAGGGCTACCGGGGCAGCGCCAACGACGAGCTCTTCGTCTGCACCCCCGGGGCCGTTCCCGAGCGCCTGACCCGCAACGACCAGAACGACCGCGACCCGCACGTCACCTCGGACGGGAAGACCCTCTACTTCATCCGCGAGACCGGAAAGTCGGGCAAGGACTACAACCTCTTCAGCCGCGATCTCGCCACCGGCGAGGAGAAGGCCCTGACCTCCCTCGACGAGAACGGCATGAGCCACCTGGACGTGAACGCGGACGGCACGAAGATCCACTTCGTCTGGAAATTCCGCATCCACACGATCGACCTGACCTCCGAGAAGCGGGAGCCGCAGTTGGTCCCGATCGAGGTGATCGAGGATGCGCGCCGCGACCCGGTGACGGAACGCACGATGATGTCGGGCGCCGAATCCGTGGATCTCTCTCCGGATCGCAAGAAAATCGCCCTCGAGATCAGCGGCTCAATCTGGTTGATGGACGCCGAGGGCGGCCGCGCCACGCCGCTGACGCCGGACGGCTCGGGCGATCACATGCCCCGGTTCTCCCCCGACTCGAAAAAGATCGCGTTCTACTCCAGTCGCAAGGGGAACGATGATCTCTACGTGATGGATGCCGACGGGTCGGACCTGCGCCAGATCACCTTTTCGCCCGAGGGTGAGCACTTCCACAATTGGGCGCCGGACGGGCGCTGGCTGGTCTACTCGGCGGACCGCGGGAAGCACCGCAACCTCTGGCGGGTGAACGCCGACGGCTCCAACCCGCTGCAACTGACCCAGGCCCAGTTCAACTGCGACGACCCGAGCGTGTCGCCGGACGGCAAGTGGATCGCCTTCGACTCCTGGGCCAAGGGAAATGCCGACATCTACGTCATGCCGGCGGGCGGCGGGCAGGCCCGGTTCGTCTACGGCACCCTGGCGCAGGAAGAGTCGCCCCGCTGGTCGCCGGACGGACGTCTTCTCGTCTTCACGCGCACATCGAGCACCGGCACCGCCGTAACCCGTCAGGTCGTGGTCACCGATCTCCAGGGATCCGGCGAGGTGATGATCGGCGACGGGCGCGACGGTTCCTTCACGCCGGACGGGCGGGACATCGTCTACGCCGACGGGCGCGGGCTGGTGAAGCTCGCCCCCGCCCCCACCGACGTCTTCGGCGGCCGGACCATTCCCTTCATCGCCACCCGCAAGGTCGCCCTCCCCGACGAGTTCAAGCGCGTGTATGAGGAGGCCTACAAGCGCATCCTCGAGGCCTTCTACGATCCCAAGTTCCACGGCGTGGACATGAAGAGCCTGCACAAGCGCTATCAGCCGCTCGTGCACCAGTCGCGAACTCGTCTCGAATTCTACGCCTACCTGAACGAGCTCGTGGGCGAACTCAAGGCCAGCCACCAGGGAGTGGGCGGCCCGGTCACCGACACGCCGTCCTTCTCCACCGGGCTCCTCGGCTGCGAACTCTTCCCCGAAATCGTCCCGCTCAAGGCCGGGGAGGACGAGAAGGCCCCGCGCATGCTCGCCCTGCGCGTGGTCCAGCCCGGAAAGGGCGGCCCCGCCGACAAGGCATGGATTCGGCACGGGGACTACATCTTCGGCGTCGGGGAACACCGCCTCAAGGCCGGCGACGACTTCTATCAGAAGCTCGAAGGGACCGCCGGCAAGAACGTCAACCTGCTCGTGGGCACGAAGCCCGACGGCTCCGACCTGCGGACGGTGACCCTCGTCCCTGAGGATCTCAACGCCCAGCGCGGCCGCGAGTACAAGCTCTGGGTCGAACGCAACAAGACGCTCACGCAGCAGCTTTCGGGAGGCCAGGTCAGCTACATCCACATCCCGGCGATGAACGGCGGCTCGCTGCGCGAGTTCGAAAACGAGCTCGGCAGCAAGGACGAGCAGGGGCGGAAGGCGCTCATCCTCGACGTCCGCAACAACGGCGGCGGGAACATCCACCAGCAGCTCATCGACATCCTGTCGCGGCGCCACTACGCGGACAACTGGACGCAGAAGGGCGAGCCGGGGAAATCGCCCAACCTGTACTGGGAGCGGCCGGTGGTGCTGCTGATCAACACGCGCTCCTACTCCGATGCGGAGGTCTTTCCGCACGCGTTCAAGACGCTGGGGATGGGGACGATCGTCGGCGAGGCCACGCCCGGGGCGGTGATCGGGACCAACGACGTCACGCTCTCCGACGGCACGCAATTGCGGCTGACCACCTTCGGATTCAAGGGCCTCGACGGCAAGAATCTCGAGGGCAACGGCTGCCAGCCGGACGTCGTGGTCGAATTGACGGCGAAGGACCGGGTCGAGGGGAACGATCCGCAATTGCGCAAGGCGATCGAGATCGCGCTGGAGAAGATCGCGCCCCGAAAGGCGGAGCCTCCCGCGCAGGCGCCCGCGATCGAGACCCCCGGGAGCGGCGGCACCCCGGGTCAACCCGCCGCCGCCCCCGGCGGGCAGCCGGTCCCCCCGCCGGACGGGAAGCCCGGCGATGCCCCGACCGACAAGCCGGTCGGCACTCCCCCCGACCAGCCGAAGGACGATCCCGTGACTCCGCCCGAGGGGACGCCGACCGGCACCCCGGACGGGAAGCCGAAGCCCGGGGACGCGCCGAAAGACCCGGGCGGCCGGGGACCGGTGCGCGAGGATTCCTCCCGGCGGGGTTGATCCCCGAGCCGGGGAACAATCCGGGCGGTCGCAGGGGTGCGCGCGCAGCGGCGGCCGATCCCCGTCCGGGGCGCTACCCCTGCACGCTGATCCCCACGCGCGGGGCCGCGGATGCTGCGCCCGCGACCGCCGAGGCGGCCATGGCCCCCGGCGACTTCTCCTGGCGCGCCTTGGCGACCGCTTCGCCCCAGGTTTCCCGCAGCAGGGCGAGGATCTTGAGCGACTCGTCGATGGGCGCCGCGTCGCGGCGAACGTTTGCATCGATCAGCCGTTCCCAGACGAACCGGTACAGGCCCATCAGGTTGCCGTAGATCGGCTCGCCGATCCCCGTGTCGAGGGCCGACATCAACTCGAGCATGATGTCCTGCGCGCGGAGCAGGCGTGCGTTGCTCTGCTCGAACGCCTTTTCCAGGAGCAGGACCTTCCCCTGCTCGGAGAACCGGATCGCCCCGTCGAAGAGCATGAGCAGCAACTGATCGGGGGAGGCGGTCTGGATCTGGGTCTCCAGATACCGTGCGCTGGCGGCGTCGGCCATCGTCTCGTCACGGGCGCATCACGCCCGCCCTCACAGCGCGCCGGAGGCGGATTCTCCTCCCGCGCGGACCTCCTCACGACCTCTTGAATCCGTCGAGCAATCTCGTCAGCTGATTGTTCAGCGTGTTTCGGGTGCTTTCCATTTCGCCGAGGAACGTCTCGAGCTGGGTGAACTGGCGGACCAAGCGCTGTTCCAACGCCAGGACCCGCTTCTCGATCCGCTCGATGGAGTCGTTCATGCCGTTGATTTTCTTGTCGAACCCCTCGGTACGATTGGCAATCGGCCCGCCCGGATCGTCGGTGAGCGCGAGCAGGCGTTCGCTCAGGCGAGGGGCCGCTCCGGGGTCGCGGAGGAGCAGGCGCTCGAGTCCGCGCAGAGTGGAGACGGCGGGGCCGACGTTCGACTGTATCCCGAGTTCGGCGGCCGCGGACGAACTGCCGACGGCCGTCACCTTGAAATCGTCCGAACCGGTCGGCGCGGTGGTGTCCGTCAGTTGGAGACCGGTGCCGTCGGCCAGGATCGTGGCCACGACCTTGCCGCCGTTTCCCGCCGCCAGGTTGATGGCGTTGAGGACCCCCTGGATGTCGGTCGAGCCGGCGAGATCCACGGTGAAGCTGGCGCCGCTGCGGGTGAACACGGTGAAGTCGTCGCCCGGGCTCTCCTTCACCCCACGGCCTTCGTTCAGGTCCTTCAGCGGGGTGGTGGGCTCGACCCGGCGGGGGCGGGTGAAGAGATCCTTCACCTCGTCGAATCTGGTGTCCAATGCCTGCTGGAGCGTGGCCTCGTCGAGGGTGAGGCGCCCCGTCTTTCCCAACCGCAGGCCGATCTCGGCCAGGGTGTTCAGGGAGGAGGTGGGAATCCCGCGAACCGGGGACGAGAGCAGGCTTCCAAGACTGCGCTCGATCCCGCGGAGCGTCGAGTCGCCGAACAGGATCCCCTTCGCCTCGGTGACGGTGTCGAACCGGGTGAGTTCGCGGACCTTGTCCACGAATCCGTTGTAGCTCGAGGCGAGGCGACGCACCTGGTCGACCACACCCTTGAGATCCCGATTCACGGTCACGGTCGCCGGATCCGCGGAAGTGGACACCAGGTCGAGGGTGAGTCCCGGAACGACGTTCCGGAACGTGTTGGTCGAACTGGTCAGGACCGTCGGATCGGAACCCGACCCCTCGATGCCGTAGAGGAGGACGGCGTCCGCCGCGCGCGAGGTCGTGTCGAACGAAAGCGAGCGGACGTCGGTCTCGATCCCGAACCGTCCGGACGACCCGGAATTCCGGCTGATCAGGCTGATCCGATTGGGCGCGATGCCGCTGCCGTCGTTCACGAGGGTCGCGGTGATCGGCAATCCGGACGCCTGAATGGCATCCACCAGGTTTTGCACGGTGGTGGTCGCGGTGATGGCGAACGTGCGTTCGAAGGAGCCGTCCAGGCGATCCGGGGTTGCGCCGTTCGCGACCCCCAGGATCCCCAGGTCGCGCGCGGTGGTGCCGCCGGACTCCTCCACCCGCAGAGTTCCCGCGCCGGGGGTGGTATCGAGCAGCAGGAGACCGTCTCCCGTGTCGTTGATGCGGGCCGTGACGCCGCTCCCGGCGGCGCCGGCGGCGCCGTTGATGTCGCGAATGACCGCCAGGATGGTGTTGTCGGTCGCCTGGCTGAGGTCGACGTTGAACGCGGTTCCGTTGGTGTCGGTGATCCGGATCTTGCCGGCAAAGACGCCCGCGCCCTGATTCAAGCCGGCGAGGAGCGTGCGCTCCCCGAGATACTGGGCGTCCACGTCGCGCCCCGTGAAGGTGCTCGCATTGACGGCGTCCAGCGTGTAGGTGGTCACCGCGCCGGGCAGCGCCGCGCCGGCGAGCGTGACCTTGCCGGTCACGCCGTCGAAATCGAGGACGGAACGCGTGGTCGGCACGCCTCCCGCCAGGACCGAGGCGGTCGCGCCGTTGAAGTAGTCGTCCGGCAGTCCGATCAGCGCATCGTCGGTGAACGTGGTCGCCGTGCTGGAGTCGGCCGTGCCGGTGAACTCCGTCCGCACGCCGAGGTCGGCGGCGGCGCTTCCACCCCCCGCGTCGGCAAGCCGCAGCGCCGAGGCGGTTCCGCCGCTCACGTCGGCGAGCAGGAATCCCGTGCCCTGGCGATTGAGGCGCAGGTCGACCTTCACCCCGACCGCGTTGCGGAACTGGTTTTGCAGGTCGGTGAGATTCTCGTTCTGCGCGATCGCCTTGCTGCCGGCGCCGAGCGCGACGGTGGTCGCCTGATCGAGCTCGATCGTCCCGGTCCCGGGATCGACGATGCGCTTCACGCTGCGCAGCTCGGTCGCCCCGCTCACGGCGTCGACGAGCCGGATCCGATTCCCCACCGCGACCCCGGAGAGCGAGTCGAGATCGAGCGTGGTCGAGCCTGCCGCGGCGGCGGCATCCAGCGACCGATAGCTGCGCGTGACCAGGTCGATCGTCGCCGAGGCCCCGCTGCGATCGGTGATGCTCACGCTGCCGTCGCCCACGCCGGTCCGGTCGCCGAGAAACGGTCCTCCGTCCGCGTGGAACTCCGACGACCCGCCATTGAGCGTGCGCCGGAGGATGCTGTTGAGTCCCGCAATCAGGCGCGCCCCCTGGATCACGTTGGCGCCCGCCGCCCCCGCGTCCCCCTTGAGCTCCGCCGTCTGGAGCAGGCCGAGGTCGAGCGCGGCGTTGCTGGTCCCGGCCGTGGCGACGGAAAGGAGTCCTCCCCCGCCGCTCGAATCCACGAGCTCCAGCCCGTTCCCTTCCGCGTTGATCGCCGCGGTCACCGTCCCTCCGCCCGCCGCGTTGATCTTGTCGATCACCGACTGGAGCGTCGTGTCGTTCTCGTCGAGATCGACGGTGAACGAGGTCGCGTCCGTACGCGTGATCGTGAAATCCGCGCTGCCCGCCCCGTTCCGCCGCACCCCCAGCCCGTCGTTCAGCGTCTGCAGCAGGGTCGTGCCGGCCACGCGCTGGACCTGGCCGCCGAAGAACGACAACGTCTCGCCGGCCCCCGCCGACCGCGTCCCCTCGATGCCCAGATCGGTCGCGGTGCTGTCGTCCCCAACGTTCTCGACGATCAGAGAACCGCCGGCCGCGGTGACGTTCCGGTCCTCCAGCAGCAACCGGTCCCCGGCCACCGATGCGCGCACGTTCGCCGTCGACTGCCCGTTGATGCGGTCGACGACGTCCTGGACCGTCACCGCGGAGGTCAGATCGACGATCGCCGTCCCGCCCACCCGGTCGGTAATCCGGATCTTGCCGCGATCCACCCCCGTACCGCCGTTCAGGTCGGAGAGTCGCGTCACGCGATCCACGAAGCCGTTCCCGGTCTCCAGCCTCAGCACGCTCCCCTGCCCGTTCGGACTGACCTTGGAGCTCGCGGAGGCGAATCCGGACGAGACCGCCTGCTGCGTGCGCGCCAACCGGGCGGAGGTAAACGTGAATGCGCCCGTGCTGCCGACGAACTCCCCGGTCGCCAGCAGGACGTCTTCGCGCGACGACTTCACCGTCGTGCGCGAGAAAAAGCTCGGCACCGCCAGCTTGTCGGTCGCACCCTTGAGCCCGAGCAGCGTGGCCGAGACTTCGAGATAGGCGGTCTTTCGCTGCGTCTCCTGGCCGATCCGGGTCTTGATGGTCTGGATCGGCAGGCGTTCGACGGTGAGGAATTGTTCGATGATTCCGGCATAATTTATGCCGGAAATGACGCCGTCGAACCGGATGGGGCCGGGCATGGCCTCTTCCTACACTTCCTCGTCCAGGTAGATCCCGAGTTGTTCGTGCAACCGTTCGCGCAGGTCGAGGAGCGCTTCCATCGGGACGGTCTTGATGACCTGATTGCGCGAGTCGAGGAGCTGCAGATAGAAGTCCCCGGTCGTCTCCCGAACGCCGAAGCGCAGGCGGAGGTTCAAGGATTCCGCGAGCTTGCGGGTCTCGTCGACCTGTCGGCGCAGGATCTTCGGATCGACCTGGGAGGTCTCCTCGGCGGGTCGGGTCTCGACTGCGGGGACGTCCCTCTCCGTGCGAATCGGTCGCGGCGCCGCCGTGCCCGAACCGAGTCCGACTCGGGGCAGGGGGACCGCCGTCTCTCGGGCGAAACCGGCGGCCGCAACGGCCTGTTGCTCGTTCGCCATGACTCACCTGGTTTACGAAAAGATCTCCGGCGCCCCCTCCCGGCCCGGATCGGCCGGAAGGGGACGCACGGAGGTTGGGTTACCGGAGCAGGGTCAGAACCGACTGCGGGATGAGGTTGGCCGACGCCAACACCGACGTACCCGCCTGGAACAGGATCTGGGTGCGGGTGAAGTTCGCCGTCTCCTCCGCGAAGTCGAGATCCCGGATCGAGCTTTCCGCGGCGACCAGGTTCTCGATCGCGATGCCGAGAGAGTCGATGTTGGGCTCGAGCGTCTGGGACTGGACCGCGCCGAGGAATCCGCGCAGACCGGCCACCTGGTTGATGGCCGCGTCGATGATCTTGCGCGCGTTCCCCGGGTTGCTGTCCAGGTCATTCGCCCCACCCGTCTTCAAACTCTCGAGGAAGCCGAATTGCGTCGTGGTGCCCGGAGCGCCCCCTGCGACGGCAACGCTGTCCGCAATCGTCTCTGCGCCCAGCACGGAGGACGACACGGACTGGATGCCGACCCGGAGCGAGTCGGTGGCGGCGGCGTCGGTGCCGATCTGGAATCCCAGTCCGCTCTTCTCCACCTTGAAGCTCAGGGTCGTCGCGGCCGCCGTCCCCGGCGCCACGGCGAACGACGCGCTCAGGTTGGCCGTCTGCACGCTGAACTGTCGCCCATCGGCCGTGAACGAATTGCCGTTGATACTGGCCACGGCATCCACGCCCGCGTTGCCCACGCCGCGCTTGCCGCCGGCGGTGACGCCCGCGAAGTCACCGGACACGACGGTGATGTCGGCCAGCCGCTTGCTGCCGAATTCCTCGCTCACCGCGAGTTGGGCCGCTCCCGTACCGGAGACGAAGACCCCGGTGACGTTGGCGACCGCGTTGATCGCGGCCTTGACCGCCGTCGTGGCCGCGCCCCCGGCGAGGGTGATGTCCGCGGTTCCCCGATCGCCCGTGATCCGCAGAACCGTCGACCCGGTGACCGCGCCGCCGGCGCTGATGCCCCGACGCTCGGCCGCCGTGCCCACGGTGACGGCCACGGTGGCCGAGGTCACGCTCGGAGAGAACTCGAACTGGCGGAGCGTCAGATTGTCCAACCCCGTCGACGTGGTCGACAGCAGGCGGAAGTCCGACGCGCCGTTCAGCAGCGCGCGACCCGCGTATCGGGTCGTGTTGGCGATGCGCGAGATGGCGGCAATCGCGGAGTCGACCGAGGCCTGCTCCGCCGCCACCTGTTCCGGACTCGAACCGCCCTCGTTCAGGGCGAAGACGACCGAATCCTGGATCCCGACCAGCAGGTCGGACACTTCCTGCAGCGCGGCGTCCGCCGTCGCGATCAGCCCGGAAGCCGTTTGAGTGTTGTCGACGGCCTGCTTGAGGGCGCTGATCTGGGCGCGCAACTGCTCGGAAATGACCAATCCGGAGGGGTTATCGGAGGCCCGATTGATGCTCAGGCCCGTGGACAGGCGCTCGAGGCTCGAGGCCTGATTCCGGTCGTTGATTCGGAGGTTCCGAAGCGCTCGGAAGGCACTGATGTTGTTGTTGATTCGCAGCCCCATATCCATCCTCCATGACAGAAAGGCTGTTGCTTTGGAAGGCGCACCGCCCGAGACATCCGTGTCTCCAGCGGCCGGGAACGGGCCCCACTAGCGTGGCGCCCCGGTTCCCCCCGGGTGGCGGCTTTCCGCCCCCGGTTTCATTTCGAGGACCCCCTCAGAGTTCATGAAAGAATCCGGATGCCTGCCAACACAATACCTTCTGCATCTGTTATCGGCACGACAATCTTCAATCTTGAGCCAAAAATTCCCGTGACGATCGGTGCAAAGGCAAGTCGTTTCCATGACTAAGCTTGCGCTACCATCGCCGATGCGATCGAACCGTTGACCTCCGGGTCCATCCCCATCCGGGCAGACAGCGGCCGGCCCCCGCGCCGAAGATGCGGGTACCGCCTGACACCCCGAGGACTTCCGCCCGTCGCCTCGGCCGGTTCGCACACTCGTCATGAAACACCCGTCGGCTTGGAGGGGTTGCCCGCGCCCGGTTCGTCCCGAACCGATGCAGGCGACCGATTCCGGAACTAACGGAGCAGGGTCAGCACCGACTGCGGGATGAGGTTGGCCGACGCCAACACCGACGTACCCGCCTGGAACAGGATCTGGGTCCGGGTGAAGTTCGCCGTCTCCTCTGCGAAATCGAGGTCCCGGATCGAGCTTTCCGCGGCGACCAGGTTCTCGATCGCGATCCCCAGCGAGTCGATGTTGGGCTCGAGCGTCTGGGACTGGACCGCCCCCAGGTATCCGCGGAGGGAAGCCACCTGGTTGATGGCCTTGTCGATGATCTTCCGCGCGTTCCCCGGATTGCTGTCCAGATCGTTCGCCCCGCCCGTTTTCAAACTCTCGAGGAATCCGAATTGCATCGTACCCAGCGAGGCGGCGGGATCCGCGATGGGATCCGGAATGAGATCCGCCCCCAGAGTGGAGGCGGAGACGGACTGGATACCCAAACGAAGCGAGTCCGTCGCTGCCGCCTTGGTCCCCAACTGGAACTGGAGACCGCTTTTCTCCACCGTGAACAGCGGCGTGGGACCGAACGGACCCGGGCCGATCATCGGACTCGGACCGCCGGTCGGTGAGATCGAGAACGACGCCTCGAGGGTGGCGGTTTGGACGTTGAAGTGCCTCCCATTACCCGTAAATGCGTTTCCGTTGATCGAGACGACGCCGTCGACGCCGGCGTTGAACACGGCGCGGGACATTCCTGCGGTTGTGGGGGGCGCCGCCCCCTTGTCGATCAAGGTCCCGCTGATGACCTTGATGTCGGCCAACTCCTGGGTGCCGAACTCCTCGGCCAGCGCCGTCCAGATCGAAAAGGACGTGTCCACGAAGACGCCGGTCACACCCCGGACGGAGTTGACGGCATCGGCGAGCGCCATGTCTTCGGTACCGCTCGCGACGGTGATGTCGGCGGTCCCACGGCTCCCCGTGATGCGAAGGGTCGTCGTCCCGGACGCCGTCGCAAAAATCGTGATCGCCCGCCGCTCGGGAGCCACCGTCACGGAATACGTCGGCGTCGCGGTGCTCACGCTGGGAGAGAATTCGAACCGACGCACATGCAGGTCGTCGACCAGGGAGTGGACCGCCGAAGTTTGGAAGTCCGAGGCCCCGTTCAACAAACTGCGGTTGGCATACCGCGTGGTGTTGGCAATGCGGGTAATGGCGGCAATCGCGGAGTCGACCGAGGCCTGCTCCGCCGCCACCTGTTCCGGACTCGCACCGCCTTCGTTCAACGCGAAGACGACCGAATCCTGGATCCCGACCAGCAGATCGGACACTTCCTGCAACGCCGCTTCCGCCGTCGAAATCAATCCGGAGGCCGTCTGGGTATTGTCCACGGCCTGCTTGAGGGAACTGATCTGGGCGCGGAGCTGTTCGGAAATGACCAAACCTGACGGATTGTCGGAGGCCCGATTGATGCTCAGGCCCGTCGAAAGGCGCTCCAGGCTCGAGGCCTGATTCCGGTCGTTGATCCGGAGGTTCCGGAGCGCCCGGAATGCGCTGATGTTGTTGTTGATTCGCAGCCCCATTTCCATCCTCCATGATAGAAAGGCTGAGTCAGGTACAACTCTCGCCCCGGACATCCGTGCCCGGGGCCGATCTATTCCGCTGGCCGGATTCGCGTGGCGCCAGTGAATTCACCACGGGGTGGATCTTCGCCCGCCCGCATCTGCACCGGAGCCTCACGCCAACTTCGGTGTGAAGCCCGGTGACCCTCCGCTTCTCTCGAGTGCGATGGTCGGCGATTCGACCTTGCCTGAAGGAAACGGCAAACCCGCGCCCAGGCAGCACGGATCCCGCCGGATACCGTGGGATCCGAACGACCGATGCCTCCCGCTCGCGCGCTCGTCATGAATCACGGACGGGCAAGAACCGTGCCCTCGGCCCCGGGTCGATCCCCGGCCCGGGGCGAAGAATCGAATCCCGAACCTACCGGAGCAGGGTCAGCACCGACTGCGGGATGAGGTTGGCCGACGCCAACACCGACGTACCCGCCTGGAACAGGATCTGGGTCCGGGTGAAGTTCGCCGTCTCCTCTGCGAAATCGAGGTCCCGGATCGAGCTTTCCGCGGCGACCAGGTTCTCGATCGCGATCCCCAGCGAGTCGATGTTGGGCTCGAGCGTCTGGGACTGGACCGCCCCCAGGTATCCGCGGAGGGAAGCCACCTGGTTGATGGCCGCATCGATGATCTTCCTCGCGTTGCCCGGGTTGCCGTCCAGGTCGTTTGCGCCACCGGTCTTCAGGCTCTCGAGGAACCCCAACTGGAGCGTGCCCGCCGGCGCGCCGCCGACGCTGGCGATGGGATCCAGGATGGTCTCCGCGCCCAGCACGGAGGAGGAAACCGACTGGAGACCGAGGCGCAGGGAGTCCGTCGCCGCCGCGTCGGTGCCGAGTTGGAACTGGAGCCCGCTGCGCTCGACTTTGAACGAGAAGGTCCCCGCGGGGCCAAAAATGCCGGTGGAAGGATCCAAGCTGAACGAGGCCTTGAGATTGGCGGTCTGGACGTTGAAGTCCAGCCCGTCCGCGGTGAACGAATTGCCATTGATGCTGGCGACCGCGTCCGTGCCGGCCACGATGGTGTCGAATTTGGTGCCGGCCGTCTTCGCCCCATAGCTACCGCTGACCACGGTGATGTCGGCCAGTCGCTTGGAACCGAACCCTTCGCTGGTTGCTTCGCCCACGAACGGGGAGATCATCACCCCGGTCACGCTCGCGACCCCATTGACGGCTGCCGTCAACTCGGCCGTGCTCGCACCGGCGGCGAGGGAGATATCCGCCGTACCACGGTCGCCCGTGATCCGAAACACGGCTCCCCCGGCCCCTGCAGCGCCGTAGTGGATCTCGAGCGTCTTGCGCGTCGCCGCCGTGGAAACCGTGACCGCCACCGCGGCCGAGGTCACACCGGGCGAGAATTCGAACTGCCGGACCTTCAAATCGTTCAGCGTCGACGAGACCGTCGACAGGAGGCGGAAGTCCGACTGCCCGTTGAGCAGCGACCGACCCGCGTACCGGGTCGTGTTGGCGATGCGGGAAATCGCGGCGATCGCGGAGTCGACCGAGGCCTGCTCCGCCGCCACCTGTTCCGGACTCGAACCGCCCTCGTTCAGGGCGAAGACGACCGAATCCTGGATCCCGACCAGCAGGTCGGACACTTCCTGCAGCGCGGCGTCCGCCGTCGCGATCAGCCCGGAAGCCGTTTGAGTGTTGTCGACGGCCTGCTTGAGGGCGCTGATCTGGGCGCGCAACTGCTCGGAAATGACCAACCCGGAGGGATTGTCGGAGGCCCGATTGATGCTCAGGCCCGTCGAGAGGCGCTCCAGGCTCGAAGCCTGGTTCCGGTCGTTGATCCGGAGATTCCGGAGCGCCCGGAATGCGCTGATGTTGTTGTTGATTCGCAGCCCCATTTCCATCCTCCATGATAGAGAGGCTGTGTTTGGACGTGCCTTTCGCCCGGGACATCCATGTCCAGGGCGAGCCAGACTCACCGGCTCGATTCGCGTGGCGCCGGTCAGGCCACTTCCGGGCGGGGGCTGCCCGCCCCTCCTTACATAGGCGACTCCTCCCATACGCGGAGACGAAGACCCGCACGGGGACAACAACCCGTACATCTCTTATCGACGTGCGGATCTTGAGACTTGAGGGAATTCCGCAATCGCGTGGGCGGGTGGATCGCAAGATGTTGGGACGGGGCGTCTTGCGGAAGGTCAGTGCCGGGGAATTCCGCCCTCGTCCCTTGGGGAGTTCCGCCGGACGCACCCGGGGGGCCGGCTTCGCGACCTCATGCCGGGCCGCTCGCCGGGCCGCTCTGCGGAGGCTCCGACTCGCCGGGCTTCGGCGGGGCCGCCGAGCCGGGTGTGGCCGTGCCGGGCAGGGTCTTCCCCAGATCTCCCAGGCCGGCGAGCCCGGCCGCATCGGCGCGCGCAGCTTCCAAGTTGGCGTCGCGGATGGCGACGTACACTTCCTTGCGATGGATGGAGACGTGCTGCGGCGCGCGGATCCCCAGGCGGACGCGGTCACCGCGGACTTCGACCACGGTGATCTCGATGTCGTCCCCGATCATGATGGCTTCGTCCTTGGCCCGCGTCAGCACCAACATGAAGGCGGCTCCTGCCTAGGGGCATCTGCAAACTTGAGATCCTGGGTTCGGCCAAGGCGATTTTCGCGCCCGGCGAGGCGCGCGGAGGAGGCGATGCCCCGGTGGTTCGCCGACGACGAGCAACGAAGCCCGGCGCGAAATGCGACCGGACCCACCTCGGAGATCAAGGTTGAAGCCCCATCAGGCCTGCGCGGTTCCGGACGCGACGGCATCCGACTCCGAGCCCGAAAAGACTCGATAACGAACCGGGTGCTCGGAGCGGGTGAGGATGAGTTGGCGCGCAAGCTGCTGATCGGGATTGAAGACGAGGGGCGCGCGGAGGTTCGCCGTCATCTGGCGGGGATCGGCGGGAAGCGTCACGATCACCAAGACGAAGCCCGCCTCGAGGTTCTCCATCCGGATGGGACGGATGTCGTCCGGGGCGACTTCGATCCGGTAGTCGGGACGGAAGAGCAGAGGGTCGAGGACGAGGAACGCCAGCGAGGGGTCGTCCAGTGACTGCAGCCAGCGGAAGGGCTCATACCGCTCCCCGCTCAGGATCGCGAACCGGCGTGGGCCGGGGAAGCCCGGGAGTCCGTCGGGAAGGCGATAGACGGTGTCCTCGGGGACCTCAACGACGCCGAACCGGGTGGTGGTGAATTGCATGCGCGACCTCCTTGGCCGCCACCCTACCGGGGGGGAACGGGACTGTCAAGCGCAGGCGCGATCGTACCAGAGCCTGCGGAGGGGGCCGGGGAAGAACGACGAAGCGGCGGGTTTCGCCGCCGCGGGAGCTCCGGACGGGCGTGGGGATCGAAACACCCGTCGCCGCCGAGGAGTCGAGGCCGGCGAAGAATTTCGGGACTATCGGGGTCGCATCCCGGTACGCTCTGGCAGCTCCGCTCCCGATGTCGTTCCGGCTCGATCCCCCGGGCAGAGACTTCCCGGGGTCGCCCCGTCGAGGGCCCGGGGGGTCGGGACGGCGGGCTCGTTTCGAAGGAGGCATCATGACCCTTTCTCATCTCCTCGTCGCGCTCCTGGTCGTGGTACTGGCCGGCGTCGGGGCAGCGGCCCAGCAGGAACCGCCCCCCTCCTCCCCCACCCCCGTGCGTCCGACGGTGAAACGGGTGACGCTTTTCAAGAACGGCCTTGCCTACGTCGAGATGGCGGTCCCGGCCCGCGCGGGGTCCGGGTGGGTGCATGTGATCCCCCCCTCGCTCCCTCTGCACGGGAGTTTCTGGGTCAGCCACGATCCCGCGCGGCTGCGGGTCCTGGAGGCGGTGGCGGAGCGGGTGAAGGTCGAGGAAGAGACTCGGGCGGATTCGATCCAGGGGCTGCTGGCGGCCAACCTCGGCCGCGAGGTCCTCGTGCGGGCGGGGGAGCAGGACTACCGGGGCACGCTGATCTCCTACCCCGGCACGGGCGCGGCCGCGGGGGGAGGCGCGCGGGCGGTGTGGCCCGGCGACGCCGACCCGGAGCCCGCGCCCGGCTCGCTGGTGCTGATCAAGACGTCGCGCGGCATCGTCGGTCTCAATCCCGGCGCGATCCAGCAGGTCCTCTTCGAGGGGGCGGACGCGGTCGAGACGCTGATGCGCACGCGCCACGAGAATCGGCTGCGGGTCCGGATCGAGCAGGCGGCGGAGGGAGCGGAGTTCCTCCTCCAGTATCTCACGCAGGGCCTGGCGTGGGCGCCATCTTATCGCCTGGACCTGGGCGACGGCGGCAAGGCGCGGTTCGAAGCGCGCGCGGACGTGATCAATGACTCGATGGACCTGGCCGGCGTGGAGGCCTCGCTCGCGAGCGGCTTTCCCAATCTCCGTTTCACCCACGTCCCGGGCGCGCTCGGCCTGCGCACGAGTCTCGACGAGTTCGCGCGCCTGCTCGCCATGGATCCCGCGCAGCAGGGGCGGCGCGAGCAGATGATGACGCAGTCGGTCTATTCGAACGTGGCGTTCCAGTCGGAGGCCGGCCTCGCCCCCACCTCCTCGCAGGGGTTCGAGGGCGAGGCGCGTGAGGACATGTTCTTCAGCCGGCTCGGGACGATTTCGCTGACGAAGGGGGGCCGCGGCAATTGGCCGCTCTTCTCGGTGGAGGTCCCATGCGAGCAGGTGTTTCGCTGGGAGATTGCGGACTATCTCAACACGCAGGGGTACTATCGGCCGCAGCAGGAGGCGCAGGGGGCCGAGGAGGTGTGGCACTCGCTGCGACTGACCAACGAGACCACCGCCCCGTGGACGACGGCGCCGCTGACGGTGATCAAGGGCGGCGCGGTCGTCGGCCAGGACATCTGCTACTACACGTCCGCCGGCGGCCGCACGCTGGTGAAGGTGACCAAGGCGCTCAACATTCGCGCCGAACAGCAGGAACACGAGCTGGAGCGCAAGCGGGAGGCCGAACGGCTGTACGGGCACGAGTATGACCTGGTCACCATCCAGGGGACGCTCTACCTGTGCAGCTACAAGTCGGGCGACGTGACGGTGGAGATCTCCAAGACGCTGTCGGGCGACCTGCAGAAGGCGGACGAGAGTCCGACGGTGAACAAGCTCGGCCGCGGACTGTTGCAGGTGAATCCGATGAACCGGATCAACTGGCGACTGACGCTGCCGGCGGGCAAGGAGGTCAAGCTGACGTACGTGTACAAGGTGCTGGTGCGTCGCTGACCGGGACGCCCGGGGGCCGGAAAAGTCCGGTCCCCAGGGCGAAGAGGATTCCGAAGGTCCATCCGCGGGTGAGGGGAAGCCAGGCGTCGCCCGCCGCGAGGTCGAATCCCCACGGCGAGAGCCAGAGGGGAACTTCGCCGGCGGCGGCGAACCCTCCGGCGAGAAAGAGTACGCACAACCGCGACGCGCCGCGGGGGTCCGCCACAAGCGGGAGGTGGGCCAGGGCGAGTCCCAGGAGCACGGGGACTCCGAGCAACGCGCCCCTGGACCAGACCCAGGGATCGATCACGCCGGTCCACGTTCGCGCCATCGCCGTGGTGAAGCCGACCATCGCCGCCGCGCCCCCGAAGGCCCCCGCGCCGGCGGAGCGACCCAGGATCCACGAGAACCGCAGCCACCCCTCGAGGGCCAAAAAGCCCGCTCCGTGCTCCGCCGCCCGCGCCGGCTGCGACGCGCCGGCGACCGACCCCACGGGTCGCAGGGCCCACTCGGCCGCGAGGGCGAGGAGCACCCCGTGGAAGAGGAACGGCAACGTGGGGAGGTCGGCGAGGACTCCGAAGTGCGCGTTGACCAGGATCCCCCCGATGCCGCCGGCGAGCGCTCCTGCCAGCACGGCTCCGTTGCGCGGGCGGCGCCATCGGCGCGACCAGGTTCCGAAGGAAGCGATCGTCTCCGTCATCCCTCCAGCACCTCGCGTTCCCGCCGGCGCATTGCGCGGCGGTCGCGGGGGTCGTGGTCGTCGAACCCGGCGAGGTGCAGGCAGCCGTGCACGACGTAGAGGAGGAGTTCCCGCTCCGGGTCCCCTCCCCGACTGCGCGCCTCGACCGCGGCGCGATCGGTGCACACGACCAGCTCGGCCAGTCCCTCGCCGGGGACCGCGGGCGCCGGGCGGCGCGCGTCGGCCATGGGAAACGTGAGCACGTCGGTCGTGCGGTCCTGGGCGTGGTAGTCGCGATTGAGCCGCCGCATCTCGACATCGCCGACGAACGCGATGCTCACCTCGCCCGGATGCGGCACGGACGCCAGCGCGCGGCGGACGAGCGCGCGCACGCGCTCCCGCGGGATGCGCAGGCGACGCTGGCGGTCGGCAATCGCCACGGGCCGGGTGGACGAGGGCGGTTCGCCCTTGCGGCCCGGTCCCGGTCGCCCGGCCGGAGGAACGGAGGCGGGGGATTGCGCGCCCGTGCGTCGGCCGGGGGGACGGGACGCGCGGCGCGCCGGGGAGGGATCGCGGCCGCCACGATCGGAGGCGGAATGCCCGTCGGAGGCGCGGCGCGCGGGAGGCGTCGCTTGCCGCGGGCGGCCTCCCCGGGCCGTCGCGGAAGCGCGGGGCGCCCCGACGGCGGGGTCCCGGCGACGCGGGCGGCGAGACGGTCGGCCGGGACGAGGGTCGGTTCCGCGGCCGGGCGGATCCGCGGGCGCGGCGTCCACGCTACTTCTCCACGTATCCGGTGACGCGCTCGCCCTGATACGGCGTCCGCACGGCCGGCGTGCCCGCATCCGCCTGCGGCGCGGCGCCCGCAGGCGCGGACGAAGCCGCGCCGGGATCCGCGGCCCGCGCCCATGGGGCGTACGGCGCGACCACCGGCGGACAGGCCGGCGCAGAGGGCTTCGGCACGTAATAGAGCGGAAAGACCCGGAGCGTCCGACTGACGACGAATCGATCCCGGTCGTAGACGTCCGCGTGCAGCACCCGCACGTATTGGTATTCGACGTTGCGGGTGATCACCTGAACGATCCGGCCGGCCGCCGCGTCCACGGTCACCCCATCCGACTCCCCCATCCAGGTGAGGTGCCAGGTCCCGGGGGCGACCACGAAGTCCCGCGTCTCTTCGCGGCTCAAGGTCGGATTGATCTGCGAGGAGCCGGCGTAGAGGACCAGACGCCCCTCACCGGGCTGCTCCAGGACGCAGTAGCGGTCGGTGTCCTCATTGGTGAGCCGGATCACGGCCTTGCCGGCCGGGACCGCGTCCGGCGCGGGGGGCCGGCCGAGGCGGATCATCTCGCGGATCACTTCCGGCGTGATTCCCGCCTCGTGCAGGCGGAGCAGGTCTGCGGCCGCGAGGGGGCCCGGGACGCCGGTCGCGCGCAACTGCTCGAGGATCACGGCATCCCCGACTCCGGCGCGATGGAGGGCGACGACTTCCGCAGGCTCGAGCGCACCCGCCGGCAGCGCGAACACCAGCGCGAGGATCCAGCAGGCAAGGCCGGAACGTTTCATGCTCGTCCCCTTTCGGGACGGCGGGCCCGGGGGCGGGCGCCCCGCCCTTTCCCGCCGTCCACCCGACGCGCCGGTCCCCGACCGCCCGGGGCAGCAGGTCCGGACCCGGACCGGCCTACGGGGTCCGACCCTTCCGCGCGTCCCCGCCTCGCGGATCCGAGACCGGCTTTCCGTCCCGGGCGATGGTCCCCTCCGCGTTGACCGAAGTCAGCCGGTCGGGCACCACCAGCGAGGAGGCGCACTTGTAACAGTTGATCTTCGCCCCCGGCGTGAACATGATCACATTATACTGCGTCGAGCATTGCGGACAGGCCAGGATCCTCATTTTCTGGTAATCGAGAACCTTCTGAACCTGGTCGACCGTCAAGTATCCCTTCTTCACCATGATTTCGCCGAGGCGCAGGAAGACGTCCTCCTCCACCTTGGCCTGGATGCGGACGCACTCGTGGACTTGCGCCGAGGTGGCGAATCCGAGGGTGAGCACGATCCGGCCGAACATCCCGTCGGACCGCTTCTCGCGGGTATGGATCGCGCGTTCCTGCAGGTTGCGACGCTGGATGTCGATGATGACCTGCAACTGCTCTTCCGTGACCATTTTCTTTTCGAGGAGGATCATCCCCAGGGGCTTGTGGTCCTTGAGGCCCTCCTGGTACTTCACGCACTCCTCGACCTGGGGCTCGGTGACGAACCCCGCCGACACGGCGATCTTGCCGAACAGGACGTCCGCCTTGCTCAACATGGGGTGATTCACTTCCTCCCGTCGGCGAGCCGCTCGCGCACGTACCGCGCACGCGCCTCGTCCCGTTCCTGCGGTTCGAGGAGCTGCCGGAACACTTTCTGGAGGTGGGCCGGCTGCGAAAAGATGAAAATTTCGTTCACCTGCTTTTGGGTCACCTCGGGCAGGAGGTTGAGATTCAACCCCAGCCGGACGAAGCTCAGCAATTCCATCGCCTCCTCGCTGGTGATCAAGCGGGCGTTGCGCAGAATCCCGTAGGCGCGGAAGATCTTGTCTTCCAGCTTGGAGCGGTTCTCCTCGACCAGCTTCTCGCGCCAGGTCCGCTCGAAGCGGGCGATCGCCGGGACGACCTCGCTCATCTCCGAGAGGATCTCGGCCTCGGTTTTGCCGAGCGTCGACTGGTTGGAAATCTGGTAGAAGTCGCCGGTCGCCTGGGTGCCTTCGCCGTAGAGGCCACGCACGGTGAAGCTGATGCGGTTGAGCGAGGCGAACACCTTTTCGAGCTGCTTGGTGAGGACGAGCGCCGGGAGGTGGAGCATGACCGAGACGCGCATCGCCGTCCCGACGTTGGTCGGGCAGGCGGTGAGGTAGCCGAACTGCGGCGAGAAGGCCCAGGTCAGTCGCGACTCGAGCAGGTCGTCGACCTGGTCGATTTCCGAGAAGGCGGTGGCCAGCTCGAAGCCCGAGCGGAGGACCTGGATGCGCAGGTGGTCCTCCTCGTTGATCATGATGCTGAGAGTTTCCTCCGGGGCGAAGGCGACGCCGCGGTCGCCGTCCTGGTTCGCGTGTTCGCGGCTGATCAGGTGCCGCTCCACGAGGAAGAGGCGGTCGATGGGATCGAGGCCCGGAAGGTTGAAATAGGAGACCCGCCCCGCGAGCGCCGACGACTCGATTTCCGAGCGGATCGCCGTCGCGTAGCGCGACCGCGCCTCGGGCGTGGCCTGGGTCAAGAAGGGGAATTCGCGGACGTTCCGCGCCAAGCGCAGTCGGGTCGAGATGACGATGTCGCTTTCGGGCCCGGTGCCCTTCATCCATTCGCCGGCCTGGGTGGCCAGGTCATCGATTTTCATGGACGGGTCTCCCCCGCCTGCTCTTCCTTCAGCCGGCGGATCCGATTGCGGACGTTCGCGGCTTCCTCGAAGGCTTCTTCCTTCACGAGCCGGACGAGTCGGGCTTCCAACTGCTCGATCTCGCGGTCGCGCGCGATGGCGCGCTCCGACCTCCGGGGGACCTTGCCGCGGTGGACGGTGTTGCCGTGAATCTTCTCGAGCAGAGGGAGGAGATGCGCCTTGAAGACCTCGTAGTCGCGCGCGCAGCCGAGGCGCGCCTTGGAGCGGAATTCCGCGTAGGTCATCCCGCACTCGGGGCACTTCGGTTCCGCGCCCGCGCGGGAGGGGGGCTTCATGATCGCGTGCTGGATCTTCTGAATCAGCCCTTCCGCACTCGAGGTCTTGAACGGGAAGCCCTTCTGGCGGGCGCACTCGTCACAGAAATGCAGCTCCGTCACCGAGCCGTTGACGACTTCGGTCATATGGACCGTGGCCACGTTGGTATGGCAGATCTCGCACGTCACCATGACATCTTCCCGCGGAATCGGATCCGCGTCAACCCTGCATGATCTTCTGCTTTTCCCAGCGTAGCAACTCGGTCACTTCGGAGAGGGTGCTGCCGCGGCGGATCTCCTCGCGGAGGCGGTTTTCGCGTTCCAGGACGTCCATGGCCCGGTTGGCCACCTCGACGGCGCGCGCGCGAGGAACGACGACGACGCCGTTGTCGTCTCCGACCACCCAGTCCCCCGGGGATACGGAGACGCCGAAGACCTTGACCGTGACCCCGACTTCCCCGAAGCCCTTGGGTTCGCCGGCGGTCGGGGTGATGATCCGGGCGAAGCCGGGAAAGCCGATGGCACGGATGCTGTCGACGTCGCGGATCGCCCCGTCGATCACCACGCCGGAGAGTTTCCGCTGCAGGGCCCCTTCGCTGGCCAGTTCCCCCCAGACGGCCGGGCCCACCCCGCCGACGTCGATCACCAGGACATCGCCGGGCTGCGCCAGTTCGATCGCCTCGACCGGCTTGGCCCAGTCCCCGGCATAGGTGCGCACCGTGAAGGCCGGGCCGACCATCTTGGCGCCCGCCAGCACCGGAATCACGCCCGGGAGGTCCCCCGCCCGGTGCATTGCGTCGCTCAAGTTCGGGGTCGACACCTTCCGAAAGACGTCGCGAACCTCCTCCCCGGAGGCGCGCTTGAACAGGTCGGTCCGCACCTTCGTGCGGGTCTCGATCGCATGGAGGATGTCGCGCGCCGCCTTTTCCGCATCGGCCGCCTTGGTGATCGCCCCGCCGACGATGACGATGTCGGCGCCGTGCTCGACCACCTCCGCCGCCGTCTCCGAGTTGATCCCGCCGGCGCAGGCGACCGGGAGCTTGACCTCGGCCCGAACCTTCTTCAGCCGGTCCAGAGGGTCCCGTCCGGCCATCTGCTCGTCGATCGGGCAATGGACGCTGACGAAATAGGCCCCCCAGGACTCGACCATCCGGGCGCGCCCGCCCGGATCCGGGTGCCCGACGAGATCGACCCCGATATTGAGGCCGTAGTTGCGGCCCGCCTCGATGCATTCCTTGATGCACTCATCGGACGCGACCCCAAGGACCATGCCGATGTTGGCGCCGGCCTTGGCCGCCGCCTCCATCTCGATCCGGCCGGCGTCCATGGTCTTCAGATCGGCGATGAGGGTGTGCTTGGGAAACTCGCGACGGAGAGCCCGGATTGAATCCAGCCCCTCGCTCTTGATCAGCGGAGTGCCCGCCTCGATCCACGTCGCCCCACCCTTCACCGCCTCCTGGGCAGCCTTGAGGGCCCGCTTGAGTTCCAGGAAGTCCAGTGCGACCTGCAGGATCGGCTTCAACGTCCCTCCCCACAATAGACTTCGGGCCGCCGGGGACGAAACAGGGGGGGCAACGCCCCCCCTGCACGGGCTCTGTGTGCCCCTGATTATCGGGCAACCCGAAGGCAAGTCAAGCGATTTCCCGGCGCGGATCGACCCGGGCCCTCCGGGAGCGGGATTCTCGCCGGAGAGGGCTCCGAAGTCCCGCCCCCCGATGTCGGATAGGCCCCTCCGCGGGACCCGGCTGGAGCCCCTTGCGGGGAAGCCCCTGCCCCCAGGGATCGCTTCGCTTCCCGTTGGCGGTCCCCCCGCCCGGGAACCCTGCGCATTCGGTGGCGGACGTGAAAGAAAGTCATGGTCGAACCGGTCGTCGCGCTACCCGGAATCCCTGCACACCAGGGGGCGGGACAGCGCCCCCCTTACTCCACGCCGACCTGGCCTGTACTTTCGGGGGTGGAAACGGGAGATTGCGGACCGCCCGCCGTCCCGGGACCGGAATCAGCGTGTTCCGCCCAACCCGAAGAAGCCCCAAGTCATCTTTTTCGGACCCCCGGAGTTTGTACTTGACCCCTCCGATACCGGTTTTCTAGAATTTCGCCTACCTCGGTGACGGGGTGAGTCGGGATCGATGTGGGCCAGTCCTCTGTGTGTGGGTGAGACGTCCATGGGCTTGTCCCGGTACGCGTTGGCGGTGGCCTGCGTCCTGGTCGTCACCTGCGGGAACGCCCTGCCCGGCCTCACGTCCAAGGGCAACCCCGCCCTGCGCCCGGCCACCCTGGCCACGCTGCCCTTTGCCCCTCTCCTGTTGACCGAGGTCAGCCCCACGGTCATCAGCACCTTCTCGGAGACCACAAACCCGACCGAGGATCCTCGCTTCCTTGAGATCCCCGAGGGGTATGTGTACTGGAAGACCGTTACCGCCCGCGTGACCGCCTACGACCCTTCCTACCGGTGCTGCGGTCGATTCGCGGACGGCAAGACGGCCACGATGAAGAATGCCTGGGTTCTGGACGGGGTCGCCGTGGATCCGCGCGCCATTCCCTATGGGACCAAGGCCTGGATCCCGGGGATCGGCCTGCGGGAAGCCGACGATACGGGCGTGGCCATGAAGCGAAGCTGGAGCCGCGAGGGCGTCTATCATATCGACGTGCGGCTCAAGTACTTCTATCAGGCCCGCAACTGGGGCGTGAAGATCCTCGAAGTCCCGCTGTTCCGTCGCATCGAGTGAGACCGCCCGCAACCCCCGCCTTCCCTCCATGCTGAGTCTGCGGACGTATTCTCTTCAGCTGAGAGATCTTACTGCATCCTCGCTGGGCGGCGCGTGGATCGTCACGCTGGACCTGGCGGTGGCCGTTCCGACCTCCGAAGAACACATCTCGCGTGCGGCCCATCACTTCCTGTCGACCCCCGAGGGGGATCTGCGCGACCGCCTGATGCGCGAATCCCGGTCGGCGGCTGGGAACCCGGGGCTGGAGATTCCGCCTACCCCGCTGGCCTCGGCCTCGACTTGGGCGCTGGGGCTCCTGCATCGGATCGATCAGGCCCTGAGCCCGCTCGGATACGCGGCCCTCCAGATTGAGGCCCACGCGACGCCGGTCGCCGGGGTTCCCGGGGAGGCGTTTCATGTCGTGGTCCGGCATCCGCGCTGGGGAATGGAGGAGTCCGGGGAGAGTCCGGATTCCGGCCGACCGCAGGAACCCGTACAGGTGGTTCTGTGCACGGTTCCCGATGCCGAGACCGGGGCCCGGATCGGGCGGGCCCTGGTGGACGAGCGGTTGGCGGCCTGCGTCAACCTGGTGCCCGGGGTCCGATCGATCTACCGGTGGGAAGGCGAGGTCTGCGACGAGGCGGAAGTGCTGATGATCGTCAAGACGGCGGCCGACCGGTTCGGGGACTTGAGGTCCCGATTGAAGGCGATGCATCCCTACACCACGCCCGAGATTTTGGCGTTGCGTCCGGAGGACGGCTGGCCCGCTTACCTGCGCTGGGTGGCGGAGAATACGCGCCCGCCCCGAATGGCGGAGCGTCCGTGATCCCCCCCCTCGCGGAGCGCCGGATCCCGAGCCGATTTGAACGGATTACCGCGTTCGCGGCGGTCGGGGCGGCGGTGCTGGGTTTCCTGGGCGGGGTCGTCTTGCGTCAAGGATGGGCGGCTGCCGCCCAAGCCGCCGGGTTTCTCGGCGTTTCGGCGGCCGGCGCCGGCAAGTTGATCATCTTCGCCTCCCTCTACCCGAACTGCCGACTCTCGGCCTGGACCCTCGCCCTGGGCGCGACGGTCGCGGAGATCGGCATGGCCGCCCTCTTGCTGTCCCATCTCGACCTGCTGTTTCGCGTCCCCCGCCTCGGGCCGAGGCTGCTGGCGATCCGCGCCCAGAGCGCCGGGTACTTGCAGGGTCACCGCTGGTTGCGCCGCTTGGCCGGCATCGGGGTGGGAATCTACACCGCCCTGCCGTTCTCGGGGACCGGCCCGTTGGGGTCCACCTTCTTCGGCGAAATGGCGGCGTTGCCGCCCCGCACGATTCTGTTGGGGATTGCGGGTGGATCGGCCGTCAGCAGCGCCCTGATGGCGCTGGGTGCGGTGGCGTTGGAACGACGCATGGAGGCCATGATGCGGCACCCCGCCATGACGGTCGCCGGCGTGCTCCTGACCTTGGGGTTGCTCACGGCGCTCGCCTGGGCCTGGAGACGAACGAGCCGCGCGGGAGTCGGGTAGGCGCCGAAAATATGCGAGGCCCGGTCGGCTTCCCGATCGGGCCCCGAATGGCGGCGCGTCGACGCCGGGTGCAACTAGTTCGAGCCCCCCGCGGGCGCGGCCTCCATCAGCTTGAAGGTCCCGCTGGCATCATCGAACTGAAGCTTGTGGCGGTTCCGGCTCCACCACTCCCGCCACAGCAGGATCGCCCCGCGATTCGACTCCACGTCCGCATCGCCGTTGTACCCCTTGCGATCCTCGAGCAGATTGGCAAGGAGATCGCTGGCGGCCTTGCGGATGGTCGGATCCTGGTTGGAGAGCGCCTCGACCAGCGTGCCGATCGTCTCCTTGTCACTCAGGATGCCCAGATTCTTGACGATCCAGTCCTTCCGAACGAACTCGACCGCGTCGAACTGCGGATACAGCGACGCGCCTTCGCGCCGGTAGGTCAGCCGGTAGATCTTCGGCTCGAGCTCAAACCGATCCGCCTCTTCCTCCGGGGTGGTCGCCCGGCGCGTGCGATACTTGACCGGGTTGATGAGCGCCGCAACGAGGACGTCCATCTGCTTTACGCCGAGGCTGACGCCGGAGAAGACCGCGATGCCCTGAAGCGACTCGCCGACCTTCAGCGTCGTGAGCGCGCGCTGTTCGCTGGAGCTCATGTAGCGCCGCTTGTCCTTGTAGTTGCGGATGCGCTCGGACTGCAGCGGCTTCGCCAGACCCGTCAGGTGCTCTTCCTTGGCGATGATCTGTTCCTCAACCTGGGGGTAGAACCCCATGTGATAGTAGCGGCCACGATCATCGCGAATCGTCAAGTCGACGTTCAGGGGGGCGTCGATCTCCCCATTGTTGGTGAGCGTGTAGACGACGTACCAGAAGTTCTCCCGCTGCCCGGCCGGATCCACATACGTGAACATGACCGGCTTGCGGCCCTCGTAGTCGATCATCCAGCGGACATGCAGACCCGCTGCATCGGCAGGCCGATCGACCGCCACGAAGAGCAGAACGACGAACACCGCGAGCGCGCACAGGAGCAGACGCATCGCCAACCTCCTCCAGGGAGTAACCAGAACCCTACCAATCCCTCGGCCAGCCCGGTCGGGGAGACCGGAATTCCGCCGGATCGCTCCAATTAAGTGCGGGCATTATAGAAGTTAAGCCAAGGGTGTCAAGCAAAATGACCCGGACTTCGCCCGCCCCCTGGTGTTATCGAGGAGTTCACCGGGAAAACTGAAGGGAGAGTGAGGTATCGGTCGCCGCCTGCATTCCGGATTCCGCGCGTCCGGGTCGACAATCGCGCCACCGACGGAGTACGGTGTACGCGGAAAAACCGTCGGATTTCTCATCCTGCATGCGCTTTGTCCGTAAGTGACTTGATTTAATGGGTTAATGAAAGCTCATTGTATTCGTTATTTTCACCATTCGTGCTTGACTTCGTGGTCGAATTGGATATACTAGACCTCTGTTGACGAAAAAGACCTCCGGTGGCCCCGGGGGTCTTGCTATTTTCGGCCTCACCCCCGCCCTTCGCCACCCCTCCCAGCCCACGCACTCAGCGAGAACCACGCCGGGGAAGCCTTCGCGTCTGGATCGCCCGAATTGCCGGCGTCAGGCGGGCGGGCACGCCAACGGTCCATTGGCCCGATTCTCCGCGGCTGCCGCCCGGATTCTGAGCCCCATGTTCGAGAATGGACACCTAAACTGATTCGTAGGTCGTCATAAATCCTGTATAATAAATGGTTTGCTCGCCTCGTTTCAGGGAGTGGCCGCAGGAAGACTCCCCCACGACGGGTTTCGGCAGCGATGTCGAGCGACTCCATAACGGCTTACAGCAGCAATGGTTGCGCATGCGCGCCAAGGACTACCGAATTCGAAGACACAACCCCATGATCAAACGACAGTTATGAACATCCCAGCGGAGATTTCTGAAACCGGCACACTCCGACCGGGATCCAATCGAATGACCAGGGAAACTTGACGCGTACACGGACTTTGACCTCGCCCCAGGCGGCGGCTCCCGCCCCTGCCCGGTCGCACGCAATTGGCCAGGCCTCCACGCCGCCCTGACGGTCGCACCGACCGTTCGCCGTGATCGCCGCCCCCACCCCAGGGCGGGATCTCCACGCCGCCCGGTCGGTCGCACCGACCGATTTCGTCTGCTCCCTGCCGCCCGCAAGTCGAGCTCTTCCCCGCCCCCAAGTATGGCGCATGGTCGAAGAAAATCCGGCTGTCCACGTGGGAACTTATGATGATCTCGTAAAGCCATTGTATTAAT
>CAZWCX010000069.1:29669-38951 GCA_964632945.1 uncultured Planctomycetia bacterium | reverse complement strand
GGCGCGCGGCGAGCTGCACTGCATCGGCGCCACCACGCTGGACGAGTACCGCAAGCACATCGAGAAGGACGCCGCGCTGGAGCGGCGCTTCCAGCAGGTCTACGTGGGCGAGCCCTCCCAGGAGGACACGGTCACGATCCTGCGCGGCCTGAAGGAACGGTACGAGGTACACCACGGCGTGCGCATCACCGACGGCGCGCTCGTATCCGCCGCTTCGCTGTCGCAGCGCTACATCGCCGACCGCTTCCTGCCCGACAAGGCGATCGACCTGGTGGACGAAGCCGCCGCGGGCCTGCGGATGGAAATCGACTCGCTGCCGCAGGAGGTCGACACGCTCGAGCGCAAGATCGTCCAGCTCGAGATCGAGGCGCAGGCGCTCAAGAAGGAGACCGACATGGCCTCCGGCGAGCGCCGCAACAAGGTGGAGCGCGACCTTGCGTCGCTGCGCGAGAAGGCCAGCGAGCTCAAGACGCGCTGGAAGAACGAGAAAGAGCAGGTCCTCAAAATCCGCTCGATCAAGGAGCAGATGGAGCAGGAACGCCTGCGTGCCGAGCGCCTGCAGCGCCAGGGGGAGCTCGAGAAGGTGGCGGAGATTCGCTACTCCGTCCTGCCCGACCTCGAGAAGGCCCTGGGCCTGGCCCAGCGGCGCCTGCGCGAGACGCAGGGCGCCGAGCGCCTGCTGCGTGAGGAGGTTTCCGAGGAGGACGTCGCCCGGGTGGTGTCGCGCTGGACCGGGATCCCGGTGCAGAAGATGCTCGAGGGCGAGGTGAAGAAGCTGCTGCAGATGGAAACCCGCATCGCCACCCGCGTGGTCGGTCAGGAGGAGGCCGTGACGGCGGTTTCCAACGCCGTGCGCCGGGCGCGCGCCGAACTGCAGGATCCGAACCGGCCGATCGGCTCGTTCATCTTCCTCGGCCCGACCGGGGTGGGGAAGACCGAGCTCGCCCGCGCGCTCGCCGAATTCCTGTTCGACACCGAGCAGGCCCTGGTGCGGATCGACATGTCGGAGTACATGGAAAAGCACGCGGTGTCGCGTCTGATCGGCGCGCCGCCGGGGTACATCGGCTTCGAGCAGGGCGGGTACTTGACCGAGGCGATTCGTCGGCGGCCGTACGCGGTGATCCTGTTCGATGAGATCGAGAAGGCGCACCCGGACGTCTTCAACATCCTCCTGCAGATCCTGGAGGACGGCCGTCTGACCGACAGCCAGGGGCGGGTGGTCAACTTCCGCAACGCCATCGTCATCATGACCTCGAACCTGGGCGGCGACCTGATCCGCTCCTACGCCTCGGGCGGCGGCGGGACGGAAGAGTCGATGCGCAAGGAGGTGATGGAGGTCCTGCGCCGGACGTTCCGGCCGGAGTTCCTGAACCGGATCGACGAGACCATCCTTTTTCGCTCGCTCGCGCGCGAGGACCTGCGCCGGATCGTGGAGATCCAGGTGGAGCGCTTCCGCCGGCGGTTGGTCGAACGCAAGCTCGACGTGGTCCTTGCCGACGACGCGATGGACTACTTGGCGCGGGAGGGGTACGACCCGGTCTACGGGGCGCGCCCGCTCAAGCGGTTGATCCAGCGGCGCATCCAGGATCCGCTCGCCCTACAGATCCTCGAGGGGGCGTTCCTGCCCGGCGACACCGTCGAGGTGAAGCTGGCGGCGAACGGTGAGGAGCTGGCATTTGCCAAGCGCCAGGCGGCGTCGGCGCACAAGGCGTGATCGTCGGGCGGCGGCAGGGGAGAGGGGGCACGCCGCGCAGGCAGAGCAGGAGTCGTGCGGCGCCAGGGGAGGGGGGCGGCCGCTCGAGCGCAGCAAGGGTCGGGCGGCGGCATCGAAGGGCGGCCGCCCGACCGGATCAGTGCTTGTAGTTCGAGTAGCCCGCGGTCTGCGCGATGTTCGACGCGTTCATCTCGCGCCACTTCGCGTCCGCCGAGGCGATGTGCATCTTCTCGTAGCACCACGCCCACTCCTCGTCGGCCTGCTTGAACAGGTCTTCGGAGCCGGCGTCGCCGCGGTGGTACTGTTCTTCCTTGAACTCGATCAGATCGACCGTCCCGTCGCACTCCTTGTCGGTGAGCTTCTTGCGGCCGTACCCGAAGCCGAGTTCCATCGTGTTCTGCAGCGGCTTCTCCGCGTGCACGAAAAAGGCGTACGGCCCGTCTACGCGGTAGCCGTCTTGTTGGTAGTAGTGGTTGGAGGTGACGTCGTTGTAGACCTTCTGTACGGTGCCGCAGCCTGCGGCGGCCGGAAGGAGCAACGCGACGGCCAGGACCAGCCGGCCGGCGGCAAGCGAGCGCGGAGACGACATGGAACACCCTCCTGGGATGCGGTGGACCCGCGGGACCGAGGAGCCATTATAGGTCCCGGCCGCCCGTCGTCAAGGTTGTCCGTGCGCTCCCGGGGAAGGCGGCGCCGCCCGCCCGGGGTGCTACCGGCGGACGCGGCCGGCGCGTACGGCGACGAAGGCATCGCTCCCCTTGCGTCGGCGACCCTGGGCCGGTATAATCCCCCGCCCTCGTCCGGACCCTCCGGCGCATGAATTCGCCGGGGCCGGCGGTCTTCAATCGGATCTTGACGAAAACCCATGCGCTCCGATCTCCGCAACATCGCCATCGTCGCCCACGTCGACCACGGAAAAACCACGCTCGTCGACCAGATGCTTCGCCAGACCGGCGCCTTTCGCGCCAACCAGAAGGTCGAGGAGCGGGTCATGGACTCCAACGATCTGGAGCGCGAGCGCGGCATCACCATCCTCGCCAAGAACACTTCCGTTCGCTACAAGGGCGTGAAGATCAACATCATCGACACCCCCGGACACTCCGACTTCGGCGGCGAGGTCGAACGCGTCCTCAAGATGGCCGACGGCATCCTCCTGCTCGTCGACGCGGCCGAGGGCCCCAAGCCGCAGACGAAATTCGTCCTGCGCAAGGCGCTCGGTTACGATCTCAAGCCGGTCGTGGTCATCAACAAGGTGGACCGGCCGGACGCGCGCTCGCCGCAGGTCCTCGACGAGGTCTTCGAACTCTTCATCGAGCTGGGCGCGAACGACACGCAGCTCGACTTTCCGACCATCTACGCCTCCGGACGGGAGGGGTACGCCCGCCGCGAGCTGAACGACGGCAACGGCGACCTGCTTCCGCTCATGGACGCGATCCTGGAGCACATCCCGGCCCCCAAGGACGATCCGGCGAATTCGCTTCAGGTGCTGGTGAGCAACATCGACTACAACGACTACGTGGGGCGAATCGCGATCGGCCGGGTCTTTCGCGGGGCGATTCAGCAGGGACAGAACATCTTTCTCGTCAAGCGCGACGGCGAAAAGGAGCAGGGGAAAGTGGAGGCGCTCTACGCCTTCGAGAACCTGAAGCGCACGCCGGTCGAGCGCGCCGAGGCGGGTGAGATCGTGGCCGTCGCCGGCATGCCCGAGGTCGACATCAACGACACCATCACCACGCTCGACAAGCCCGAGCCGCTGCCCGGGATCAAGGTCGACGAGCCGACCATCTCGATGCTCTTCTGCGTCAACGACAGCCCGCTCTCCGGGGAGTCGGGGAAGTACCTGACCTCGCGTCACCTGCGCGACCGGCTCTACAAGGAGCTGCGCATCAACCTCGCCCTGCGGGTGGAGGAGACCGATTCGCCGGACAAGCTCAAGGTCTCCGGCCGCGGCCTTCTGCACCTGTCGATCCTGATCGAAAACATGCGCCGGGAGGGATTTGAGCTGCAGGTCTCCCGCCCGCGCGTGATCCTGCACGAAGAGGCCGGCGAGCGGCTCGAGCCGGTGGAGTACGTCACCGTCGACGTGCCCGAGGAGTACTCGGGCAAGGTGATCGAGATGATCGGCATGCGCCGCGGCGTGATGCGCGGGATGCAGAACGCGGACGGCGTCGTCCACTTCGAGTACTTCGTCCCCGCCCGCGGCTTGATCGGGCTGCGCAGCAAGCTCTTGAGTGCCACCCGCGGCGAGGCGATCCTCTACCATTCCTTCTATGAGTATCAGCCCTACAAGGGAGACGTCCCCGATCGGGCCGCCGGCGTGATCGTGGCGATGGAGTCGGGCGAGGTGACCTCCTACGCCCTCTTCACGCTGCAGGACCGCGGGAACTTCTTCGTCGCCCCCGGCGACCGGGTGTACGAGGGGATGGTGGTCGGCGAACACTGCAAAGACATGGACATCGTCGCCAACGTCTGCCGCAAGAAGCATCTCACCAACATGCGCGCCGCCTCGGCCGACGCCACGATCACGCTGTCGCCCCCGCGTATCATGTCCCTCGAGGAGGCGCTCGAGTACGTCGCCGAGGACGAGCTCGTCGAGATCACCCCGGCGCTCCTGCGGCTGCGCAAGCAGCTCCTGTCCCAGAAGGAGCGCAAGCGCGCGTCGCGGGAAGAGGCGGTGTAGCCCGTCGAGGGCGCGATCGCGAGTGAGCCGGGAGCCCGACGCCGGCGGGGGCCTCCACGCGCGCCCGGGGTGGACGTGTCGCGATTCTCGGGCCCGCGGGCTGCCGCAGGCCGGTGCGGCGCCTCCGCGGGTCGGCGCGCGAGGCCGCTCACCGGATTCCGGCGCCGGTCGGGATCCGGCGGACTTCCGCCGTGCGAAACCGGAATGCGCCCGGCGGTCGGCGACCGACCGGCGCGCCCGGGGCTACCGGCCGTCCTTGAGCACGCGCACGTTGTCGATGTAGTAGACGCCGCCCTTGCCTTCGACGATCGGCATGGCGATCTCCTGGATCCGGGCGAAGCTCGCGTTCCCCAGCGCCTGGAAACTCGAGAACGGGACGCGCAGTTCCTTCCAGCCCTGCCAGTCGACGGCGAAGTCGTACGAGTACTTGTTCATCTCGCCGTCGATGAAGAGCCGAATGCCCAGCTTGTCGCTCGACTTCTCGGGGGAGTAGATCCAGACGGCGAAGGTGTTGTACCCGCTCCAGTCCTTCTTGGCGAACTGGGCGAAGCGGATGCAGGGCATGGTACCGCCCGTGTGTCCCGGGTAGGTGACCTTACCGGCGAACCGGCCTTCCTTGACGAACTCCTTCTGGTCGGAAAGGTCGAACCCGGCGCCCGCCGGGTACCACCGCCACGGGCGTCCCTGACCCTGCTCGAAATTGCACAGGTGCAAGACCGTCCCCTCCTCGAGATCGGCCAGGACGCCGGCCGCGGCGGAGGCCGCGCGGGATTCGGGGTACTTCGCGAGGATCTCCGCGAGCGCATCGCCCGCCTCCTTCGCCTTGCCCGATCCCTTGAGTTCGCGGGCCTTCGCCAGCAACTGCTCCGCGTGACCCTCGGACATCTGGCGGCGCAGGCCCTCGATGATCACTTTCTGGTTGTCGCTCAAGCGCTCGGGCGACTTCTGCAGGAGCCCGTCGAGCAGCCCGGAGGCGTCGTCGAATTTTCCCTGGTCGATGGCGGTGTCCGCCTTCCCCAGGATGGCGTCGATCTCGACCTGTTCCTGGACGGCGGTGGCGGCCTCGAGACGCTTCTGCATCGCGATGACCTCGGGATGGTTGCCGCGCAATTCACCGGCGGCCTTGTCGGGCATGCCGAGCGCCACCGCAAAGGTTGCGACCGACACCGCCGCGGTCGGATCGGCGCGATCGGCGGCCGCGCGGGCGAGGTTGAGCGACTCGTCCGGCTTGAGCCGCGACCAGGGATAGGTCAGTTTTCCGGTCGGGCGCAGGCTGACTTCGAAATCCTTGTCCGTTGCCCCGCTCAGGGTGCCGGTCAAGTTCTCGGTCAGGAACGACTTGCTGTCCACCTTCACCTTCTTGGCGGCCACGTTGGCGATCAGGGTCTTCTTGAACTTCTCCAACCGCTCGAGGTCCTTGCGCACCTGGGCCCACTCCTCGGCCAGGGGCGTCTCTTTGAACCCCTTCTCCTGATCCACGACGGAGGCGGCCTTGGTGAACTCCCAGGTCGCGACGAGTTCGCGCACCGCCTTCATGCGCTCCGCGAACCGACTCTTGACCGCCTGCTCCTTCTCGGCGACGCGGCGGGCGGCGAGGATCTCGGCGCCCTTCTCGGCCGCCGCGAGGCGGTCGCGCGCCGTGGCGACGTACTGGGGCAGGCCGTAACGGTCGATGATCTTTCGGTAGATCTCGATGGCCTCGGCGAAGCGGTCGCCCTGTTCGGCCCGCTCCGCTTCCGACAGCGCCGCGTTGAAACGCTGATCCGCGGTTTCCAGGACTTTGCTCCAGCGCTGTTCGAGGTCCCCGTGGATCAAGGGCGGCACCCGTTCGGGCGGGAAGCGCTCGGTGAAGGTCTTCTGCACCTCGGCGTAGCGGTCCTGGTCCACCAGCGGGGCAATCGCCTTGTCGAGGTCGGCGAGCCGGCCGTTGAGGACCTGCCGGTACTGGTCGGTGACGCGCTTGGCGGCGTCCTCCGCCTTGAACCCCCAGGTGGTCCCGGAGAAGCGCTCGAAAACCTGTGTGTACTTGGCGAGGATCTCGTCGTACTTGTCCGGGTTTTCCTGCTCGAACTTCGCGACGTAATCGAACGATTCCTTCGCCTCCCGTTCCTGCGGCGACACCACCGGGGTTTCGGTCCCGTTGCCCGGGGTCGGCGTCTCGTTGATCGGCGGCGGGACGTTGGTTTGGGTGACGTTCGACGGCGTGTTCGAAGGCGTGGGCTTCTTGCCGAGCAGAAAGAAGCCGCCGACGGCGGCGATGCCCACCGCGGCGATGCCGACCCACGCCATGGGGTCGAGGCCGCTCGACTTCCGGTTCAGGCGGCCGGCCTCCTTGGCGGAGAGCGCGCGCACTTCTGCGGTCCCCACGCGTCGCATTTCCGCCGAAGACCCGCGCGAGCCCGGCCCGCCCTTGCCCAGGCCCTTGCCGCGCGCGGAGACGGCGGGCATCCCCGCCTGGCTGGGCCCGCGACTTCCCGGGCCGCGCGCGCCCGGCGCCTCGTCCGCGAACTCGAGCTTGTCCTCGCCCGTCTTCGCCCCCGAGCTCAGCGCCGCCTTCGCGGCCTCCAGGTCCTTGATGAGCGCGGTCGGATCCACCGGGCGCAAGTTGCGGTCCTTGGACATCATCCGTTGGATCAGCGTCGCCGTCCCCGCGGAGACCTGGGGATTCTTCTCGCGGATGTCCGGGACCTTGGCCACCATGTGCTGCGCCATCACCACCGCGGCCGTGTCGCCCTTGAACGGCGGCTCCCCGCTCAACATGCAGTAAAGCGTCGCGCCCAGGCTGTAGATGTCGCTGCGGGTGTCGATGTCCTTGCTGCCGTTGGCCTGCTCCGGACTGATGTAGTTCGGCGAGCCGACCACGCCGCCGTCCATCGTCAGCGAAGTGTCCGAATCGACCTGCTTCGCGATCCCGAGGTCCGCGAGCTTCGCCGTGCCGTCTTTGGACAGGATGATGTTCTCGGGCTTCACGTCCCGGTGCACCAGCTTGTGCTTCCAGGCATGCTCCAGGCCGCGGGCGGTCTGGATCATCAGGTCGAGCACGAACGCCTCGTCGAGCCGGCCTTTCTCGCGCTGCACCGAGGCGAGCGTCTGCCCCTCGACGAATTCCATCGCGAAGTAATGGAATCCGCCGGCCTCGCCGACGTCGATCGCCGAGACGATGTTCGGGTGCTGCAGCCGCGCCACGGCCTTGGCTTCGTTGAGAAAGCGCGTCAGGTAGCGCTCGTTGCGGGCCAGCTCGGGGAAGAGGATCTTGATCGCGACCGCGCGGTCCAGGGCCGTCTGCAGGCCCTTGTACACGGCGCCCATGCCGCCGCGGCCGAGCTCGAAGAGGAGCGTGTATCCGGGCAGTTCGGGGACCGTCTGTCCGAGCTCCACCATCTTCACGATGGCGTCCGCCTCGGACTGCGGCATCATGTTCTTGTTGACCATGATCTCGGCCAGCGAGGATTCCTTGCCCTGCATGGCAAGGTGTCCAAGTTGCCGAAAGCAATCCTGGACCTGCTCCTGCGACACCTGACGCCGGAGCACCGCGATCTTCGCAAAAGCGAGATCGACTTCCTCCTTGGCCGCCACCGTACCGGACTCCTCTGGTCGCTAGGTTCGAGTGCTTGGGAGAGAAATTTCACTGTATCAGGGGTACGAGAGGCTGTCAATGATCGAAGTCGGGGCCAATTCCTTATTCCGCCCAATCTTGCAGCGAATTCGCCCGCTGTCCGTAGTAGGGGATGGAGGTGTCGATGAGCCGGTCTTGCGGGACCAGGAGAATGCGGGCCTCGACCCAGGTGTCGAGGGCGCGGTGCCAGAGGGTGACGTGGAGGGCGGAGAAGCCGCGGTAGTCGCGGGGGAAGACCGGGCGACGGCCGCCGGGGCGGGTGTACCCGTCCCAGGAGACGATGCGGTCGTCCAGGCGCATGGCGTTGATGAGGTGGCCGGCGCCGTCGGAGCGCCACATGAGCGGGTAGACGCCGCCGTGACCCGCGTTGGCGAGCAGGCACGCGCCCATCTCGGTGTCGCGGAAGCAGTCGGCGGTGTTCTTCTCGAACGACTCGGCGATCGAGGCGGTACCGCCGTACTTCATCCCCGCAAGGATGCCGTGGACGACGCGGTGAGCCTCGGCCTGGGCTTCCGAACGATCGGCGTCGAGGGCGTCGAGGCCTTCGAGGAGACGAGGGTGGAAGCGGTCGTCGGCGGTGTGGGCGGTATGGACGGCGCCCTGGCGGAAGTGGAGGACCTCGAGGAGGGCGAGCCGGTCGGCTTCCGCGTCGGCGTCCGGGTGCAGGCGCGCCCAGCGGTTCAGGACGCCGGCGAGGGTGGGGATCCAGCCGGCCTTATTCGCGGGGGAGGTGCGGGAATACTTGAAGAGCTGGTGCTCGACGAAGAGAAGGTCGTACGGCGCGGCGAGGGAGCGGCGCAAGAGCACGAGGGCCCGGGGGGCCGCGTCGAGGCGCCCGGCGAGGTCGCGCCAAGCCGGGCGGATGCCGGGGGAGAGGGCCCGGGCGGCGTCGTCGGTGTCGGGCCGGCCGAATTCGGCGGTGTCGGTGCGGTCGACGACGAACTGATCCTCGACGACGCGTTGGAGGGCGGCGAGGTCGCGGCGTCGGACGAGAAGGCCTTCCGCGCCGGGGAGATCCTCGAGCCCGCGCCGCCACGCGAAGTCGGGGATTTCGCGCAGGCCTGCCTCGGCGAGGGTGGACTGGGCGGACATCCATTCCATCTGCAGGGCGGTCCAGCGGTCGGCGTCGCGCAGGCGGGCGAAGAGGCCTTCGAGTTCGAGCATCCACCGCCGCACGCGGGCGGGGGCATCGGCGCCGCCCGCGCCCCCCGCGCCCGCGAGCCCCCGGGGCCGGGCCAGTAGTAAGGTGCGGTGGGGGCCCGGGGCCCCCGC
>CAZWCX010000069.1:0-29659 GCA_964632945.1 uncultured Planctomycetia bacterium | reverse complement strand
CTGGAGCAGGACCTGAAGATCGTTGCGTTCGGAGCCGGCGGCCCGCGCTTCGAGGTCGAGCCACCGTTTCAGGGGCGCGCGGGACACCCCTTCGGCGCCGTCGAGCGCGGCGATCGCCTGCGCGAGGGCGTCGGTCTCGCGGGCGCACGCCTCTTCCAGTTCGCGGACGCGCTTGCCCCGGCCCTCGCACCAGGCGCGGATCTCCGGGAGGATGCGCCGGGCGGACGGGGTGTCCTTGAGCACCGCGAGCTTGTTGTAGACCTTCTGCACGAACTCGGTGAGCAGGTCGCCCCCGCTGGAAAGCACCATTTCCCCCTGCGGACCGATCGCCAGCGTCCGGGCGGAAAGCTCCTTCTTGGCGCAGTACCAGGTCCGGTGGCGCGCGTAGAGGGACAGGGTGTCTTCGGCGCGCGCGGCGACGGGGAGGACGAGCAGGAGCAGGAAAAGGGGATAGCACGGCTTCGGGCGCATGGCGTCGATGGTAGGGACGGAGCCCGGGGAGGTCAAGGGCGCGTCGCGCGGAACCGGATGGGATCGCCGGTGCGGTTGCGTGGGGGCGGCACGAATGGGACGGGTGCGCTCGACCGCCGCCTCGCGCACAGGAGGGGAGGACGGTGGCCCGGATCGCGGCCGATGCCCCCGTAGCCGGGTCTGCGGGGAGAGCGTAATTCGAATGACGGCGGCGCGGCGGCGATGCTACCATCCCGGCGTCGTCGGGAGTGGTGCATGCGCGTCCTGCTGATTTACAAGAAGTCGATGTTCGCGATCTACGGCCGCGAGCGCCGGGATGCGCGCTTCCTCCGCCTCATGCGGAAAAAAGACCCGAGCGTGGCGCGGATCGAGCAGTCGCATCGGGAGCACCTCGAAGCGATGGCGGCCGTGAAGGCGGTGCTGGCCGGAGCGGAGTGCGAGGTGGAAGCGGCGTATCGGGCGCGCATTCCCGACGGGAACCGGTTCGACCTCGTGGTCACGCTGGGCGGCGACGGGACGCTTCTGGAGGCCGCCCGTTCGGTGGGGAAGACGCCGGTCCTGGGCGTGAATTCCTCACCGTCGACGAGCTTCGGGTTCTTCTGCGGGGCGACCGCGGAGACCTTCGGCCGCGTGTTCGACGCCTTCCGCCGGGGGCGCGCGCGGATGGTCCGGTTCACGCGCATGCAGGTGGCGGTGAACGGGAAGGTGTTGCCCCACGCGGTCCTCAACGACGTGCTTTTTTGCCATCGGGTGCCGGCGGCGACCTCGCGGTACCTGGTGACGCGGCGCGGGCGGACCGAGGACCACCGCAGCTCCGGGATCTGGTGGAGCACGGCGGCGGGTTCCACGGCGGCGATCCGCTCGGCGGGCGGGGACGTCATGCCGGTGACGTCCCGGCGAATCCAGTTCCTCGTGCGCGAGCCCTGCATGCCGGGAACGGAGCGGTACCGGATCCTGCGCGGCTACCTGCGTGCGGACGAGGCCATGGCCGTGTGCTGCAAGATGCGCACGGGGATGATCTACATGGATGGACCCCACCTCCGTCAGGGCGTACACCTGGGGGACGTGGTGACGGTGCGCGCGGGCGGGCCGCCGCTCCGCCTGGTGGCGTTCGACACGGCCCGCCGCAAGACGTTCGCCCGTCCGCGACGGGGACGCTGAGGGGAGGTCGCGGGGCGCAAGGGGGCGGCCCACCTCCGCCCCAGCGCGGGCCGGCCGTGGGTTGCCCGCTCGATCGGCTGCCAATTCGATTGAGCCGGCAACCCCGTTGTGGTAGGCTCGGCCCACCGAGCGCGGCGGCCCCCCCCGAACTTCAGCGGAAGAGCATGCCCATGGCCTTCTTCACGCCGGACCAGGAATCCGTTCTTCACGGGCTTCTCCGCGGTCATGCCCAGCACGCGGAAGTCCTCTCCTTCCTCAAGGGCCCGCTCAACGACTTCCTGCGCGAGCGGGTCGCGCCCCGGGCGGCGCGCAACGATCGGGACGAGGTGTTCGACGTCGAGAACTTCAGGGCCCTCGGCGAGCTCGGCTTCCTGTCGCTCTCCTATCCGGAGAAGTTCGGGGGACTCGGCGTTCCCTTCCCGTACTATTGCGCCGGCCTGGAGTCGGTTGCGAAGGCCGACGCCGGGTTCGCCCTCGGCGTGGCCATTCACGGCACCACGTGCGACGGCCTGTTTCGGTTCGCCTCGGATGCCCTGAAGGACCGCTATCTCGCCGACCTCATCGGCGGGCGGACGATCGGCTCCTTCGCGCTGACGGAAACTTCCAGCGGCAGCGACGCGCGCCGCATGGCCACTCGTTGGGACTACGACGCGAAGGCGGGGGAGTTCATCCTCAACGGCGGGAAGTACTGGATCACCAACGGCCTCTCGGCCGACGTCTTCTTCGTCATGGCCAAGGGGAAGGACGAGCGCATCAGTTCCTTCCTGGTCGAGAAGGGGTGGAAGGGCACGTTCACCCAGGCGAAGATCGCGGACAAAATGGGCGTTCGCGGGAGCAACACCGCCGAACTCGTCTTCGAGGACTATCGGGTCCCCAAGGACCACCTGGTCGGAACGCAGGGGGACGGGTTCAAGTACGCCATGCAGATGCTGGCGGGCGGGCGGGTGACGATCGCCTCCTGGTCCACCGGGATCGCACAAGGAGCCTACGAGAAGCTGCTCAAGTACGCGACCGAACGCACGCTCTTCGGCAAGAAGCTGCGCGAGCTCGACAACACCGGACGCGAACTGAGCGAGATGGCGATCGAGATCTCCGCCGGCCGGTGGCTCGGCTACCATGCCGCGTGGTGCAAGTCGGAAGGCCAGGACGTCACCCAGCTCGCCGCCATGGCCAAGGTCAAGGCCACCGAGGCCGCGGTGCATGTGGCCGAGCGGGCGATCGAACTCGCGGGGGGGTACGGCTACGTGCAGGACTCGGGCATCGAGCGCCACCTGCGCGACGCCCTCCTCGGCCGCATCGGCGAAGGCGCCAACGAGCTGCTCAAGTGCGTGGTGATCCCGCGCCGGCTCCTGGCCGACTACGACGAGAACCCGGTGACGGAGCGCTGGTAGCGGTGCGCGTCGCCCTGGTCGGGGACTCCGCGGACGTCCACGTGAAACGCTGGCTGGGCGCGATCGTGGACCGGGGGTACGACGTCTGGCTGCTCTCCAGCCGGCCTGCCGACGTCCCCGGCGCGCGCTGGCGCGAAACGCCGCTGTACGCGCACGATCCCGATCCGGTGCGCCGCCTTGCCCTCGCCTGGAGGCGAGCGCGCGACTTCCGCCGCGCCCTGCGCGAACTCCGGCCGGACGTCTTCCACGCCTACGGTCTCTTTTCGCTTCAGGCCTGGTCGGTCGCACCGGTGCTGGCCGGGCTGCCCATCCCGCGCATCCTGACCGTGCTCGGGTCGGACGTGATCCCGCGCGGCATCGGTCCCGAAGGCGCCGGCGCGGTATGGCTGAAGCGCTGGCTGTTGAGTCGAGCGGAGACGGTGACCGCCTCGAGCGAGTATCTGGCGACGCACGTGCGCCGGTATGCCGACGTGCCGGTCGAGATTTCCGCACCCGGGGTGGACCTGTCCGTTTGGGGAGGGCGACCTTCGGCGGCACGCGCTGCGGCGACCGACGGCGGGGCGCAAGCGGATCGCCCCCCGGGGATCGTGATCGGTTTCTGCAAACGTCTTCTGCCCGCGTACGGCGCCGACCTTCTCCTTCGCGCCGCATGCCAACTCCTGCGCCGCGGCGTGGACGTGCGGCTTCTCATCGTCGGCGACGGACCCGAGCGGGGGGCGCTCGAAGCGCTCGGGGCGGAATGCGGGCTGGCCGGTCGCGTGGAGTGGGCGGGGGCCGTCCCCCACGCGCAGGTGTCCGCGGCCTACCGGCGCATGGACCTCTTCTGCATGCCTACGCGCATCGACGAGGCGCTCGGTGTCTCGGCCCTCGAAGCGCAGGCTGCAGGGGTTCCCGTGGTGGCGGCCCGGATCGGCGGGATCGGCGAGGCGGTCGCCGACGGGGTCACCGGGGTGCTGGTCCCGCCCGACGACGTGGGGGCGCTCGCCGCCGCGTTGGAGGCACTGGCGCGCGATCCCGGACGCCGGCGCGCGCTCGGGGCTGCCGGTCCGGCCCATGTCGCCGCGCGTTTTTCGTGGGACCGGCACGTCGCCCGGCTGGAGACGTTGTACGGGCGCGCGGTCGCCGCGCGCCGGGCGCCGGCCCGGCGCGGCCGGCGGCGCCTCTTCCTGCACTTCGGCGACGCGCAGGGCGGCCGCATGTCCCCGCAGGTGGAAGAAAAGATCCGGCTTCTGGCGGCGCGGGGATTTTCGTTTCGCGCCATCGTGCCCGACTTCGGTCCGGTGTCGGGATTGGCCGCCGAGGTGCGTCGCGCCCCCATGATCCCGCTTCGGGGCCTGCGCGGTCCATCCTTCGCCCTCACCGCCGCCGGGGAGACCGCGCGCGCCCTCGGCTGGGCGAACGGCATCTTCACCCGCTATTCCCCCTGGTTCGTCCCCGCCTACCTGCTGGCCCGCCTGGCGCGCCTCCCCATCGTCGCGGAACTGCACGGCACGCACGACGAGGTTCTGGTGGATCGCGGGTGGCGCGCGGTGCCCGCCCGGTTGCTCGGGGCCATCGGCCTCCGCCTTCCGCACGCCTGCGTCGTCGGCTCCACCACGGCGCGCGATTTCTACCGCCGCCGGCTGGGACATTGCCCGCTGCTCGTCCTTTCCAACGGCGCCCCCGCCGCCCTGGCGAAACCGGTCGACCGCGCGGGCGCGCGCGCCTCCTTCGGCTTCGGCCGCGACGAGCACCTCGTCCTCCACCTCGGCACCCTCGGGGGGTACTTTCCCCGGGAACTCGCCGTCGAGGCCATCCGGTTGGGCGCGCAGCGGGATCCGCGCCTGCGCTGGGTCTTCGCCGGTACCGGCCTCGAGGGGTTGCGGGCGCGCGTCGATGCCGTCGGCCTTGCGTCGCGGACGGTGTTCCTGGGCTGGGTCCCGCCCGAACGCGTGCGCGATCTCGCCGGCGCCTGCGACGCCGGCGCGCTGCTGCGTTCCGGGGCCTGGGACGAAATCAGCGGGCCGGCGCCGTTGAAGCTGTTCACGTACATGGCCTGCGCCCTGCCCATCGTCGCCTCGGACGTTCCCGGCGTGGCCGGACCGATCACGCAGGCGGACTGCGGGCGGCTCGTCCGGCCGGACGATCCGGCCGCGGTGGCGGATGCCATCGCGGCCTTGTTCGAGGATCCTGCGGCGGCGGCGGCCATGGGTCGGCGCGGACGCGAGGCGTTCCTCGCCTCGTACACCTGGGAACGCGTCGCCGACCGGCTCGCCCCGTTCCTGAATGATCCGTTCCCGCGCTGAAAGGGGGCCGCCATGTGCGGCATCGCCGGACTGCTGGGTAGGCTCGATCCCGTCGAGCGCCGCGCGCGCCTGGGGCGGGCGGCGCGCCTGCTCGCCCCCCGCGGGCCCGACGGGGAGGGCTTCCACGAGGAAGAGCTCCTCGCCTTCGCGTTCCGGCGGCTTTCGATCGTCGACCTCGCGGGCGGGATGCAGCCGATGGCGAACGAAGACGGCGCCGTCGTCTCCGTCTGCAACGGGGAGATCTACAACTTCGAGGCGTTGCGCGCGGAACTCGTCGCGCAAGGGCACGTCTTTCGCACCCGCTGCGACGCCGAAGTTCTGCCCCACCTGTACGAACGCGACGGCGACGCCTTCGTCGAGCGACTGAACGGAATGTTCGCGCTGGCGGTGTGGGACCGGCGCGCCGGGCGACTGCTCCTCGCGCGCGACCGGATGGGGGAGAAGCCCCTCTACTACCGTCCCGCGGCGGAGGGCCTCGCCTTTGCCTCAGGCGTACGTGCGGCGGCGTCCCTGGCGGGCGCGCCCCTGGAGCCCGACCCGGAGGCGCTCGAACGTTACCTCGCGTTCCTCTGCGTCCCCGCGCCTCGCGCCGCGGTGCGCGGCTTCCGGCAACTCCCCCCCGGCCACCGTCTCGTCGCGGAGGCCGGTCGTCCTCCCGGCGAGCCGCAGGCTTACTGGCGGCTGCCGGCCGCCGAACCGCTCCGTCTATCCCGCGCGGAGGCGGCGGAGCAGTTCTGGACGTTGCTCGTCGACTCCGTGCGGATCCGTCGCATCGGCGACCTGCCGGTCGGCGTGTTCCTGAGCGGGGGGATCGACTCCTCCGCGGTCGCCCTGGCCTTGCGCGAAGTCTCGTCCGGCCCGCTGCGGACGTTCACCGTCACATTTCCCGGGGCCGGGATTCATGACGAGGCGAAGTTCGCGCGCGCGGTGGCGGAACGACTGGGGACCGAGCATCACGAATTGCCGGCGGTTCCGGGGGGCGCAGCCTTCCAGGACCCGTGCGGCGACTTGGAGCGGATCGCCGCCGTGCACGACGAGCCGTTCGGCGACACCTCGGCGTGGCCCACCTGGCATTTGTGCCGGCGTTCCCGCGAGGCGGGCAAGGTGATTCTGGGCGGGGACGGCGGAGACGAGCTCCTCGCCGGCTATCGGTGGACCTGGGACCACCTGCGCCTGCTGCGGCGCGCGGGGTCGCTCCCGCGGCCGATCCTGTCGCTCGGACGGGCGATTCTGGGCCGGCTCGTACCGGAGCCGGAACGCCGGGGAGGGATGCTCGCGCGCGCGGCGCGCGCGGCGTGGTACACCGGCGCGAACCGCCTCGCCGGGTATGTGCGCAAGTACACGTGCTTCACGCCGGCCATGCGCGCCCGGCTCCGCGGTCGCGCGCAGCCTGCCGAGGCCGGGGAGCCCTTGACCGACGAGGTGCTGTCCGCCGCCGGCGGCCCCCGCGTTCCCGACGGCAACGATCTCCTCGCCGTCGACCTGCACCACTACTTGCCCTCGGACATCCTGACCAAGGTGGACCGGGCGAGCATGGCCCACGGCCTCGAGGTGCGGTCGCCGTTCCTGGACCACCGGCTGGTGGAACTGGCCTTCCGCATTCCCTTCGACTGGAAGCTCTCCCCCGGCGGCGAGAGCAAGCTGCTCTTGAAGGACCGGTTGCGCGGTCAACTACCGGACCGCATCCTCGAGCCCCGCAAGATGGGATTCGGGTTCCCCGTCGACGCCTGGCTGCGCGGCCCGCTGACGGGGCTCCTCGACGAGGTGCTGCTCGATCCGGGCGCCCGCTGGAGCGCCCATCTGGACGGGTCCTGCGTGCGCCGCTGGGTCGGGGAGCACCGGTCCGGCCGTCAGGATCTCGGCACGCAGCTTTGGGCGCTGCTGATGCTCGAGTTCTGGCTGCGTTCGATCTGACCGCGCCGGTCAGCGCGGGTCGAGCCGCCGGCGCAGCCGCTGCCACCAGCCCGGACGCCGGGCCGTGATCGGGCTGCCGTGCAGGAACGCGTTCAGGTCGTAGGCAAGGGCGCGGGGCGAGGCGTACCGGTCCCCCGGACGCCGCTGCAGGGCGGTGAGCAGGATCGTTTCCAGGTCGGCGGGGACGCGCGCGTGCACCTGCGACGGCGGCGTCGGAGAGTCGCGACCGATCGCCTCGCGGACCTCCCGGCACGGCCCCTGGTAGAGAGGGGTGCGCGTGACCAGCTCATACAGGATCGCCGCCAGGCCGTAGACCTCGGACGAAGGATCCGGAGGGGCGCCGAGGAGCAGCTCGGGCGGGAGGCAGCGCAGCGGGCATGCGGCGGGGTCGTGCTCCTCCTTTTTCCCGGCGATCCGCCAGATTCTGCCGAAGTCGGCGAGCAGGACCTCCTGGGTGGTGGAAAGGAGCAGGTTCTCGGGCTTCAGGTTGCCGTGGAAGATCCGTTCGGCGTGGGCCGCCTCCAGGGCGCCGCAGAGGTCGGAGGTGACCTGGCAGGCGCGCTCGATCGTGAGCGGGACGCGCTCCGACATGCGCAGCGAGGAGAGGCCTTCGACCGGACGCGAGAACAGGAAGAGGGTGTCGTCCTCCCGGGCCGGTCCGAAGGCGCGCAGGATGTTGGGGTGGGAGAAACCCTGGAGGCGTCCGACCGTGTCGAGGAGCTCGGTGAGGTCGTCCTCCGCCGCGCGAACCGGGACGGACTTGATCGCGCGTTGCTCGCGGGTCTCGGGGTGTTCCGCCAAGAGGACCCGGCCATGGGGTCCGCGGCCGATCCAGCTTACGGCGCGGAAGTCTCCCGGGAAGGGGCGGTCCGGCAGGGTCTCCTGGATCACGACCGTGGCGCGCCGCGGGGCGCGCAGGGGGGGCGTCGCCGTCGGGGTGTCGGGGACGGCTTGCGCTTCCGGACCGCGTCCCGCGCGGAACACGCCCGTGGTCGTGGGGGGCGAGGATGCCCCTCCGGCCTCGCGGGCCGCCGGTCGGGGATCCGTGCCCGCGGTTTCCGCGGCGGAAATCGCGTCGGGGTTCTTCATCAACTCGCGGATCGAGGCGATTTCGAGCGGGGTCAGGACACCCAGCTCGCGCGCCACCGACTCGAAGCTGGCATCCGGGCGACTCGCGGCCGTTTCGGCCAGGCGTTCGAGGCAGCGCCGGACATCGTCTTCGCCGAGGAGGCCGTAGTCGAGCGCCGTGCGGGCGAACGGGTCCTGGAGCGGGGGCATGCCCGTGGATCTCCCATCCGGGGAAGGGCGGGGCGTCCGACAGCCTACCACAGGAGGCGGGGGCGGGGAAACGGTGTCCGCTCCCCCGGGGGGGGATGCCGGGACGACCCGCGCCTGCCCGGGCGATCCAGGCGGCGGGCGAACGACCGGTGGTCGCGGACCCGGCGCATGGAAACGGTCGGGGACACCGGCAGCGCGGGGGCTGTCCCGGCCGGCGGGCGCGCCCTACCGTCCCGCCGGCGGATCCGGGAGCACCCACCCCGCGTCGGGCAGTACGATCGCGAACGGATGTGCGGGCAAGTACGGTCGGGCCTGCTCGAGCGCGTCCTGGACGGAGCGCGCGGGGCGGGCGCCGGTGCGGGCGGTGAGGGCGGGATCGAGGTCGCTGATGAGGTAGAGGCGGTGTCGGGTCGCGAGGTCGCGCAACGACCAGGCCGTTTGTCCGGGGATTGCGAACTCCGCGCGGACGGCCCGGGCGTGCTCTTCGATCGTGGGGTGATCGAACCAGCGGAAGAAGCCGGGATGGCCCGGGCCGTCCTCACAGGCGGCGAGGATGACGAGGACGCCGCCGGGACGCGTCGCCCGGGCGGCGTGGAGAATCGCCTTGTGGGCCTGATACAGGTTGAGATCTTTGGGGGCGCCGCCGCAGGAGGCGACCACGAGATCGGCCGTGCGCTCGAGGGGCACGCGATAGACGTCATCCCACGGTCGGATGGACGCCTCGTGCGCGGCGCGCACGTCGCCGGCCGCGACGGCGAAAACTTCGCCCGCGGGGGTGAGCAGACTCTGGACCAGGAACGGGGGCTTCGGCGCGCGCGCGCAGGCGGCCAGGAGTTCTTCGTGGAAGGGGTTTCCCGACAGGAGACCGGGAGCGCACGCGGCATGCCGCAGGCTGCGTCCCGTGGGATCCAGGGTGCGGCGATGGAGTTCGAGGCAGGTTCCGTGGGCCGCCACTCCGGGAGCGAAGCACTTTCGTCCGCCGCCGTATCCGGCGAGATAATGGTAATTCATGGTCGCGGTCAGGACCAGGAGGTCGGTTTCGACGGCAAGCCGATGAACCCGGACGGGGGTCCCGGCTGCCGTCGCGCCGAGGTCGATCATGGCGGCCGCGTCGCTGCCGTCGTGGTCGACCAGGGCGACCGCCGCGGGCACGGCGGATCCGACGATCCGGGTGCGCTCTTCGGGGGTGTGGCCGCGGTGCGTGCCGGTCGCGAACAGGACGCTCACGCGCTCGGGCGGGACGCCGGCGGCCCGGAGGCGGTCGACCAGGACGGGGACGATGATCTCCTGGGCGGAATATCGGGTGCGGTCGGGGACGACGAGGGTGGCGCGCCGGACGCCGGCGAGACGGGCGCCGAACGGCGACGAGTCCACCGGCCGGTCCAGCGCGGCCTCGACCAGGGCGCGAGGCGGCGGATCCGGAATTGCGGGCAGCCGGGGCGTCAGCCGTTCCGCCTCGAGATCGAATTCGCAGGTGGAGCGGCCGTACTTCAGGCGAAAGGTCGGCACGGCGGCCTCGAAGATCCGTGGGCGATCGGGCGCCGGGAGCGGCGGATCCCGCCTACTCCTGATGCTCGATCCACTGTTCGGTCGGCACCGGGCGCAGCGTCCGCGCGGGGGCGCCGAGGACGATCGTCCGCGCGGGGACGTCCTTCGACGCCACCGAACCCGCGGCGACCAGACCGTCCTCGCCCACCACCCGGCCGGGGAGCAGAGTGGCGTTTGCGCCGATCCGGGCCCCGCGTTTGAGCGTGGGGCCGCGGTGGTGCTTGAACCGCTCCTTGGTCCGGCCCAGGAAATTGTCGTTGGTGAACGTGACTTCGGGGGCGATGAAGCAGTCGTCCCCGATCTCGGACAGCGCGCAGACGTACGAGCCGGTCTCCAGCTTGACGCGCGCGCCGACGGTGCACTTGTTTTCGATCGCCACGCCGCGTCCGACGATGGTCATCGCGCCCACGGTCACGTTTTCGCGGATGGTGGCGAGGTCGGCCACCAGGACCTTTTCGCCGATGGTGGCCCCCGCGTAGATCACCGCGTGGGTGCCGATGATGCAATGGTCGCCGATCGCCGCCGGCGCAAGAGACTCGGCGGCCTTGGTGATGGCGCTCCGCGCCGCGCGCATCGGTTGTTTGCCGATCACGGCGTGATCGTCGATCCGCACGCCGGCGCCGACCTTCGTCCCGGCATGCAGGACGACGTGGCTGCCGACCACGCAGTCGGGGCCGAGGACCACGCGTTCATGGATGACCGCGAACGGCCCCACCCGGGCCGACGGGTGGAGCGTGGCGGTCGGGTCGATCCACGCCCGCGGCATGGAGTCGTTCACGGACTGGGTCATGGGGACCTCGCGATCAGGACACCGCAACCGGTGCGCCGCCCTCGGCGAGCGAACGGTGACTCGCCTCGAGCACCTGCACGACGCGCAGGCCGTCCCGGCCGTCCGAACGCGGCGTCTTGCCGGTGCGCACGCAATCGAGGAAATGCTTGCACTCGATCGTGAGCGGTTCGGCCAGGTCGATCCGGGGGATCAGGATGTCGCCGAACCGCAGCGTCACGTGTTCCCCGAACGACGCGAACGCCACCTTGGTTTCCGCCCCCCGGTCGTAGAGCCGGATCTTCTCCAGGCTCTCCATGTCGTCGAATACCGCCATCTTCTTGCTGCCGACGACGGTGAAGCGCCGGATCTTGTGCGGATCCAGCCAGGACACGTGAATGTTTCCGACCCGTCCGCCGCGGAAGGTCAAGGTGACGAAGCCGACGTCCGCCACGTCCGGGCGGACGTACGCCCCGGCGCGGGCGGACACGGTCTCCGGGGTCCCGTCGAGCAGATAGCAGATGACCGAAATGTCGTGCGGCGCGAGACTCCAGATCGCGTCCTCGTCCTGGCGGATCTGGCCGAGGTTCAGGCGCTGGGAGTAGATGTAGTAGACTTCCCCCAGTTCCCCCGAGGAGATCAATTCCTTCAGCTTGACCACGGCGGGGTGGTACTCGAGCAGGTGCCCGACCATGAGCACGCGCGATCGCGCGTCGGCCATGGCCACCATCTCGCGCGCGTGGTCGGTCGAAAGCGCCATGGGCTTTTCGACGTAGACGTGTTTTCCCGCCTCCAGGGCCGCCTTGGCGAGGGGGAAGTGGGTCTCGGCGGTCGTCGCGATGACGATCGCATCGACTTCGGGGTCGCGGAGGGCCTCCTCGGGAGCGGCGATCGCGCGCACCCGCGGGTACTGACGGACGACTTCCTTGCGCCGGGGCTCGGAAAGTTCGACGGCGTAGCGCATTTCGACGTCGTCGAGCGACACGAAATTGCGGAGCAGGTTGCGGCCCCAGCCGCCGACTCCGATCTGCGCGAGCACCGTCATTGCCCCCCCTTCCCGGTGTCGAATGCATCAAGAAGGCGCGGAATTATAGGAGCGCGCACGATTCCGTGTCAAGCGAACGGACGGACGGGGGTTCATGACGGGTCTTGCGGAATCGGTTGCGCCGGCATTCTCCCGGGACCTGCCAATCGAGGATTCAGGCCGGGATCGGCCGAGAGGTCGGGCATGTCAACCTCCGGATTGCGGATGCGGTCCTGCACCCGACGGACGGCGGAGTGTGTCACAGGGGTGCGGCAGGACCGGATCGCCCATTGACCCGACGCCGCGGCGGGAGCAGAATGTGGTCTGGAGAGTCGGGGACGACTCGTGGACTCAGTCCGCAGCCACCATCCCCAATCCTCGTCGCGCGGGGCCGCAAGGCGTACGGATCCGGTGCCCGGCACGACGACGGTCTTGAGGGCGGGGAAGAATCCCCCGCACCCAAGCTCCTGGAATGGGCCGAGTGCCGGGACGGCATGACAGTCTGCAGGGAGCGGGATTGCCCATGAGCGCGGATCGCGCCTCGGGGGCGACGCCGGTCGCCGAGACGGCGGCGTTGCCCCGCACGCTCACCGCGGCCGAAGTCTGGGGCTTCGGAAGCGCCGCGCTGTTCCTCGGGTGGCTTGCGCTGCCGGAAGCGCGTCCGATTTCTCCCGGCTTCGCGGCGTTGGCGGTTTCCGCGGCGGCGATCGCCGGGGCCGTGCTGCTCGGCCAGCTCGCCGCGCTCGTCCGCCGCGAACCGGACCTGGCGGGCGGGACCGCGACGCACGCCCTCCGACTCCTGCCGGACCACCCGGGGCTGGCACGGTACGGAGCGGCTGCGTCGATCGTGAGCTGGGCGGCCTTGCCGGCCCTGGGCGCCGCGGTGCTGGCCGATCTGGTCGGTTCGCTGGCGCGCGATGCCGGGGTCGCCCTGCCCGACCTGCCGCTGCGACTCTCTTTCCTCATGATCGGGCTGCTCTCCGGGCTCGGCGGCGTCCGCAGCGTGAGCATCCCGCAGGTCCTGTTCGCCGCTCCCGCGATCGTCGTCGGCCTTCTGTTGGCGGGAGCGGGGCTGTGGGGGAACACCCTCACCCCGGAGTTCGCGAGGACACCGGATGCCTGGACCGGCACCGGTTCCGACTTCTTCCGCATCTGCCTGCTCGCCACGCTGTGCGCCTCCGCCTTGGATGCCGGCTCCGCGTGCGCGGCCGAATCGCGATCCCCCGAGTCGTCGGCGCGCGGCCTCGTCGCCTCGGCGGCCGTCGCGCTTCCGTTGCTCGTCCTCATCGCGCCGTTTCTGGCGGATGTTGCGCGGGCGGGCGATGCCGGGCCGGCCCCCGCGATGATCGCGCGTGCCGTCGGCGGATTCTGGGGCAGCCCGACCCCCGCGCTCGCCCTGTTCCTGGTCGCCGCCGCCGCCGTGCTTGCCGGCGCGGCCGCGCAGTACACGGCGTCCCGCGTCGTGTGGCAATCTTCCCGGGAGGGACACCTCTGGCCCTTCCTCGGCGTGGTGTCCCCCCAGGGCGTCCCGGTCGCCGCAATGACGCTGACGTTTGCCGTCTCGATCGGATTCGCCCTGGCCGGGAACCCGCTCCGCATCCTGGTCCTCGCGGCCGTCGCGCGATGCGCCGGATTGGCCGTGTTCCATCTGGGACTGTGGCGCAGCCGGGAGACGATTCCCGTCGCCCCCCCGTTCGGCACCCTTGCGCTCCTCCTCTGGGAGGCGATGCTCCTGGCTGCGGCGTTTTTCGCCTTCTCCGGGGTCGAACTGGCGGCCGGTCTGGCCCTGCCGGCGGCCTTCCTGGGCGTCGATGCGTTGCTGCGGAGAGTCCCCGCGGACTGGTTCCCCCTCCTCCTTTGGCCCGGACGCCTCCTGCGGGAGTCGCCGCCGAAGGTGCGGGATACGATCATCCCGCAGGTCTGCACCATCCTGGCGATCGCCTGCGGGTCCGCCCTCCTCGGATTCTGGCTCGGCGGCAACCCCGGTCCGAAGGCGGGGGAGGTCCTCGTCCTCCTCCTGCTCGGCACGGGCGCGGTTTCGATTGCGGCGACCTCGTGGACGTCGCTGGCGGATGTCCGGAGAATCGACCAGGTCCGGGCCGAGGCGGACCATGTCCGGGAGGCGCTGCAGATCCAGATCGACGAGCGCCTTCGCGCCGAGGAGTACCGGGAGCGCTCCGAGGTCGCCTTGCGCGCGGTGCTCAACAGCATCGGGGACGGGGTGGTCGTGGCGGACCGCACCGGCCGGCTCCTGTTCCACAATCCGGCGGCCGAGCGGATCCTTGGCGGGTCGCTCGGGGAAGTGCGTGCCGAGCACTGGTCGGAGACCTTCGGATTCTACCTCCCGGACGGCGTCACCCCCATGCGGGCGTCGGATCTGCCGATCGTGCGCGCGTTGCGCGGTGAGAGCACGGACGGGGTCGAAGTGTTCCTGCGCAACGCGAGGCTGCCCCAGGGTGCCTACGTTCGCTTCACGGAGAGTCCCCTCAAGGACGAGCACGGCGAGTTGAGGGGCGGCGTGGTCGTGTTCAGCGACATCACCGCTCTCAAGCTCACCGAGGAACAGCTGCTCGAGAAGGTGCAGTTGCTCGACCTGGCCCACGATGCGGTGATCGTGCGCACCCTGGAGGGGAAGATCCGCTTCTGGAATCGCGGGGCCGAGAACATCTATGGCTGGACCAAGATGGAGGTGCTGCATCAGGTTTCCCACCAGATTCTGCGGGCCCGCTATCCGCAGCCCCTGGAGGTCCTCAACGCGGCCCTGTACCGCAATGGGTTCTGGGAAGGGGAATTGTCGCACGCCCGGCGGGACGGGGTGCGCCTGGTGATCGAAAGCCGGTGGGCGGTCAAGCGCGATCGCAGGGGTCGGCCTTCCGCGATCCTGGAGATCAACCGCGACGTGACCGCGCGCAAGGCGGCGGCAGGCGAACTCGCCCTGGCCAAGGAGGCGGCCGAGGCGGCGAGCCGCGCGAAGAGCGAGTTCGTGGCCAACATGAGCCACGAGGTCCGGACCCCGCTCAACGGCGTCGTCGGGATGATCGAGCTCGTCCTGCGCAGCGACCTGACGTCGCGTCAACGCGAATACCTGACCCTGGGCCGGTCGGCCGCGAAGTCGCTGTTGCGCGTCGTCAACGACGTGCTGGACTTCTCCAAGATCGAGGCCCGCAAACTGGAGATGGAATCGCAACCGTTCGCCGTGCAGGACGCGATCGGCCAGAGTCTCCGCCTGCTCGCCGTCCCGGCCCACGACAAGGGGATCGAGATCACCAGCCGGATCGCCCCGGGGGTGCCGGCGCGCGTGATCGGGGATCCCGGACGTCTCGGGCAGGTGCTCTACAATCTGCTCAACAACGCGGTCAAGTTCACGGAGCACGGAGACATCGACGTCGAAGTGGAGTGCGAGCGGAACGAACCCGGCGCCGCGGTCCTGCTGTTCACCGTTCGCGACACCGGCGTGGGGATTCCGGCCGACAAGCAGCGGATGATCTTCGAGGCCTTCACGCAGGCGGACACATCCTCCACGAGGAAATACGGCGGGACCGGCCTTGGGCTGGCGATTTCGCGGCAGCTGGTCGGGATGATGGGGGGGAGGATCGAAGTGGAAAGCAGTGCCGGCGCGGGCAGCGTGTTCCGCTTCACGGCGCGGTTCGAGTTGCCGGTCGGCGATCCGTCGGCGGCCATCGAGGTCCCGGAGGTCCTCCGCAACGAGCCGGTCCTCGTCGCGGATGCCCACCCGCGCGCGCGGTCCGTCATCGCCGAAGCGCTCGGTCAGGCCGGGATGGTGGTCTCGGTCGCGGAATCCGGTCCGAGCGCGCTGGAGGCCCTGCGCCGGGCCGAGGCGCTGGGCGCCCCGATCCGGCTCGCGTTTCTGGATGCGGGGCTCCCGGAGATGGATGGCCTGGCGGTGGCCGAGGCATTGCGCAGCGGACCGTCCCCCGCGTGCAAGGTAGCCCTGGTTCTCCCGCCGGTCGATGCCGCGGGGGATGCGCTCCGGCTGCGCAGCCTGGCCGGGCTGCCCTATCTGCGCAAGCCGGTGCTGCCGCAGGACGCCGTCGACCTCGCCGCGGCGGCGCTGTCCGTGAAGGGGAGAGGGAGGCGGGCGGTTCCGATTCTCGCCCCCTGCCCCGACGCCGTTCCGTTTCGACGCCTGCGCATCCTGCTCGCGGAGGACAACGAGATCAACCAGGTGCTGGCCCGCACCCTTCTGGAATCCCGCGGCCACAGGGTCGTCGTGGCCCCGAACGGGACGCGCGCGCTCGAATTGCTCGAGTCCGGCTCGTTCGATCTGGCGCTCATGGACGTGTCGATGCCGGAAATGGACGGTTTCCAGGTGACCCGAAAGTGGCGGGCACGCGAAGACCGTTCCGGCCACAGGCTGCCGATCATCGCCATGACCGCCCACGCGAAGAAGGGCGATCGCGAGCGCTGCCTGGCGGCCGGCATGGACGACTACATCATGAAGCCCGTCGATGCGGAGGACCTGTTCGAGCGTGTGGAGCGGTGCATCGAACTGGAGGAGGAGGAGACTGCCGAGACGCTGTGGGCGCGCCCGCCCGGCGCCATAGCGGGCGCCTGCACCGGTTCCGGCGGAAGCGAGGATGGCCCGCCACCGGCGATGGCTCGCGCGGGCGGACTTCCGGAGGGCCTCGTCCGATCGGAAGCCGCCGTGTGCGCGATCCCGCGACCGACCGGGGATTCCGTTCCCCCGGAGAGCCCGAACGGCCCGTCGCGACCGGATCCGTCGACCGATGAGGGGGAAGGAGCGGGATGCGACTCCTCGCCGGCCTTCGACCGCGAAGCGGCCTTGCGCCGGGCTCGCGGGAAGCTCCATCTCCTGCAGGAAATGGCGCGCCTGTTCCTCGGCCAGGCGGGCGGCCTGCTGGAGTCCCTCCGGGACGCCGAGCTGCGGGAGGATTGGCACACGGTCGGGCGAATCGCACACCGCCTGGTCGGTTCGCTGGGAAACCTCGGTGCTCCTGCCGCCTATGAAGCGGCCAAGAGCCTGGAAGAGCTTGCCGGTCAGGGGGAGGGAGCCTCGATTCAGGTCGCGCGGACCCGGTTGGAAGCGCACGTGAGTCGACTGCAGGTGGCGCTCTCGGAGTTGCGGAAGGAGGACGCGCCATGAAGGTCCTTGTGGCCGAAGACGACCCGGTGTGCCTGGTGGAGCTGGTCGACGCCCTGACCGAGTGGGGGTACGAAGTCGTGACCGCGACCGACGGGAAGGAAGCGCTGAATCTCCTCTCCCGCGAGGATGCCCTGCCGCTGGCCATCCTCGACTGGCAAATGCCGGGAATGGACGGCGTCGAGGTGGTCCGCCAGCTGCGCGCGCTCAACCGGCCTCCGTACGCGTACGTGCTCGTGTTGACCGCGCGTTCACGACCGCACGACGTGGTGGCGGCGATCGACGCCGGCGCGGACGACTTCATCACGAAGCCGTGCGACGAACGGGAACTGGAGGTGCGCCTGCGCGCCGGCCGGCGCATCCTCGACCTGCAGGAGCAGCTTCGGTATCAGGCCAGTCACGATGCTCTGACGGGGGTGTGGAACCGGGGGGTGATCTTCGAACTGCTGCGTCGCGACCTCGCGCGGGGGGAGCGCGGAAAGACGCCGACCGCCGTCCTGATGGTCGACCTCGACCACTTCAAGGCCATCAACGACCGGCACGGCCATCCCGCGGGGGACACGGTGCTCCAGGAGACGGCGCGGCGGATGGCGGCGGTGCTGAGGGCGCAGGACGCGATCGGACGATACGGCGGGGAAGAGTTTCTGATCGTCCTCCCGGAAAGCGACCCGAGCGGCGCAATGGAGGTGGCCGAGCGCGTCCGCGCCTGTGTGGCCGTGGAGCCGGTCATGCTGGCGGAACACTCGCTGACGGTCACGGCGAGCCTCGGAGTCGCGGTCGCCGATCGACCGGGACGCGTGACGGCGGCGGCCCTGGTTCGCGCCGCCGACGAGGCGCTCTATCGCGCCAAGGATGCGGGTCGGAACCGGGCCTGCCTCGGCGTCTTGAAGGAAGAGTCCACGCGACTGTGGAAGTGATTCCGCCCCGTCGGGAGGCGGAGTGCGCGGCGGGCGAGGATTCCGGGCGGGCGAGGGCGCGGGAGGCGGGCTGCGGCCGGCCATGAAGGCCGTCCGGAGCCGGACTGCCTCGCCCAGCGCGCGACCCCCTTATCCGGGCTGGTGCGGGAGCTGATTCAATTCGATCAGGACGCCGTGGGTCTGTTTCGGGAGCAGGAAATTCACGAGCGAACGACCGGAACCCTGGCGCGGTTCCGGGTAGAGGGGCGTGATCCCGCGCCCCGCGAGGTCCTGCCCCGCCCCCGCCAGATTCTCGACCTCCAGGCAGATGTGATGGATGCCCTCGCCGCGCTTCTCGAGGAATCGACGCGTGGGCTCCTCTCCCTCCAGCGGTTCGATCAATTCGATGATCGTCTCGCCCGCGCGCAGCTTCGCGACCCGCACCTTCATGGAGTCGACCGTCTCGGTCCCCTCGTGATGCAGACCCAGGACGTCGCGCCAGAGCGGGAGGGTCTCCTCGATGGAGCGGACGGCGATGCCGATGTGCTCGATCTTGCGGGCTTTCATGGGGTGCCTCGAATGCCGGGACGATGGACCCCGAAGACGTCGCGCAGGGTGTCGCTGATTTCGCCCAGTGTCGTGCCGGCGCGGAGCGCGTCCAGGATCGGAGGAACGAGATTGCCGGTGCCGCGTGCGGCGGCGGCGAGCCCGCGGCGGGCGCCGTCGACGGCCGCGGAGTCCCGTCGCGCGCGAAGCTCGGCCAGCCGGCGCGCCCGCTCCTCGCGGATCGACGGATCGACCTTGAGGATCTCGGGTCGCTCCGGGCGGTCGCCGGCCTCCACGTAGCGGTTCACGCCGACCACAACCTCCTCATCCGCCTCGATGCGCCGCTGGGCCTCGTAGGCGCTGCGCTCGATCTCGGCCTGGAACCAGCCCTGCTCGATGGCGGCGACGGGTCCCCCGAGGGCATCGACCTTGTCGAGGATCGCCGTGGCGGCGGCTTCCAGGCGGTCGGTCAGGTCCTCCACGAAGTACGAGCCGGCCAGCGGATCGACGGTGTCCGCCACCCCGGTCTCCGCCGCGAGGATCTGCTGGGTACGCAGTGCCAGCTTGGCCGACTCCTCGGTCGGCAGACAGAGCGCCTCGTCCCGGGAGTTCGTGTGGAGGGACTGCGTGCCGCCCAGCACTGCGGCCATCGCCTGCAGGGCGACGCGGATGACGTTGTTTTCGGGCTGCACGGCGGTGAGTGTGCTTCCCGCAGTCTGGGTGTGAAAGCGCAGCATCATGGCGCGGGGGTCGGCGGCGCCGAACCGCTCCTTCATGATGCGGGCCCACATCCGGCGCGCGGCGCGGAACTTGGCGACTTCTTCGAAGAACCGATTGTGCCCGTTGAAGAAAAAGGACACTCGCTCGCCCACCGCGTCCACGGCGAGGCCGCGCTGTCGGGCGGCTTCAAGGTAGGCGATCGCGTTGGCCAGCGTGAATCCCAGTTCCTGGGCCGCGGTGGCCCCGGCCTCCCGGATGTGGTATCCGCTGATCGAGATCGTATTCCACTTGGGAACGTGCCGCGCGCAAAACTCGAACAGGTCCACCGTGAGGCGCATCGACGGTTGCGGCGGGTAAATGTAGGTGCCGCGCGCGATGTACTCCTTGAGCAGGTCGTTCTGCACCGTTCCGCCGAGGGACGACCATGCCGTGCCGCGCCGTTCGGCGGTCACGCACAGCATGCCCAGCAGGATCGCCGCCGTGCTGTTGATCGTCATCGAGATCGTCACCTGGTCGAGGGGGATCCCGTCCAGCAGGCCGTCCATGTCCTCGACCGAGGAGATCGCGACTCCCGACTTGCCGACCTCCCCCTCGGCCATCGGGTGGTCGGAGTCGAATCCCATCTGGGTCGGGAGGTCGAACGCGACCGACAGCCCGGTCTGTCCGCGGGAAAGGAGGAACCGGTAACGGCGGTTGGTTTCCTCCGCGGTGGCGTAGCCGGCGTACTGGCGCATCGTCCACAGGCGTCCGCGGTAGCCGTTGGGATGGAGTCCGCGGGTGAACGGGTACTCGCCGGGGTAGCCGATCCGTTCGGGCGGTTCCGGGGAGCCCGGGGGAGCCGGAACGTAGACCGGATCGATGGGGAGCCCGGAGGAAGTGCGCACCACCCGGTCGGCGCCGGGGTCGGCGGGGCGGGAGCGAGCAGCGTCGGACATGGCACCGCCATTGTAGCGCGGGCGCCGGAGCGGGGGGAGGATTACTGCAGGCCGCCGCCCGCGCAGCGGCGCCCCCGGTCGCGACGGCCCCCGTCTTCCGCTACAATCCCTTCACGAACTTCAGGTAGTCCGCTTCCATCCGCGTCGGATCCTTGAAGAAGCCTTTGAAGTCCCGCGCGCTCCCGCCGTCCACGGATTCCCGGTATCTGCCGAATGCTTCCGCGGCCTCGGCGGGCGCGGCTTCCGTCAGCCAGTAGACCAGAGCCCAGCATTGGGCATAAAACGTGAGCGCACGCTCCGTGTCCTGCTTGATCAACTGCAGCGCGTCCCCCGTCAGAAGTTGGTCGATCGTGAACAGTTCTGCGGCCCTGGCGGCCTGCTTCAGAAACGGGAGGCGGGAGAGCGACACCCGGTCGAAGACGTACCGTGCGCCGTCCCAACCGAACCCCTCGAGCTGCGTGGCGAGGCCCTCCGCGTACCAGGAAGGCGGACGCGCCGAAGGCGCCACGCGGTAGTAGAAAAGGTGCGCGGCCTCGTGCGACATGGTCTGCAGGAACTGCTGGGTATTGCCTGTCTTGTTCCAGCCCGCCACCACATTGGAGTTCGAGCGCGCGAACCCGCTGGCCTGGAGTTGGTCCTCCGCCTTCTGCTCGACGCAGTACCGCCGATAATCCTCGAAGTTGGCGAAGGCATAGAGAGTCATCTTTTGTCCCGAAGGCAGGGAGGGCTCCTTGCCGCCGTGCATCCGCCGGCACTCGGCGTAGGTCTCCTCGACCAGCAGTCCGAGCTCCCGGGCGAGTTCCTCGCTCTCGTTGGTCTTGATGCGGTAATGGTCCGTCTCGGTTTCCCAGCCGACCTCCCAGTTGGAGCGGAGTGCGTCGTACTCCGAGCGCGTGTACCAGCGGTCCTTGAACTTCTTGAAGCCGCGCCGCAGCAATTCCGCCTCTTCCCGCGGCACCCATTCCGTCCCGACCTTGAGGAGGCCGCGGGCCAGTTTCTCCCGGTCGCCCGGGGTCACCCACTCTCCTTCCCACGAGACCAGTCCCTTGGCGAGGTTCTCCTTTTCTTCCGGGGTCACCCAGGCGCCCTTCCAGGACTCGAACCCCCCTTCCGGGATCGCGAGGCCGCGGCGATGCGCGACGAAGCCATTTCGCCGCTCGAGCAGCTTCCGGTCGGCGGCCGTGGCCTTCTCCACGGTTTCGAACGCCCGCTTGTGCAGTCCGAAGTCCCAGGCCAGCACCCCGAGCGCGAACCGCTCCTCCGGCGTGGGGTTCATCCGCTCCAGGAAGTCGAGCATGGTCTCCACGCCGAGCCCGGGCCACATCCCTTTGCCCTGGCCGCGGGGAATGGCGAATTCGAACCACTCCGCATCGAGGGCCTTCGTGAGGGTGACCTTCATGCCCTCCACCTCGAGCGCAAGGTCCTTGATCCGTCCCTGATTCAGACCCTCGCGCAGCCGGGCGAACAGGGTGGCCAGGCCGCGCACCTCGTCGATCCGCCGCGCGGTTTCGGCCTTGCGCAGCGAAGACTGCAGCGTTCCGAGGTAGCGCTCGAACTCGCCCAGGGCCCGCTCGAACTGGAAACGCATGACCAGCGTCTCGATTTCCGAGAGAGTGCCCAGGGAGGTGGTGCGCTCCTCGACGAGGGCGCGCCGATCGGCCGACTTGCCCTCGGCTTCGACCTCGCGGTCCAGGCGCGACAGGAAGGCCTCCAGCCCCGGCACGGCCGCGGCGTGACGGCTCACGTACGGGTTGATGCGCCGGGCCTCGAGGAGGTGCGTGCGCGCGGCGCGGGTGTCGCCGAGCCGGAAGTGCGACGCGCCGAGGAGGAACCGGGTCTCGAAACTGCTGAGGCGGCCGCGCGTCTCCAGTTCCGCGATCGCATCGTGGTGGCGTTCGGCCAGGAACAGGATCCGCGCAATCGTGTTGGGAACGATCGCCTGATTCTGGGCGCCGACGGCCGAGCGCGCCACCGCAAGCGCGCGGACGGGATCGTACTTCGGGCCCGCGGCGGGAGCACCGAGGACCAGGGCGCGGCCGAGGCGGGCCTCGACGTAGCGGCCGTATAGGCGTTCCGCCTCATCGGCCAGGCGTTGAGCCTCGTCGATCCGGCCCCGCTCCAGCATCGCGCGGATCTGGTAGAAGAAGGCGTGGGCGCCGGGCTGGCGCGTGGCCAGAAACCGCGTCCCTTCCTCGAACAGGGATGGCCAGTCGGCCTTGAAGAGGTAGCCGTCGAAGCGGTTGATCAGGGCCGCCTCGTTCCGCTGCTTGATCGCCTGGTCCATGTCGGCGAGGCCGGCATCGACGTCGCCCAGATTGATCCGCGCCAGTCCGCGCAGGGACAGCATGGCCGGCTGCTGTTTCTTTCCGTAGGCGTCTTCCGCCACGTCCAGGGCTGCCTGCCACTGGTCCAGGGACATGTAGGCCTTGACGAGCTGCCAGGGCCAATAGATGTTGCCGGGTTCCCCCTCGTACGCCCGTCGCAGATCCGCCGCCGCCAGGGTATACCGGCCCGCGATCGTGCGCTGATAGCCGCGCGCGCCATACGCCGCCGCGCATTCGGGATCGAGCCGGAGGGCCTCCTCCGCGAGGGCCAGGCCTTCCTTGAAGTCGCCGCGGATCAGGCGGTCCATGGCCTGCTTCGCGAGTTCGGCGGCCCGCGGCGGGTCCTGCGCCGGCGCGGGGGTCGGGAGGGCGAAGAGGAGGGCGCCGGAGAGCAGGCAGGCGGCGATCCATCTGCGGTCGATCATGACCGGTCCCCGGAAGGAGGGCGCACGCACGGGAGTATACCAAAACTCCGGTGTCGTGGAAGCACGAGTCTCCGCCGGCCGGCGCCCGGGGGACCGCCGCAATCGCATGGATGACGCTCTCGGGGGGGAGGACGACCCGCCGGGAAGAGGCGCCGCGCGTCTCGATCGGAACCATGCGCCGGCGGAGGCGCATCGGCACGGCATCGTCCACCGGGATCTCAAGCCGGGAAACATTCTGGTCGACGCAAGGACGGCCGCGGGTCGGCGATTTCGGCCTGGCCCGCACCTTTGCAGAAGATTCCGTTCGGCCCGGCGTGGCGCTGGCCTGGCGGGGGCGCCTGCCTGAACTGGGAGGAGACTGGAGCGAGGCGGATGCGGACTACAACGCTGCCTGCGAGATCGCTTCGGGGAGCGCCACGGCCTTCTACCTGCGCGGGAGGAAGGCGCACGCCGGGCCTTGGCGTGGCTCGCGGGAGCTCCGGGCAATCCGGCGGCCGACCTGCGGAGACGCGCCCATTTGCGCCTGGGGAACTTCGCCGCGGCCCGCGGGGAGTTCGACCGACTCGTGGAGGGGCGACCGGGGGACGCGGGGGTGCGGCAGTTGCGGGCGCAGGTGCGGGACCCATTGGGACCGCTCCGCGCTTGGGCCGGGGACCGTTTCAACGCCCGTCGCCCTGCATCCCGCGGGCGCGCGACTCCAGGGCCTCCGCCTCGGCCGCGCGTCCGAGTTCCCGCAGCAGCGCGGCGTAGTTCCTCAGCATCGTCGCCAGATCCGGATGACGACTGCCGAGGGTCTTTTCGAGGATGGCGATCGCCCGGCGATAAAGCGGGTCGGCATCCTCCCGCCGGCCCTGCACGCGATACATTTCGGCCAGGTTGTTGAGGCCGATGGCGATCTGCGGATGCTCCGCCCCGAAAGTGCGGCCGTAGATCGCGAGGGAGCGCTTGTAGAGGATTTCGGCCTCGTCGGTTCGGCCCATCCGCTTGTAGAGGAGCGCGAGGTTGTTGGCCACTCGCGCCACGTCCGGATGGTCGGGGCCCAGGGCCCGTTCCTGGATCTCCAGGGCGCGCTGGAAGAGGCGTTCGGCCTCGCCGACCCGGTTCTGCGCCCGGAAGATCTCGCCGAGGTTGTTCAGGCTGACCGCCGTCGAGGGATGATCCGGTCCGAAGGCGGACTCCTTGATCCGGAGCGCCCGCTGGTGCGCCGCCGAGGCCTCGATCATGCGGCCCTGCGCGAGGTAGAGTGCGCCGAGGTTGTTGACCAGCTGCGCGACATCGGGATGGTCCGGGCCGACCGCGGCCTCGCGCGTGGCGATCGCGCGCGTGAGCAGGTCGAGGGCCTCCGGGAACCGGCCCTGTTGCTTGCGCGCGGCGGCCAGGTGGGCGAGGGCGACCGGAAGTCGTTCGTCGCCGGGCGGAAACGACTCCGCCGCTCTCACGGCTTCCGCGAATCGCTCGCCGGCTTCCCCCGGCCGACCCATGCGAAGGTGCTCTTCCCCCTCGGCGGTCAGTCGCTCCCAGGTCATGGCTACTCCAGGAGGACGAGGGGTTCGTTCTTCTCCACGGCCTTCCCGACCGGTGCGAGCAGTTCGATGACGGAGCCGTCGCGGGGGGCGGAGATCTCGTTCTCGAGCTTCATGGCGGCGAGGACGACCAGACACTGATTGCGCGTCACCCGGTCGCCGACCTTGACGCGGTGGGCGGTCACCAGCCCTGGGATCGGCGCACGCACGGTCGCCCGACCGGAGGCCTCCGCGGCTTGCGGGCGAAGTTTCATGAACGATTCGAAGCGCGGGTCGGAGACCGCCACCTCGTACACGATGCCGTCCAGGAGGATCTCGTAGACATCCCCCTTGCGCTGGAAGCCGAAGCGGAGCTGCCGGCGGTCGAGTTCCGCGGCGCGGATGCAGCGCTTCGAGCGGTCCAGAAGCAGACGATGCTCCCGGGTCCCGTCATGGACCACGATGGCCTCGCCGTCCGCGGATACGGAGAAGGCGAAGCGCCGGTCACCAGATTGGACCGAGATGCGTGAAGCCGCCATTGCGCTTGCCTTCGATGCGCGCGGCGGCGGTCCAGCCGGAGGAGACCCCGTCCGGCATCACCGGGGCGCCGCGCTGCTTCAGTTCGAAATCCAGGGCGGCCGCGAGGAGGGCCGCAATCTCCACGTTTCCGTCCCGCGCGAGCAGGCCGTCGAGATGCCGGTCGATGAACCCCGTGTCGAAGCGTCCGGCGCGGAACTCGGGATGGTCCATCACCGCGGCGAGGAATGGAATCGTCGTGCGCACCCCGACGATGCGGAACTCGCGCAGGGCGCGCGCCATCCGATCCAGGGCCTCGTCGCGAGTGCCGCCCCAGGTGATCAGCTTCGCGAGCATCGAATCGTAGAAGAGTCCCACCTTCCCGCCGACGGCCAGACCATGGTCGACCCGGACGAACGGGCCGCCGGGAACCTCGAACCCCAGGATGTCCCCGGTCGAGGGCATGAACCGCTCCGCCGGATCCTCGGCGCAAATCCGGCACTCGACGGCATGTCCGCGGGGACGCAGGTCCTCCTGCCGGAAGGGGAGCGGACGGCCCTCCGCCACGCGAACCTGCTCGCGCACGAGGTCGAGGCCGGTGACCGCCTCGGTGACCGGGTGCTCGACCTGGAGGCGCGTATTCACTTCCAGGAAGTAGAAGTTCCGTTCCGCATCGACCAGGAATTCGGCCGTGCCGGCATTGGTGTAGCCGATCTTGCGCGCGGCGCGGACCGCCGCCTCTCCCATGGCGCGACGCAGGCCGGCGTCCACGACGGGGGAGGGCGTTTCCTCGATCAGTTTCTGGTGGCGCCGCTGGATCGAGCACTCGCGCTCGCCGAGGTAGACCGTGCTGCCCTGTTCGTCGGCGAGGAGCTGGATCTCGACGTGGCGCGGATTCCCCACGTACTTCTCGATGAACACCGTCGGGTCGCCGAACGCGGTCGCGGCCTCGGCGCGGGCCTCGTTGAGGGCGCGCTGGAATTCGCCCGGACCGCGCACGACGCGCATGCCCCGTCCGCCCCCCCCCGCGGCCGCCTTGATGAGAAAGGGGAAGCCGATGCGACGTTCCAGTTCTCCGGCGTCGGGAGCTTCGTCCACCGCGCAGTCCATGCCCGGCACGGTCGGGACTTCCCCTTTGAGCAGGGTGCGGGCGCTCAGCTTGTTGCCGATCGCGCGGATCGCCGCGCCGGTGGGGCCGATGAATGCCAGGCCCGCCTTCGCCACCGCATCCGCGAAATCGGGGTTCTCCGAGAGGAACCCGTATCCCGGATGAACCGCGTCGCAACCGGCGCGCCGCGCGACGTCGATCAGCGCGTCGATGCGCAGGTACGACTCCCGCGGCGGCGGGGGCCCGATCGGGTGGGCCTCGTCCGCCAGGGTGACGTGGGGCGCGCCCGCATCCGCGGTCGAATAGACGGCGACGGCCCGGATTCCCATCTCGCGCAGCGTGCGAATGATCCGCACGGCGATCACGCCGCGGTTGGCGATCAGGACGGAGCGGATGGGACGGGGCATGGATGGGCGCGATCGGGGAAGGACCCGCGGCGATCGCCCTCCGGGCCGGGCGCAAGCGGCACGACGGATGGCGCGACCCGTTCAACGGGCGCCGAGAACCGATCGTAGCGGAGCACGCGGACGGCGTCAAAGAATTCGGCCGCGGCGTGGCCGCGATCCGGGCGGCGCGCCTCGGGTCACGGAGTCAGATGCACCAGGGCGCGGTGGAACTTCGCGCGAGCCTCCAGGACGGTGCGCCCGCCCGCCTCGATCAGGTGCACGGCGTCGGGTCCGTCGTTTTGCGGATGGAACGTCGCGGTCGGCGAGGCCCAGAGTTCGTCGAACGCGCCGCACGCCGTGAGCGCAGGCGGCGGTCCCTTCAGCACCTGCGTGTTGGCGGCACGCGCGACCGGCCCGAGTTCGAGCGAAGCGGCGCCGGCCTGCACGGGAGTCAATGGGAACGTCGTGAGGGTCTTGCGCTCCTGGTTGACCACCAGGGTCTTCAGGAGGTCGCCGCCCACGTTCTCGCAGAAGATGGCCAGGGGAACGGCCGCGCGCGCGGTCTCCTCGAGCAGCGGCAGGAAAGACGGGAGGTGGTCGAGCCGGGCGTCGCAGACCAGGACCCGCGGGCGCAGGACGAATCCGAACGGCGAAGCGGGGGACTCGGCGAACGCCGGGCCGAGCAGCGCGAACGGAAACAGGAGACCCCGGACTTCCCGCAGCGAATCCTCGCGTCGGGGGCCCTGGCGCAGGAAGAGGGCGCGCCGGGGGTGGGCGCGCGCCCGCTCGAGCAGGGCTTCCAGCGGCGGGAAGGCGTCCCGCGCCAGCCGTTCGGAATCGAGCCGCGCCCCGCAAGCGGGACAGAAGACGGCGGCCTCCGGCGGGGCGGAGGAGCAGAACGGGCAGGCGGGAGACGGTGCATTCATGGGCGCGCCTTTCGCGAAGGGGTCACGTCTCGGACCGTCCGATCCACTTTTTCACGGGAGGGGGCGTCCAGGCGTCGAGCGCGTCGAGGAGACGCGCGGGGTCCGTCGCGGCGACCACCATGCCGCGGTGCTCGGGACGCAGGAATCCCTCGTCCACGGCATGGTCGAAGAAGGTCTGCAACGGGCCGAAGTAACCCGCCACGTCGAGGAGACCGCAGGGCTTGGCGTGAAAGCCCAGCTGCGCCCAGGTGAGCACCTCAAAGAACTCCTCGAGGGTGCCGAAGCCGCCCGGGAGCGCGACGAAGGCGTCGGAGCGTTCCGCCATGAGCGCCTTGCGCTCGTGCATCGAGCGCACCACGTGGATCTCGGTCAGGCCGTCGTGGGCGAGTTCCTTGGTGGCGAGGGCCTCGGGGATGACGCCGACCGCCGGGGCTCCCGCGGCGAGCGCGGCATCCGCGATCACGCCCATCAGACCGACGCGGCCGCCGCCGAAGACGAGGCCGCGCCCCCGGCGGGCGATCTCCTCGCCCATGCGGCGCGCCGCTTCGGCATGCTCCGGGCGCGAACCCGAGTTCGCCCCGCAAAAGACGCACACCCACTTCATCGCGATCGCCTTGCGCTAGATCGGCTCGTCCCTGCCCGGCTTGGGAGCGGTCTCGACCGGGGGATGTCCGGCCGGCGGGTCGCCGGCGGGCTTTCCGCGCAGCCGTTCCGGGACTTCCGGCACGCGCTCGATCAGCTCATTGGTCGCTCCCGGGCGCTTGCGCAGGACGAACCCGTCGTATGGCTCGCCCGTGGCCGTGCGCGCCTCGTACTCGAGCGTCTCTCCGTCGATGGTGATGATCTGGTAGAGCTGGGTGTCCTCCGCGGCGCGCCGCATGTGCGGCTGGCGCAGGATATCGTACATCTTCGGCCCGCTCACCGACACGACGTAGACGGTGCCGCCCTCGCGACTGCGGACGTTGATGCCGGCCACCAGATTCTCCGGGACGCGCAGTCCGGTGCGCGCGTAGGAGTGGTCGTGCCCTTGCAGGACCAGGTCGACCCGGTGGCGATCGAAAATCGGCTTCCAGCGGCGGCGGATCTCCGGGTTGTCCCGGCCCAGCTTGGTGGAAAACACCGGATGGTGGAAGGTGACCACGGTCCAGCGCCGGGGATCGCGGGAGAGCGTCTGCTCGAGCCAGGCGACCTGATGCCCGGGATCCCGGTTCGAGTCCAGCGAGACGATCCGGACCCCCTGGATGTCGAGGGAATAGACGGTCTCCTCGAACCCCGCGGGGCCGTTCCCGGGGAGGGCGAACTGGGGGCGCCAGTAGCGCGTCAGGCGGCGCCCCCCGGGGATCCCGGCGTCCTTCACGTATTCGTGGTTTCCGGGGGTTGCGAGCGAGGGGATCATCCCGTTCACCCATCCGCCCGCCCCGAACCATTCCCCCCACTGAGAGTCGTTTTCCCCGTTGTCGACGAGGTCGCCGGCGTGCAGGAGAAAGCGGGCGCGCGGCGCATCGGAAAACGCCTCGCGGACGACGCGCGACCAGTGGGCGCGCAGGTCGTTCTGGGCATCGCCGAAGTAGACGAAGGTGAGCGGCGCCTCTCCGGCCGCCGCCGTGCGGAACTGAAGCCACTCGCTCCACCAGGTCCCGTCTCCCACCCGATAGGCGTATTTCGTGTCGGGCTCCAGGGCGCGAAAGACCGCCGTATGGAAGAGCGCCTCGCCCGTCTCCAGGCGCAGCGGCGTGCTCTCCGCGGGAACCTCGACGGCGGTGCGCACGAAATCGGGTCCCGGTCCGGAGCGGGCGATTTGCGCCCGCGCGCCCGTGATGGAGGAATCGGTTCGCCAGGTCACCGCCTGCGTGGTCGCGGGATCGTCGTTCCAGGTCAGCACGATGCGGTCGGGAAGTTTCCCGGGACGGTAGATCGCCCGGTCGGGCCGGAGTTCGACCGGGTCATGGCCCAGGGCGGGCGCGGCGAGCCCGAGGCTTACGGCGACGGCCAGCGCAGCGCGCAGAATCACGGGGCGGTGGATGGCGAAGCGGGAACGCATGCGAATCTCCTCGGGGACGGGACGCAGGACAGGGTTGTTGTACCACCGAGGTTTGCGGCGCGACAATCAGGATCGGTCGCACCGGGTCGCCGGCGACGGACCGGCCGGGTGGGGCTCCCAGAGGCATCTCCGCGCTTGCTGCGGTCGCTTTTCGCGTCGGGCTTCGTCCCGCGTCGTCGGCGATGCACCGGGGCATCGCCTCCTCCTCGCGCCTTGCCGGGCGCGAAAATCGACTCGGCCGAGCCCGGGATCTCGACATGGATGGCCCGCGAGCCCGGATGGTTCCTGCAGCCGCGTCAGCGGCTTCGTGGAGAAGCCGGCTAGCCCGGATTATTCGCGAACAGCTTCGCTGTTCGCGAACAACCCGGCTCCGT
>CAZWCX010000068.1:0-39004 GCA_964632945.1 uncultured Planctomycetia bacterium | reverse complement strand
CGTTGATGAGGCATCGCAGCGACCAGATGCGCTCGAAGATGATGCTGACGGTGACCACCGAAAAGGCGATCAGCGGATACGTCGCGATCCAGCCGGACTGGATCATTTCGAGAACGCTCAGACCCTCCACGCCAGAACCTCCGGGAATTGGAATCGTGCGGCCGCCGAGCCTTAGCCCGGCAGGAGAATGTTTTCCAGAATCTTCGACCGAGATGCCGAAAATCGCCCGTGACGCGTCAGCCGCCGGCCGTCTCCGGCTCGCGACTGCCGGGCGGGAAGGCGGCGCCGGTCTGCGAACCGATCCAGATCTCGCCGCCCTCGAAGTGCTCCTTCTTCCAGATCGGCACGTTCTTCTTCAACGTGTCGATCGCCCAGCGGCAGGCATCGAAGGCGACGCCGCGGTGGGCCGTCGAGACCGCGATCGCGACGCTCGCCTCGCCGATCTCGACCCGCCCCAAACGATGTACGATCGCCGCCTTCTCCACCGGCCACTGCTCGCGCATCCGGTCGGTGATCGCCTGCAATTCGCGCAGGGCCATCGGTTCGTACGCCTCGTACTCCAGGAACAGGACGCGACGGCCCTGATTGTGGTTGCGCACCACGCCGAGGAAGTGCGCCACCGCTCCCGCGGCCGGGGAGGCCACCGACTGGAGGACGAGGTCCACCGGGATCGAATCGCGAACGAGCCGGATCACCACGAACCTCCCCGACCGCCGCTCACCGGGGGGATGAGCGCGACCTCATCGCGGTCCTGCAGCGCATCGGTCGGGGCGACGAAACGCTGATTGACGGCGAAACGAACGTGTCCGAGCGCGCCCGCGAGCGCGGGATGACGCGACTCCAGCGCGACCGCCAGCGCGCGCACATCGGCGGACTCGGGCAGGTCCACCTCCTCACCGGAACACCCCGCGCGATCCTTGAGGGAAGCGAAATAGAGGACCGAAACGCGCATGTCGTGCCTCCTGCAATCCGGATTCGCCCCTTCGGACATTCTCGACCGCGTCCTTCGGCGAGTCAACGAAAACACCGGACGGCGCACGCGGGTTCACGCCGCCGCGACCTCGGCTGCTTGACCGTCACGGAGGACGGTGCTTGAATGGGGGTGGAGGTGGAGACCGGTGAAGACGGAAGTGGTGAAGATTCCGGCGGATCATCCCGATCCGGAAGCCGTGGAGCGGGCGGCCACCGTCCTGCGCGACGGCGGATTGGTCGCCCTTCCCACCGAAACCGTCTACGGCATCGCGGCACGCGCCGACCGCCCCGCCGCCGTCGAGCGTCTGCTGCAGGTCCGCGACTGCGGCCGGGACCGGAACCTCACGCTGCATCTCGGCGACGTCGACCAACTCGTGCAGCACGTCAGCGACATTCCCGTGTTCGCTTCGCGGCTCATCCACCGATTCTGGCCCGGTCCCCTCACGCTGGTCTTCGAGGATCCGCGCGGACCGGGGTCGCCGGCGGTGGGGATCCGCATCCCGGCCCACCCGGTCTGCTCGGAGATCCTCGTGCGGGTGGGCGCGCCGGTCGTGATTCCGAGCGCCAACCGCAGCGGACAACCACCGGCACAGGACGCCGAGGAGGTGCGCCGGACGTTCGACGGCCGGATCGACATGGTCGTCGACGCGGGTCCCTCGCGGCTCGGCACCGCGTCGACGGTCGTGCGCGTGAGTCGGAGTCGTTGGGACCTCCTGCGCGCGGGGGCCATCCCGGCCTCTCTTCTCCAGGACCTGGACTACCGCAAGTACCTGTTCGTGTGCACCGGCAACACGTGCCGCAGTCCCATGGCCGCCGCGCTGTTTCGACTCCATCTCGCGCGGCGCCTCGGCGTCGCCGAAGAGGCCCTGCCGGAGCGCGGCATCCAGGTCGCCTCCGCGGGAACCGATGCCGGATACGGCGGGGGCTGCGCCTCCAACGCGGCCGTCGTGGTCGCCGAGCTGGGCGGCACGCTGGCCGACCACCGCACCCAACCGGTCACCGCCGCCCTGCTGGAGGAGAGCGACCACGTCTTCGTCATGACGAGGTCCCACCTCACGACGCTGCAGACTTGGGCCCCGGAGGCGGGCGACCGGATCCGCCAGCTGGATCCCTCCGGGCGGGACATCGACGATCCGATCGGGGGCAACAAGGACGACTACCGCCGGGTCGCGGAGAAACTGGTTGCGTTTCTCGGCGGCCCCCTGGACGGCGCCGTCCGCGAGGCGCAGGCGTTCACCCAGCGCCGCTGAACGGAAGGAGAGGATCCCATGAAGATCGTCGTGGGCTGCGACCATGCGGGACTCGCCGCCAAGCAGACGGTCATCGAGACTGCGCGGAAGGCCGGCCACGAAGTCACCGACGTCGGGACCGCCACCGCCGAGTCCGTCGACTACCCGGACTACGCGCGCGCGGTGGCGGAAGGGGTTTCCGGCGGGACCTATGAACGCGGGATCCTGGTGTGCGGCTCCGGGATCGGCATGTCGATCGCCGCGAACAAGGTCGGCGGCGTCCGCGCGGCCTTGTGCTGGAACGAGGAAACCGCGCGTCTCAGCCGAGAGCACAACGATGCGAACGTACTCTGCCTTCCGGGCCGATTCCTGGATCCGGCCGTCGTGCCCACCCTCGTGGCCCGCTGGCTCGAAACCGGGTTCGAGGGCGGACGACACGTGCGCCGCGTGACCAAGATCGCGGAGATGGAGAAGAGTCTACACCCCCCGGTCTGACGGAGAATCCTCGTGGGGCTTCGACCTTGATCTCCCAGGTTGGTCGGGTCGCTGTTCGAGGGGGCTTCGTTCCCCGTCGTCGGCGATGCGCCGGGGCATCGCCTCCTCCTCACGCCTCGCCGGGCGCGAAAATCGCCTCGGCCGAAGCCAGGATCTCCCGATGGAAGACCCGCTAGAACATTTCGGAGAGGACCTGCAGGAGACGCTTACGGTCGGCCGGCTTGGGCACGAGCGTGAAGCAGATCTCCCCGCGGCCCGGCACCGCGACCGCGAAAGAAACCTTGGGCTTGGGCTCGGACTTGTACTCCTTCACCGCGACGCATTCGACCTCGAGGGTCTCGTCGGTTCCGCCGCCCCGGTGGAGGAGCCGATCCAGCACCGCCGCCGCGATCGCCCCGCCCAGGCCCGCGGCGACCGCAGGGATCTGCGGCAGCCACTGCAGCGCCAAAGCCGCCCCGCCCCCACCGAGACAGATCGGGGCGCCGAGGTACGTCAGCAAGGTCGTCCGCTTCCCCGCCCGACCGGAAAACACGAGCGACTTGTGCTTGACGATCAGGCTCCCGGCCCCGCGCAACCCGGCGTCTTTCGCGCCGCCCAGCGTTCCCGCCGCCCACTCGACGGTGAAGGTCATGCCGTCGGATTCGGCATCCGGGCCCGCGGGCATTACGCCGGCCTTTGTCCGTCGCACCGGCTTCTCGCGGGTCTTCGTCCCGGGCGTATTGCGAAGATCGCCCTCCCCGCCTGCGACACCGGCCGGCTCCTCGCCGGCGAGGCCGATCTCCATCTGCGGAGCGAGGGCCTTCGGGATGGTGATCTTCTTTCCGCAGCCCGGACACTTCCCCGTCTTTCCCGCCATTTTCGCCGGGGCGGTGATCTTGCGTCCGCACTCGCAGGTGAACGCCACGGGAGAGTCCGGGTCGATCCCCTTCGGCCGCGCGGCCCCAACCGCGGGAAGCGCCATCGTGCGCATGCTCTCCAGTCCCGTGGACTCGGCATCGTCCTCGTCGGAACGCCGCCCGATGCCGGGCACGGCCATCGTCTGCATTCCTTCCAGCCCCGCCGACTCCGCCTCCTCATCCCCGCCCGACATCCGCCCCACCCCGGCGCCTTCCATGGTCCGAAGGTTCTCCAGGTCGTCCGCCCCCCCCTGCGCCGACGCCCGACCGATCGCCGGCACCGCCATGGTGCGCATGCTTTCGAGGTCGTGGGCGGTTCCGCTCGCGGCGTCATCCGCCTCTTCCAACGAATCCGGTTCCGGAGCGGGCGCGCGCGACGCCCGACCGATCGCCGGCACCGCCATGGTGCGCATGCTCTCGAGGTCGTGGGCGCTCGGGGCGCTTCCGGCGCCGGCGGGAGGGTCTTCCGTCGCCTTCCCGGAATCGTACTCCGCCGACTCGAGGTCCCCCGGCATCGACAGGGACGGAGTCCGCGGCGGGATCGGGAGCGCGGGAGGAGCGCCGGCCGGGACCGTCAGCGTCGTCCGGCACTTGCCGCACATGAACTTCTTCCCCGATTCCAGCTTCTCGACATTGAACTGCGCCCCGCAGGAGGGACAGAGGACGATCCGCCGGCGCTGGATCGCGAGCACCTCCTCCACCTGTTCGGCCAGCAGCAGCCCCTTCTCCACCAGGATCTCGCCGAGCCGGCGCGCATGGCCCTGCTCGTCTTCCAGCGCCTGGTCCCTCAATGCCTGATGAACCTCTTCGGTGGAGGCCATTCCCTCCTTGATGACGATCTGGCCGAAGACGGCGTCCTCGAGCTTGCGCAGTCGCTGCGGATCGACCCCCTGAAAGGCCTCTTTCTGGGCCGTAACCAGCTCCTGCAGCTGTTCGGACGTGAGGAAGCCCTTGTCGATCATGACCAGCCCGAGCGGGCAGTTGGGCGCCCGCTCCTGTTGAAAGCGAACGCACTCGTCGAGCTGCTCCTTCGTCAGCAGGCCGCGCGAAATGGCCATGCGACCGAAAAGGAGTTCCTTGGGAGAGGACATCGGACGCTCCGAACTTGCCGCGTCGGACCGGGCGCGGGACGCGCCGGCAGGGCAGCGATGCGCGCCGATTATAGGCCGGTCGAATAGGCCTGTCAACCGGACGGTCCGGGCGCGGAAACCTTGATCCGGGGCCAAGGTACGCTAGAATGGATGGGTTCCATCCGCCGGAGACCCCGCCATGACCCCGGAGCCCGCATCCGCCGCCCCCGCCTCGGAGGGCGCCTCGTCCGCCCTGCCCGCGACGGTCGTCGCCAACGGGCTGACCTATCGCGTCGTCAAGAGCATGAAGAAAGACTTCTTCTCCGAGAACTTTTTGCTCGACCGCGAGGGGAAATTGTACGTGCTGAAGGTTTCGCGGTTCCGGCACATCTTCGGGTTCCTGTTCGAGCCGCTGGCGGGCTGGATCTCCCGGCGGGAATTCCGCATGTACTCCAAGACGGCCGGGATCCCGGGGATCCCCCCGCTGCACGGTATGGTCGGAGACAACGGCTACATTCACGAGTACATCGCGGGTCGCAACCTCCGGCAGCACCAGTACGAGGTGGGCAAGTACACGCTCTCCGACACCTTCTTCGACCAGTTGCTGGAAATCGTGCGGCAGGTACACGCGCGCGGGGTCGCCCACAACGACATGGCGAAAAAGGGCAACATCATCGTCGGGGAGGACGGGAATCCGTACCTGCTCGACTTCCATGTGTCGGTCTGCGTGGTTCCGGAGCCGCTGTGGGCCCGGCGCCTCACGACCGCGGTCTATCGTCGGCTCTGCCTTGCGGACATCTACCATCTCCTGAAGTTCAAGGAGAAGTACCGGCCCGACCTGGTCAGCGCCGAGGAGCGTGCGTTGATCGAGCGACGCGGGCCGGGGGCAAAAATCTACCGCTACTTCGTCCAACGCCCCTACCAGTTCGTGAAGCGGCTCGTGTACCCGAAGGGAAGCAACGAGACGTTTCGGTTTTCGTCGGACTTGAAGAAGATCCGCGACTGATGCACGGCTCGGAAGATTTCTTCGACGCGATTCCCGCCGCGCCTCCCGTGGGGGGCGCGGGGCGGGTGATTTCCGACACGGAAGCGCGCCGCGGGAACGCCGCCACCGCGCTGGCCGCGGCGGCCTTCCTGTTCGACGGGTTCCGCGACCGTCCGCAGGCCCTGCTCCAGCGCGGTCTGGATCTGCTGCTCGCCGCGGTCGGGGGACAGCGCGGCTTCCTGTTGCGCGTGGATGTCGACGGGGAAGCCGTGGAGATCTGTCGCCGGGACTTCCCCGAGGGGATTTCGCTGACCGCGCTCCTCGGGGATCCGGAAGGTCCGCTGGGTGCGGTACTTGCCGACGGGCACGTGCGGGTGGCGACCGATCCGGCGGTGGCCGGCGAGGCCCTGGCGTCCTGGCGGGAGGCGGGCCGGGGCGTGGTTGCGTTCGTGTGCCTCTGCTTCGATGCGCCGGGGGACGACCCGGTGGGAGCGGGACGGGAGCGCTGGCTGCCGGCGCCGACCCGGGGACCCGGCAAGGTCGTGATGTACGCCGACGTGGCCGAAGCGGGGCGCACGCTGGCTTCGCGCGCCGCGGAGCGCGCCCGCGAAGCGGCGGAGGTCCTCCGACGCGCGCTCGAAGAACAGTCGCGCGTGACCTCCCTGGCATTCGACGGGGAGACCGGACTGTCCTCACGCGGGGCATTCCTGCAGGCGCTCGAACGCGCGCTTGCCGCTGGAACGGGTCCGACCGCGCTCCTGTACGCAGACATCGACCGTTTGAGCGAAGGCCGGCGCCGCCACGGCGCGGGCTGGTCCGAGGCCATCGTGCGTGCGCTTGGCGAGAGTGTCGCGGCCGCCCTGCCCGGTTCCGCGGTGGCAGGGCGCTGGGGCGCAGACGAGGTCGTGGTGTTGCTGCCCGCCACGGGGGCGGACGGAGCCGCCGGACGGGCCGAAATGGCGCGACGGGTATTCGCCGAACGGACGGGTCCCGTGGCGGAACGAGGGGCACGGGTCACCATCGGCGTGGTCACGGCCGCGGATGCCTCGACCGGCGCGCGGGAGTTGCTGCGCCGGGCGGAGCAGGCCGTCTCGGCCGGCAAGACCGCGGGGGGGGACCGCTGGGTGCCCTGGTCCCCCGATCTCCCTCCCCTCTCCCGTCGCGTCGACGACCTCGCGGGCCTGTGGTCCGCGCCCGCTCCGGACCCCGTCCGCTCGACCTCGTTCGTGCGCCTGCTCGGGCTGGGTCCGCCGGCCGGGCTTCCCGACGCGGTCCCCGACCGCGCGCTGGACCTGCTTGCCGAGACGCTCGCCGCGGATCGGATCCTCCTTCTCGCCGCGGATCCGGCCGGCCATCTGAACCCCATCCGCGCGCGGGCGGGGGGCCGTGAGGCCGACCCGAAGGCACCCTTCGCGCGCGCGCTCGCCGCGCAGTCCTGGACCGGAATCGTGCCCGGTCGCTGGACCGGCGCCGCGGCGGACCGACCGGAAATCGCGACCACCCCCGATGCCCCCGGACGCTGCTCCGTCCTGTGTTCCCCGATCGCCCCGGGGGGACGCGCGGTCGGGCTGCTCTACCTCGAATCGGCCGCGCCTGCCGGATTCACGGCCGCCGATGCCGATTTCCTGGAGGCCGCGGCCGCGGTCTTCGCGACCCGCCTCCCGCCTCCCGCCGGGGGAAGCCTGCCGCCCCGCGAGGGCGCCTCATTGCAGGGTCCCGGATGAGCGAGATCCCGAGAGTCCTCGATCGATGGGAACTCCTCTCGTTCCTCGGGGAAGGGACCCTGGGCTCGGTCTACCTCGTCGCCGATCACGACCACGCCGGACGCCACGCCGCCCTCAAGCTCATCCTCCCTGAACGGCTCGCCGTGGTCGATGGCGCGGATTTGGACGCCACGTTCACGCGCCTGCGCGATCTGCGCCATCCCCATCTCGTGGAGGTCCGGGAGTTCGCCCGCATTCCGGACCTCGACGCCATCGCCGTCGAGATGGAGTACCTGCAAGGCGAAACCCTGTTCGCCACCGCAGCCGGCGACCGGTTCGATCCGCTCGCCGCCTGGGGCGCCCAGGCGTGCGAAGCGCTCGCCTTCCTTCATGCCAGCGGATTCGTGCACCGCAATCTCAAGCCGGAAAACGTCCGCATTGCGCAGCCGGGGGAGTCCGACCCCGCCCGCACGTCGGGCGACCCGGTCGCCGCGCGGGCCGTGCTTCTCGATCCCGTGCTCGCCGACTGGATGGCCCCCCCGCGCTCCGGTCGCCGCACCGGCGCAACGTTCGCCTACAGCGCGCCGGAATTGCTGCTCAACCATCCACCCACCGTCGAAAGCGACCTCTACTCCATCGGCGTCCTGCTCTTCGAGGCCGCCACCCGCCGACTCCCCTTCGTCGGCGACGACGCGCTCTCCCTGATGCGCCAGCACCTCGCCATGCAGGTCCCGGATCCTCGCCAGGTGAATCCCCGCATCCCGGCCTCGCTCGCGCGCGTGCTTCTGAAACTCCTCGCCATCGAACCGATGGACCGCTTCGAGGATGCCCAGGAGGCGGCCGAGGCGCTGTCGAAAGTCACCGCGCCCCTGCGCGTGGAGACCAAGCGCGTGCAGCGTGTCTTTGTTCCCTGGGGCCGCCTGATGGGACGAGACACCGTGCTGGCCGGGTTCCGGCGCCTGCTCGATTTCCACTGCGGCAAGTCTCCCACCCCTGTCCCGCCCCTCCTGCTGACCCTCGGCGAACCCGGCCTGGGCAAGACCCGTCTGCAACGGGAATGCCGCAGCCAGGCGCAGGTGAACGGCGTCCCGTACATCGTGGTCCGCTGCCCCGAGACCGCCTGCGCGCCGATGGAACCGGCCGCCGACCTCGTGGCCCAGCTCGCCGGCGTCCTCGAGGATCTCGTCGAGATCCCCGCGCGCCATCGACTCCGTGCCGATTACGCCGACCTGTTCGCGCATTTGGCCCCGGAGGAGCGGCGACCGGCCGCCGATCCGACGGCCCCGGATGCGCCGACCGAGGTGGTTTGGCCCTCCCGGACGGCCCAGTTCGTCCTCGACGTCTCCCGCCGGGTCCCCCTCGCCGTGACGTTCGACGACTTGCATCGGGCAGACGCCGGCACGCTCGCGATGCTCGAGGAAATCGCCGCCGAACTCGCCCAACCGGATGATGCGGCCGTCGCCCCCGCCCGGCTGGCCATCCTCTGCTCCGCGCAACCGGTTACCGCAGCCCCCTTCTCCGACTGGCTCCGCAGGACCCGTCTCCGCGGCTGGCTGTCCGAATCGCGCCTGGAACCGCTCTCTCCCGCCGACATCGTGGCCCTGACCCGGTCGATGGCGGGCTCGGGGGGCGAGGAGGTGGCGCAGCGCATTGATCTGGCGGGACGCTCCCGGGGCAACCCGCTCCTGGTCGAGGAGATCCTCCGGGAGACTTTCGAGGGCGCCGGGGAGGACGCGGAGCCGCGCTCGCTGGACGCCATCGTCGCCTTGCGGTGGCAACGCTTGTCCACGGACGCCCGCGGGGCCCTCGAGGGATTGGCCGTTTATGGCCGTCCGGCCGGAGCGGAGCGACTGGCGCGGTTCCTGGGGCTGGCGATCGAAGAGGCGCAGCGCGCCCTCGACGAAGGAGAACGGGTGCACCTGCTGGCGCGGGAGCGGCACACGACCCATCTGTCCCTGTACCGATTCCATCACGAGCGGGCCCGGGAAGCGGTGCTGGCGAACATGGCCGCGGCCGCGCGCAGGGAACTCCATCGGCGGATCGGAGTCGTCTTGCTCGAGGAGGTCCTCCCGGCGGGCGCCTGCCGCCCGGCCGAAGCCGCGTTCCACCTGGCGGAAGGCGGGGACGGGGGTCGGGGCGCCGCGGCGCGACGGGAAGCCGATCGCGACGCGGAGCGGAACGGAATCCCCGCGGCTTCCCCCGCCGATCCGGAAGGCTCATCCGTGGCGCGGACCCCGGACGGCCCGATTGCCGAAACCGGGATCCCGGCGGGGTTGCGGCCGGCGGAGGCGTTGCTGGCGCGTGCGCCCGGAGCGGTTCAGGTGGCGCGCTTCCGCTCCGCCTGCGGCGACCGGCGCCGGGCGGAGCAAGCGTGGCGCCGGGCGGTACGCGAGACCCGGGGGACGGGACGCAACCGGGTGGCCGGAGTCGCGTTGATCGAACTCGCCTCGCTCCACGCCGAGCAAGGCCGCGGAGACGACGCTCTCGATCGATTGTGTGAAGCGGACGAACAACTGCGCCATGCCGGGCTCCCAGGACGGAGCGGCGTGGCCCTGCTGCGCGGTTTCCTCCTGCTCGAGCGGGGGGACGCCGCCGAGGCCCGCCGCTGCGCCGAAGTCTCGGGCCGGCGCGCCGAGCGGGCAGGCGAGCAGTCCCACCACGTCCGCGCGCTCGCCCTCGCAGGGGAGGCCGCCGTCCATCTCGGCGAACTGGACGCGGCCCGGGAGGCGCTGGAGGAAGCGTGGCATCGGATGCACGCGGGGGTCGATTCGCGCGCCGTCCTGGAGACGCGCGCGGGGTGGGCTCACCTGCGGGTGGCCGCGGGCGACCGCGAGTCCGCCCGAACCGACGCCGACGAACTTCTCGACCTCGCCACGGAGACCGGCGACCGGTGGGCGGCATGGATCGCCCACGGCATCCGCGCGCGCGCGGCGTTCGCCGCCGAGGGAGCATCGACCGCCGCGGCCCACCTGGAACGCGCCGTCCATGAAGCCGCGGTCCTGGCGCGGCCGCCTCTCCTGGCCCGGAGCCTTGCCGCGCTCGCCTACGCCCGCGAGTCCGCCGGTTGCGCGGACCCGGTCGTTTGCGAGCCCCTCGGCCGGGCGGAGGAACTGTGGGTGGACGTCACTCCCGAACCGCCCGACCGCGTTTGGGCGGACCTCGCCGTCGCCCGGTTGCACCGCCGCCACGGTCGTCGCGAGGCGGAGGGCGAAGCCCTCGACCGCGCCGCGGAGCGCCTGCGACACCGGCCCCTGCCCGAATTCCGCTGGCGCGTCCACGCCGAACGATCCCGCTGGGCCGCCGCGTCCGCCCGCCCCGGGGAGTGTCGATCGGAAGCGCGTCGCGCGTTCGAGACGCTGCGGTCGGTCTGGTCCCGCGTTCCCGACCTCTGGCGGGAGACCTACCTGGCCGACCCCGAAAAGCAGCGGTTTCGGGAGGAAATCTCCTCCCTGACCCGCGGCTGAGCACTCCCGCCGTTCCGACGGAACTCGTGAACGCACGCCGGCGAAGTTTTGACCCCGGAACCGGGAACTCCTATAATCGCCGCTTCATCCACGGCGGATGGACGCGCGTGGAACGAGCCGTTGTCGGAGGGGGGGCGGATGGCTTCCCGTGCCGTCTTCCGCGCGCTGGCGAACACCGTCTTCCTGGCCCTCCTCGTGTCCGGCGCACCGGCCCTGGCCACGGAGGACACCCGCGCCCTTGGTCGCGAATTGCCCGTCTGGAGCGTCCTCCCCTTCGCGCTCCTGTTGGGCGCGATTGCCATCCTTCCCCTGTTCGCGCACCACTGGTGGGAACGAAACCGCAACAAGGCTGCGGTCAGCCTGATCCTCGCGCTTCCCGTCGCCGTCTGGCTTTTCCAGCACGCCCCCGGCGAACTGGGCCACAAGATGTTCGAGTTCTTCTCCTTTATCGTGCTCCTCGGCGCCCTTTTCATCATCGCCGGCGGAGTCCTCATCCGGGGATCGATCAGCGGCACGCCGCTCGTGAACACCGCCGTCCTGGCCATCGGCGCCGGCATCGCCAGTTTCATCGGCACCACGGGGGCGTCCATGCTCCTGATCCGGCCGCTGCTGCGCGCCAACCGCGCGCGCGTCAAGAAGGCCCACATCGTCATCTTCTTCATCTTCCTCGTCAGCAACGTGGGCGGCACGCTGACCCCGCTCGGCGACCCGCCGCTGTTCCTCGGCTTTCTCCAGGGCGTGCCGTTCGAGTGGACATTCCGGCTTTTCCCGGAGTGGATCACGCTCGTCGTCGTCCTGCTGATCTCGTTCAACTTCTACGATCAGTACGTGTTCCACCGGGAGGACGTGGCGACGCCGGGCGACCTCGACAAGGAAGTGGACTCGGCCCGCGATCTGCAGATCGACGGCAAGGTCAATTTCCTCTTCCTGCTCGGCGTGATCGGCGCGGTGCTCCTGGCCGGGAAGTACGGAAAGTCCCTCCCGATGGGCACGCAGGAGGGCTTGATGATCCTCATGGCCGTGCTGTCGCTCGTGCTGACCCCGCGCACCATCCGCACGCAGAACGGATTCACCTGGGGTCCGATCGTGGAGGTCGCGGTCCTGTTTGTCGGGATCTTCGTGACGATGATCCCCGCGCTCCTCATCCTCAACGCGCGGGGCGGGGAGTTGGGCGTCACCGAGCCGTGGCAGTATTTCTGGGCCACCGGACTGCTCAGCAGCGTCCTGGACAACGCGCCCACCTACCTCACGTTCCTCTCGCTGGCCCAGGGGAGCGGCCTCACGCCCGAAGTGGTGGGTGTGTCCCACACGGTGCTGGCCGCCATTTCCTGCGGCGCGGTGTTCATGGGCGCCAACACCTACATCGGGAACGGTCCCAATTTCATGGTGAAGGCGATCGCGGAGGAGTCGGGGGTGCGGATGCCCTCGTTCTTCGGGTACATGGCCTACTCGGCGTTGATCCTCTTCCCGATGTTCTTCCTGCTCACGTTCCTGTTTTTCCGCTGATCCGCCGCCAGAGCCCCGCGAGATCGTCCGGCAGGGGGGCGCGCAGGCGGATCGGACGTTCGTCGTCGGGATGACCGACGATCAGCCGAACGGCGTGGAGGGCGAGGCGCGGCACCTCGACGAAGGAGAGACGGCCGGGACCGGAGAAGACCGGGACGCGGGCGGGTCCGCCGTAGCGGTCGTCACCGAGGATGGGATACCCGGCGGCGGCGCAGTGGACCCGCAGTTGGTGGGTGCGACCGGTCTCCGGCCGCAGCAGCAGGAGGGCGACGCCCGCCGCGCGGCCGAGGCGTCGAAAGCGCGTGCGCGACGGTTTCCCCAGGGCGGGGTCGGCGAGAAAGCGCCGGGCGCTCCCCGGGTCCGGACGGATGGATTGGGTCATGCGCCCGCGGGACGGAGGGTCGCCGGACACCAGCGCCAGGTAGGACTTGCGCGCCGCGCCCGCGCGGAATCCGGCCGCCATTCGGGCGGCCGCCTCGCGGTCGAGCGCCAGAACCAGCACGCCGGAGGTTCCCCGGTCGAGCCGGTGCACCGTGCGCAACTCGCGCGCGCCCCGCCCGAGCCAGGTCCGGAGCCTTGCGACGAGATCCGGCCCGTCTTCGGGACGATCGGACACCGCCGCGCCCGGCGGTTTGTCGATCGCCAGAAGACGGGCGTCCTGATAGAGTACCGGATACGGTGGCGACGTCATGAGCGCATTCTACGGGCGCTCGGGGGCCGCCGCCACGGTTTCCCCGTCCACGAAAGGTCCCTCGATGACTCTCGATTTCGCGGCCGACCTCGGCGCCCGCGGCTTGATCCACCAGGTCACCTCCCCCGATCTGGGCCCGGCCATGCTCGCGAGTCCGTTCGTCCTCTACGCGGGCTTCGACCCCTCGGCGGACACCCTGCACATCGGCAACCTGGTGCCGCTGCTCGCCCTCGCGCGCGCGCAGCGCGCCGGTCATACCCCGATCGCGATCGTCGGGGGCGCCACCGGCATGATCGGCGATCCCTCCGGCAAGTCCGAGGAACGCAATCTCCTGGATCCGGACACGCTGGCGCGCAATCTGGCGGGCATCCGACGCGACCTCGAAACCTTGCTCGACTTCGAGGCCAAGCCGAACCCCGCCCGCATCCTGAACAATGCCGACTGGATCGGGGCCGTCAGCCTGATCGAGTTCCTGCGCGACATCGGCAAGCATTTCACCGTCAACGCCATGCTCGCCAAGGAGTCGGTCAAACAGCGCATCGAGAGCGAGACCGGCATTTCCTTCACCGAGTTTTCCTACATGCTCCTCCAGTCGTGGGACTTCTGGCATCTCTACGACCGCTTCGGCTGCCGGCTGCAGATCGGCGGCTCCGACCAATGGGGGAACATCACCGCCGGCATCGATCTCATCCGTCGCAAGGCCGGCCCCGACGCGCGCGCGGCCTTCGGACTCACCCTGCCGCTCATCCTCGATTCCTCCGGCCGCAAGTTCGGCAAGAGCGAGAAGGGCGCCCTGTGGTTGGGCGCCCATCGCACCAGCCATTTCGATTTCTACCAGTACTTCGTGCGCACCGCGGACGCGGATGCCGTCCGCTACCTCAAGATCTTCACCTTTCTCCCCCTGGAGGGAATCGCCGACCTCGAGCAGGAAGTGGCCCGGCGCCCCGAGAAGCGCGAGGCGCAGCGCACCCTGGCGCGGGAGGTCACGCGCATGGTGCGCGGAGAGGAAGGCCTGCGGATCGCCGAGCGGGCCACGGCCGTGCTGTTCGAAAACGCGAGGGTCGAGCAGCTCGACGATGCCACGCTCGGCGTCATCTTCGCGGACGTCCCCTCGCTGGAGTTGCCGCGCGCGGAACTCGACGCCGGCATCCTGCTCATCGACGCGCTGGTGAACGTCAAGCTGGCGAAATCCAAGAGCCAAGCCCGGCAATTGATCACCGATGGGGGCGTCTACGTCAACAACACGCGAAACGAAGGCGGTCTCGAACGCCGGCTCGGCCCCGCGGATCTGGCGTCCGACACCGTGTGCGTGTTGCGCGCGGGAAAGCGGAACTACGCCCTGTTGCGATTCCGGTAGCTCGGCCGCCGGACCGTCGCCCGAAACCGGGGATCACGGTCCGGCTCCGGGCAACTCCCGCGCCCTGTGCCCCCGGACTCCGGAGCCGCACCGATGGAGACCCTCGAAGGCAAGATCAGCATCCTCGCAGCGCTCAAGGCCCGCGTGCGCCGCTTCGAGTGCGTCCTCGTCAACGAGTCGGCCCATGCAGAGAAGGTGGAAGAGGTCCTGCGCGCGGCCGAAGCCCTCTCGGTTCCCGTCAAGCGCGTGTCGTCCCGGGAACTCGACGGAATGGCCGGGGGGGTCACGCACGGCGGCGTTCTCGCGGTCTGCACCCCGCGGCCCCCCACCCCCTTCGACGACCTCGTCCGCCGGCTGCAAACGGACTCCTCCCGCCCGCCTCTGCTGCTCTTGCTCGAAGGGGTGGAGGACGCCCGCAACCTGGGATACGTCATTCGCACCTCGGAGGCCCTCGGCGGTCACGGCGTGCTGGTCAAGAAGCACGTCTGGGACTTCGACGGCGCCGCGCTCAGCCGCGCCTCCTCCGGCGCGTTCGAGCGCTTTCCGGTCGTCCGGCTCGACCGGGAACGGGACTCGCTCGCGGCGCTGAAGAAGCTGGGCGTGCGCCTGTGGGGGTGCTTGGCCGGAGTGCGGACCACCCTTTATCGCGCCGACTTGCGCGCCCCCGCCCTCCTCGCCGTGGGCGGGGAGAAACGGGGGCTGTCGGCGGCCGTCCGCGAGGAGTGCGACGACTTCCTCACGATCCCCATGCCCTCGAGCGAGGCGACCTCTCTCCCGCTCTCCCATGCCGCGGCGATCGTCCTCGGCGAAGCGATGCGCCAGCGACAGCCGGAGGCTCAGCGCCCGTAGGTCCGGTAGAACTGGTTCTGAAAGCGCTCCTCGGGATCCAGCCGCCGCTTCGCCGCGAAGAACGCACGGGCCTGAGGATAGGCAGCGTGCAGCTGCTCCCGTGTGTAATGGAGCCGGTACGGCAGGTAGAACCGCCCACGCAGCCGAATGCAGGAATCCACCAGCTCCCGGGTCATCGCCTGCATCCTCGCCTCCCCCGCTTCCGAACGCTCGCTGGTGAACAGCAGGACGAACGCGAAGACGTCGGTTTCCGCGTACCGAAGATACGAATCCCGGTCCGCGGCCACATTCCGCACCGTCACGTTCAGCAAGTCGCCGCCGTGCCGCGGGATGATCTCCTGCATGGCGGCGACGAACCCGTGAAACGACGACTCCGGCAGGAAATACTCGTGCAGGAGGTCGGTGGTGTCCGAGGAGCGGTTGGCGATCGGCTCCACCTCATAGTACAGAAGCTGATTCCGCGACGAGATCCGCTCGGTGAGGTACTCCTCCAGACGCGTCTCCGCGTCCCAACGGAGTTTCTTCCCGTACTCGCTCCCCTGGGAGCCGCGGAAGACGGCGCGTTGCAACCGGGCCAGGCCCGGTTCGCCCAGCGGCAGAGGCGAGGCGTCTCCGGATTCGTCGAGGATGAACCGGTTGAGGATCGCATCCTCGAGGAACCCGCTGGAGTCCACGCGCAGGCGCCCGTAGGAGAGGCGGACGTTCCTGCCGCGCACGACCTGCTCGGCATACGCCTCGAGGTAGCGGGCGGTGGGGATCAGGACGCGCTCGTGCCGGTAGCGCTCGTCCGGGACGGTTTCCAGTTCGGCTTCCAGAATGATCCCGAAGAGGCCGTAGCCGCCGAGGACCAGGGCGAACCACTCGGGCTCCTCCGTTCGGCTCAGCCGGACCAGGGCGCCGTCGGCCCGAAGGAGCCGGACGGACACGACGCTGGAGGAGATCGGCGGCTGGTCGTGCTGCCAGCCGTGACCATTCACGCTGAGCGAGCCGCCGATGGTGAACGAGCTGAAGGCCTGCATGACCCGGACCGATCGTCCGCGGGGATTGAGATGGCGAAGGACTTCGCTCCAGGTGGCGCCGGATTCCACGCGAATGCGCCCGGTCGCCTCGTCGTACTGCATGTTCCGGAGGGGGGTCATGTCGATCACGATGCCGCCGGGGGCGATCGTGTGTCCGCCCATGCTGTGGCGGGCGCCGGCGATGCTGACGGGCAGGCCTTCCGCGCGCGCCCGGCCCAGCAGGGCGGAGAGCTCGCGTTCGGCCTGCTCCCGGTCGGCGGGCACGGACCACACCTCCCGCACCGCCGTGCGGGAGAGACGGGAGACGTCGTCGGCGAACCCGGCGGGAACGGGCTCGCGTTCGTCGAGGTCGCGCATCTTGACGGCCGTGAGGTGGCAGATCGGACGCACGAGGAGGATGGCCGCGACGAGGAACAGGGCGGCGGCGACCCGGCGGCCCCAGCGGACCCGGGAGGAGGCGGCGGTCATGGCAGGTCCGCGGCGGCAGGGACCCCGTGAACACCCCGCGCCGCGCGAATGGCCCGCAGCACCGCCCGCTCCACCTGGGTGGCGGCGAGTTGCGAAAGGACGTCCACCCAGTTGGGCGAGAACTTGTCGGGCCATTCGGGATGGCGCGGCTCCGCCAGATCCTCCAGCACCCGAGTGCCGGTGGCCGCGGCGAAGATCGTGTCGCCGTCCCCGGTGAGGTGCGCGGGACGAACGGACCGCGCGAGTCCGTCGTGGGCGATTTCGGACATCTTCATCACGCTCTTGTGGGAGAGCCGGGCGTTCGTGGCGACAATCCCGATCGTGGTGCCGCGCTCGGTCGACTGCGGACCCGCGCCCATCCCCACGCGCTCCTCCCAGTCCACGAATCCGCCTCCGTCCCGGCGTACGCCCGCGACCGTCCGGCCGGTCGCCGGGTCCACGACGTTGCCCACGGCGTTGACCACCACCAGGGCGCCGACGGCAAGCCCGTTGGACAGCCGCACACCGCTGGAACCGAGCCCCCCCTTCATCCGCTGGCGCCACTCGCCGAACTTGCCCACCGTCGCGCCCGCGCCCGCCCCCACGTTTCCTTCCGGAACCGGATCGTTCGACCCCGCCAGGCACGCGGCATGTCCCATTTCCGGTCCCGGACGGCGCGACACGTTGCCGATCGCGTCGAACAGGATCGCCCCCGTCATCCCGGCCAGGAATCCGAGCGGACTGTTCCAGCCCCACCCCTTCTCTTCGAGGAACCGGCGGATCCCCGGGGCCACGTCGAGGCCGTAGACGCTCCGCCCGGCGAAAAACACGGCGTATTTGCGCGTGAAGGCCTTGGTGGGACCGAGCGACTCCGTATCGTACGTTCCCGGCGCGCTCCCGCGCGCGTCGACCGCCACCTCGGCGGCACCGGGAAACAGCACCACGGAACAGCCGGTGCACCCCGCTTCGTCGTGGGCATGGCCCACGAGAAGACCGTCGACGACCGTGATCGTGTCGTTGGGCATGCCCTACAACCGCACGAGGGCCTTGTGCAGCCGCTCCGCCAGCACGACCAGCACCGAGATCGGCATCGGCGCATCCGTCGCCTGCAGGCGGGCAATGTCCTCCCCCACCGCCTGGAAGGCCGGCTCGCGCTTCATGGTCGATTCCAGGCCCTGCTCGAGGCACCGTTCGGCCAGGGAGTAGAGCGTCCGCAGCAGCGCCTGGCGGAGACTGCGCAGCGCCTGCGCCTCCCACGGGTCCGTCGACGGTTGGCGGCCGATACGGAAGATCACCCCGTTGAGGCCGGTCTGCTGGCCGCAGGCGAGGTAGGTGTGCGCCACGTCCGCGACGCTCGATCCGCACTTGCGGGCGAGCTCGTGAACGGGGAAGACCTTTGCCCACTGGCAGGAGAGCGCGATTTCGCGCGCGATTTCCTGGGGCAGCGAAACGCCCAACAGGGCGGACATGTCCTTCTCCACGCGCTTCTGCGCGTAGGGCGCGGAGTTCGGCAGGGTCGCCACGACGGCGGACCAGGCCTCGCGATACGGCTCCCCCTGGTCGAACAGGTTCTGGCCGTCCCCGATCTTCTGGTGGAGCTGATCCCCGGGGAGGAAGTGAAGCAGCCATGCGGACGCCTCGCGCAATCCCTCCTCCAGGGTGACCAGGCCTTCATACTGCGCCGTGACCGAAACGCCGCCGAGGGCGAGCAGCCGCTTCCGCAGCGAGAAGGCGTCGAGCCAACCGTCCACGGCGCTGTACGCGAGCGCGACGTCGGCGACGCCGCGCTCGGTATCCCGCAGCATCTCGGGGAAGAAGGTCCCGCCGACATAGGTGTGCATGTGGTTGTTCCACACCGTGGCGAGGATCTCGCGCCGCAGCATGTGTCGGTCGATCCCCGCGCGGAACTTCTCCAGCACGATCTCGGGGAAATAGTGTTGCAGCAGGTGCTCCCGCCTCGGGATCCGTTCCGCGTCGATCTTCACGAGGTCGTTGAAGACGAACATCTTCGAAAAGGCGGTGATCTTGGACAACTCCGGCCGCATGAACCCCTTGGCCAGCGTACGGGCCTGCAGATCGCTGATCTTGGGCAACCCCTCGATCTTCGGGTGCATGATCCGGCGTTCGCTGAGGAACTCAACCGCCCGGACGAAGGAATAGGGGTCCCGCCGGGAGCGGATCTCGTCGAGGGTGAGCATGAGGGCGTGGGCGTCGTTGTCGGCGACGACCATCTCGTCGACGACCGGGCAAATGTCGCGCAACAGCTTGTTGCGCGCGGGCAGGCTCATCCGGCCGGCGGCGACTTCGGGGGTGAAGAGGATTTTGAGGTTGACCTCATGGTCGGACAGGTCCACGCCGCCCGAGTTGTCGATCGCGTCGGTGTTGCAGCGACCGCCCTTGAGACAGTATTCGATCCGGGCTTTTTGGGTCATCCCCAGGTTGCCGCCCTCCCCGATCACGCGGGCGCGCACGTCGCGCGCGCTGACGCGGACCGCGTCATTGGCCTTGTCGCCGACCTCGCGGTTGTCCTCGTCGGTCGCCTTGATGTACGTCCCGATTCCGCCGTTGTAGAGCAGGTCCACGTCGGCGATGAGCAGCATGCGAATCACTTCCTCGCCGCTGCATTCGGTGCGGTCGGTGCCGAGCAGCTCCCGGAGCGCGGGCGGGAGCGCGATCGACTTCTCGGTGCGCAGCCAGACGCCGCCGCCCTTGGAGATGGCCTCCTTGCGATAGTCCGCCCAGGAGGAGCGCGGGAGCCGGAACATGCGCTCCCGTTCCAGATACGACTTTTCGGTGTCCGGGTCCGGATCCAGGAACACGTGCATGTGGTTGAAGGCCCCGACCAGCTTGATGGTCCGGCTGCGCAGCATGCCGTTGCCGAAGACGTCGCCCGCCATGTCGCCGATGCCGACCACGCGGATGACGTCCTTGTCCGGATCCACTCCGATGGACAGGAAGTGGTGCCGCACGCAGGCCCACGCGCCCCGCGCCGTGATTCCTTCGACCTTGTGGTCGTACCCGTCAGACCCGCCGCTGGCGAAGGCATCCCCCAGCCAGTGCCCGTACTCCGCGCTGATGCGATTGGCGGTGTCCGAGAGATGGGCGGTTCCCTTGTCCGCCGCGACCACGAGATACGGGTCGAACTCGTCGTAGGCGATCACGTTCTTCGGGCGCACCTCCTGGGCCTCGACGCGGTTGTCCGTGAGGTCGAGGAGCCCGCGGATCAGGATCTCGTACATCGCGTCGCCGTAGGCCTTGCGGTCCTGGCCGGCCTTGGGCTTGCCCTTGACGACGAAGCCGCCCTTGGCGCCGACCGGCACGATCAGGACGTTCTTGACCATCTGGGTGCGCATGAGCCCGAAGATCTCGGTCCGGTAGTCCTCCAGACGGTCGCTCCAACGGAGGCCGCCGCGCGCGACCCTTCCCCCGCGCAGATGGACCCCCTCCATCTCCGCGTGGTGCACGTAAATCTCGTAGAGCGGCCGCGGTTCCGGGCATTTCTCGAGCAGGGAGCAGTCGAACTTGAAGGAGATGTAGTGCCCCCTGCGGTCGGTCCGGAACAAGTTCGTGCGGACCGTCGCGTCGATCAGATTGAGGAAGATGCGAAAGACGCGGTCCTCGGTGGCGTCGGTGATCCGGGTGAGCGATTCGGTCACGGCGCGACGGGCGGCCTCCCGGCGAATGCCGCGCGTGGAATCGTCGGCCGCCCCGAAGTGCGGGTTGAAGCGCGCCTGGTAATAGTCGGCGAGCGCCCCGGTCAGGATCGGGTGGGCGTAGAGGACGCGGTGGACCACGTCGGCGGCGAAGAACGGCCCCAGCTGCATCGAATACCCCAGGTACGCGCGCAGGACATCGACGTCTTCCCAGGTGAGGCCGGGCCGCACCATGAGCCGATTGAGGGGGTCGGAGACCATCCGTTTCTCGAACACCGCGCGCAAGCCGTTGACGAGCCGCTCCTTGTTCTCGACGTAGTCGGCTTCCCCGGCGGTACGGTCGACCCGCAACCGGAACGTGTCGATCTGCAGCGCGGTGCGATCCGGGAGTTTCACCTGGATCGGATCCTGGTCGAGGACGCGGAACCCGAAGTGGTCGAGAATGGGCAGAATGTCCGACAGGTAGAGGTTCGAGGTCCGGTAGAGCCGCAGGCGCACCTCGTCGCGAGCCTGGTCGCGCTCCCCCGGGAGGATGTCGAACTGGATCTGACCCGTGGTGGTCAGCGCGTCGAGGTGTTCGACGTCGGCGACGGCATGTTCCGGTTCCATCGCGACGTGGTACTTCTCCGGGAAGGCGTCCATGTACGTGGAATGGAGCCGCTTGGCGGTGTCCTCGTCGAACTTTCCGCGCAGCGCCTGGCGCAATCGTTCGCGCCAGGGAGTGCACAGGACCATGATCCGTTCGTGCAGGGGTTTTTCGTACGACTCGTCGGCCACCTGGCAGCCGGTGACGTAGAAGTGCATGGAGGCCATGTCGCCGAGGCCCATGTTGACCTGGTATTGGCAGTCCTGGGCCTTCAACTCCTGGAGGAGCAGGTCGCGTGCACCTTCCAGGATCGTCTCCGTGAACGACTCCTTGTCGAGGATCACGAAGGCGTAAGCGGTATGCCGCTCGGGGTCGAGGTCGATGTGGGTGGCGGTTTCGCCGCTGCTTTCGGCGTCGAGGCACTTCTTGACCAGCACGTGCAGGTCGGTCTCGCCGGCCTCGAACAGATAGTTGATCGGGAGGGCGTTGAAGGCGTTGATGGTCCCCTTGTAGAGATGGCTGGCCGGGCGGATCTCGTCGACCTCGAGCATGCGCTGGAGCCGCCGTCGCAGGTAGGGAACGGTGTTGAACAGGGTGACGAAAGCGCGACGGGTGAACAGGCCGTAGATCAGGACCCCACCGTCCGGCGCGCCGGTATCGTCGAAGCGGCGCAGATAGAAGACGTCGATCTTCCCCGACCGGTGCATGCGCGAGTCGTGCGCGGACTTGTGCGCGCGGATGACCGGCATCGCCGTCCCCTCGGCGGTGAACATGCGGTTCGCGGCCGCCAGATGAGGATCGCCTTCGGAAGCGAACCGGAACCATGTGCCGAGGCTCTCGGTCGGTTCCACCTGGAGGGGACCGCCCTGCCCCGATCGCATGCTTACGCCCGCCATGAACAGGAAGTGGTCCTCGACGAGCCATTGCAGCAGCTGCGTGGCCTCCCGGAGGTCGTCCGGGCTGGCCAGCTTGAAACCGGCGACCTGGGCCAGATACTCGTAGGAATTGGCGAAGTCCTTCAGCATGCGCCGGACGCGTTGATAGTCCCCGACGGCCAGCGCGGCGGAGGAGAGCCGGGTGGTGACCTCCGCGAAGAGCTTGTCGCACACTTCCGGGTTTTTGGCGCCGAGCAGCACGAAGTGGGTCACCGACTCGATCACGTGGTCCGGGGCCTCGGTCTTCGACACGGAAAGCACCTTCCCCTCCGCGTCCCGACGCACGTTGACGATGATGTTGACGCTGGCCACTTCCTTGAGACCGAGCTCGGAGGCGCAAAGGCGGAGGGTGTCCACGATGAATCGCTGGTCGCTCATGCAGGTTTCGAGAACGACCACGTCGTCGGACGGATCGAGGCCCTTCTCCGCCGGGGCGAACACGCGTACCTTGGTTTCGTCCGCCCGCCGCTGCGCCGCGAACGTCGCAAGCGAGACCAGGCGCAGAATGACCTGGGGGACGCTCAAGCGCCGCTTGTAGCGCTCATCGACGCGCCGGAAGTAGGCCCGGGCGAATTCCTTGAGGGCCGCGAACGGCATGTCAGCCTCGCGCGCCATGTCTTCGCTGACCCAATCCACGGCGCTCTTGGCCCAGGACGACGTCACGTCGATGTTGTGATCCACGACATTCCCCTCCGTTCGATGGCGGTCGGGACCGCGCCCGGCAGGGCGGCCGCCCGAAGTTCTCCTCCGCATCGGGCGCGGACGGGGCCGCGGCCCGCGGACCCTCCGTCGTATCCCGTGCTTTCGTGCCGCGCGGCCGACGGGACCTCCCGCGCACCGCGCCCCCCGAGTCCTCGTCCCCGAGGCGGCGAGATCGTCACTTCCTGAGAATCCCCTTTTCCTTCAGCCAGCGGCGCACGTCGCCCTCCGTGGCCAGCCCGGACAATCGTTTCAGCGCCGTCAGCGCCGCGTCGCGAACGCGCGGCACCGCGTCCTCCAGGAACTCGGCGAAAAAGGCCGCGGTGTCCGGATCCAGAAACCGCGCCAGAACCTCCAGAAACATCGCCCGGGAGGTCGAGTCCATCCCCGGGATGATCTCCATCAGGATCGGAATCGCCCGCCGTTCGCCCATGTCCGCCAGCTTGCGGGCCGCCTTCCAGCGGGTCATTTGGTCCCGCACCTGCAGGTCGGCCAGCAACTGGTCCGCCGTGGCCGGACGCTCGCCCGAGAGTTCCTCGACCGCCGACCGGTCGGGAGTCTCCCGCGGTCCCCGCGCGGGGGCCGCCGTGCCGTCCCCCTGCTCGTCCATCACGTAGATCGGAAGGTAGCGATAGTAAATCTCGAGATTGAGGATGTTCAGCGTGGTCGCGTACAAGCGCCCTGCGTACGGGCCGATCCAGGCATCATCGGGGTCCCAGCTCCCCGCGGCATGGCCGTCCTTGCGCTGGTTGCGGATGAGCATGTCGCGCATGGCGGTGTTCCAGGTTTCCCAATCCCGCCCGCCCCGCTGGAACAGGGCCAGTGTCCCGTAGTACCAGTAGTAAAACGTGCTGTCGGTGGAGGAGGTCTTGAGCTTGCGCCAGAGCGGAGTATTGCGCACGAGGTGCCTGGCCGCCCGGTCGATGACCATGGAATCGTCGATGCCCATGTAGTACCGGCACAGGAGACCCACGGCGGTGAGTCCGTCCCCCATGCGGCCGACGTGAGGAGCCTTGTCGGCGTACCGTACCCGCCCGTCGGGGGTGGTCGCCTTGAGGAGCGCCTTCCGGGCCCGGTCCCAGGTCTCGAACGGCACGGGCAGGCCGCCGAGCTTCGCCGACTTCATCGCCATGATCGCCCAACCCGCGATCGACATGTCGTTGCGGTCGGTCACGAAGTCCGTGTAGTCCCATCCCCCGCCCGGTTGCTGCGCCTGCGCGAGATAGAGGATCCCCTGCGACGCCATCCGGCCGAGTTCGGCGTTCTGGGTCATGGCGTACGCCTCGCTGACGGCCAGCGTGCAAACCGCGTGGTTGTAGGTATTCCTCCGGAGGGGCGTGTCGAAGAGACCCTCCGGGGTCTGCAGGCGCCGGAGGTAGTTGATCGCGCGCCGAACCGTGTCGGAGAACTCACCGTCCTTGTGGGTATGGCCCGCGCCAAGGAAGCAGAGCAGCGAAAGCCCGGTGAGTCCGGGCGTGTATTCTTCTTCGGCGACTCCCCCGCAGCGGTCCTTGGTGGGGCAACGCCGATCCCACTTTTGCGCGCTCCACTCGCCGCCCAGTTCCTGGTGTGCGACCAGCCAGCGGAGTCCGGCCTCGACGGCTTGTTCGGAGTACTCGGAACCGCCGTATTTCTGCAGCAGATCGCCCTTGCTGGCGCCGCCGCGGCCGGAGATGGCGGCGGGGGCGCCGTTGGACGGTTCCACCGAGGTCTGAGCGGGTCCGTGCGCAATCACCGGTTCGCGCTCGGGCGCCGGATCGACCTGCTGGGTCGGCGCGGCCTCCTCCTTGGGGGGGTCGACGGGATCGACCTTCGGTGGTTCCTCGTTCTTGTCGCCCTGGACCCCTTTCTCCTCGGTCTTCTTCCAGCCGCCGGCCTCCCCCAGAAAGACGGTAAAGGTCGGGGACTCGCGCCGCTCGGTGAAGACGACGACCTGCATCAGGAGCCAGAGAATGAGCAGGTGCACGAGGACGGAGAACGACCAAGTGGGGATCCGGCGCACGGCCATCCAGGCCCGCTCCACCGGGCTGGCCGTGCGGCGGCGTTCCTGCTCGTCCACCCGCTCGATCACGGAGGCGCCCGGAGCCCCTGCGCGAAGGAGGCGGGCCTTGCGATCGCGCCGGGGCGGTCGTTCCGAACGCGCGTGGGTGACGGGTTCGACGTGCGGAGGGGGCGACTCCCCCGGTTTGACGGAAACCACGATGCGTCGGACCACGACGCCGCGACGCAGCCCTTCCGCCGCCGCAGGCGCGGCGGGAGCAGAGACGGGGGCGGCGACGGGGGGGCTTCCCACGGGGGGGCCCGCGGCCCCGGGCTCGCCCGGGGTGGCCGGCTTGGCGATCCCGCTCCCGCCCGTACCGGAGGCGGACGGCGCCGGACGCGCCATCCCGATTCGGGACATCAGATCCTCTTCCGCGATTCCCAGCTCGCGGGCGAGCCGGCGCGCCAGCTCCTCCTTGCCGTCCCCGCTTCCGGACGGAGCGGTCGTCGCGGGCCCTGACGCGGGCGCAGGCGTGCGCGGGTCGCCGGGTGGGGGGAGTTTCTCCGAGTCGGACGTCATGAGAATTCGATCCGAAGTCGGGCCGCGCACCAGTGTGGAACCGGGATCGCCTTCTCTTACGGCAGGACGTAGAGCGTCCCGCGCAGAGCGAACGTGCGAACTTCGATGTTCTTTTCCAGGGCGTCGACGAAGTCCTGGAGCGTCTTGCCTCCGGCGAACGTCACCTTCGGAGTCGAGCCCCAGAGCCGGGGGTCGATCACCACCGGTACGCCGGCGGCCTCGCTCACCCGCTGCGCGGCGCGAAAGAGGGGCTCCGCCTCGCAAGTCAGTGACAGCGGCGTGTCCAGCACCGCCGCTTCCTTTTCCACGCGCGCGGCATCCGCTTCCTCGTCCGCCGCCTTCTTTTCCTCTCGGGCCTGGAACGACTGCGCACCGGTCACGACGACGAACCCCTCGCGCACGTACCAGCCCCAGTCATGCACGCGCGCGAGGTCGTTCAGAAACTCGCGCACGGGTTGGGCCTTCACCCCGACGGTGATCCGGTTCTCCTCGGCCGCCGGATCGAGGCCGGCGGCATCGATCAGGACATTTACGCCCGCGGTTTCGTGAAGGAACTCGGCCACCTCATGCAGGGTGGCGTTTTCGAAGGTCGCGGTCAGGCGCATCGACGCGAGCCGGTCGCGGAGCGCGAGGTCGGAGGCGGCGGGCGCCGTGTCGATCGGAGGCAGTCGCTCGAGTCGCCGGCGCGCCTCCGCGAGACCCGCCTGAGCCTGCCACGCCCGGCGAATGGGATTGGTCGCCGCCTTCTCCGCGGTAGTGACCACGGCCACGTTGTCCTGATACACAAGCTCGAGCCCGAATTGCGGCAACAGCTGGTCGAGGGCCTGATGAACCGTCACACCCTTGGCCGAATACGAGAACGGCCCTTTACCCGCCGTCTGAGCGGCCGGGTCGATCAGGATGCTCGTCCCCGTGAAGCGACGGAGGAACCCGACCACCTCCTCGACGGAGCCCTGACGGAACGAGAGATCGACCTTGGCCTGGGCATAGACCTGGTCCAGCTCCCGCGCCCAGTCCGGCACGAGCCAGGGACAGGGGGGCACGTCGCCCCCGCCGGAGAGCGCCGCCTGGGCGGTCTCTTCATCCCCCATCGTGAGGGTGATCCGCCGGCCGCCGCTCTCGAGAAGGAGTTCGCCGGGACGGATGTCCACGACGCGCGCGCCGCGAATGGTTTCGCCGACCTTAAGGGACTCCTGGGTGGTCGTTTCCAGGTCCTCGACGACGGCCGTGTCCCCCATCATGCCTCGGTAGACGAGCGGGAGCGCGGCGGGGGTGGAGGCTTCGTCGGCGACACCCGCGCCGACGGTGAGAAAGCCCAAGAGCCCGATCAAGAGGAGAAGACGCACAGGAGAGGACTGGACCATGGTCCGCAATTCCCGGCAGGGGGTGGATCGGGGTGCCCGGATTTGAACCGGGGACCTCCACGTCCCAAGCGTGGCGCGCTGAACCAGACTGCGCTACACCCCGTCGATCCCGCGTCATTGTACCGGCGACCCGCTGGATTTGCAACTACGGCAGGGAGATGCATCGTCCGCCGGGTCCGGGCCGCAGTACCCGGCGCTACCGCAGCAACGCCACCGCGTCGATTTCGATGCGCGCATTTTTCGGCAGGTTGGAGACCTCGACGGTCGCCCGGGCGGGCGGGGTCTGCTGGAAGTAGGTCGCGTAGACCTCGTTGACCTTGGGGAAATCCCCGATGTCCCGCAGGTAGATCGTGGTCTTGACCACGTGGTCGAGGCTCGATCCGGCCGCTTCCAGGACCGCCTTGAGGTTGTCGAGGACCCGGCGAGTCTGGGCTTCGATTTCGCCGGAGACGAGGGTTCCGCTCCGGGGGTCGAGAGGGATCTGTCCGGACACCCAGACCCACGGGTCGACGCGGATGGCCTGGGAGTAGGGTCCGATGGCGGCCGGGGCCTGGTCGGTGTGAACCGGGTTCTTGAGGGGCATGGCAGGATCTCCGCAGATCGGGGTCCGGTCCGGAGGGCGGTGCCTATCGGTACTCCAGGACTTCGAGTTTCTCGACGTGTTCGGTGCGGAACCACCGGTTCGCGTCGGAATCGAGCTGAACGACGATGCCATCGCAGGGGTCGAGGTCGAGGGCCCGGCCGGTGAAGACCTGGCCGCCGGAGCGGATCCGGACCCGGCGTCCGACGAGGGCGGAGCGGGACCGCCAGGCGGCGGCCACCGCGTCGTGGTCCCCACCGCAGAGGGTCTGGTACCAGCGATCGAGGGCGCGAAGGACGAGGGCGGCGACCCGGGTCCGGTCCAGGACGCGTCCGGCGATGACGCGCAGGGATTCGGCCGACCCGGCCAGATCGGCGGGGAAGTCCCGCGGCACCTGATTCACGTTGACCCCGAGGCCGACGACGTAGCCGCGGCGTCCGCGGCCCCGGGATTCGGAGCGTGCGGCGGCGGGCGCCGCGACGTCGAGGTCGCGCGACTCGACGAGGACCCCGGCGAGTTTCCGTCCGGAGGAAACGACGTCATTGGGCCAGCGGATGCCGACGGCCGCCGACTTCGCGACCGGCGATTCCGCCAGCAGTGCGGCGATCGCGTCGCAGACGGCGAGGGCGCCGAGCGGGACCAGGTAGGGGGCCCGCTCGACCGGCAGGTCCGGGGTGAGCGCAACGGACATCCAGAGGCCGACCCCCGGCGGCGAGTACCAGCCCCGGCCGAATCGTCCCCGGCCGGCGGTCTGAGCGTCGGCGAGGACGCAGACCCCCTCGTCGCCTCCCTGTCGCAGCTCGCCCCAGGCGGCATCGTTGGTGCTGGTCGTCGTGGGCAGCCAGACGATCCGGCGTCCCACCAGGGTCCCCCGCAACTCCGCGGTGAGGCGGGGGACGTCCACCGGCGGCGGGTCGCCGCCGTCCCGGGCGGACTCGGCGAGATCGATCGTGGGATCCGTCGGTGACACGTGCGCTCTACCTCCGGCGGCGGGACCGCGTATGGTCGCCGCGCGCTTCCCCGGCCGCCTCCACGTCCATGGAGATGTCGATCGCCCGCGCCGAATGCGTGAGCGCGCCGATGGAGATCCGATCCACGCCGGTGCGCGCGATCCCCTCGACCGTGGCCAGCGTCACTCCGCCCGAAGCCTCGGCGAGGACCTTTCGGGACCCGGCCCCGGTGCGCCGGTGGACCCCGCTTTTCGAGCGGGTGCCGGCGGCGGCGCGCGCGTTGTGCGCGTCGATCTCCCGCATCGCCCGCTGCAGCGCCTGCACGTCCATGTTGTCGAGCAACACGATGTCGACGCCCGCCGCCAGGACTTCCCGGACCTCGTCCAGCGTCTTCGCCTCCGCCTCGATGGGCATTCCCGGACCGTGAAGGGCGCGCACCTCCGCCACCATCTCCGCGAACCGGCCGCGGGTACCCGCGACCGTCATCAGGTGAAGGTGGTTGTCCTTCACCAGCACCCCGTCGAAGAGCCCGATCCGGTGGTTGACGCCGCCCCCGACGCGGACCGCGTACTTTTCCAGGTACCGCAGCCCCGGCGTGGTCTTGCGCGTATCGAGGATTTTCGCGCCCGTCCCCGCGACCGCCTCGACGAAGAGTCGCGTCAGGGAGGCGATCCCGCTCAGGCGCTGGAGAAAGTTCAAAGCGACCCGCTCGCCCGTGAGGATCGAAGCGGCGCCGCCGGTGATGGCGGCGACGACCGTGCCCGCGCTCACCCGGTCTCCCTCCCGCGCGAGGAGATCGACCTTCAGGCTGCGGTCCACGCTGGTGAAGATCATCCCCATCAGGGGAAGACCCGCGACGATCGCCTCCTCGTGAAATCGCAGCAGGCCCGTGGCGCGCAGGTGGGGGGACACGAATTGACGGGTGGTCACATCGCCGGTGCCGATATCCTCATGGAGCGCCTGGACCACGATCGGGGAGGCCTGGTAGGGATCGAGCGGCGGCGGCTTGCGAGCGCGCCTCCGCCCCGTTTCGGTGATCTCGCTCATGGTCCTCTGCGCCGGAACGCGGGCCCCGAATCGAAAGGCTGCCGAACCGCACCGGCCGCTGCCCGCCGGCGAACCTGGGCTCCCCGATGCGCGCGTTGACCGGCCCGGATCACCGGACCGTGTCCGGTCAGGAGGTCTGGATGCCCGCCTTTTGCAGCGCCTGCACCATCGCGTCGCCGATGCCGGCGGGCGTGCGCGAAATCGTCACCCCCGCCTTCTCCAGGCGGGCGAACTTTTCCGCCGCCGTCCCCTTGCCGCCGGTGATGATCGCGCCGGCGTGCCCCATCCGCTTCCCCTTCGGCGCCGTCGACCCGGCGATGAAGCTGACCACCGGCTTGCGCACGTGGGCCTCGATGTACTCTGCGGCTTCCTCTTCCATGCCGCCGCCGATCTCGCCGATCATGACGATTCCGTGGGTGTCGGGGTCCTGGTTGTAGAGCTCGAGCGCGTCCACGAAGGTCGTGCCCAGGATCGGATCGCCGCCGATGCCCACACACGTCGACTGGCCGAGCCCGCGGGCGGACAACTGCCAGACCGCCTCGTAGGTAAGCGTTCCGCTGCGCGACACCACGCCGATGTGGCCGGGCTTGTGGATGTACCCCGGCATGATGCCGATCTTGCACTGACCGGGCGTGATCACGCCGGGGCAGTTGGGGCCGACGAGCCTGACGCCCGGCCGGCAGCGGAGGATCTCCTTGGCCTGCACCATGTCCCGCGTCGGGATCCCCTCGGTGATGCAGACGATGACGCCGATGCCGGCATCGGCCGCTTCCAGGATGGCGTCGGCGGCGAAGGCCGGCGGGACGAAGATGGCCGTTGCGGTGGCGCCCGTCTCGCGCACGGCTTCATGGACGGTATTGAAAACGGGGACGTTCTCGAACTTCTGCCCCCCCTTTCCCGGGGTGACGCCGGCCACCAGGCGGGTGCCGTACTCCAGCATCTGTCGGGCGTGAAATCCCCCCGCGCTGCCGGTGATCCCCTGGCAAACCACCCGCGTGTTCTTGTCGATCAGGATCGCCATGCGCGCATCTTCTCCGACGGAAAGGAGTTGCCCACGCGCCAGAACGGCCGGCGCCCGGTGCTGGGAATCTATCGGAAGGTCGCGGAGGTGTCAAGCAGACGCCAACCCGCCGGATGGGCCACCCGCCCGCGCTCGGGACCTCGCGTCCGCAGACGCTACTCCTCTTCGCTTTCGTCCCTGTCCACGGATTCGTCCTGGTCGGTCGCGAGCCCGAGAGAGTAGACGAACTTCCGCGACACCCCCATTTCCCGGGCGACGCGAGCCGCCGCCTTGCTGCGGGGGAGACCTGCCTTCATCAGGTCGGTCAAGCGCTTCAGCACGGCCGCCTCGTCGGGGGCGATCGCCTGCGAGGCGTCCCGCCCGGGCTGGAGGAGAAGCGTGAATTCGCCGCGGGGCGGGGCGGCCTGCGCCCAGGCGTTGTGCTCGGCCAGCGTCCCGCGACGCACCTCCTCATGGAGCTTGGTGAGTTCCCGCCCGAGGAAGGCGAGTCGATCCCCGCCGAACACCTGGACCAGATCCTGGAGCGTCTCGGCCAGCCGATGCGGAGCCTCGAAACAGACGATCGGACGATCCAGACCCTTGAGCGCTTCGAGGGCGCGAATCCGTTCTCCCCGCTTGCGCGGGAGATATCCCTCGAAGAGGAACCGTTCGGCCCCTTTCCCCGCGACGCTCAGCAGGACGGCGAGGGCGCTCGGTCCGGGGATGGGGACGATCGGGTGTCCGGCGGCGCGCACGCGTTCGACGAGGTCCGCTCCCGGATCGCTGATGCCCGGAGTCCCGGCTTCGGAAATCAGGGCCACGTCCTCGCCGCGGGCCAGGTAGGCCAGGACTTTTTTTGCGCCGGCCTCGCGCCGGGATTCGGTGTAGACTTCCACCGACTTGCGGATCTCGAGCCGGGCCAGCAGTTTGAAAGCCGTCTCACTCCCCTCGGCGAACAAATGCGGCGCCTCGCGCAGGATGCGTGCGGCGCGGAAGGTGATGTCCTCGAGGTTGCCGATCGGGGTCGCGACGATGTAGAGCGTGCCGGACGCGGGCATGGAACGAAGATCTCCGCGGGGAAGGCTGGGAACGTCGCGGGGAGTGTAACAGGCGGGTTTCCCGGCCGCGAACAAATCCTGCGTGAGCTGGTCGCGGTCAGTGGAAGAGATTCTCCTCCAGCGATTTCGCCTTCTCCGCGGCGCGGTCCGCGAGGCCTTCGATGGAGACCTGGGTGAAGCGGAACTTCTCGAGGAAAGGGGGCTTCATGGTCGGGTACTTTCCCTGCGCCTGCCGGGCCTCGATCATGTGCGCGATGATGTTGCCGAGGAAGACCAGAAACTTGCGCTTGTCGGTGGCGGTTTTCAGGTTCCCGTCCCAGGCGTGGTGGCTGCGAATGACCTCGACATAGTCTTCGGGCAGTTTCCATCCCTGCGCCACCAGAGCGCCGACGACGGTGTGGTCGGCGCCGAGGATCTTGATCTCGGCCTGCCGGTAGGGCACACCCTTCTGGTAGAGGAAGATGATGCGGTCGAACTTGTCGGGAAGATTCTCGTACACCGCGATCTTGCCGATGTCGTGCAGCAGGCCGAAGGTGAACAGATCGTCGCGGATTTCGTACTTGTAGTAGCCGTTCAACTCCGCGACGCAGCAGCCGGTGAGGATGCTGTGCCACCAGAATTGCTTGGGGTCGAACTTGCCGTCGCCGGAGCGGCGAAAGTGCTTGAGGATCGCGAGGGCGGAGGTCATTCCCAGGATGTGGCCGTTGCCGAGGAGGGAAACGGCCAGGTGCAGGTTGGTGATCTTGCCCCGGAACCCGAAGATGGCCGTGTTGGCGAGTTTCAGGACCTTGCCGCACAGCCCCGGGTCCTTTTCCAGGGCCTCCACGACGGTGCGCGCATCGGTGGTGCGCACGGCGGTGAGCCGCCGCACTTCGTGGTAGACGAGCGGGAGCGCCGGGATCTGCTCGAGTTTGCTGACCAGGGAGATCAACGACTCGCGTTGCGCCCCGGAGATCACCGCGTCCTCCGTGACGGGCAGCGCCGCCCCCACCGCCACCGGAGCGGGCGCGGCCGGGACGGGCGGGCGCGGCGGCGCGGGCTGGCCCCCGACCTCGGGATGGACCGGGACGGCGGCGCCGTCGATCTCGGCGGGCAGGCCCTCCCAGGGCGGAGGCGGATGGGCGCGCCACCAATCCGCCAGCGCGCGCGCGAACTCGTCGCCGGTCTGGTAGCGTAGCCGCGGGTCCGACTGCACGGGACGGTCGAGAATCTCCGCCAGTGCGGGGTCCAGCCCCGGATCGACCTCGAGGGCCGGCGTCGGTCGTCCGGCCAGGATCTTGCTGCAGACCTCCGCGATGCTGTACCCCATGTAGGGATAACCGCCGGTGATCACGTGGAACAGCGTCACCCCCAGAGCGAAGAGGTCGGAACGTACGTCGACGTGGCTGCACTTCCACTGCTCGGGGGGCATGTACTGCGGCGTGCCCACCGTCAGCGCATCGGCGTCCTCGGAGGAGGTATCCCCCTGCCCCTCGCGCCCGCGCGTGAGGTCCCAGACCAGGCCGAAGTCCATCAATCGCGCCACGCGACGAGGGTCGACCATGATGTTCCCGGGCTTGACGTCGCGGTGGATGATTTGGGAGCGGTGCGTGTGATGGAGCGCATTGGCGATCATGTATGTATAGCGCACCCCCTGGTGCAGGGTCAGCCCGCCGCGCCGGTACACGCGATCGAGCGTGTCCCCCTCCACGTAGGGCATGGCGAGGTACGGCAGCCCACGCTCGACGCCGGAACCGAGCACGTGAATGATGTTGGGATGCGCCAGGCGGGATGCGATCTGCGCCTCCATCTGGAAGCGCTTGACGATGTACGGGGTCGCGGCCAGTTGGGGAAGGATGACCTTGATGGCATGGACGTCGCACCGGTCGCGATGACGGCCGAGGTAGACGGTCCCCATGCTGCCTTCGCCGAGCTTGCGCAGCACTTCGTAGGGTCCAAAGGTCTGCCCGGCCTGGAGCAGCTCCTGGTTCATTTCGGGGCCCGCGCCAACAGCGTCCACCGTGCGCCCAGAGCCACGCCGCTCATCCTGCCTGCGATACGGGTAGCCTACCGTGCAACATCATTCGCGTCAAGCCGCGTGACGTAACCCGAATCCCTGAGAGAGTATCAGGAACATTACTCGGCGCAAACCACGTCCGCACCGGGGCCCGGACTCAATCCGCATCCCGATCCCCGCCGGCGTCGTACAAGCGATAGGCCTTGAGCTTGTTGCGCAGGGTCGCCCGATTGATGCCGAGCCGTCGGGCCGCGCGCAGCAGGTTCCCGGAGGTTTCCTGCAGGACCCGCCGGAGGAGCGCGCGTTCCCAATCCTGCTCCAGTCGTTCGTGGATGGAGCCGTCCAGGCAGCGGTCGGAGGCGAGCCAGCGGGCCACGAGCTCATCCACGTCCCGGTCCAACCGGTCGGTGCCCCCGGCCAGGGCCGCCTTGTCCAGCAGGTGAGGGGGCAGGTGATCCGGCAGGATGACGTTTCCGCGCGCGATCACGACGGCATGCTCGATGGCATGTTTCAGCTCGCGTACATTGCCGGGCCAGGAGTAGGCGGCCAGGAGCCGCAGGACCTCCTCGTCCACTTCGCAGGGCGACTTGCGGGCTTCCAGGAAGTGGGCGACCAGCAGCGGGAGATCCTCCTTCCGCTGGCGCAGCGGGGGGAGCTCGATGGTGACGACCTTGAGCCGGTAGTAGAGATCCTCGCGAAACTCCGCCTGGCGGGTCATCTCCTCGAGGTCCCGGTTGGTGGCGCTGATGACGCGCACGTGGACCGGAATGCGTTCGAGTCCGCCCACCCGCTCGATCTTCCGTTCCTCGAGGACGCGCAGGAGTTTGACCTGGCTTTCGGGAGGAAGATCGCCGACCTCGTCGAGGAAGAGGGTGCCGCCGTCGGCCTGCTCGAATTTGCCGCGCTTCTGCCGCACCGCCCCGGTGAAGGATCCGCGTTCGTGGCCGTAGAGTTCGCTCTCCAGGAGGGAGTGCGGGATCGACGCGCAGTTGATCGGTTCGAAGGGTCCCTGGGCGCGCAGGCTGTTGTCGTGGATCGCGCGCGCGACGAGTTCCTTGCCGGTGCCGCTTTCCCCGCGGATGAGCACGTTGACGTCCTGGGCGCACACGGCGCCGATGCGCTTGACCACCTCCGGCTGGCGGGCGGAGCGGCCGACCCGGGTGCCGAGGGGGAAGCGGTGGGCCACGGTCTCGCGCAATTCGCGAACGACCGGACTGCCGCGGCGCGCCGACAGGAGCCGGGTGACCGTGCGCTCGGCGGTGTCCAGATCGACGGGCTTGGTCAGGTACTCGTGCGCGCCGAGTTTCATCGCCTCGATGGCGGTCTCCATGTTCCCGTGCGCGGTCATCACGACGACCGGCAATTCGGGGCGCTCGGCGCGAATGCGGCGAAGCGCCTCGAGGCCGTCCATGCCGGGAAGGCGGACGTCGAGGATGACGAGTTCCGGGCGGACGGCCGTCATCAGCTCGAGGCCGCGCTCGGCGGTGGACGCGGCCACCGCCTCGTGCCCGAGGCCGCGCAGCATGCGCTGGACGGCGTAGCACACGCCTTCCTCGTCGTCGATGACCATCACCGTAGCCATGCGTACTCCCGTCGGCGGCGACCGGTTTCCCCGCGCCTATTCCAGGACGAGGCTCCGATTCGCGAACGACGCGCCCCGAATCTCCTCCACGTGAACCCGCACCCGCTTGCCGGCGGCGGCCGCGTCACCCGAGACCGTGAAGCGGAGGGTCTCCTGCGTGCCGGGGAGGAGCCGGGGCAGCAGTCGCGGCACCACGGGGCGCCCTTCCGCGAAGAAGTAGCACTTGAGGTCCATGGGCCGATCGGTCACGTTGCGGACCGCCACCCCGACCATGGTGAAACCCGTGGACGGATCCGGCTTTCCTTCCATGGTCAGTTGCAGGTCGCTGGCCAGCACGATCCGTCGCCGCACGGCGAAGACGTAGTCGCCCAGGTCCGTTTCGAAACGCGTCTCCACCGTCACGTGGTGCAGGTCGCCGCCTTCGCTCTCGGGGAGGTCGATGTCGACCGGCACCGCCCAGGTTTCCCCGGGTGCGAGCCGGCGCAGGCGTCGTTCGAGCAGTTCCAAGCGCCAACCGCGCATCTCGTCGGGCAGGCGGACGCGCATTTCCACGTTGCGCAACGGTTCGCCGAATCCGTTGGTCAGGCGCAGGGTTTCCCGCTGGCGTCCCGACTGCAGGCGAACCCGCCCCCCCTCGAACCCGATGGAGAGCTGCGTGGCGGTCAATCCGGGGTCGAGATCGACGAGGAACACCGGGGTGTCCGTGACCCGCACCCGGCGGGCCAACGGGGTCCCCGGGGCCTCGAGGACGCGCCCGGTCGGGTCCAGGACGCGGGCGTCCTTGCCCAAGGCCAGGTCCAGGTCGAGATCGGCGAACCCATCCCGGCGCCAGACGGCCACGACCCGCTCCCCGCCGCGCTCGAACACCGGGCTCTCGATCGCGGGATCCTGGACCAGGGTGCGCGGGTCGACCCCGGTGCCGCTCAGCAGGAGATTGAGGGTGCGAACCGCGAAGTAGACCGGCGTCGGATCGGCGCCCATGTCGAAGAGACCGGACTGGACCCCGGCGAGCGGCTGAAACAGGTAGTCGCGGGCCCCGGCCCGCCGCGCGTAGAGGGCCGCCTGCACCAGCGAACGGATCTGCTGGCGAACCCCCTCGTACCCGTCCTTCTGATAGTACTCCGGGATCGTGTAGGTGACCGGCCGCGGATGCGTGCCTGCCAGGACCGGCCCCAACGCCTCCTCCACACGCGACGGGGTCAGGGTCCGCGGCAGCACCAGGGAGACGAAGTGGAGCCGGGCGTTGTCCGCGGTTTCCATGCTCGCCGGTGCCGTGGGGTCCACCGTCAATCCGAGATTCGCGTATCGGGTCACCTGGCCGATGATGTTTTCCACCCGTTCGAGGATCTGGTCGCGCTCGGACTCCTCCTGCAGGGTGAAGTCGGCGTCGTCCCCGAGTTGCCAACGCGAGACGTGGGCCCGATAGCGCCGCATCCGCTCCACCAGGTCGGACTCCCACATGCGCGGAGGGAGGGAGAAGTAGGGGGCCAGCCCCTTGAGCTTGTGTCCACCGGAGGCCGCGTCGAGCTGGGGGATGCGCGGCGGGGACGGCAGGATGCCGATCGGGTCGATCCCCATCCGACGGAGGGCCCAGATGGCGCGCTCGACGGGGTCGGGGGCGCCGATCGGCTGCGGCGTCGGCGGATCCCGACGGTCGGCCAGGATCACCTTGGCCCGACCGAGGCGCATGCCCGCCAGATGCTCCAGGAGCGGGTCGAGGTTGCGCTGGAACGGATCGAGGACGACGCCGTATTCGCCGATTCCGTTCGAGGCCTTGCGCAGGCGCGGCACGATGCCGACCGGCACCCGGCGGGCCGCGCGCACGACCTCGCCCTGTCGCACCTCGATCCAGAGGTCGAGATAGCCGGTCTCGCGCACGGGCGGCACGAACAGCGCCTCGAAATACGCATCCTTGCCGACTTCGACCGGCATCGGCGGCGGCGCGGGCAATTCGGTCCCGTCGAACCGCGCGATGCGCGCGTGCACCTGGTAGGCCCCACGCAACAGGGTCGGGGCGCGCAGGAGGATGCGGACATCCTCGCCTTCGAGGAAGACATTCCCCGGGTGACCGGGAGCGACCGCCTCCAGCGCGATCTTCTCGAGCCAGTGGATGGCGTCGAACCAGACTTCGCCCGCGAGGTCGTCCCCCTCTACGCCGCACACCAGTCGGGCGAATCGCGCCTCCGGTTCCAGGTCGTCGAAGCGGAGTTCCACCCGGGACCAGTCGCTGCTCCCGCCCACGCCCTCGGTCCGATCGGTGCGCAGGACGACCCCGGCCCGGTCCAGCCATTCGACCGCCAGGTATGCCGTGTCGCGATCGAGACCGACCGTCCGGATCCGACCCGAGAGCTCGTACCGCAGCGCGGGATCCACGGCCAGGAGCCGCTGGCATCGCAGCATGGCGGATCCCCCGCGCATGACGACCCGGACCGAAGAGGTCCCGTCGTAGCAGACCGGGCGGTGGGGAAAATCGACTTCGTTGTAACGCGGATACCCCGGGGCGATCACCCGGGTCCAGAAGTCGGGCACGTGGTTCTGGTCGACGTCCGCCTCGAAGGGCTCGTGAAAGGACTCGGGGCGGGCAGGCGGGGAGTTGAGCAGGAGCAGAACCAGGGCGAGGCGCAGGACCGCGCCCCCGGCGGAGTACCGCCGGGGACGGCGGACCCGCCCGCCCATGCCGGAATCCTTCTGCCGGTTCGCTGAATTCCGCATCCGCCCCCATCGCCCGACCGGATCGCGTGAATTCCCGACCCGCCGCCGCCGGGCGCCGGGGGGATTCTCCCATCTTCCTTTATCGGCGCGTCAAACGCAATCGTGCAGGCTCTCCGCCCGCGTTTCTCCTTGCCTGCCCGGAGAACCCCTGCTATTGTTCGCCCGAACCGATCAGCGAGGGCGCGCGACGTGAGCGATCCGGCCCCCCCATCGTCCCGTTGGGCGACCACCGGTTGTCTGACCTTGCTGGCCCTTTCCGTAGGGGCCGGCTTCGTCGCCGCATGGTGGGTGGGAGAGGTCACCGGCAAGCTCAACCCCTTGATCAACAAGCACCTGGAATCGATGGTCAAGGGCGACTGGGAACGCGCACACGGCCTGATGTCCGAGGAGTTTCGCCGGCAGGTCCCGCTCGAGCCGTTCCGGTCCCAATGGTCGAAGCACCCCTTCCTGACCCGGGAACCGGAGTTTTCGGCCCATCGGCGCCTCGAGCGCACCCCGGACCATGGCTGGGTACTCTCGGGGACCCTGCGATTCCATGATCCCGGCGCGGCGCAGGCCCGCTACGGCCTGCGCCTGGGCGTCAAGCCGGAGGACGACCGCATTACCTGGTTCGAGTGGAAGTAGGAGACGCCCGTGGCGGCCATCGTGGAATGCGTCCCGAATTTCAGCGAGGGACGCGAACCGGAAACGGTCAACAAGATCGTCGAGTCGATCGCCTCCGTGCCGGGGGTGAAGGTACTCGACGAGAGCATGGACATGGACCACAACCGCGCGGTGGTCACGTTCGTGGGCACGCCTGACGCCGCGGTGGAGGCCGCCTTTCGGGGGGCGCAGACCGCGGCGGCGCGCATCGACATGTCCCGTCACAAAGGGGGACACCCGCGGGTCGGCGCGACCGACGTGGTCCCATTCGTGCCGCTGGCCGGCGCCACCATGGCCGACTGCGTGGCGCTGGCGCGCCGCCTGGGCGAACGGTTGGGTAAGGAGCTGCAGATCCCCGTCTACCTCTACGGTGAAGCCGCCACCCGGCCGGAGCGCCGCGATCTGTCCCAGTGCCGCAAGGGGGAGTACGAAGCGCTCGTAGCGGAAATGGGCCGACTGCCGGAGCGGGAGCCCGACTTCGGTCCGCAGGAGATGAACCGGACGGCCGGCGCGACCTGCGTCGGAGCGCGGATGCCGCTCATCGCATTCAACGTCTACCTCTCGCAGCCCGATCCCAAACTGTCCAAACGGATCGCAAAGGCCATTCGCGAGTCCAGTGGCGGCATGCCCTGCGTCAAGGCCATCGGTCTCGAGATTCCGCAGCGCCGGTTGAGCCAGGTTTCGATGAACCTGACCAACTACAAGGTCACTTCGATCCGCACCGTGTTCGAACGAATCAGCGCGCTGGCGGCGGAAGGCGGGGCCGAGGTGGTCGAGAGCGAACTCATCGGGCTGATGCCGCGGGATGCCCTGGAGGGAATCTCCCCGGAGCAATTGCTGCTGCGCAGCTTCGACGGCACGCAGTTGATCGAGAACCGGATCGCGGACCTGCTCGGGAACGCCTAGCCCGGATTATTCGCGAACAGCTTCTCTGTTCGCGAACAATCCGGCTCCGTC
>CAZWCX010000067.1:0-39204 GCA_964632945.1 uncultured Planctomycetia bacterium | reverse complement strand
GGGCGGATTTTTCACGAAGCCGCTGGCGCGGCTTCATGAATAATCCGGGCTAGGCGCCCGTCTTCTGCTTCTTCGGTGCCGCCTTGGGCGCACCGCCCGAGCAGAAGAGCTGCGTGGCCTTGGCGCCGAGCCGGACGACGTGCCGGACCAGCTTGGCGACTTCCTCTTCGTCGGCCGTCGCGAGCATCTGGCTGGCGCCCATGCACAGGCAGGGGTGGCCCGCGATCGTGCGCTGGAACAACCCCCCGTAGGTGCTCGTCGAGTTGAAGCGCAGGTAGTCGACGTTGCGCTTCTCGTCCGCCTCGCCGCACACGGTCTGGATGCGGAGGAAGTGGTCCCCCTCGGAATCGGGCTTGCTGAGCAGGATGGAGGCGGCCTGGACCGCTCCCCCGGGCGGCTGGAGCCGAAGCACGAACCCCCATTCCATGAGCTTGAGTTCGGCGTGTTGTTCCGCCGCGATCTTCTTCAGGTAGCGGCTGATCCGCTCCATCATTTCGGACAGGGTCTCGGCCGGCCGCGGCTTTCGATGCGGGCGGGCCTCCGCTTCCTCGGGGTTGGACTCGGTGTCGTCGGCGTCCCCGGACAGGATGTCCGGGCTGCTCTCGTCCTCGGCGGAGATTTCGATCGTCAGGGGGCCGGCCGGGGGCGCGGGGGCGGCGGACCTGGCCGGCGCGGTGGCGGCGGCGGCGGGGGTGCCCGCAGGCTTGACGGGGGCCGCGGGCGGCGTCGCCGGGGAGGCCGCGGGTTTCGCCGCAGCGGCCGGCGCGACGGGAGTCGCAGCGGGCTTTGCCGGAGCGGGCAGGGGGGCCGGCGCCGCGGCCGCGGGCGCAGTACGGACGGGGGCCGCAGGAGCCGCCGGCGTGGGCCGCGACGCCGTCGGAGCGGGCAGCGGGGCCGGCGCCGCGGGCGCGGGCGCGGATCGGACGGGGGCCGCAGGAGCCGCCGGCGTGGGTCGCGATGCCGCCGGAGCGGGCTTGGCCGGGGCGGGCGCCGGCTCGGGTGCCGCCTCGGCCGGCGGGACGGCGGCGTCTGCGGCCGGGGCGTCCGGCGCAGCGGGTACCGGCTCCGCCGGCGTTGCGGGCGCGGCGTCGTCCTCGGTCAGATGTTGCGACTTGAAGTGCCGAAGAGCGGCTTCGATCGGGCGCAGGCGCCGCGGCTCTTCCGGGGTCGGGGCGGCGGACTCCGGCGTCTCCGCAGGCGCGCGATCGGCGGTCGCGGGCGCATTCGATGCGGCCGCCGGGACGCCTCGCTGCGGCTCCGCGATCGGCGGGGCGACGCGGATCGGTTCGATCGGCGCCACGGGAACCTGGCCCGGAGGCGGGACCGGCGGCGTCGGCGACGGGGTCTCGACCGGCGCGACCGCCGCCGCCGACTCCAGGAACTGGGCCAACGGATCCGCGGCCTGGCCCGGCGGCTTGAGCGAGTGCAACTCCGGGATGATCGGGTCGACCCCGGGAACGATCACGACCGGACTGGCGTCGGAATTCGCTTGGGTCTCGGGTGAGGCAGCCGGTGCGGAGACTTCTTCCGGAGGCGCCGGGGCTTCGCTCAGGACCGTCGCGGGCGCCGGTTCCTCCGGAGCGTCGTCGGCCGGCGCGGGCTCGATCGTCGGCGCGTCTTCGCCGTGTTCCTCGTGCAGGAGGGACATGGCTTCGTGCGGGGAGAGCGGCGATCCGACCTCCTCGAACGCTGCTTCGACCAGAGTGTCCGGCGCCGGCTCCTGGGGCACGGGAGGGGCCTCGGCCTCCCCGCTCGCCGGCGTCGCACCCGGATCCGGCGCCGGCTCCTCCGGCGCAGCGGTGGCGGCTTCGGGCGAGGCCGTCGTGGCCGGTTCCGTCGACCCGGGCTCGTCCCCGACCGTCTCCAGATCGACGAAGGCGAAATCCGGGGCGGCCGCATCCGCGGGCGTGGAGAGCGTGTCCGGGGCGGCGACCGCGGCGGGCACGGCCTCGGTGGATTCCGTATCCGGCGTTCGCGAGGGGCTTGCGGCGGCCGGTTCCTCCGCGGCCGGCGCGGGCGCTTCCGCCTGCGGACTCGGCGCAGCCGGGGCAGGAGCGGGCGCCGCGGGGGTCGGCTCCGGCCTCGGCTTCGGCTTGGGGGCGTCGGCCGACGGGGCCGCCGCTCCGGGCGTCGCGCCGCCGGCCGGCCGCTCCACCGGGGCGACCGGCGGCGCGGTCTTGCCCGGCTTCAGATCGGGGGTGACGGCGGCAACCGGGACGTTCTCGTCCTTCTTGCGCGCACTGGCGAGCGCGGAATCGGGAATCTCCACGCCCTTGATGCGGCCCCAGGCCTTCGGAATGTGCCAGACGCCGAGCGAGATGGCGGTTTCGATCTGCTGGGCATCGGCGGTCAACACCTTGTTGCCGTCGTCATCCAGGATCAGGGCGACCTGGTAGAACATGTCGGGATTGAGCGGCATCGGATGGCTGGCGAACAGGCCCGCATCCTTCCCCTGAAAGGTGCGGAGCGTGTTTTTCACGAACGCCGCCTGGAACGCCCCCAGGAGCGGATTCTCGACCGTGCTGAGAAACGTGCTGAGGTAGAGCGCGTGCGATGGGCCGATCCCCATCTTCGCCTTCACCGAGGTCGGCAGCTCGAGCAGCGGTACTTCCCCGTCCGGGAGGACGTAGCCGCGCGCATCCGAGAGAGGAAGTTCCTTCTCGGACCACACGACGAACGCCTTGGCTTCGCCGAGCGGCTGCGCGTCCGGGACGGCCGGTTCATCGCTCACGAGCGCACCTACTCCCCGATCAGCGGCCCGCCCGCAGGAATTGCTTGAGCGTATTCCCGCGGCGGGCCACGTAGAGGATCATCTTTTCGATTTCATCGTAGTCGGCGGTCCCGAGCGGCTGCGCGCTGCCCAGGACCAGGACCTCCTCCTCGCCCACCTTGCGCAGCGATACCGCGCCGCAGTTGAGGCGGCCGTTCCAGGTCATCACGGAGTCGATCGTCCCCGGCGTCGGCTTCCCGCACACGCTGACGAAGGAGATGAACGGCGAGTTCTCCTCGTCCTTCTTGCCGAAGATCACCTGGACGTATTGGGTCTTCCCCTTGCCGACGTCGACGTTCAGCATGAAGCCGTTGCGCGAGGGCGTGAACGACGCCTTCAGGTGCGCCGCGGCGTCGAGGACCAGCTGCCGCGCGTAGTCGGTGGGCAGTCCCTCGCGGTCGTCGACGATCTCCGGCTGCGTCTCCGGCTTGCGCGCGTCGAGCGCCTGGATCGCCTTGATCACCGCCGTGCGCACTTCGCCGGACTTGTCGGTCATCAGCGATTGCAGGTAGGGCCGGCAGGAGGGATCGCCGACTTCGCCGAGCGACTCGGCGGCGTTGGTGCGCACCTTGGGATCGGGGTGCTTGAGGGCGCCGAGCAACACCGGCGTCACCTTGTCGGCGTCGAGGATGGCCTGCGCGCAATCCTCCCTCTTCACGGAATCGGTGATCTCGATACCCACCGAGCGGACGAGCTTTACAAGATCTTGGTTGGAAAGGGCTTCGAGGAATCCCTGCATCCTGAGATCCGCTCCCCGCGCGAGTTGCAAGGGCAGTCCATGCCCTGCCGCGATGGTACTCCGACCCAGGCAAGAAATCAAGCGTCCAAGACGGGGTCCCGGCGGGCGCACGTGCCGGTCGCGGTCCTCGCCCGGCATGGAGGGCGGGCGGACGGAACGCGCGGATCGTTGCCGCCACGCCCGTGGGTCGTCGCCGGCTCGTCCTCCCCGTGCCAAGGACGGCGAGGAAACGGCGTCCGGAGCCACCCCCGGGGTGGGGTGCCGCGCGACGACCGCGTGCGGGATCCTACCGGCCCGGCAGCAGCTCGACCACGCCGGCACCCGGTGCGGGGACGTCCAGGAACGAACCGGACGGAGGCTGCGGCACCGGCCGCCCCTTCTCCTTGTCGAAGTAGGAAGACTCGCCGAACTTCCGGTCCTTGAAGAAGCCGATCTTCCAGAGCGTACTGCGGATCGGCTTGAGTTCATCGCGCGTCAGGGTCATCGGCGTGTTGAAGTAGGGCTGGTCGAAATGGAGCGGGATGATTCGCCGGTACCCCTCGTCCCCCGGGCGCGACATCACGCCCGTGCGGAAACCGTCGTACCGGTCGCGGTTGAGCCCCCAGAGTTTCTCGAACTCGGCGGTGTACTTGCGCACCAGGAACGGGTTTTTCTCGATGACCACGATGTTCTCGTAGTTCAGGTGCTCGGCGGTCTTCGACCAGTTGTAACTGCCGGTGATGAGCGTGGCCTCGTCGACGAGCAGGTACTTGTGGTGCATCAATTGCGCGCGGGGGTAATGGTAGCCCATCGAATAGGTCTTGTAGCGGACGGGGACCTTCCTGGACTCGAGCTTCTTTACCTGCGAGATGCCGGCGCCGTACTCCCCCTGGTCGACGAGGACGCGGATGGCGACGTCGTCATCGGGGTCCTCGTTGCGATTGCGCTCCTCGTGGAGCTGGAGGAGGGCGGCGGCGATGTCCGGGTGGTTGAAGTGGGCGACCGCGATCTCGACGGACGACTGCGCCGAGCGGATGGCGTCGATGATGCGGGAAGCGATGACGCTTTCGCCGCTTCCTTCATTGGCGCTGGTGAAGTAGGCGCTGATCGCGCCGCCGCCGCCGGCCGAAGGCACGGCGCCGGGATTCTCGGCCGCGCCGACGGACCCGTCCGGCCGGAAATCGCGGCTGGTGGCCCACAGGTAGTCGAACTCGGCCTGGAAGGCGTCGGCGAGGTCGGGGTGCTTCTTGAACGCGACCATGTTCTCGTTGTATTTCGTGTCCGCGCCGGTGGACCAGTTGCCGCTGCCGTTGAGCACGAGCCCGCCGTCGACGATGGCGAACTTCTCGTGCATCGTCTTGCCGACGTAGCGCACGTCGACGCCGATCGACTCGAGCTTCAGGCTCTTGGCCTTGGCCTCGCCCCCGGCCTTGTTGAGGACCATGCGCACCTTCACGCCCCGCGCGGTCGCGGCCTCCAGCGCCGCGAAGATCGCCCCCGAGGTGTGCATGCTGTACATGGCGACGTCGACGCGGGTGCGCGCCTTGGCGATCGCCTGCGCGGTCGCGTCGGCGGCGCCGCCGTTGGGGGAGAACCAGACGTCCGTGTTGTACTTGCTCCGGCTCGGTCGCGACGTCGGTTCCGCGACCGCGACCGTGGCCGCGGCCAACCAGGCGGCGGCGACCAGGAGTCCCATCCGGCGTGCGTGCATTTTCGTCATGGTCCGTTCCATCCTACGTCCGTGTCCCGTTTCCCCCGCCGCGGTCGCCGCTAGCGGGTGTCGTCCAGGCGTTCCACCACGCCCGGAGCGCCCCAACCCGCGGGGCCGGGGTCCTCACCGCGTTCCCAGGTGCGCTCGAATTCGCGCAGGAATTCGCGCGCGATCTCTTCGTTGTAGAGGATCAGCAGGTTCTCGTCGTTCGTGCGGTCCGCCGACTCGCTGAAGTTGTACGAGCCGGTCAGGATCACGCTCTCCTCGTCGATCACGATGACCTTGTGGTGGAGGATGTTGGCCGAACGGTCGAGCCGCACCGGGACCCCGGCGCGGCGGAGGAAGCCGAACTGCGACCCCGCCTTGTCGCCGCTCTTGAACCGCTCGATGACGCCCCGCACGCGCAAGCCCTGCAGATGCTTCTCCACCAGCGTGCCGGCGATCGAGCGTTCGTTGATCGTGAAGCTCATGAAGTCCACCGACTTGCGGGCATTCTGCAGGATCTCGAGCAGGGCCGCCTTGACGCCGTCCTCGGGCGCGAAGAGCACCCGCACCGTGGTCGCGGAAACGCTGTCCGGCAGCGATGCCCGCCGCGCCAGGCGGATCGGCGCGGAGAGCGTGTTGCGCGGCGAGGTAATGCCGAACTTCCGGTCGACGAACATCTCCTCGAACTCGGCCAGGTACTGCGTCGCCAACGACGGGGATTCCACCACGACGAGGTTGTTGTCGCTGCGACTCTCGCCCACGTGCGTCGGATTGAAGGAGCCGGTGAGCACCCGCGCCCCGTCCGCGACCATGAACTTGTTGTGCATGTACGCCTTGCGACCGTCCCCGACGACCGGAATCCCCGTCTTGGCGAGCCCGTCGATGACCGGGTTGAGGTTCATCGAGTCGGTCAGGAAGCGGATCTCCACCCCGCGTTTGCGGGCGCGCTGGAGCGCCTCCGCGATCGCCGGGATCTCGAACTCGAACACCGCCACGTCGAGCTTCTGCTTCGCCTGGTCGATGAACCGGATCCACTCGCGGGAGAGCGTGCCGTCGGCGAGCGGGGACATCGCCACCCGCACCTTGCCGTCCCCGGACACCAGCGGGCGGTTCGGGGGCGCCTTCGCGTCGAGCGCGACGGGCGCCGAGCATGCCGCCGCGGCCTCCTCGAGATCCGCCCGGCGCCGCAGCAGGTGCTTCCGCTCGAGGGCGGTATCGCGCGCCAGGACCTCCTCGCCGCTTCCCGCCGTGCCGCCCAGCGAGCGCCAGGTGCCGGTCGCGGAGCGATGGGAGTGTAGATTCAAGTCGCCTTCCCCGCGCGCGCCGGTGCGGCTCTCGTAGGTCAGGTGCAGCCGGCCTTCCCGTTCCTCCCCGGCCCCGACCCACGAAACGACGTTGCCGTCCGGGTAGGTCGTACTGCCGACGGCGCGGTAGGCGCCGCTCGAGAGTTTCGTGACGTGGAGCAGACCTTCGTAGGGAACGCCCCGGGACGTGCGCCCGCCGATCCGCCACATCCCGGCGAAGCCGCGGTTCGATTTCCCCAGTTCGGACAGCAGTCGCTCGACCTCCGCGCGCTCGCGCGGGATCCACTCCGACGGGCGGGTCAACGTCGAGCGCACACGCCGCGCGTCCGCTTGCGCGGATTGCGAGGGACCCGAAACCACCACCCCGGCCAACGCGAGCACCGCCACGGCGGACGCCCGGTGGATGAAACGACACCGCAACACCATCGGTCCGATCCCCCGATTGAACGGGAAGCGCAACATCGGTCGATTGTCTGAATCTCAGAAAAGCAATTGCCGGGCCGGGGTGAGGGTGGAGTTGAGTGTTGAGATAAGGCATTAAATCAAATGGATTTGCATCACTCAATGATCAGTCTTGTGGACTTCGGAGCGTCCAAGATGTTGGAGGGTTCCAAAATCCTGCACCGCCTCGGACCCGCGAGTTTCGCTGGACACCGAGCGCTGGAACGCGGGAGAATTCGGCACGAACCGTCGGTCCAAGAACGTGCGAGGACGTGGCGTGGAGTCGAACCCGCGACGACGACCCGAACGAGTCGGTCCCACCACTCGGGTCGCGGCCTGTTGCTTGTTCGTGTTCGCTGAAGTGATCGGCGTGACCGGCCGAGCGGACCTGTGGATGGGATGGCTGGCGCTGCTCCTGGCGATGGCGTGGGTGAGCGGAGCGACCCTCCCGGGGGTGCTCCGAAGGATGTTGCCGGCGCTTCCGTTCATCCTCGCCGTCGTGGCCTTCCTTCCGTTCTTCAAGCCGGGTCCGGAATGGTGGGTCGGCCGAATCGGCGGTTGGCGGATCGCGATCACGGAACCCGGCATGGAAGCCTTCTGGCTGGTCGGCTCCAAGTCGCTGCTGGCGATCGCGGCCCTCGCGATTGCCGGCGACACCACCTCCGCGCAGGAGGCGGCGCGCGCGCTCCGGGACCTCCGGGTGCCCGGCCTGTTGGTGCTCGTCATCGCGCTGGCGTTGCGCCACCTCGGTCTCATGCGGGAGGAGGCGTCGACGCTGATGCGGGCGCGGGAGCTTCGGCGGTTCGGCCGGAGGATGCCCGGCGAGTGGAGCGCGCTCGGAAACCTCGTCGGGACCCTGTTCGCGCGCACGCTCGAGCGCGCCGACCGGGTGCACCGGGCGATGCGCCTGCGCGGGTTCGCCGGCGAGTACCGGTCGCTGCATTCGCGCGTGATGGGCGGCGTCGATGTGGCCTACCTCGTCGCGGTCGCGATCTCGTCGCTCGCGCTCGGGGGGCTCGCCCAATGGTGAACGACCCCGGCCCTCCCGTCCTGCTGCGCACGGCGGGGCTCGGCTTCACCTATCCCGACGGATCCCCCGGCCTGCGCGAGGTCGCACTGGAGGTGCGCGCGGGCGAGGTGGTCTTGCTGCTCGGCGCCAACGGCAGCGGCAAGTCCACGCTCCTGCAGTGCGTGGTCGGCCTCCTGCCGGGGGAAGGGATCGTCGAGGTGTGCGGGACGCGCCTGGGGCCGGACACCTTGCGGGAGGTGCGTCGCGCGGCCGGACTCGTCTTCCAGGAACCGGACGATCAGCTCTTCTGTCCGACCGTGCTCGAGGACGTCGCCTTCGGACCGCTCCACGCCGGACTGGACCCGGAGCGCGCCCGGGCGATCGCGCGCGAGACCCTGCACTGGGTCGGCCTCGCGGGGTTCGAGGAGCGGGTTCCGCACCATCTCAGCCACGGCGAGAAGAAGCGCGTGGCGCTGGCGGGCGTGCTCGCCCTGGAACCGCGGCTGCTCCTCCTCGACGAACCGACCGCCGGACTGGACCCGCGCAGCGCGATGGGGCTGATGGAGATCCTGGAGCGCCACCGGCGGCAAGGCAAGGGGATCCTCGCCACCACCCATGACCTGCACCTCGTCGGCGAACTCGCCGACCGCGTCATCATTCTGGGGGAGACCCGGACCGTGGTCGCGTCCGGCCCGCCGGGACCCATCCTCTCCGACCTCGCCCTGCTGACGCGACACAACCTGATGCACACGCATCGGCACCGCCACGGGGACCTGGTGCACGCCCACCCGCACAGCCCCCTGCACGCGCATGCGCACGACCACTCGGAAGGCGTGGCCGGCGAACACGCCCACGGGCCGCACGCGGAGCATGCGCACGACCACGACCACAACCATACGCACGATGGGGCGCGCCCGCGCGCGGATTCCGGCCACCCGCCGGCGTCGGCTTCGGGCCGCGGCGGCGTGGACTCCGCGCCGGGCGTTCCGACCTCGGCGCCGAACCCTCCCGCACCCGTCCCGGGGGCGGGCGCCGGTCCGGCCTCCTCCCCGCCCGCTCCGGCGGGCAGGGACCTCACGAGCGTCGGGTTGGCGGGGGAGACCGCGGCGGACCGCCGGCGTCGACTCGATCTCCTGGCGGGGAGGGCGAGCCCCTTCGCGCTCCTGGGCCTTCGACTCGCGGAAGAGGCCGTGGCCCGGTTGGACGGGCGCGTCGAACGCATTCGCCTGGCGTGCCCGACCCAGGGTCCCTGCGCGGCGGCGATCGACGGGGTTCAGTCGCTTGGCGGATTCTCCCTCGGAAGCGGTCGACTCGTGCTGGAACCCGGGACCGGAATTCGCGTCGCGGCCGAAGGACCCGGGACGTGCGCGGTCCTCGCGGCCCGGGCCGACGTGCTGGCCCTCCTGGGTCGGCAACCGCCGGACCTGGACGTCTCCTCGGCGCGGCTCGCCGACCTGATCGACGCCTGACGCCGGCGTCGGTGGGCAACGCCCCACCGTTCGAGGCGGACGCCCTCCCCGGTTCCCGACGCGCATCCGGTCGGAATCCGGTCGGAAGCGGGACGGCCTTGACTCACCCCGCAGCCCGGCGTAAGGTCGACGCAGACCGGTGTTCCCTCAGAGTGCGCGTCCCCGCTCCGGGAGGAGGTGAGTCATGTCGCAGTCCCTGTTCCGGTCTTTCCTCGGTGGGCTCTGCGTTGCCTGGGTCTTCGCCGGAGCGATTCAGGCACAGGAAGACCCGCAGCCCTTCATCGAACGCGCGGATGCCGCGCTCTACTATCCGCAGGACCACGGGATGGTCTCGCTGACTGCCGTCCTGGTCACGCGCAACGAGGGGGTCGGAGGGCCGCCGCAGAGCAGCCGGGAAAGGGTGTCCTGGCCCGAGTCGAGCGCCCCGGTCGGGTCGCGCGCGAATTCCGTCCGCATGATCGTCCCCCAGAAAATCGGCGCGCTTCGGGAAACCTACGACTTCACCGTTGCGACGGACGAGGGGAATCCCCGGTTGACCGCGAAAATGCGGCCCGGGAAAGGCGCGGCGACCGATGCCGACACGATGATCTACTGGCTGGACGCGTCCGGTCGCCCGGTGAAGGTTGAGGCGCGCCAGCGGGTCATGACCATCACGATGGAGGAAATCGTCTACGTCGACCGGAACGGCAAGGCGCTGGTCGAGTCGTTCGTGCGCCGGTCCGGCGTCGACGGCAAGGCCGGGGCGGAAGTGCACGTGCGACTGGAGTACGCGCAGGTGTCGGGAGTCTGGCTGGCGCGGCGCATCACGAACATCATGAAGTTGGGGGAGGGGATGCCCACGACGACGCTGATCGTCGAGGCGACCGAGCTGCGCGTGAACGGGGAGGGCGGGCCATCCCCGGAGGTCGTTGCCGGCGGGACCGACACGGTTGCGGGACCGTCCGGCGGCGCCGCCGCGGGCGCGGGGGACGGGACCGGACGGTCGAGCGGGGGCGAGTCCGACGGATCGGCATCGGGACCGCCGGCAGGAGGACATCCCGCTGCGGACGGCCTGGCCGGGCACGCGCAGGCGTGGCTGCAGGAATTCGGACCGTACTTGGACGAATTCGAGCAGGACCCGGCTCGCGCGCCGAGTGGGTCGAAGTTCATGCGCGCGGTCGTCGACTTGCGCATCCTGGTTGATTCGGCCAGGGCCGCCGGGGCCGCGGACGGTCAGGCATTTCAGGGCGCCCAATCCCTCCTGCGCGTGCTTCAGCCGCTCCAGGAGCGGAACTTCAAGCTGGTGACGCGGAATCCCATGCCTCCGCCCGGCGGGTCGGAGTGGCAGGGGTATCACCGCGACTGGGAGCGTCAGCGCGACGAGGTCGCGCGCAGCCTGGCCAGGATGCGCGCGGGGGCGAAGAGCCTGGCGGCCGACGGGCCGGCCCTCGAGAAGCGACGGCGCGAGAGCCGCGAGCAGGAGGCCGGCGCCCGGTTTGCCGCCGCGGAGGAACGGGAGAAGGCCGGGGAGTATTCTGCGGCCCTGACCGGGTACCGGTCCCTGGCGGATCAGTTCGCGGGCACTTCGTTCGAGGCGAAGGCGCGCGCGAAGGTTGCCGAGTTGGAGGCGATCCCCGCGGTGCGGGCGGCCCTGGCGGCGGAAGCAGCGGAGGCGGCCGGAAAGAAGATGCTCGCCCGAGGCGGCAACTACCAGAAGAACGGAATGTGGGAAAAGGCGATCGAGACCTATCGAGAAATCGAGACCGCGTTCCCGGACACTCCGGTGGCGGCGGAAGCGCGCGCGAAACGCCTGGAGTGCGAGAAGGCCCTGAGGAAATAGGGGGGACTCTCCATCACCCGCAATTCACCGCCGCGCGGCGGTGTACGAACGACTTGCTCGGTCGCCTCCGCGGTATCCAACCGCTCGCTCGCGAACCGGCGCCGCTCCGCTGGCCTTGCCCGCAAGGGCGGGTTCTGTTCGAGGATTTGTCATAGATACACCTCGCAGACCCGACCGCGTCGTTTGCGGCGGAATCGGCCGTTCACGACCTTGCAGGGTGGCAAACCTCCATCACCAATCGCCCCCAGGACACGAGCGCGGCTCCGACGGACATGACTGCGAGGGTCACCATCCCCCAAAAGTGCCTCTCCTTGAGCAGAAACGTGCAGGGATAGACAGGCTCCTTTGGTGAGCCCGCGGGGACTTCTGCGCGTGAGCGTCGATAGTGAAAACAGACGCGCGAAGAGAAGACGCTCAACAAACTCCAATGGATTGCCCACGCGGCCAGGCCGAGGAGCCCATCCTGCCCATCAAGGGATGAGGCCACAATGCCGATGATGGGCGCCAGCAGCAGGAACGCCAGACCTTGCAGCGTGGGATCGCGCCACCATTTCCCTCTTCCCGGACTGCCCTCCGGGTTGGTGGCGGGCGGGTTACTGGACATCTGCCGGCCTTTCCTCAAGACGGCGACCGGGTCTCGCGTGGGTACGGATCCAGCCCTCTCCGAGGGAGCGGAATCGCGGTCCGCAAGTCGCCCGGTTGCGGAACCCACCACCAGGGCTCGTGAGCCACGGAATGGTCGCGTGGATCCCCTCGGCCGTCGCGCGGGTCCCCTCGTGCTGGATGTCGGTGAGCCTGTTCCGCAGGTGGTGCTTGGGCATCCGCGCCACGCGCTTCATCGGTTCCCGCCGGGATCGAATCGCCCAGCCGTACCCGCACGGTAGAGGTGCGCGGGGCGACTGGGGTTGGGGACGCCTTCCCCCGCGAGGGGGAGCATTGGACTCACGGTACCTGCCGGCCCTGAGAGGCCGCCCCGCGGGCAAGCCCCTGCCGCCCCTCCGACCTCGCCGAGGGCGGGGGCGGCCTTGCGCGATCGAAGGGAACCGGAAGCGGGAGCGCGGCTACTTGCCGTCGGTGGGCACCTCTTTCACCACCGTCCAGTCGCCGCCTTCCAGTTTCACCTCGAACCTGCGCCGGGTCGGTTCTGCTTCGCCCTCCATCTGGACTTCGACCTCGATTCCGCCCTGGCCCCCCATGGTATGGGCGTTTCCGGTGTCGAAGAGGACGAACGCCTTGCCGGGGAATTTCTGTTGCGCTTCTTCCTCGAGGAACCGGGCGGCGGCGTGAACCGCGCCCAGCAGGCCGGCCTCCTCGTGGCCGACCGACTCGGGCAGGTGGGCTTCGGCCAGCTGATGAGCGGGGATGGTCTCGATCAGGGCCCAGCCGTCGTTCTCCTTGCGAAAGGTGAAGCCCAGGCGTTGCTCGGGGCCCCCGGCGACGGAGAACTTGAGCGTGCAGCACCCGACCTGCTTGCGGTCCTTGGACTCCTGGGTCATCGAGGCATTCTCGCGGTCCGCGAGCTCGACCTGCTTTCCCGGGTTTTGCGCCTGCAGGCGCTCGAGGGCGAGGTGTTCGAGCAGATCGGTGGCGTCGACGGTGCGATCGGCCTTGCCGTCGAGGATGCGGAAGCCCCTGACCTCGGCGTTGAAGGACCCGGCGACGCGGCTCTGCAGGGTGTCCGGCAGGCAGAGGTAGAGCTTGCCCGGCAGCCGGCCGTCGGCGTAGGTCCCGAACTCGAGCTTCATGGTGTATTGGTCCATGTACGCGTCGGACTGCGTCTTGCCGCCTGCATCCTTCCAGGCGATGTGGACGTGCGGGTTGTGGAAGTCGCGTTTCTTGCCGACCGCGAAGGTCCGGCCTTGCGGTACCTGGCCTTTGTCGAGGAACAGGAAGACCAGGAAGCGGTTGTCGGCGATGAACTCATCGCTGTCGGCGAGCTGGAGGATGCCGTTCTCCAGGGTTGCCTGGCGGACGACGAAGGGCCGGCCGCCCAGCAGGCCGCCGGCGGCCGCGTTCGGGATCGTGGCTGCGCCGGCATCGTCGAGCCAGGCGGGCGTCCCGGCAGAAGCGGGATCCGCGGCGACGGCGGGGACCTGCGCGGGTTCGGTGTCGCCGGGAGCGGAGGCGGGCGGGAGGTCCGCGGGTGGCTTGGGGGGCTCTGCCCGTCCGCAGCCGGCCAGCAGAATCAAGCAGAGACAGGCGTGGGCGATGCGCATCGTTCGATCTCCTCGTGGGGGGACGTTGCGAGGATACCGTACCGGGCCGTTCGGGGCGAGGGAACTCTCCCCGGGCGGCGCTTGCTCCGGCGCGCGGGTCCTGGAGGGTGGCCGGTCAACCGCCGCAGCACTTCTTGTACTTCTTTCCGCTGCCGCACGGGCACGGGTCGTTGCGGCCGATCGCGGCGGACGGCCGGCGGGAGGTCACGCCGCGGACCGAGCCGTCGGCGCGCACGCGTTCGGCGGCGCGTGCGCCCAGGATGCGCAGGCGCGCCGCCCATTCCTCCCCCTCGGCGAGGCGCCCGGCGCCCTGGAGGAACTCGAAGAAGCCGGCGATCGCCTCGGCCGCCCCCGTGCGCGCCGCCGCGGGCAGGTCGAGCGCGAGAACGTGGTCGAGTGCCTGGGCGAAGGCGGGGGAGGGGACGGTGTCGGGGAAGTCGGGCGCCTGCCGGCGCACGGCGGCGAGGAAGGCCTGGAGGACGGACCCCAGGTGCTCGCGGGTCGCGGCGGGGAGCCGGTTCGACGCGAACGACGACTCGTAATCTCCGACCCAGTCCTCGAACGGCGTCTCCGGCATGGCTGCTCCTCTCCGTCCGCGGCCCGGTGCCGCGCGTCCGCTAGTCGCCGAGTCGCCCGCGTCCGCTCACGCAGGTGATCGTGCCGTTGTGACTGGTGACGATCACGTCGAGGATGCCGTCCCGGTCGAAGTCGGCGAGCGCCAGCGTGGCCTCGATCTGGTCGCGCGCCGGCGCGGCGGGATCGGCCCCCTCGTCGTCCGGGGCCGCGCTCCAGGCCCAACGCACGCGTCCGGTGGCGGCGTCGACGCAGAAGGCCAGCCCGCCGGTGTTGCCGAAGAGGACTTCCAGCTTCCCGTCCCCGTCGAGGTCCGCGATCACCGGGTCCCCTCCCACGGTCCCGGCGCGCACGAACCAGCGCCGCTCGCCGTTTCGGTTCACGCACGCCACGCCGTCGAGACCGCCGACGACGATCTCGAACGTGCCGTCCCCGTCCGCATCCAGAAACGCGGGACGGGACGCGGTTCCGCCGGCGTCGGAAATCGTCGTCTCGAGCCGGCCGGTCGCCGCGTCGAACAGATACAGCCGCCGGTCGCCCCCGCTCACCACGGCGGTCAGCGGCGCGCCGGCGGCCAATCGGACGAGACCCACCGCGGCGCTGGTGGGGGTCTTCCCGTCGCCGACGGACTGGCGCCACACGACCGCTCCCGTGCGACCGCGCAGCGCGAACACGTCGCCCGCGCGGGTGACGAAGAACGCCTCCGGCGCGCCGTCGTCGTCCGCGTCGGCGAACGTCGCCCCCGACCAGGCCGGCACTTCCGATCGTCCCTGCCACAGGATCCGGCGCGTCTTTCCGCTCACCGCGGCGTACGTCGCCCCTTCGTACCAGCCGAGCGCGAGGATGTCCGGGGCTCCGTCCCCGTCCAGGTCCGCCAAGGTCGGCTCCGCGTAGCCGAAGGCGGGCAGTTCCACGTCCGCCACCTTCGCCCCGGTCGCGGCGTCGAGCAGGCGCAGCGCATGCGCGTCTTTGTGCCAGGTCACCACCTCCGCCCGACCGTCGCCGTCGAGGTCGGCGACCGCCACCGGCCGGGCCATGTCGAGCGAGTGACGCTCCTCCCAGAGCGTCGATCCGTCGCGGCCGTCGAGCGCGGTCACCGGCCACTCCACGCCGGTATCGAGGAGCGGCAGGATCAGGTCGGGGACGCCGTCGCCGTTGACGTCGTGGAGCGTCGGTTGGGCGCGCACCTGGCGGTCGGTCTTGCGCCGCCAGATCACCTTGGGGGAGCGCACGGCGCAGGAGCCGTCGGGCAGCCAGAGGACGAAGTCCCGCAGCCCGTCATAGTCGGCGTGCAGGGGTTGGATCCCGCGGATCGGCTGGCCCATCTGGGCGGCGAACTTCTCCCCGCCCTGGTCGTCGAGCGCGACCAGGTGCCCTCCCTCGGTCCCGGCGACGAGGTCGCCGCGGCCGTCGGAGTCGATGTCGACCACCAGGGGGCCGGCGCTGATCGGGGCGGGCAGTTCCCGCGTCCACTGTGGGGCCCCCGTCCGGGGGTCCAGGAGCAGGACGGCCGATCCTGCGCCGACCAGGAGGGCGCGGGGACGGTCGGGGGACGGGGCGGGCCACTCGGTCCATGACCCGACGGGGGCCGGCGCCGTCCAGGACCAGCGCGGTTCCCCGTCGGTTCCGCTCACGGCCACGAGGCGCGCGCCGTCGCGGGAGAGGCCGATCAGGTCCGGCGCCCCGTCGGGTTCCAGGTCGGTGGCGCGCGCGCCCGCCGGAGCGAGGTCGGCGTCGCGGCCCCAGAGGTGGCGACCGTCCGCCAGCGACCAGAGGTCGACGCGCGCGCCGGCGGCCGCGCCCTGCAACAGCCATCCGCCGAGGACGTGGACCGGCCGCTCCGCCGACGGCTGCGGATTCCACGCCCGCCGGTCCGCCTCCCGACCCGATTCCGCATCGACGCGGCGCCACGTCGCCCCCACCGCGGTCGCCAGCCCGCCCGGGACGGGGAGGGCCGGGAGCCAGGGCGGTTCTTCGAATGCGCACTCCCATTGCTTCGCCCCGCTTCGCGCATCGAGCGCGGTCCATCGGCGGTCCGAGGCGAGCAGCAACCGGGTGATCCGCGCGCCTTCCCAGCCCGCCGGAGCGATCCTCCAGGTCGGCTCGGGCGGGATGAAGGACCAGAGCGGCGCCCCGGTGCGCGCGGAGTAGGCGCGGATCTCCCCGCCTTCGAACATCGCCAGCAGATCGGCGATCCCGTCGCCGTCCAGGTCCCCCTCGCTGCGGACCAGAAACGCCTCCGCGTACGGACCGGTTCCGCGCGACAGGTCGTCGGAGTCCGCGACCCCGGGGAGGGGATCCCCTTCCACCACGCCGAGCCCGCGGATTTCGAAGCGCGGCGGTCCCCGGCGGGATTCCCGATAGCGGCGCACGGTCAAGACCCCCTCGACCGGGGTCGACCAGAGGGGGGTCAAGCGGTTCACGCGCAGCGCCGACAGGGCGGTCAATTCCGGTCGCCCCTCGGCCGTCACACGGCAGGTGACCCACTCCGCGGCGCCATCCCCGTTCACGTCGAGCGGGGCGGCGAAGGAGTGCCCCGGCGTCAGGACCGTGTCCTCGAGGCGCAGTTCCCCCGTGCGCCCCGACACCACGACCACGTTCGAGAAAGTCCGCGCGATCAGGTCCGGCAACCCGTCGCCGTCCAGGTCCCCGGCCGACCGTTGCGTCCCCCAATCGAGCGCCGTCAGCCGCCAGATCAGCGCGCGGCGGAACGTGACGCGCCGCTCCACGGTCGCGTCCCGGGCCACCTCGACCGCCACCTGCTCGCGGTAGTGCCCTTCGCGCCCGATCCCGATCACGTGCCGGCCGGTGGGGACCTTCAGTTCGATCTTGCGCGTCTTCAGGTTCATGTACGGGATCACGCCGCCGGCGTGATCCACCTCGACCCCCTGCGCCGGAAAGGCGTCGATCACCACCGTACCGGTCTCGCGCTCGAGCTCGATGACGACGTCCCGGATCTCGCGGCGGACCAGCGGGCCTTCTTCCCGCACGGCCTCCACCCAGCCTTCGCGCGTGACCCGTACCGGGTGGGTTCCGGGCGGAACCTCGACGGTGCGCACCTCTCCGGTCGCGGGCACCGGCTTGCCCGCGACCAGCACGACCGCGTCGGGCGGACGCACCCGCACGCGCAGGATTGCGGGCCGCGTCCACGCCCACAGGCCGACGCCCAGCAGGGCCAGGCTCACGGTCGCGGCGCAGGCCGCGCCCACCGCCACGCCGCGATGCCGCTGCAGCCACTTCACCACCCGCCGCGCGCGACCGATCGGCCGCGCCCGGATCGGCTCATTCGCCAGGAACCGCTCGATGTCGTCCGCGAGCGCGCCCGCATCCGCGTACCGGCGCGACCACTCCAGCTCCAGCGCCTTCGCGCAGATCGTCTCCAGGTCCGGATGGATGCGCGGATTGAGCTGCCGCAGCGCCGGATAGCGGCCCGCCAGCGTGCGCGCGATCGTGGACGCCGGACTGTCCCCCTGGAACGGCAGTTTCGTCGTGAGCAGCTCGTACAGGATCACCCCGAGCGCAAACACGTCGGTGTACGCCCCGATCGCCTTGGAGTCTCCGTCGAGCTGCTCCGGCGGCATGTATCCCGGCGTGCCCAGGAACGCCCCCGTCATGGTCACCCGGCTCGAACCGTCGATGTGTCGCGCCAGGCCGAAGTCGAGCACCACCGCGCGTCCCGACCGGTCGACCATGACGTTCGAACTTTTCAGGTCACGATGCACGATCCCATGCTGGTGGGCGTGCTGCACCGCACGCGCAACGTCGCGAAAGAGCGCCACCCGGGCGCGCACCGGCCACGCCTCGGGGGTCCGGTCCCGCACCCATTGCCAGAGCGGGTCGCCGTCGATGTACTCCATGGCGACGTAGGGAACGTTTTCGAACTGCCCGACCTCGTGGACGGCGATGATGCCGGGATGCCGCAGCCCGCCGGCCGTTCGGGCTTCCCGGAAGAAACGGTCGATCGCCTCGCGGTCCTCGCGTTCGGCGAGACCCAGGACCTTGAGCGCCACGATCCGCTTGAGGTCGGGGTCGAACGCCTTGTAGACGACCCCCATCCCCCCTTTGCCCAGGACCTCGTCGATCAGATAGCGGCCGATCACCTTGACCTGAGGGTCGAGATCGGCGGCGGCGCCCGACCGGCGCGGACCCGTGGTTGCCTGGCTGGGCGTGTGCGCCACCACCGTCGCCGTCTCCGGCGTCGGGGGAGAGAAGTGGGCCTGGCGTACCGTGACCTCGCCGGCCGAGGTGGGGGAGTGGGTCGGCAGTTGCGACGCCACCTCCTCCGGAATCGCCGCCCTGCCCACGAGCCAGGCGGCCAGTCCGCCACAGGCGCTGATCTCGCCCGCGTTCGCGTCGGACAGGAGCTCGCCCAACCGCGCGTCGGTCAGGTGTCCCCGCTCCACCAGCCACTGCGCATGCGCGGAATCGCGGGTCACGAGATCGGCGGGACGCATCACTCCTCCGGGTCGGAAACCGCAGCCCATCATAACGTGTCCCCTTGATCCGCCGCCCGCCTTTTGTCATCATCCGGGGCCCTCCGGGGTCCGCTCCCGGACCAGGGTCGAATCGCGGCCTTTCCTCCACGGAGCCTCTCCATGCGCGTCCTGTCCGGCATCCAGCCCAGCGGCACCCTGCACCTGGGCAACTACTTCGGCGCGATCCGACAGCACATCGCACTCCAGGAGGGGAACGAAGCGTACTACTTCATCGCCGACTACCACGCCCTCACCAGCGTGCGTAACGCCGAGCAGTTGCGGGCCAACGTCCGCGACGTCGCCCTCACCTACCTGGCCCTCGGCCTCGACCCCGCCCAGGCGACCTTCTTCCGCCAGTCGGACGTCCCGGAAGTCACCGAACTCTCCTGGATCCTCTCCACCGTGACCCCCATGGGCCTGCTCCAGCGCTGCCACGCCTACAAGGACAAAGTGGAGGAAGGACTCACCGCCGACCACGGCCTCTTCGCCTATCCGGTTCTCATGGCGGCCGACATCCTCATCTACAAGTCCGACATCGTCCCCGTCGGTCAGGACCAGAAGCAGCACGTCGAGGTCACCCGCGACATCGCGGTCAAATTCAATCAGCTCTATGGAGAGGTGCTGGTGCTCCCGGCCGAGCGCATCCAGCCGGAGGTCGCGATCGTTCCGGGCGTGGACGGCCGGAAGATGAGCAAGTCGTACGGAAACGCCATCGGCATCTTCGAGAGCGGGGGAGCGTTGAAGAAGCGGGTCATGTCGATCGTCACCGACTCGACCCCGGTCGAGGCCCCCAAGGACCCGGATCGCTGCAATGTTTTCGCCCTCCTCAAGCTCTTCGCCGCCCCCGGTGAGTTGGCCGAATGGGCGCAGCGGTATCGCGCCGGCGGTCTCGGGTATGGCGAAGCCAAGAAGCGGTTGCTGGCGCTGATCGAGGAGCGGTTCGCTCCGGCCCGCGCCCGCCGCGCGGAACTCGAAAAGGACCCCGCTGCGGTCGACCGGGTTCTCTCCGATGGCGCCGCCCGCGCCCGCGCGGTCGCGCGGCAGACGCTCCAGGAAGTGCGCCGCGCGGTCGGGCTGGGGTAACCCTCGCCCGGACCCGCTGCGGAAATCGGCGAAACCCCGCTCCGCGGCGACCGGTACGACCGATAATACTCCGGGTGGGAATTCGGTTCCGGTCCGCCGGAAGAATCTGCTATATACGGGGGGTGTGGGGTTCCCAGCCCCGACCCGTGGATATCGGGAGATTCGCTCCATGTGGGGTCGCCTGAAGGCCCTCTTCTCGCGCGATCGGGCTCCGGCGCCGCCGGCGACCTCCGCCGACTCGGTCCCCCCCATTTCCTCGCCGGTCGAACCCCTGCCGGAAGCGGCGGACGAGGCTCCGCCGGCCGCGCCCGAGCGACCTCGCTCGGACCATCCGTTCGTGATCCAGACCGATGCCCAGTTTCTCGAGGTGCGCAAGCTCGCCCATTCGCTCAAGCTCGGCGCCACGATCGGGATCTCGGCGGTGCAGAATCGCTACAAGCTCGTGCGCCACCTGCGCGCCGGCGACCCGGTGGCGGGGATGCGCGCCTTGCGCGTTCCGATCCACGCCGTCTACTCCGAAAACCTGGGCCAGGAATTGATGCTCCTCGCGTTCGTCCGCTCGCTGCGTCGCAAGTATCACCACATCGTGGCCCAGGCGTTGGAGGCGGTTCCGGATGCGCTGACGACCCCGGCCGGCGTGGAGCAGGAGATCTACCACCTCACCCGCGCCGAGCAGCTGAGCCAGGCGACGAAGTTCTGTCTGGAGCAGGTCCGGCTTGCGCGCGAACGCGGCGACGGCGCCTTCGCCGAGCGCCTGTGCGCGTTGCAGGTGGAGCTCCTGCAGCGGCAGTTGAACGTGCGCGTACCCCTCGACGAACCGGTGGCCAAAGCGGCGGTCTGGCAGTGGCTCGGATTCGTCCATCAGACGCAGGGAAAGGCGGAGGAGGCCGAGAAGGCGTTCCACACCGCCGACGAGATCAACCCGCCCCACGAAGAGTACCGCGACCCGGTTGCGGAGGCGATGGGGGACTGGCGCACGTTCGACCTGGACGAGTTCCCGCGGGAGGTCGCGCCGGCATCGGCGTCCGACTCCGTGGTTCCGCCCGAGGTGCGCGAGGCCGCCTGTGCGGTTCCGACTCCGAAGGCGCGCACCGCCTCGGAGATGTTGCGCGTCGACCTGCCGGAACCGCCGGATCTCTTCGGCGCGTCGTAGTCGCCGCCGGGCCTCGCCGGCGGCCCCGGCCGAATGGCTCCATTCGAGCTTGGAGTGGTGGTCCCATTTTCGGGGCGAAGGGAAGCTCCATCGGGAGGAGGGAAGCATGAGTCTGGTCACTTCGATCACGAACAATGACATGGCCGCGTTTCGCCGCGAAATGGCGGCGTCGCCGGACCTGGCCGCCCGCCACGGCCGGGAGGACTGGACGCCCCTCCATGTCGCCGCGATCCACGGCCGCGGAACCATGGTTCAGCAGTTGCTCCGGGCGGGGGCCGATCGGGAAGCGCGCGACCACGAGGGTCGGACCCCGCTGGTTTGCGCGGCGGCCTGGGGGCACGTGGGGGCCCTGCTCGAACTGCTCGGGTCGGGGGCGCGGCTCGACGCGCGGGACGATGGGGGGCGGAGCGCGCTCCATCACGCCATCCTTCGCGGGCACTACGGTCCCGTGCCGATCCTGATCGAGCACGACTGTCCGATCGATGAAAAGGACCAGGACGGCCTCACGCCCCTCGCGTGGGCCGCGGTCCAGGGGCATGTCGTGCTCGCCGAATCGCTGCTGAAGCGGGGCGCGGATCTCCGTACGCGCGACGAGAGCAGCCAATCGCTGCTGCACAGGGCCGCGCTGCACGGTCGGGAGTCGATGATCGCGTACCTGCTCGACAAGGGGCTGAGCCTCGAAGATACCAACGATCAACGACGGACCGCGCTTCACTGCGCCGCCCAGAGCGGGCATGTTCAGGCGATGCGGTCCCTCCTGGAGGCCGGCGCCCGTCGCGATGCCCGGGACACGGAGGGTCGGTTGCCTCTGCACTGGGCCGCGCACCATGGGCACCTGCCGGCGGTCGAGTTTCTGGTGGACCGGGGCGACGACGTCGACACGCCGGACCAGGAAGGGCGGACCCCGCTCCTGCTTGCGGCGATGTCCGGGTGCACTGCCGTGGCGGAGTGGCTCCTGGAGGCGGGCGCCGGACTCGAGACGCCGGACCATGCGGACCGGACGCCGCTTTGGTGGGCTGCGGCGCACAACCACCCGCGCACGGCGAAGTTCTTGCTCGCGCGCGGCGCGAAGCGCGACCACCCCGACCGCTGGGGGGAGACGCCGGTGGCGGCCGCGCGCCGGTGCGGTCATGCGGAGACCGCGAAGGCGCTGGAGCGGGCCTGAAATCCCCCCGGCGGAAGCGCGCCCGCTCCGTGGGGCTCGGCCGGCGGAGCGTCGAGGCTCCCGCGGCGGGACGGGGAGAGCGGGCGCGGGGATGCGCCGCGGACGCTTCGAATCAGCCCCCGGCCCGCGCCGGCAGGAGAGCGGGAACTTCGCGGATCGAATCGACCCAGGCATCCGCGCCCGCGAGCTCGCCGTCCTGCGCGAACCCGTAACGGCAGCCGATGAACGCCATGCCTGCCGCCCGGCCCGCCTCGAGGTCGTACCGTTTGTCCCCGACCATCACGCCCGAGCGGGAGCCGAGTTCCCGCAGGGCCCGCTGCAGCCCTTCCCGCTTGCTCGGTACGTCCCCCAGGCACCAGGCCCGGTCGAATCGCCCAACCAGTCCGCACGCCCGCTGCACCGCCGTGAAGTAGGCGGTGCCGCAGTTGCTGACCAGCACGAGCATGTACCCGCGCGCGCGCAGGAGATCGAGGGTTTCGATCGTTCCCGGGAAGAGCCGGGTGGCGCCGCCCTCGATCAGCCGCACCTCGTTCTCCCCGACGTACTCCCGGATGCGGGCGGCGTCGGACCGGAACGGTGCGGGCACCAGTGCGGCGAAATACTCCAGCGAAGGCATGCCGATCAGAGCCCGGACGGTCGCCGCGTCGGGAATCACGGGTTCGACTCCGCGATCGCGGAAGTAGCGCTCCAGTCCCGCGCGGGCCCCCTGGACCGCGGTCTCCGTGGAATCGACGAGCGTCCCGTCCATGTCGAACGCGACCATGTCGGCTCGCGAAACCACCGGTTGCGTCATGGTCGTTCCCCGGGTCGTTTCCTTGGCATCGTCGGTCATGGGGGATAGACTATACCGCCGATCGCGCGCGGGCGCGACGGTTTCCCCCATCCGCGCGGCGCCCGGCGCGCCGCCCCTGGAGGTCGGCATGCGCATCCCCCCACGACCCGCGTCCCTGACCATCCTCGCCCTCGTTCTCGTCGCGGCCGGCATTCTCCCCGCCCGCGCCCAGGACCCGCTGCGCACCGAATACGAACGTCTCACCCGGCTCGGCACCCAGGCGATCAGCGAGCGCCGGTACGACGAGGCGATTGCGGCGTTCGAGAAGTGCCTCCAGCTCGACGAAAACGACAACACCAGCGCCTACAACCTCGCCTGCTGCTACTCCCTCAAGGGATCGAAGGAAGAGGGGGTGCGCTGGCTGAAGAAGGCGTTCGAGCTGGGCTTCACCGACTGGCAGCATACCGAGGCCGATTCGGACCTCGACAACCTCCGCGGGGAGCCGGGATACAAGGATCTGGTCGAGCGGATGAAGACCGAAGCCGCGCGCAACGAGGTGCGCGAGTACGCGCTCCACGTCCCTTCTTCGTACGACGGCAGCCGCTCGTTTCCGATCCTCGTCGCCCTCCACGGCTCGCACGGCCGGGAGGACGGCATGGTCGCGATGTGGCGCGGCCTGGCCGAGTCGAAGGGGGTGATTCTGCTGGCGGTGCGGGGGACGATCCGCGTGCGTGACCGCGCGTTCCGCTGGGATGAACGCTCCGAATCCACGATTCTCGGCATCCTCAACGAGGTTCGCGACAAGGTCAAGGTCGATCCCGGCCGGGTCTACGTGACCGGCGTGGGCCAGGGGGCCTACATCGCGTACACGATCGCTCTCCATTCGCCCGACCTCATCCGGGCGGTGGTGACCTTCGCAAGTCTCTACCCGCCGCAACTGGAGTACAACTTCTCCGAGGCGAAGAAGCACGGACTCGGGGTCTACATCGTCCATTCGTCCCTGGATGTCGAGAAGATCGCCAATGCCCGGACCGCGTCGCAGAAGCTCAAGGACGCGGGGGTGACCTGCGAGTTCCGGGAGCACTCGGGAAGCCAGGACGTCCCGACGGAGGACTGGCCGGCGCATGCGGCGCGGATCTGGGAGTGGATCGAGGCGCTGCCCGCGAAAGCCGGGCCGCGTTGAGCGCGGGGCCCGCGTCGGTCGCGGGGCTTCGGTCCGGCAACCTCCCCGCCCGGCGGCCCGACCCGACGACGCACCTTCGGGCTCCCGTTTCCTCTCCCGTCCGCGGACCCCAACGTCCGCGCGGGCGGCCCCGACCCTTGACGGGGGGGCGGCGGGGGGCGATCATCGACCGCCATGACGAACGACCGGGAGTTCCGGACCACGCTGTGGTCGGAGGTTTCGCGCGCCAAGGCGCGCAGCCGAACCGCGCTCGATCGCGTGCTCGGGCGGTATCGCGCCCCGGTGCTCGCCTACGTCCGTCGCCAGGGATTCCAGGCGGCCGATGCCGAGGATGTCACCCAGGACGTCTTCCGCGCCATCGTCGAGGACGACCTGGTCGCGCGCGCCGACCGGAACAAGGGTCGCTTCCGCGCGCTCCTGCTCGCGGTGACCCGCAATGTGATCCGCATGCGCCGACGTGGGGAGCGCGCCCTCAAGCGCGGCGGCGGCCGTTCGCCGGTTTCCCTCGCCGACGCCGCGGCCGACGCGGCGCCGGACCCTGCCGCGCCGGAGGCCGACGAGCAGTTCGATCGCCTGTGGGTCGCGCACCTCCTCGACGAGGCGATTCGCGCCGCCGGGCGGGAGGACGAGGCGCGCGGGACGCCGTTTCTGGAGATGCTTCGCCTCAAGATGGTGGAGGGGATCGCGTACCCGGAACTCGCGCGCCGGTTCGGCCTGCAGGTACACGACGTGAAGAACGGCCTGCACCGGGCGCGCAAGGCGATCCGCGCGCGGTTGTGGGAGGCGATCGAGGCCTACGCCTCCTCGATCGACGAATACGAGGAGGAAGTCCGCTTCGTCACCCGCTGGCTCGAGCGTCCGGGTCGGCCGGGACCCCGGCCGCCCGGGTAGCCTGCGCGCCGACGCGGGCCTATTCCAAGTCCGCCGCCAGGCGCTCGTAGTCCGCCCGGCGGGGGGCCATCCGCGCCGCGGCGCGCGCGTCGGTGCGCGCCCCGTCCGCGTCCCCGGCGTCCCGGCGCAGCCGGGCCCGCTCCGCCCGCGCCTCGGCCCAGGCGGGGGCGAGGGCGAGCGCGCGTTCGAGATCCGCCGCCGCCTCCGCCCGCATCGCCGCCGCGTCGCCGCCGCGCGACGCCGCCCACCCCGCCCGCCGGCGGGCCAGTTCCGCGCGCGCGCACCAACTGTGCGCCAGCCCGGGGTTGACCGCGAGGGCCCGCTCCAGGTCCGCCGCCGCGCCCGCCCACGGCTCACCCGGATCGCTCCCGCGCGCCGCGCGCGCCGCGCCGAAGTCGATCCCGATCCGCGCGCGCGCAAGCCAGACCCGGTCCCACCCGGTGGTCACCGCCAGCGCCCGGTCCAGGTCGGCTCGGGCGGAGACGAAGTCCGCTTCCGCGTCCTCCCCCTGCCGCGCCCGCCATGCCGCCCGGCGCCCGCGGGCCGCGCCCCGCTGCATCCACGCCCCCGCCGCCTGCGGGTTCTCCGCCAGCGCCGCACCGGCGTCCGCGAGCGCGCGCTCCAGCCACGGCCCGGGATCCTCCCCCGCGCGCTCGCGCACCCGCGCCCGCAACCCCTGCGCCTCCGCGCGCGTCTCCCAGACCTCGTACGCGCGCGGCGACAGCGCCTGCGCGCGCTCCAGGCCGGCCTCCGCGTCCGCCAGCCGCGACTCCGGATCCTCCCCGGTCTCCACCAGCCGCTCCGCCCACCACAGATTCGCCAGCGCGCGCGCCAGCCAGGCCCCGGCCGACGCGGGATTCGCCGCCAGCGCACGTTCGGTGCACTCGAGGGACCCGCGATAATGTTCGATCGGGTCGATCCCCCGTTCCGCCGCCAGGCCGCCGCGGAAAAGCCTCACTTGCCCCAGGTCTCCCCAGGTCCCGGCATCCGTCGGCGCGAGTTCGAGCGCCTTTTCCAGGTCGGCCTCCGCGTCCCCGAACCCTTCGGTTCCCGGCTCGCCCCGCCCCTTGCGCCAGTTGGCCCAGGTGAAGCGCACCCCGGCGCGCCGTCGCCACGCGAGGCGATCGAGCGGGTCGAGTTCGAGCGCGCGCGAGTAGCCGGCGAGGGCCAGGCGATAGTGCTCCGTCGGGTCCTCGCCCCGGCTCTTCGTGTAGAGCGCCCACCAGCGCTGCAGGTCCGCGCGCTCGCGATGCGCGATCGCAGACTCGGGGTCTTGCCCGAGCGCGGTCTCGAAGTCGGCGTCGGCTCGCGCGTAGCGCTCCCGGGGATCGCCGCCGCGGTCGCTTTCCTGGTAGCCGAGCGCCGCCTCCGCCCATCCGCGCGCCCGCCAGGCGTCGGCCAGCCCGGCATCGATCGCCAGGGCCGCGGTCAGGTCGTCGATCGCCTGCCGAAAGCGCGGCGCGGCGTCCTCCCCGGCGTCCCCCAACCGGTCGGCCAGCGCCGCCAGCGCACGCCCCCGCCCGAGCCGCGCCTCCGCCGAGCGCGGCGCCAGGACCAGCGCGGCCGTGAAGTCCTCCGCCGCCCCCTCGAACGCCGGCTGCGGATCGCCTCCCGTCCGATTCTCCCGCTCGCCCCGGCGGTACCGCGCTTCCCCGCGACCGAGCCGGAACGGGAGAAAGCCGCGATCCGCCTCCAACCCGCGCGTGAACACCGCCTCGGCCTCGGGGAATCGGCCGTCCTCGAGATAGACCCCGGCAAGCCCCTCGTACGCCTCCTCCAGGAACGGGTCGCGCTCCAGGGCGTGCTCCAGCAGCCGCATCGCCTCCCGGCGATCCTCGTCCCGGCCGCCGTAGAGAAGGAAGAGCCCGCGCGCGCAGGGAAGCATGCCGGGGGACGCGCCGGGGGGAAGCGGCGCCTCGCCGCCGAGCCGACGCTCCAGGGCCGCGAGTCCGGCGAGGATCCGGTCGCGCAGGGCGCCCGCCCCGGCATCGGCCCCGGCCAGGGCGGCCGCGGCAGGCGGTTGCGGCAGCCGTCGCGCTCCCAGACCGGCTTCCGCGAGCGCTCCCGACTCGGCCAGGCGCCGGCCCTCGCGCCGCTCCCACTCCGTCCGCAGGCGCGCCAGGCGCCGCCGATACTCCCGCGCGTCGAGGACCGCGCGCTCGTACCGGGCCGGGACGAACTCCGGGTCCTGCGCGAGCGCGCGGTCCTGTTCGCGCCCGGCCTCCTCGAAGCGCAAAAGGGCCCGGTACATGCGTCCGAGGTGGTAGGCGGGTTCGGCGCGTCCGGGGGCGCGGCGGTCGACCTCGCGCGCGGCCGCCTCCAGCCGGGCGAGGAAGCGGCCCGCCACGTCGCCGCCGATGCCGGCCCGGCGCAGCGACAGCGCCGCGTCCAGGTTCGTCGCGGACAGGTCGCGCAGGTGCGCGACGAATTCCCGCTCCACCCGTTCCTGCTCCACGCGACGCCGAGCCGACTCCCACTCCGACACCGCCGCGAAACCGAGCGAAAGGACCGCGATCCCCGCAGCCGCGACCACGCCCGGGCGGCGCTTCAACCCGCGCCACGCCCGCTCCACCGCCCCCTCGCGCCGGGCCGAGATCGCCTCGCCGGCGAGGAACCGATCGAGGTCGTCGGCAAACTCGCGCGCCGAGGGATAGCGGCGCGCCGGATCCTTCGCCAGCGCCGTCAGGCAGATCGTCTCCAGGTCGAGCGGCACCCGCCGGTCGCACGCGCGCGGGCTCCGGGGCTCCCGCGCCAGCGAGTGCGCAATCACCTCCGCCGCCGTCCGCCCGTCGAACGGCAGGCGGCCGGTGACCGCCTCGTACAGCACCACTCCCAGCGCGTAGACGTCCGAGGCCGGCCCCATCTCGTCGACCCGGCCGGTCAGTTGCTCGGGCGGCATGTAGTGCGGCGTGCCGAGCAGGTCGCCGGTCGAGGTGAGCCGGTCCTCCTGGTCGAGCCGCTTGGCGAGGCCGAAGTCCACGACATGGGTGCGCCCCTGTTCGTCGAGCAGGATGTTCGAGGGCTTGAGGTCGCGGTGGATCACGCCGCGCGCGTGCGCGTGGGCGACCGCCTCGGCCGCCTCCCGCACGAGCCGGGCGCGCGCGCGCATCCCCGAGTGCTCGCCGCGCCGGATCACGTCGCCGAGCGTGGGTCCGTCGACGAACGCCATGACGTAGTAGGGCGTGCCTGCGTGGACGTTGACTTCGTGGATGGGGACGATGCCGGGATGGTCGAGGGTGGCCGAGGCGCGGGCCTCGCGGAGGAACCGCTCGGTCATCTCGGGGTCGTCGTTGCGGCGGAGGAGCTTGAGGGCGACGGTGCGTTGCAACTGCGGATCCCAGGCCTGGAAGACGACCCCCATCCCGCCCCGGCCGAGTTCGCGCAGGATCCGGAAGCGGCCGAAGCGTCCCTCCGCAGGGTCCCCCGGCGCGTCGGAGGGAGGGGCGACGCCGGGAAGGATCGTGTCGCCGGGCGTGGCGAGGCCGCGGGCCGGACCGGCCTGCGTGGAGGCGTCTTCCCGGTCGCCGATCGGCGGGCGCGGGGTCGCGCACGCGGCGCAGAGAGCGGGGGCGTCGGCCTCGGCGGCGGGGCGGGCGGGTCGTCCGCAGCGGGCGCACGCGACGCGGCGTTCCGGCTCGTCCCCGTCCGCGGCGAGGGCGCCGCCTTCGAGCAGGGCGTTCCGCAGGAGGGAGGTGTCGCCGCCGGCGGTCCGGGGCACCGCGGTGTCGTCCACAACGGGCGGGTCGCGAGGGTCCGACGGTTCGGCAGATTCGGTCGACATGGGCGGCGCGGCTCCGGAGGCGGGGCGTTGCCTGTGGAGTATATCACCCGCGCCGGCGCGCGCGACTCCTTCCCATCCCGGCGGCAGGCCGGCAGGCCGCCCGCCCGCCCCGGGTCAGGGCTGCTCCCAACGGACCCGCAGCGCGCGCCACTGGAGCAAGTCGCCGTCATACTCGCTCGCCTGGAAGACCGCGCGGCCGGACTGCCCTTCCAGGAACGGTTCGACCACCGTTCCCGTCGCGTCGTCGACCAGGCGGTAGACCCTCCCGAAGCAGGTGAGCGGCGGCCGGTCGTCCGGCCAGGAAGGAAACTCGATCTTGAGCGCATCGCGGGCGGCATCGGCCCGGTCCATCCGCGCGTCGATTTCCGCGAGCGGGAGTACGGAGAGGAGGCGTTCCCCGAAGAGCGTGAATCCGCCCGGATCGGGGCGGAAGAGATGCCGGGTCGTCGCTCCCTGGTTCCCCAGCATGCGTTTCCAGGTTCCCACGGGCGGAGGCGTGTCGGGAGGGGGCGCGAGCGAAACCAGGACGGCCGGGGTGTGGGCGGGGGATCGATCGGGCATGGGGGTGTCGGCCGACGGGCCGATCAGCACGATCTTCCCATCCTCCTGGGGGCCCTCCCGATTCGGAATCGGCGGCGGCGCTTCCGGCTTCGGCGTCCACGGGCGCACGCGCTCGACCTCGGCGCGCCAGGCCGAGAGCGCCTCGCCGGGCGTTCCCCCCCACGCGACGGCATCGCCGGTGAACGAATCGGATACCGCCCACGCCGCCTCGTCGGGGATTCGCCCCGTGTAGAGGGCATCGCACAGGAGCCTTCGTCCGTGCATCCACAGGGCCCGCGCGCCGTCCGGGAAGGGGAGGGGCAGGAGCAGCCGTCCGGGACCGTGGCGCCCGGCGTCCAGGCCCGCGGCGTACTCCGCGAGGATCTCGACGGGCGGGGCCGACTTTCGGGAGAGCGCCGCCCCTGCGGCCGCGTGCGTTTCGGGGGGACCCTGGCGCAGGACTTCCGCCCAGCGGCCGTCCTCGCCGTACGTCACGATGATCGCATGGGGTCCGTCTTGAAGACAGATTTCGCCGGGTCCGAGGCCGTGGAGTCGCGGCGCCCTCCCGGGTCGCGACGGGGGGATCTGCGGCCCGCCGATGATGGTCGAGAGGCGTCCGCCGATTCCCAGCATGACGAGGGGCCAGGGAATGATCCGGTCCGGGTCGCGCGGGTCCCGGCGGCAAAGCTCCCGACGCTTCCCCTGGTTGAAGGTGTCGATCCACGCGGCGGGTCCCAGGAGGTCCGCGACCTGGTCGAACAGCATCTCCGCATGAACCCGGGTGGGAAGCGCGTCCCGGATGGCGTGGGCGGTGCGGAATTCCTCGGGATCATGCGGAGTCATGCGTACCTCCGGTCTGGGGCGTCGAGCGCGTTTCGTACTTTCCGTCTCCCCCCGTCGGTCCCTGGGCCGGAGTCCCGACCGGCCGTGGGCGGCCGCTGCAGGGAGGTGCGAGAGCCGCCCTATCCGGCGGCCGTGCCACCGGCCGGTTCCCCGGGCCCGCGGACGACCTCCCGATCCGCGATCCCCCCGCTCCTTCGGCCGGCACGGGTGCGGGCGGGGGGATCGGCGCGAGTGTCCCTCGAATCGCCGATCAGGAGTGTATCCGCCTGCGGGTTCCCCCGTCAACCCGGGGGCGAACCCCGGGTGCGGGGTCGGGCGGGGGACCCATGCCCGTCGAGAAGGCGGCGCCGGCTTCCGGGGGCGGAGAGATTCCGCCCGCCGCCGAAAACTTCCTCGACGCCACCGCAATTCTCTCCCTGGAGGGGCGGATTCGCCCCGCAGGAGGAGGTAGCCATGTTCACCCGCATCCCGTCTTGCCGCGTCGCGCGGCGCGAATCCGACGCCCGGAATCTCCGGGTTTCCGGTCCGCGCTCCCGGCTGGCCGCCCTGGTCGTCGGTATTCTCTCCTTGGCCGCGGCCCCGGCCTTCGCCGTCGATCCGTTCCACGCCCCCGCCGAGCCGGCCGGGTCGATCGAGGTGCGCCTCTACCCCACGGAGGGCGTCGCGCCGGGTTCGTCGCGCCTGGTCACGTTCGGGGTCCCGTTCCCGCGCGGATCCGTGACCCCCGCGGGCCTGGCCTCCGTGCGCGTCCTCGCCGGCGGCGTCGAGATCCCGGCGCACGTCGACCTGCTCGCCCCCTGGCGCCATCGCGCGGATCCCGCGATCGACGGCGCGAGCGTCCGCGTCGCCCGGATCCAGATCCACCGCGCGTTCGCCGTCCCGCATCCCGGCCACGAGACGGTGGTCGTGGAGTGGGGGGGCGCGCTGCGCACGCTCGACGTCCCGGTCCTCATCGACCCCCGCGCGGGCTGGCACCCGGTCGCCGACGCCTCCTTCGGCGCCGCGGACGGCGTCAGCGAGCCCGATGTCTACGCCGTCCTCCCCAAGTCGCACCTCGCCAAGGGGCTGTTCAAGCCCACGCGCATGGATCCGTTCTCCGACGCCGTCCTCGAGCCCCGCGACCCGCCCGCCGCCATGGACGCGGGCGACCCCTGGCCCGGGTTCGAGGAGGCGGAGCGCGCGGCGAAAAACAACTTCTACTCCCTCATCAACGAGGACGACCCCGCGGTCACGGCGGCCAACCGCTGCCCGTTCCGCACTGCGTATGAGCCCTGGCTGTACGACCGCGCCGCCGCGATGTTCGTCCTGCATTTCCGGAGCGGCTTTCCCAAGGCCCTCCGCGAGGCGGTGCGCAACGCCGAGTTCTACCGCAAGCACATCGCGCCCTCCGGCTTCTTCGATCTCAAGCCCGGCGACCCGAAGTACGCCTACAACGAATGCCTCGCCTATCTGCGCTGGCTCACCGGCGACGACCTCGCCCTCGTGCAGATCGGGCAGGTGCTCGGCGCGCACGCCGGGACCGCGCACAAGTGGTCTCCGACGGTCGGGTTCTGGACCGAACGCAACGCCGGGTTCAAGCTGCTCGCCCACGCGGTCGCGTACGAGGTCATCGGAGGGTCGTCCCACGCGGCCTCGGTGACCGCGATCCTGGCCGACTTGAAGTGGCACCAGGACGGCGCCGGCGGCGCCCTCCCCGCCGACCGGATCGACGGGGGCCTCTACCACTACGGCTCACAGCACGACGGCGACTGGGCCGACGGGGCGCTGGGCGCGTCGCCGTGGATGACGGTCCTGATCGGCGATGCGGTCCTGCGCGCGTACGCGACCGACGGCGCGGCCTCGACCGCGCACTTCCTGCGTCGCGTCGGTCACTTCCTCGCGGCCGCGGTCGTGTCGGCGGCGGATCCGATGTACGACGGCGCAGCCGGGCCGATCGACCGGCCGGTCTACGCCCTGCTCGCCGGCGGCGCGGTGGGCGCGTCCGAATACGGCGACGAAGAGCACGCCCTGGAAGTCGCCGCCGCGCTGGCGTGGGCGCACTACTTTGCCGAGTTGACGGGTGCGCCCCACGCGCCGCTGAAGGCCAAGGCGACCTCGCTGTACGCGACGTACGACCGGGGGGTGAACCATTGGATCCGGCCGGCCGGCCCCGCCAGCGGCCTGACCGCGTATCGCGTCTCCCCGTGGCGAAAATACGGCTGGGAGCATCGGACCTCCGGCAGCCTCTCCTGGCTGATGAAGCAGGGCGCGGGCGGCGCGCCGCCGGCGAACGCGCCGCCGGCGGTGGCGATCACCTCCCCGGCGCCGGGCGCGACGTTCGCCGCAACGGCGGCCATCCCGTTCGCCGCGACCGCCACCGATGCCGACGGGTTCGTGGCCAAGGTCGAGTTCTTTGTGGACGGCGTGGAAGTCGCGGAAGACACCGCTCCCCCCTACGGCGGCACGCTCGCGGGCCTGCCCGCCGGGGCGCATTCGCTCACCGCGGTCGCCGTCGACGACGACGGCGCAACGGCCGTCTCCGCGCCGGTCGCCTTCACCGTGACCGCCGCGCCCAACGCGCCCCCGGGGGTGTCGATCAGCGCCCCCTCGCCGGGCGCGAGTTTCCCCGCGGGCTCGACCATCGGGCTCGCGGCGGTCGCCGTCGACGCCGACGGCGCGGTCGCCAAGGTCGAGTTCTTCCGCGGGACCGTCAAGATCGGCGAGGACACGACCGCGCCGTTCACGGCCGCCTGGCCGGATGCGGTCGCAGGCTCGTACGTTCTTACCGCGCGGGCCACCGACGACGACGGGGCGACCGCGGACTCGGCCCCCGTCGACGTCACCGTGACGGCCCCGGCCAACGCGCCGCCCACCGTGGCGCTGACCGCGCCCGCGCCGGGGGCGACCTACTCGGCGCCCGCGACCGTGACCCTGGTCGCCGCCGCGGCGGACGCCGACGGCTCGGTCGTCAAGGTGGAGTTCTTCTCCGGGACCTCGCTCGTCGCCACCGCGGTTGCCCCCCCCTGGTCGATCGCGCTCTCCGGCCTGCCGGAAGGGGGGTACTCGTTCACCGCCAAAGCCACCGACGACGCCGGCGCGACGGCGACCTCCGCGCCCGTGGGGATTGCCGTGTCCGCCGGCGCCGGCGGCGACGTCGCGACCGTGACCGCCGTCTTCCGGCAGGGGCGCAACGGCTACGCGGGCGGGCGGGACGTGACGATCTCCACCCAATACCTGGACTCCACCGCCGGGGAGGGAGTGACCACGCGCGACGACGACCTGAGCTGCTTTGCCATCGCGGGCCCCGGCGGATACGAGAAGCGCGCCCTCGTGCGCTTCGGCGACCTCGGCCTGCCCGCCGGCGCCAAGGTCAAGTCGGCCACGCTGCGCCTCCGGGCCGTGACCTGGGACAAGGGGTTCTCCGTCCACGGTCGCTACCTGAAAGCGGCCTGGGGCGCCGACGCGCCCCATCCGGGCTGGCTGCACCGGGCCGCCGGCCTGCCCTGGGCGGCGCCGGGAGCGGGGGGAGAAGGCACGGACCGCGTGGCGGGGAAGGGCTTCACCCTCTCGGGCTTCAAGGGGAAAGGCGAGCAGACGATGACGGTGACGCTCGACCCCGCGATGGTCCAGACCTGGGTGGATGACCCGGCGGCGAACCAGGGCGTCCTCCTCGTGAACGGCGCCGTCGGCAAAGTCCTGCGCTTCCGCTCCGCCGAGGCGGCGGTCAAGACGCACCGGCCCACGCTCACCCTCGTCTATGAATCCGGCCCCGGAACCGCTTCCGCCGCTCCGCCGCCGGCGACCGTGACCGTGTCCTTCCGCACCGGCGTGGCCGGCTACGCGGGCACTCGGGACGTGTCGGTGAGCACGCTCTACGCCGACGAGGCCTGGAACGGCGGCCACGGGGCGACCTTCCCGACCGGGGAGATGCCCTGCTACGAGGTCACCGGCCCGGGCGGATACGAGGCGCGGGCGTGGCTGCGCTTCGACGGCGTGACGCTGCCCGCCGGGGCGAAGGTGAAATCGGCGACGCTCACGCTCGCGTTCGACACGTGGGACGCGGGGTTCACGATCCGCGGGCGGTACCTGCAGGGCGGCTGGAGCCCGACCAAGATCACCTGGCTGCTGCGGGACCTCGGCCTGCCCTGGGCCTCGCCGGGCGCGGGCGGCGACGGCACGGACGTCGTCGCGGGCAAGTCGTTCACCTTCTCCGGCTTCTCCGCGTCCGGGTTGGACGTGCTCAGCGTGGCGCTGGACCCGTCGGTCGTGCAGGCGTGGGTGGACGGAGCGGCGGGCAACTCCGGGTTGCTGCTGGTCAACGAGGACGACGACAAGATCGCGAAAATCCTCTCCAGCGAGGCGTCGACGTTGGCTCACCGGCCGCTGTTGACGATCGTCTATGAGCCGTAACGCGCGGGCGGCGCTTTTCGCTTGGGTTGCGCTGGCGGTCGTCGTTGCGGGGGCGGCGTTCGTTCGCGGCGGGCGCGGGGGCGCGGCCGGGTGGGCCGCCGACCCGATCCCGCCCGCGAGTCGCGGGGATCGGGCCGCGCGGGCGAAGCGCGCGGTTCCGCCGCATCCGCAGGAACGGTGCGATGGGTCGGGCGACGGCGTCGGCCATCCCGCCGGAGGGCCTCCCGGCGCCGGTGCCCGGCGTCACGCGCGCGCGCGCGGTGAGGAGGACGACGACGCGCGCGCGCCGGCGGGCGCCGGCGGGCTCCGGGCGGAGGCCGCACCGCGAGGATCCGCCACGCCGTCGACCGCGGACGACCGCCTTTCCGCGCTGCTCGGCGGCCTGCGGCGCGCGCGCGGGCGCGGTGACTTCGAGTTGGCGCAGCACCTGGAGCAGCGCCTCGCCGGCGAACTGGGCGGCGACCCGGCGCTGCGCGCGGCGTGGACCCGCCGCGCGCGCGAACTGCGCGATGCCGGCGAGGCCGGATGGTGGTTCGACCTGGGGTTCCGGGCGCTGGGCGGGTCGTCCGACGGGGCCGTCGCCTGGAGTCGCGCGCTGCGGGAACTGCTCGACTCGGGCGCGCCCGCCCGGGTCCGGGCGGAGGCGATCGCGGCCTGGCGGCCCGGCATCGACGCGGAGGAGGACTCCGCCTGGCGGGTCCGGCTGCTGCGCGCCGTGTCGGGGGAGAGCGACCCCGAGGTGCGCATCCGCGCGCTCCGCGTCCTCGCGGTGCAGGGCGGGGGGGCCGAGGCGGCGGAGTCGATCGCCGCGCTCGCCCGCGGCCACGCCGACCCGGCCGTGCGCGCCGCGGCGGTCGGCGCGTGGGACGGACGATCCGCGGTGTTTCGCGATCCCGCTCTGCCCCTGGACGTCCTTGCGGAGGACCCCTCGCCCCTCGTGCGCCGAAGCGCCGGCGAAGCCCTCGAGCGGGCGTTGCTCCGTCCCGGCGCCGAGGACACCGGTCGCGGTTTCGCGGGGATCGGGACGGCGGAGGCCGCCGGACTGTCGGAACGGCTGGAGGTCGAGTCCGACGCCGCCATCCGCTCCCTCCTCCTGCGCGTGCTCGTCCTCGCCGAGGGGGTTGCCGCCCTGTCCGAGCTCATGGCGCATGGCGAACGCGAAACCGATCCGGGGCTCCTTCGGGGCATGAATGCGGCGCTCGGCCTGATCGAGGCGGGGGAAGGCGCACCCCGGACCCTTCACGCGGCCCTGTGCGCGGAGGCTCCGGAGTCGGCCCTGCGAAAGGAGTAGCCCGGGTCGGCGCCCGCGCGAGTCCCGCCCTTCCTCGGCGGCTCCGACGCCGGTGACGTTGCCATTTCGCCGCCGATCGGCTAGAGTCTCCGCGTCGGGCCCGCACGCGCGCCCCCGGGGGAACGGGTTCCCGGTTCCCGGCTCCGCCGAGCCCGGACCCGGGAGGGCCGGACGGTCCCGTCTGGGAGGGAGTGTCCCGGTATGGGCTGGTCCGCCCTTCGCAGCAACCCGGTCTACGAGCGCGAACGGCTTCGCGGCGGTCTCGCGTCCCGGGTGCTGACGGCGGTGTCCGCGCTCTGCTTCGTGTTTCTCCTCCTCCGCTGGGGGGTCGCGCTGGGCAGCGGACGCCCGGCCGTCCCGGAGACTTTCCTCGCGTACGTGCACCACGGCTTCGCCCTGGGGCTCATTCTGTTTCTCCCGCCGCTTCTGCTCGGGACCGCCCTGGTCGAGGAACAGACGCACGGCACGGGGGAAATGCTCCTGCTCACCGGCTTTCCGCCGGAGCAGTGGCTCGCCGGCAAGGTCTTCGCGCTGGCCGGGCCCTTCGGCCGGCTCGTCGCGGCGCTGCTGGCCGCGCGGCTCTTGGATCATCTCCTGCTCTTCCTCTCCCGCGAGATCCGGTGGGGCCCGGGCTACACCGCATTCCTCGCGACGGACCTCTTGGTCCTCCTGTCGGGACCGATTCTGTTCCTGCTCGTCGTCGCGACCACGCTGGATGGGGCATGGCAGTGGCGGCAGCTCCCCGTTCTACTGGGGATGACGTACCTGCGCCTCGTGGCCGTGGGCGCCGTCCTTTTCCTGTTCATCGTGGCGCCCGTGAGCGCGGTCGTCGGATTGCTTCAGGATCCCTGGGTGGCGCCGGTGGTCTTCCTCTTTTCCCTCCTGATCGCGGGGGTGGTCGCCCGCCGGCGGATCCTGAACAGCTTCGCCCGCTTGGCAATCCACTTGGAAGCGCTGTGGCGGAGCGACCCCGAAGACCGGATCCTGCTCGCCTCCCCGCAGGAGGGGCAGGAGATCGATCCGACCCAACCGGAGCTGCCGGGTTGCCTCTTTCTCATCCTGATCGGGCTGACCCTGGATCCGATCCTCCGGGAATGGGCGCTGGTGCCGCTTCTGCTTCTGCTGGTGGCGATGTTCGTCTATTGGGACGCGCGCGCCAGCGGGTTCCGGAGCAAGCCGAAGACCCCCGGATTTCTCCGCATGTCGGCGGGGAGTTGGAGTTTCGTCAGCCTGATCCTGCCCTTCCTCGGATTCGTCCTCTACGCCGTCCAGCGCAATGAGAATCGAACCCGCGTGGCGCCGCCGCGGCATATCCTCGCGGCGATGGCGTTGGCCGCGGCGGCCGCGGTGCTGTCGGCGGTCTCGCTCGCCCTCGGCCGGGGCTGGACTGCGCCGCTCCGGTGATGTGCGATCCGGCGGGCCGCAGGCGGGGCACGCCGTCTACGCGTACCAGTGCGGCGCCTGCCGGGAAACGACCGTTCCGGCGAGGATGTCCCCCAGCCGCTGCGCGTGGCGCGTGGAGAGGATGAACAGCAATCCGATCAGGCACTGCGGACCGACCCCGTCGATCGGCCGCACCAGATTGCGCAGGATGGCGTGACGCCAGCCGATGCGGCCCCCCTCTTCGGTCAGGACGTGGAGGCCGAGGAGGCGCTTGCCCAGGGTCCGGCCCCACAGGCCCTCGCACACCGCCGCGTAGGTCATGATCGTCAGGTCGGTCAGGAGCGTGGCCAGGAGCAGCGGCCCGCCGTCGAGGCGCTCGATCCCGAGGGCGGAGAAGCCGCAGGCCCACAGGACGACGAGGACGACCGGGGCGAGGGCGCAGGCGTCGAGGACGTAGGCCAGCCCGCGGGTCCACCAGGGGGCGGTCACGACCGGAGGCGTGCCCGGCGGGGGGACGGCGGGGCGGATCCGCTCGGTCAGGAGCGACACGCCGAGGAAGACCATGGCCAGGGCGACGAAAAGCAGCGTCACGAGCCAGGCGAGCACCTCGGGGCGGCCGAACGAGCCGACCGGGCTGACCGGCTGGGGCGGGGGGAACTGCGCCGATTCGCCGCGCGCCAGCGGATCGAGGTTGGTGGAGGTGAGCTCCAACCCGGCTGCGCGCGAGAGCACCAGGAGGGCCTGGTCTTCCGTCGCGCACAGGCTCACGTCGAGGACCCGGCGGCCGAACCAGCGCGGGTCCGTCACGCGCAGGTCGACCGCCTCGTCCCACGACGTCCCGGGGAAACGGCGCAGGCGAAGACGGACTTGCGGGCCGTCCTTCCACTCTTCCGGCACGGTGAGAAGCGCGGCGGCGGAGCGGAGCGGAAACAGCGAAAAGGTGCGCGTGCTGCCGAGGGGCAACGGGGGAACCGGGTGGAAGCGTTCCCCGTCGAATCGGCAGGCCTGGAGGCTCCAGGGGCCGCCGCTCTCCTCGGCGGGGATGGCATTCTCGTCCGCCCGTGGGGCGGGGGTCTCCGCGCGGGCGTCTCTCGTCCAGGCCACCAGCACGGAGTCGCCGCAACGCGCAGCCTGCATCCGGTCCGGGGAGGCGGCGCGCGCCGGCGAGGCCGCGAGCGGCCGGCCGGGAAGTTCGCTGCGGCGTTCCCCGGGACGCGGCCCGGTGAGCTCGGCCGCGCGCAGGATGTGGTCCGAGTCGAAGCCGAAGACGAGAAAGCGGCGCGCCCCGTCGGTCGCGGCAGAGTCGGCCGCCGGCACCACCGCCTGGACGTCCCACGGAATCCCGAGATCGTAGGCCGCCACCTGCTTGCCGCCCCGGTAGACCGACCCGGTGCGCCGGTAGAAGACCCACAGATCCTCGTTCGCCCCCACGGCCCCGCGCACTTCGCCCTGGAATCGGCGCTCCGGCTGCCACTCGCCGCCCGGGGCGCGTTCCCGCAGGTAGAAACTCCAGTCCCCCTCGTGCGGGACCGCCGCTTCGTAGAGCAGGAAGATCCGGTCGCCGGCCGGGATCAGGAACGGGGCGAGGAACGCCTCCAGAAAGGAGAGGTAGGCGTAGCCGAGGAAGAGCAGGACGACGCAGGCCCCCAGGGCGATCCGCGCCCGACGCCGCTTTTCCAGGTAGGTCGGCGACCGGCGGGCCGCGGCAAAGGAGGAATTCATCGGTCGGATCCTCCCCGACGACCCCCGCGTCCGGCGTCGACGGCCCGATCCGGGTGCGGTTCGGAGACACCGGGGCGCGGAACTTCGCGGTCGGACCGCGGACGGGGGAGGACCCGGACGTCCCGCGTCGGGTCCGCGCGGACGGCCATTACCGCTCCATGATCGCGGTGGTTCCCTCGGTGTCCGTCCCGCCTTCCTTGTCCGTGCGCGGGCGTACCGCCCGGAACAGCTCGGGGAAGATCCGCGTCATGTACTTTTCGAGCGTCACGTTCGTGGGACCGAACTTGTCGTGATACATGAAGTACTCGAGCTCGTACCCCATGCGCCCGGCATCCTGGAAGCGCTTGTTGGTGTTGCGCTCCACGGCCTTCAGCATGACGCCTTCCAATTCGCGCGGAATCTCGGAATTGATCGTCGACGGCTTCGGAATCTCGCGACAAATCACGTTCTCGAGGATCACGCTCGTCTTGTCCGAGCCGAACAGGTTCTGCCCGGTCAGCAACTCGAACATCACCACG
>CAZWCX010000066.1:0-39289 GCA_964632945.1 uncultured Planctomycetia bacterium | reverse complement strand
GGCGGATTTTTCACGAAGCCGCTGGCGCGGCTTCATGAATAATCCGGGCTAGGCTTCGTTCGTCCGTGAACCCGGCGCGCGGAGGCGCACCGGAACGTTCGCGAACCGGCAGGCCGGGGAGTGCATGCCGGATCGGCGGGAAGGGGAGGCCGCGCCCCGGGCGACCGGGGTTCCGCCCATCCGGACGATCGAGGCGAAATCCATGGACAAGTTCGCGCAGACCCGGCTCCGGGATGCCCGGGTGGAGCGGGAGGCCCTCGCGGGCGGACTGTGCGCCCGGGCCGAAATCGAGCAATGCCTCGAACTGCAGCGCCGCATCGAGGAGCTCGGGGTCGCCGTCGATCTGCTCCACCTCCTCGAGGATCAGGGCTTCCTCCGGCCGGCGGACGCCGAACGGCTCGCCCGCCTGGCGCCGCGCGGAGACGAATCGGAGACGATGGCCGGCGCCGCCCTGAACGCGCCGGTCCCGGCCGACGGGGGCGCGGAAACCCGCGCGCGGCACGACGCGACCGGATCGCACGCCGACGATACGCTCGCGGGCGCGACCGGCGAGTCCCCGGACGGGGGCGTCCGGCGCCCCAACGACCCCACGATCCTGGAAACCTCCCCGGGGAAGGCCGTCGTCGTGCCCGCCCGTGCCGGCGAAGCGCCGGGACGAGTGGGCGACTATCGGATCCTCCGAGAAGTCGGCCGGGGCGGCATGGGCGTGGTCTACGAGGCGATCCAGGAACCGCTCCAGCGGCGGGTCGCCGTCAAGGTCCTGCTGTCGATCGGCGAGGACACGGCGAAAGTCGAACGCTTCCGTCGGGAGGCCAGCGCCGCCGCCCGGCTTTCCCACCCGGGCATCGTCCGCGTCTACGGCGCCGGCGAGTCCGGGGGCGCCTACTTCTACGCCATGGAGTTCGTCGAGGGCAAGTCGCTCGCCGCCCTGGCCGGCGAACGGCGCTTCGCCCCCCACGAGGCGGCCCGCCTCGTCATCGAGGCCGCAGACGCCCTCCACTACGCCCACGAGAACGGACTCGTCCACCGGGACATCAAGCCCGCGAACCTGATGCTCGACCCCACGGGGCGCGTCCTCATCACCGACTTCGGGCTCGTGCGGGACGAACAGCAGGGCTCCCTCACGGGATCGGGGCAAATCCTGGGTACCCCACGATACATGTCCCCCGAGCAGGCCGACGGACGCAACGATTCGATCGACCGGCGCTCGGACGTCTACTCCCTGGGGGCCTGCCTCTACGAACTGCTTTCCGGAAAGCCGATCTTCGAAGGCGATTCGGTGGCCCTCCTCCTGCGCCGCGTGCTCTTCGAAGATCCGCTGCCCCTGCGCCGGCATGTCCCGGCCCTGGCGGTGGACCTGGAAACGATCTGCATGAAATCGGTGTCGAAGGAACCGGAACGCCGGTACGACACCGCGCTGGAGTTGAAGCAGGACCTCGAGCGATATCTGGCCGGGGACCCGATCCTCGCCCGTCCGATGGGTCCGGTGTCTCGCGTGGTCCGGCGGGTCCGGCGGCATCCGGTGGCCGCGGGGGCGTGGCTGGCTGCCTTCCTCGTCGCGTCGGCGGGGCTGGGCTTCGCCTGGGCCGCGCGCGTCGCCGAACGCGCCCACTCGGGCGTGCTCAACCGGGCCTCCTCCCTGTTCGCGCAGGGCAAGCCCGATCAGGCGATCGCCGCGGTGGACGAACTGCTGCAGACGGCTCCCCGGTACCCGCCCGCCCATCTGGCCCGCGCGCGGATGCTCCATCGGCTGGGCCGGCGAGACGAGGCAATCGCCGACTACGATCGCGCCCTGACGCTCGACCCGCGCCGTTGGGAGGCCGCGCTCGAGCGCGGGCACGTTCGAGCGTCCCGCGGCGAATGGGACGCCGCCCTCGAGGATACGCGCCTGGCCCTCCGGCTCGACGCCGGCGAACCGTCGATCGCCATCTCGCTGGCGCTGCTGCTGGCCGAGGCCGGAGATCCGGAGGCGGCGGATCGGGCGCTGGCCGGGCTTCCCGACGATCTCACGCCGGACCTCGCGCGCGCGACGGCGGCGGCGCGCGGAGCGGTGTTGCTGGCCCGGGGGCTTGCGGCGGAGGCGCGCGATACCTGCCGCGACGCGCGCCGCCGATTCGGGAACGATGCTCGCCTGCTCGAGGTCCTCGGCCGGGCGGAACTGGCCTGCGGCGATCCGGCAGCGGCTTTGGAACCCCTGGTCGAAGCGCATGCGCTCGATCCGCACGATCCGCGCCCCCGCGTCGCGCTCGCCCAGGCGCGCCTCGAACGCCTGGACTTCGATGACGCACTCGCCGATCTCGAAGCCGCCGCCGCGGAGGCCCCCGGTTGGCACCGTCCGTGGATCGTCCGAGCGGCGATCGCCCCCCCGAAGCCGGCCCTGGAGTACGCCCGCAAGGCCCGCACGCTGGCGCCGGGCGACCCCGACGCGAGGCTGCTGCTCGCCCGGACGCTGGCCCGCACCGCGGCCTGGGAAGAGGCGGAATCGGTCGCCCGCGCACCGCAAGGAGAGGACTGCCCGCCGGAGCTGACCTGCGTCCGGGCCCAGGCGTTGCTGGCGCAGGGGAGGGCAAACGAGTCCCGCGACTTGCTGGACCGGTTGCTGGCGGCCGCCCCGGACCATCCCGAGGCCCTGGCCCGCCGGGGCGCGGCGCGGCGGGCCTCCGGAGACCGCGAAGGAGCTCGCGCCGATTTCGCCGCCGCCCTGGCCCGGCGCGACCGGTCCCCCCGAGCCGCCCTGCGCGCGATCGAGAGGGCCGAAGCCCTCTTTCTCCTTCACAACCGCAAAGGGGAAGTGGTCGACCGGACTCCCCGCCTCGATTCGCTCGATTCCGCGTCGCGCTACTGCGTCCAGGCGCTCCTGATCCAGCCGACCGACGGGCAGACCCTCGCCCGCCTCGGCGACGCCTTGTTCGACCGCTGCCTCTGGCGCGACGCGCTGACGGCCTATCGGGAAGCCCTCGCCGCCAACCCGCTCGTGCTCGATGCCTGGCTGGGGGCCGGTTTCCTCCTCGTCGAGGTCCCCGACCTGCGCGACCCGCGCGCCGCGAGGGCCTTGCTCGACGAGGGTCTGCAATGGCTCCCCGGGGCGGCCCGGCTTCACGATCTCTCGGGCCTCCTCCACGCGCGCGAACGGGCCGACGCCGAGGCGCTCGCCGACTTCGACCGCGCGATCTCGCTCGATCCCGATCTGCCGCCCGCCTGGCGACACCGCGCGGTCCTGCAGCGACGACAGGGACGTCGCGACGCGGAGGCGCAAGACCTGGCGCGCGGCAGGGCCGCGCCTCCCGACCCGCTCCGACACTCCCGCCTGATCAACACCGCCTATCACGCGCGTCGCCTGGAACAGCCGACCCTGGCGCACCTGCTCGCCTCCCGCGCCATCGACGAGCATCCCCGCTCCGGGGCGGCGTACGAGCAGCGCGCGGAGGCGGCGATCGACATGCGCCGGTACGAGCAGGGCATGCTCGACTACATGCGCGCCCTCGAACTGGATGCGCGCCTGGGCGTGAAGATCCACTGCAACTCCCTGCGCCTGATGGCGAAGTTCCCCATGGGGATTCAGTTCCTCATGCAGCAGATCCTGGCTCTGGCGGAGCGACTCGACGAGGAGCCCGCCTTCCATTTCCTCCGCGCGTATGTGGAATTGATGGCGAAGGGGAACGTGGAGGAGGCCGAAGCAAGGCTCAAACGCGCGCTGGAGATGAATCCCGACTTCACCCTCGCCTACACGCTCCTCGGGGGCCTGCGTTTCGACCAGGGGAATTTCGAGGAAGCCGGCCGCCTCCTGGAAGATTCGCTTCGCCGCGAGCCGGAGGCGGGCTTGACCCACTATTACCTGGCGTGCTATCACGCCCTTCGCGGGGACAAGTCGCGGGCCGTGGACCATGTGGAGTCGGCCTTGCGCCTCGGATTCCAGGATTTCCGGGACGTCGTCGCCAAGGAGCCCCGCTTGACCGGCCTCCAGGGGGATCCCCGGTTCGACGAGTGGACCCGCCAGCGCTGAGCGGGTGGGCGCGCCCCCGGGGCGCAGCACCGGAGGGAGCCCGATCCGTGTGGTGGCTGATCATCCCCGCGGCGACGTTCGTCGGCGGATTGGCGGTCCGCAAGGCCGCCCAACGCATCCGCGAGTCCCGCGAGGAGCGCGAACGGGCGGCCGCCGACGCCGCCGTCCCCGCGGAGACCGTATCCGACCGCGCGGCGGCCCTGGATGCCGCCGCTGCGCCCCCTGCGCCGGGCGCACCGGCCGCGGTCGCCCCACCGACTCCTGCCGGCGGCGGCGGACCCGACCGGCCGCTCACGGTCGAAGATTTCGCCGAGCGATGGGTGTCGCCCGTCCTCGCCGACGCCGGCGAGAGCGCGCCGAAACCGGCCGGCCCCGCCCGGCCCCGACCGGTCACGCTGGCCAGCCTGACCGACAAGATCTTCGGCGCAACCATGGGGCTCCTGTTTCTCCTGTCGTTCTTCCTCGACTACGACGCCCTCCTCCGCACGATCTCCGTCAGCGGCCTCATCGGCTGGGGCACCAATTGGCTCGCCGTCTTCATGCTGTTCCGTCCGCTCGAACCCCGCCCTCTGCTCGGGCACGGACTGATCCCACGGAAGCGGGAGGAGTTTTTCGCCAACATCTCCCGCGCCGTGGTGGACAATCTGATCTCCGAGGAGATCCTGCACCAGGAAATCGAGCGCTCCGGATTGGTGCGCAAGGCCGCGCGGGAGCAGATCGCGGCGGTGCGCACGGTGCTGCAGAGCGCCGAGTTCCGCAAGGACCTGCAGGACCTGACCCTGACCTACGTCCACCGCATCATCCGCTCGCCGGAATTCCGCGGACGCCTCCGCGCCATGGTCGAAATGCGCCTGAATCAGGGACTCGATCAATGGACCGGTCGCGACATGAAGGGGAAGATGGTCGAGGTCCTCAAGCCGCTGTGGCGGGAACAGGTGCGGGACGAAGTCATGCGACACCTGGAGGAAGTCATCCGCGAGATCCCGGCCGCCGTGCCGCACTTCTTCGGCCGGCTCGACCAGACGATGGAGCAGCTGCCCGCCTATCTGAGCGAGCAGGAAGGGGTGATCACCCAGGTGGTGACCCGCGCGGTGACCGGTTTCGTCCGCAGCCTGAACGTGAGAGACATCGTCATGCAGCGGCTGAACGGACTATCCAACGAGTACCTCGAGCGGACGGTGCGCAACACCACCGAGCGGCAGCTGGGTTTCATCACGCTGGCAGGCGGGCTGCTCGGAGCGATCGGCGGCGTGGTGATCTGGAAGCCGACCCTGATCGTGATTCTGCCCGTGGTCGGCGGAGCCGTGTGGGGAGTCGACGTCGCGCTGGCCCGGTGGGGCCGGCGCGGGGGGATCCCCGATCCCCAACCGCCGCCGACCCCGCCGCCGTCCGCCCCCGCGACGGGGCTCCCCGGGGCAGGGGCCACGCCGGACCCGCCCGTGCTGTAGCCGTGCCGCGTTCCATCCCCGCCCGGCCTACGGACGGGCCGCGTCCTGCCAGCCGAGAATCGAAATCGGCCCCACCTCCGTCCACTCGGCGTTGCCATGGTTCGACACCGCTTCCAGGCGAATCCGGTCCGCGGAAACCGGCGAGGGCAGCAGGAAACGCTGCCCGGCGCGCCCCGCGGCGAGCTCGATTTCCCCGATCGGATGGAGACGGAAATCGTCATCCTCGCGCTGGACGTAGATGCGCATCTGCCGGGCCTCGATTCCCGGGTGACGCTGGGCGCCGTCCACCCGGTTGTCGAACTCGATGGCGGCCACCTGGGAGTGGGGGGGCAACTTCAGCTCGAGCCAATGGGGCAGCGAGGTCCCCGCGGCCGAACACCAGGTCCCGCCCGCCAGGATCCGATCCGGCCCCCAGCCGGGGTAGGAACTCGACGCTCCCCAAGCGGAAACACCGTTCAGGTTCGGCAGGGGAAGTCCCGCATGGCGCCAGCCGCGGAACACCGTGGAAAACGGCGCGCCGCGGCCCCAGGACTTCGCAAAGACGCCCACGCGCGGCGCCGCTCCCAGGTCGCCCTCCACGTCCGCGTAGATCCCGGCAAGCCGCCACTCCGATCCTTCCTTCAGGAAGAACTCGTACCGGTTTCCCTTCCGATCGATGCGCAGGCCCTGCGCGAGGACCCCGCGGCTGACCAGCGACGGTCGCGCGCGATTCCCCAGGACTCCCCCGGCATCCAGGGTAGAGCCGTGCAGGATCCCCCACCCGATCCAGTTCTTCTCGTCCCGATAGACGAGGAGCCCCGCGGCCGTGTCCCGCTTGCCCTGCGTGGTCAGGTCGACCTCGAACGACCAGTACGGCCCCTCGGACGGTCTCAGCAACCGAGGCGCACGATTCTCCCCGACCCACTGATTCATCCGCGCGCCGCACTGGAGGGTCATCGTGTCGTTCAGAATCACCGCCCCGTTGTGGCCGGAGGGGTCGGTGTAGGTCCACTCCTCCGCGGGCAGGCGAGCGGGGGTCACGAGGAGCAGGGTGCAGGTCAGGGTCAGGAATTGCCAAAGCCGGCCGTTCGTGGGGTCACGACGCATGGGATCCTCCTTGCCGTCCATCGCGGGTGCCGAGGGGGATGTACCTTGGACGCCCCAGTCGGATCGCGGGTTCGCGGAAACCCCGGGGCCGGGTGAAATACCGGGATCGGCCCCGTCCATTCCGCGCATTCGGGCGTTGCCGAAACCCGGCGCGGGTCGATCGCGGGTCGAGGCGCGCGGATCCGCTTCGGCAAGGGGCCGGGCCGGAACCTCCGCACGTCCCGGCGACCGTACCCCCCGCGAATTCGCTCGACAATCCGGGTGCCATGCTCTAGCATGGGTCGGCGATCCCTGCCCCGCAGCCGGAGGCGCGGCGGGGGCGCAGTCGTGCAACTTCGTACGTCGCCGGGCCTTCCCGTCCGCGCTCACCCCCCGATCGGCGCACTGAGCCCTTGTCCGCAAGGGATTTGCGGCTGGACACCCGCTTATGTACCGACGGTCCGGCATTTGCTTTATCCGGCCTCGAACACAATCATCCGCGTGAACCCGAGCGGGGCGCCCGGAAGGCGCCGGAGGTAGATCCATGTTGGCTTTGTACATCTGGTCGACGGTGCTGGGGGGCGGCATGGTGGTCGTTTCCCTGCTCAGCAGCATCTCCTCCCATGGAGCGGGGGATGATGGCGACCACGACGGCGACCACGACCACGGGGATGCCGGCCATGATCATGATGCGGATGCCGGCGGCGCGGACCACCATGTCGACCACGAGGTGGCGGTGGCCGACACGGACGGCGACGTGGGGTCGGCGGACGGAGGAGATGCGGACGGAGACGCGCATGGCGAGGGCGACTCGGACCACGATTCCGCCGACGAAGGGCATCACCACCATGAGGGGCATGCGGGGAGTGACGTCGCAGCGGGCGGGCACGCGGGGGCCGGGACCGGGGCGGGAGGGCAGATGGTGCTGGCCGACAAGACAGCGCCGACGTCCGGTTCGGACCTGGGCTTCCTGGGCTTTCTGCGCTTCGTACGTCCGACCAGCCATTTTCTGACCGGGTTCGGCCTGACGGGCCTACTTGCGGTCGCGGCCGGGATGGGCGATCCGGTGACGGCGGCGGCGGCGGCCACGACGGGACTGGTGACGACGGTCATCGGCAGCAAGATCTCAAAGTTGCGAACGCACATGACCACGAGCGCCATCGGGGATGAAGATCTCCTGGGGCGCGAGGGGGAGGTGGTGATTCGCGTCGGGCCGGGCGATGCGGCCGGGAAGGTCCGGGTGCGCATCAAGGGGAGCGCGCCCGAGTTCGTGGCCTATGCGGCCCGTCCGGAGGAAGTGCTCGCCACCGGCGAGAAGGTGTTTGTGATCGACCAGCAGGGCGACGGTACCCTGCGGGTCGACCGGAAGTTGTGATCGCGAGCCCGTCCGGCCGGCGATGGAGCCGGAGGAACGGAACCCCGGGTCCCATACGCAACGGAGGTGTCCAATGCCAGATCTGTTTTGGGCCGGCGGCGTCTTCGTGGTGATGCTCGTCCTTCTGCGCATGATCGTCTCCTGGATTCACGTCGTGCGCGCGGACGAAGTGATCGTCATCAGCGGCGGCCAATACCCCGACCCGTCCGGCAGCGGGACGGTGGGGTACAAGGTCATCGATCGCGGAGTGGCCGTGAAGTACCCGATCATCGAGGAAATGCACAACCTGTCGCTCGAGGCCATGTTGATTCCGCTGAAGGTCGACCGGGTGACCTCGAGCGGCGGCATCCCGATCAACGTGGAGGCGACCGCCTGCGTGGCGATCAATGCCGACGACAAGCCGATCCTGGGGAACGCGATCAACCGCCTGTTGACCAAGTCGCCGCGCGAGATCATGTCGATGGCGCGCGAGACCCTGGAAGGGAACCTGCGCGAGACGATCGCCGCCAACACGCCGGAGGAAATCCTGCGCGAGAAGCGGAAATTCCGCTCCGACCTGGTGCGCGCGAGCAAGGTCGACCTCGAGTCGATGGGTCTCGAGCTGATTTCGCTCGTGATCCAGAACATGGCGGACGACGCGGGCTATCTGGAGGCCCTGACGAAGAAGACCTACGTGGTCAAGGAGAAGGACGTCCTGAAGATCGAGGCCAAGCATCGCGCCGAGGCGCAGATGGCCAAGGCCGAGAGCGAGCGCCGGCAGGCCGTCGCCGTCGCCGTGGCCAACGACAACATCCTGGCCCAGGAGCGCATCCTCAATCTCGAGAAGGAGACCTATCGCGGCGACGTCGACGCCGAGATTCAGCAGGCCCAGGCGCTCGTCCAGGAGCACCAGGCCCGCGCCGCCGTCGAGGTGCAGGGGGCGAACGTGAAGCTGCGTACCCTCGACAATGAAGCCACGATGTTGATCGAGGCCCGGGCGAAGCGCCGCGCCGCGGAATTGATGGCCCAGGCCGATGCCGAGAGGATCAAGATCACCCAGGGCGCGCGCAACCAGGTCCTCAAGCGCAAGCTGGAGGTCCTCAAGCAGGCGGGCGATACCGGAGCCCTGGTCTTGTTCATCAACCAGCTGCCCGAACTGGTGAAGATCTACGAGGCGGGGGCCCGCTACACGAAGGTGGATCGGCTCCTGGTGATGAACAAGGACGACAGCTACGGCGCGACCGTGAACCGCGGTCCGGAAGCCTTCAACCGGTTCGTCGGGTCGATCGAATCGATGACCGGGCTGAGCCTGGCGCGGTTGACCGAACGCGCGGCCGAGGAAGCGCGCTCCTGACGAGGACCCCGAGTACCCCAGACAACGAGGAGATCGAATCATGCCGAATCTGATGACGCTCCTGGGAATCACGGGCGGGGTGACCGTGGTCTTCGCCGCCCTCTACATCCTGACCTGGATCATGCGCATGCAGGTCGTGCCGCCGAGCGAGATGATGATCCTGAGCGGCATGGTCAAGGGCGGATTCAAGCAGATCCGCGGCGGCCGGGCGTTCCCGCTCCCGGTCGTGCATGCCAAGGACATTCTCTCCTGCGAGGCCTTCCCCGTGGACATCAAGGTCCGCGGGGCCCTGTCGAAAGGCGAGATTCCGCTCGCCGTCGACGCCTACGCAAACGTGTGTATCGGCTCCCATCCGGGCCTGGTGAAGAACGCCGTGCGCCACATCCTGCGCAAGGACCGTGACGAGATTCTGCTCCTGGCGCAGAAGACCCTCGAGGGGAATCTTCGCGAGGCGATCTCCACGCTCTCTACCGAGGAAGTCATCCGCGACAAGGAGGAGTTTGGATCCCGCATCACCGAAGCCAGCAGCGACGACCTCGGCAAGCTGGGTCTCATGATCACCTCCTTCGTGGTCCAGACGATCGGCGACGACCATCGCGGACAGGAAGCCGAGGTCGGATACATCGGCCTGCTGGAGCGGACCGACAAGGCCCGCGCCAAGGCGGAGGCGCTGATCGCCGCATTCAATGCCAAGGCCGAAGCGATCGAGGAAACCGAGCGGCGTCGCGAAGAGGCCGAACTCAAGCGCGTCGAGAACGAGCGCACGAAGTTCAAGCGGGAGCGCGACTACCAGGTCAACAAGGCCAACGCGGACGGCACCGTGGGTGTCGAGAAGGTGCTCTCGAACCAGCGCATCGAACTCTCCCGCGTGCAGCACCAGATCACGGCCCGCGGCGAGGAAATCCACATGCTCGAAAAGAAGCTGGAGGCCGACGTCCTCAAGAAGGCCGAAGCCGATGCGGCCAAGATGATCGAAGAGGCGAACGCGCTCGCCGCGCAGGTCCTGCGTTCGGGGCAGGCCGAGATCGACGTGATGGAGGAGACCTTCGACTACATCCGGGCCTCGGGCAAGACGGGCACCGCGAACTACCTGGTCGACCGGCTTCCGGAAATCGCCCGCGCCCTCGCCACCACGATGCGCTCCGCGGAGGCGGATCGGATCACGGTCATGGCGGGCACCCCCGAGGGCGGGTCGCCCGGCGCCCTCCCGGAGGCAGCCAAGGTCGTGCGCTTCCTCGAGCAGGTGCGCACCGGATCCGATGTCGACCTGTCCCAGGTCCTGGCTCGCGCCACCGGAGACCAAGACGCCAAGATGGCGGCGCAGGCGGCCGACTAGTATACTCCAGAGGTTCCACGGCGGCCGTGGCGGGTGCGCCACGGCCGCCGCCCCATCGAACCCGACCGGACCCGTCCCCGGCCATGACCTCGCCCGCCGAAATCCTGTTCGGTCGCGCCGCCGTCGCGCGCGGATTGCTCTCCCAGGAGCAGTTCGACCAGGCGATGCGCCGCCTCGACGAGACCGATGCTCCGCCGCTGCCGGTCGCCCTGGTCGCGATCGGCGCACTCGACTATCCGCAGATCGACGAGTTTCTTTCGGCCAACCTTCCCCTGTTCGCCGACCTTGGCCGGCGCAGCCGCGAACAACTCCATGCCTGGCGCGTCGCCTGCCGCGCCGTCCGCAACGGAGTCGCGACGCCCGAACAGGCCGGGCGCGCTCTGCGCTCCCTCCCCCCCATGGAGGAGAGCGAGGACGGAATGCACTCGGCCACCCGGGCGCTCTCGGTCCATGCCGACATCGACCCGGAGCAGGCCCGCGCGCTGTTGAACCTGGAGCGCATCCCCGAGCCGTCCCGGCCCGACGGCAGCGATGCCCGCGGAACCCTGATGACCCCGGTCTTCCTCGACGCCGTGCCGCGCCGGGGCGTCACTCCGGTCCGTCCGCCTTCGGTCCGGCCTCCCTCCCGCAGCGCGGCCACGCTGGATGCAAACACGCCCGTTCCCGGAACCCCCGCCTTCGAAGCCGCGACCTCCCGGCCCGTGGAACTCCAACCCATCGACCATGGCCTCCCCCGCGCATTCGGCCGATACGTTCTCGAAGAGGAACTCGGTCGCGGGGGCATGGGCGTCGTCTACAAGGCCTGGCATCCTGAACTGCAGGTCCACCATGCCCTCAAAGTCCTCATCGCCGGCGAAGATGCTTCGCCGGACGATCGAGCGCGCTTCGAGCGGGAGGCCCGCGCCACCGCACGGCTCGAGCATCCGGGCGTGATTCGCGTCCTCGATATCGGGGAAGCCGAGGGAAAACTCTACATCGCGATGGAGTATGTCGACGGCGTCGTGCTGGATTCTCTCCTTCCCCAGCCGCCACGCCGGGGCGCCGTCACCGCGATCGCCCCGGAGTCCTCGCCCACGACCGGTTCCTCCGGAACCATCCTGGTGCCGCCCGGGAGTACGGGCCTGGAACCCGAGCGCGCCGCCCGCCTCGTCCGCGAAGTCGCCGATGCCGTCCACGCCGCGCACCAGTCCGGCATCGTTCATCGCGATCTGAAACCGGCCAACGTCCTGGTCGACCGGAGCGGACGGGCGCGGGTCATGGACTTCGGGTTGGCCAAGGAACTCCGGCCCGATGCCACCGCCTTGACCCGCCCGAACCTGGTGATGGGCACTCCCGCCTACATGAGCCCCGAACAGGCGAGCGGCCGGGGCGGCCAGGTCGACGCCCTGAGCGACGTCTATCAGATGGGCGCGATCCTCTACGAGCTCCTCACGGGGCGGGCGCCCTACGATGGCTCTTCGCCGTACCACATCCTCACCCTGGTCGCCGAAGAGGATCCGCCGCCGCCGCGCCGCCTGAACCCCGCCGTTCCCCGGGACCTGGAGGCCATCTGTTGCACCGCGATGGCGCGGGTGAAGTCCGACCGGTATCCGAGCGCGGCGGCCCTGTCCGAAGACCTGGGTCGCTGGCTGAACCAAGAGCCGGTCGAGGCCCGACCTTCTTCCCGGTGGCAACGGTCGTTCCGCTGGCTGGGCCGGAGGCGCGCGGCGGCGGTCCTCGGCGGGCTGGCGATCCTGGCCTTGCTCGTCGCCGGACTCTCCGCGATCCGGGCGAAATCGCTTGAGCGCGAAGTCCTGCACTCCCTCCGCGTCGTCGCCCGCACCCATCTCGACAACGCTCTGGCCGTGCGTCGCGCCGGGGGGCGAATGAGCGAGGCCGCGCGGGAGTTTCTGCCCCCGCTGGAACGGGCCGTCCACGACGTCGCCCGGCACGAGTCCGGGCTGGCCGAGCCCCACTACCACCTCGGACGACTGTATCGGGCCCTGCTGCGCTTTGATGCGGCCCTGGAGCAGCAGGAGCGGGCCCTTGCCAAGGACCCCTCGTATGCGCCCGCGCGGTACGAGCGGGCGATCCTGTACGCCGGCTTGTTCCGCCGCCGGATGGAGGAGTTGCGGCAGGGCTGGAACCGGGAAGAGGGCCGCCGGCTCGCCGCGGCAGGCGGCCTGGACGCCGGCGGCACCGGCGGCGCCGGGTCCGTCGAACGGCCGAACGACGAGCGGCTCGCCCAGTCGGATGCGACGGCCCGCGAACAGCTCGCGTCGATCCGCGCGGACTTGCTCCGACTCGAGTCGCTCGCCGCGGATCCAACCGCTGACGGCATCGGCGAGCGGCAATTGCGCTGCGCCCGCGCGTTGTATGGCCTGTTCGCCGATTCCGGGGACGACAAGGCGGCCGCGGTCGAGGCGTTGGAAGCCGTTCTGCGCGAAGATCCCGCCTGCGAGGAAGCCGTCGAGGGCCTCGCGCAGCACGCCGCCCAGGAAGGGGATCCGGTCGCGGCCATCCGGGTTTTCGGGATCGGCATCGCCGCCGACCCCGGATACGTGCCGTTCCTCGTCGGCCGGGGCCTCGTGCGCGCGGATTGGGGCAACTACGGGGCGCTCCGGGGAGCCGACCCGACCTTACACTGGGAAGGGGCGCGCGCGGACTTCGATGCCGCACTCGCGCTCGACGACCGGGCCTTCGGCGCCTGGGAAGGACGCGCCCATCTGGCCGTACTGCTCGGGTCGCATCGCCATCTGCGCGGGGAGGACGGGACCGACGATTTCCGCCGGGGCGAGGCCGATTTCACCCGCGCCCTGGAAATCCGACCCGACGCGGCGGCCACGTACGTCCGCCGCGCGGGATTGCTCGTGCGCTGGGGCACGTCGATTTCCGGGCACGAGGATCCCGAGCCCCTCTGGGAACGGGCCCTCGCCGACTATGCCCGGGCCGAGTCGCTCGACGCCGCGACGTCGCAGGTCTACCTTCGCCGGGCCTGGCTGCGGAATCGCTGGGCGATCCGGCTCGAGGCCACCGGCCGCGATCCCGGGCCCCAGTTCGAAGCCGCGCTGGCCGATCTCGGGCGCGCCCTCGAAGTCGATCCGACCCGTTTCGATCCCTGGCTGGAACGCGGCCACACGCGGTTGAACTGCGCCGCCTGGTTCGAACGGACCGGGCGTCGCGGGGACGAACACTACGCGGCCGCCGTCGCGGACCTCGGCAAGGCGGCGGAAATCTTCCCGTCCCTCGGCGAGATTTACCGTCGCCGCGGCGCGGCCCTGGCCGATTGGGGCCTCGCGCTGGAGCACCGGGGAGAGGACCCCGGCGGACACTACCGGCGGGCTGAGGCGGAGTTGGCTCACGCCGTCGAACTCAACCCGCGCTTCGCGGACGCCTGGCAGATCCGGGGCGACGTGCGGTTCAACTGGGGCCTCTACGAAATGCGCGCGGGAGCCGATCCTTCCGATCACTGGTCGCGGGCGCTCGAGCACTACACCCGGGCGGTCCAGGAGAATCCGCAGTCGGCCGATGTCTACGTGCGGCTGGTGGGTGTCCGCGTCGCCTGGGCGGAGTACCGGAAAACCGATTCCGCCGAGGCCCTGGAGTTTTTCGCCGATGCCGAGCGCGACATGAAGAAGGCGCTTGATCTCCAGCCGAAGGCAGCCGACCTCTGGAACCACATGGGGCTGTTTCAGTTCAACTGGTCGGTCTTCGAGGCTCGTGCCGGCATGGACCCGGATCCCCGCCTCCAGCAGGCGATCGCGAGCCTCTCCCGCGCCCTCGAGCTGAATCCGAATCATGCGGATGCCTGGATGCATCGCGGTCGCGCGCACGCGGTGCGGGCGATCGCCGATCATCTCCCCGCGGCGGCGGCGGACGAAGGGGTGGAGCAGGCGATCCGGGATTTCACCTCGGCCATCCAGAAGAACCCCAAACTCGCGTACGCCTACATCCAACGCGCGATCCTTCAGAACCGCCAGCAGAGGTGGGCGGATGCACTCGCCGACCTCCGCGCTGCCTTCGCCCTCTTTCCCGCATACGAGGCGGAGTACCAGCCCCTGGTCGACCACGTGGAAGCGCGAATCGGCATGCTCGCGCGGGTACGGGCCTGGCAAGACACGGTCAATCGGGGGCTCGCCGACAAGCAGGACGGCCGGCGGGACGCCGCCCGCCGGGAGTTCGAGCAGGCGGCCGGACAGTTCGAGCCGCTGGTCCAGGAAGTGCCCAAGGAGTTCCGCGCCCAGATGACGGAGCAAGGCACGCCGATCCAGGCGCGAGTTCGGCTGGAGTTGGCGCGGCTCTATGCCCACGCCGCCGGAGAAGCGCCGGAGGCCGAAGCGGAGGAGTTCCGCCGGCGGGCGTTCGCCGAGCTGCAGGCCCTACCCGCCCTGGGAGTGACCGGCTCGCGGAACTTCCGCGAGGACGAAGAACTCGCGCCGCTGCGGAGAGACCCCCGCTGGCAGGAATTCCTCGAGTCGGTCGGCGACGACCCCAAGTAGCGCGGAGGCGCGATGGTTCTCATCGGAATCCGACCGGCGGCCACGGTGGCGCTCGTCCTCGCCGCGCTCTTCTTCGCGCGCGGAATCCGCGCCGGACAATCGGACGGCCTGGAGGATGCGCTGCAACTGATCGAGTCCGCGGAGGCACGCTCCCGAATCCTCGAGGACCTTCGGTCCGAGGACGGTGAGCGGGTGACCCGGGGCCTGGCGGCGCTCGTAGGCTGGGTACGCTGGGACCGGTTCGACCATCCTCCGGACGTCGAGGTGACGCACTCGCTCGACCGTCCTGCGCTGGCAAAGGTCATGATGGCCGTCCTCGCCCGTGGCCATGCGGGGGAGACGCGACAGCAGGTCCGCCTCTTCATCGCCCGCTGGTCCATCCGCGCCGTGGCGCTCGAGCTGGGACCGGAGCTCGCGGGATGGCTCCACGACCCCGACGAGGAGATCCGGCGGGAGGCGCTGGCCGCCCTGGGAATGATGCGCCTTCCCGAGTTCGAGGATGCGATCGCAGGCTCGCTGGACGATCCGGAGCTGCCCGTGCGGGAGCAGGCTGCCTGTGCGCTGGTCCAACTTCATTCCGTCCGCCACGCCCGCTCCATGGTCCGGGTCGGCGCCGCCCAAGCGTCGACCCGGCTCGCCCGGGACATGGGAGGACGGCCGGAAGTGTATCCCCCCATGATTCCGGCCTGGTTGCACGACGAAGATCCGCGCGTCCGCACCGGCGCAGTCTGGCTCCTCGACCAGTGGGGAACGGGCTCGGCCTGGTGCCCGGAGCTGCTCCCGTTGCTGGGGGACGAACCCGACGTGGCCGAACGCGCCGTCGCCCTGCTCCGCCGGTCCCTGACGAATCCGGACCACCCCGCCTTGCGCGCATTCCTGCGCGACCCGCGCCCGGCGGCACGCCTGCGCGCCGTGCGACTCGTCGGCGAACTTCAGGTGAGCGATACCGCCGGCGAACTGGCGGCGCTCCTCGATGAGGCTCACCCGGGCCTGACGGTCGCCGCTCTCGAAGCGCTGGGCGCGCTCGCGGCCGCGGAACACGCCGGACGCGCGCTCGAACTGCTCACCGCCCGCGCCGACTCGATCCGCGCCGCCGCCGCGGATGCCCTCGGAAAGATGATGTCGATCCGCAGCGTCGACTTCGTCGCCTCGCTCCTCGATGACCCCGCGCCCCGCGTCCGCGGTCGCGCCGCGCTCGCCCTGGCACGTCTGGGCGATGCCCGCGCCGGCCCGACCCTCGCCGCGGTCCTGGAGGGTCGCGCGCCCGACCTGTGGGTCGAGCCTGCCCACGCCCTCCTGCTGCTCAACGCTCTCCGGCGGCCCGAGGCGTGGCAGAGGCTGCGCGGGACGCGCCGGGACGAAATCTGGGCGGACGTCTCCGCCCTGACCGTCCTCGAAACCGCGGCCAAAGCCGCCGGCCTCACTCTCCGGATGGATGCTCTCCCCGAAGATCGGGCCCGTTCGACCCGCTGGACCCTGCTTCTGCCGGGAACCCACGCGGACCTGCTGGAGCAGATGCGCTATTGGGGCGACGGAGCGGTCGTGGTCGAGGATCACGAGCTCCGCGTACTCACCCCCCAGGATGCCGCCGCCTTCTGGTCCCACTGGCTCGCCGACGAGGGGGAGGGATCGGGCGACTGAGGCAGCCGCCGCCCCTCCCGGCACTATCGGTTGACTCCCTCCACCCATCCGGGTAGGTTGCTCGGACCCTGTTTCTCCGCTATCCCACGGGAGGCGCTCATGCCCTACTCCGCGTTCGGTCGGTCCATTGCCCGAATCGGTGTCGTCGGCTGCGGCCAGATCGGCCCCGACATCGCGCTTTACTTCAGTAAGGTTCTCGCGGAGCACGGCGTGTCCGTGGTCGTCACCGACATCTCGCCCTCGGCCCTGGAGTCCGGCGCCGCCAAGACCCGCAAGAAACTCGACAAGGGCGTCGAGACCGGGGCCTTCAAGGCGGAACAGGCCGAGAAGATCTTCCGGAACATCTCCTTCTCCGCCGATCCCGACGCCCTCCGCGGCGCGGACTTCGTCGTCGAGGCGGCGACCGAGCGCGTCGAAATCAAACGCGGCATCTTCGCCCGACTCGAAGAACAGGTCTCTCCGGACGCGATCCTCGCTTCCAATTCGTCGCACCTCGAACCCGAGGCGATCTTCTCCGAGGCCAAACGGCCCGGCCGCGCGCTCGTGATCCACTACTTCTTCCCGGCCGAGCGAAATCCGCTGGTCGAGGTGGTTCCCGGCCGGACCACGGACGGGGCGGTCGCGGACTTCTGCATGAAGTTCTACGAAGCCATCGGCAAAGTACCCGTGCGCATCGGTTCCCGCTACGGGTACGCGGTCGACCCGATTTTCGAGGGGCTGTTCCAGGCCGCGGCGCTCCTGGTGGAACAGGGAGTCGCGTCTCCCAAGCAGGTCGACGCCATCGCCTGCAAGGTCCTCGGCCTCGGCGTCGGACCGTTCACCGCGATGAACCTGACCGGCGGGAATCCGATCACGCAGGTCGGTCTCAACCATTACCACGAGAAGATCATGCCCTGGTTCAAGGCGCCGTCGATTCTCGACCGGCAGATCGAGAAGAAGGAGCCCTGGGAGGCCGCCGGCCGGGGGGAAACCGTCACGTACGACGACGGAATGTTCGAACGCGTCTCCCAGGCGCTCGTGGGCGCCTATTTCGGCCTGGTCACGGAGGTTCTCGACAGCGGCATCACCAACGTCGCGGATCTGGACATGGCCGTCGAACTCGGCCTGGTCATGAATGCCCCGTTCGCCATGATGAATCGCCTGGGGGTGGGGGAGTCACTTTCGCGTGTGCAGGCGTACGCCGCGAACCACGCCGGGTTCAAGGTCGCGGGGGTCCTGCAGCGTCAAGCCGCTGCCGGAAAGCCCTGGAGCATCCCGTACGTCCTGCGCGAGGACTGCGGCGACACGGCCGTCGTCACGATCCGACGCCCGCGCGTCCTCAACGCGCTGGACCGCGAGACCTTCCGGCAGATTCGCGAGACGTTCGAGACCTTGCGCGCGGATTCGAGCATCCGCTCCATCGTCCTCACCGGCTTCGGCACCAAGGCCTTCGTCTCGGGGGCGGACCTCGGGATGCTCGCGCAGATCCAAGGGCCCCGGGACGGGGAGTCCCTCTGCCTCGAAACCGGGTCGGCGATCGAGGCGGTCGACAAGGTCGGCAAGCCGGTCGTCTGCGCGCTGAACGGGCTGGCGCTCGGGGGAGGAAACGAAATCGCGATGGCCTGCACCGCCCGGATTGCCCGCAAGGGGCAGCGGGTTCTTGCGGGACAACCCGAGCCCAAGCTCGGGTTCATCCCCGGCGCCGGCGGAACCCAGCGCCTGCCGCGCCTGATTCCGTTCGAACGGGCGTGGACCCTGCTGCGAACCGCAGGGAGCCTGTCCTCCGCGGAAGCCCGCGAGTATGGGCTGATCCAGGAGGAAGTCGACGGGGACCTCCGCGCGCGCGCGCTCCGGCTCGCGCAGGACCTCGCCGCCGGAACCGCGAGCGTCCCGGCAATCCCGCGTGGGCCCGTTTCCATCCCCGCGAAACTCCCCGATGTCGACCTCGGCGGATTCAGCAAGCGCATCGACGAGATTCTGCGCCAGGCGATTCTCGAAGGCGCCGCGCTCCCGCTGGACCAGGGCATCCGCCTGGAGGCCCGGAAGTTCGGCGAATGCTGCGCCACGCAGGACATGAAGATCGGACTGGAGAACTTCAAGAAGACCGGCCTCAAGGAACCGGCCCGGTTCGTCCACGGGTAAGTGTCTCTCATCTTGCATCGTCCGGCCGCGACCGCTATATAATGGTGCTTTCCCCAAGTGCGGGGACGCACGAGTCGCTTGGCCGGAGGCACCTCCATGGATCGTCCGTCCCGTCGCCTGTCGGGTGGATCCCCGTCGGGGAAAGGTTCCGAGCGCCAACGTCCGGGCGGCGGCTCCGGCGACGCCGGGGAGAGGGGGAAATCGGGGAGCGGCGTGCGGCGCGATTCCCCGAGCGGCGTGCGGCGCGATTCCCCGAGCGGCGTGCGGCGCGATTCCCCGAGCGGCGTTCGCCGCGACCCCCCGAGCAGTGCCCGCCGCGAATCCCCGAGCGGGATCCGGCGGGATTCACCCAGCGGCGTGCGCAAGGAGGCTCCCAGCAGCGGCCTGCGCCGCCCTGCGCCGGCCGAGCCGGATCGCCGCACCAGCGGATCGGATGCCCGCCGCAAGGCAACCTCCGCGCCGGTTGCCCCTTCGCGACCCAGCAGTTCGCGCATTCGCGGTGCGGGCAAGCCCCACGTTCCCAACCCGGTCGAGACGGCGGCCAATGCCAATCCGATGTACGCGGGCAGCAATCGCGCGCGCGCCCGCCGCGGGTCGGCCGACAAGTCGAACCCCATGCTCTTCGTGTACATCGGGCTCGGCGTCCTGGCGCTCGGCGGACTCGGCTTCGTCGCCTTCGGCGGCAAGAAGGGCGCAGGGCCCGCGACGGGCGTGTCCACGGTGTCCGCGGATACGCCCCGCACCCCGGGAATCTCTCTCGTCGTCACGAACGTCCTGTGGACCACCCAGGCGGAAGGAGTCTGGACGGTGAGCGGCGCCGTCGAAAATCGGGGAGATACCGCCGCCGAGCGGGTCGTGGTCGCCTTCTACCCGTGCGGGGAGGAACCCCGCATCAAGGACAAGAACGGCGACCCGATCGCCATCGTCACGCACGCCCGGATCCCGCGGGTCGGTCCGGGGGAGAAGGTCCCCTTCGGCACTCAGCGCAATCCCCCCGCCATTCAACCCGACGGGATGGCGACCTTCCCGGAGAACAAGTCGAACTACTTCGTCAGTTGCCAGGGAGGACCCTCTCTGCCACTGCCCATCCAGCAGGCGATCTTCGACCCGCTCGACATGGACGACTGGGGCGGAGAGGAGACGGAGTGGGCGAAGAAGCGGAAGCGGGGAAGCGGAGCCAAGTAGCCGCCCGGGGCCGGCCGCGACGGGGGAGGGGGGAGTTCCTATCCGGCCCAGCTCGCATACTCCTCGAACCGCACCTTGGCATCGACGGTATCGTCGGCCAGTGCGACCGGCTTGATCAGAGTCCACACCCTCTGGTTCGCCTCGGAGAATCGCACGAAGTCGTCGTGGATCGCGTCGACCGGCTGCAGCAGGGTCTCTTCCAGGTGGTCCAGGATCGACTTCTTGCCCGGCTCGAGCTGCAGCCGGAGCAGGAACGCATCCAGGAGACCGCGCGAGAACAGATAGCAGAACAGCGCGCGGCCATGGGCGTAGTCGAGATCGCTGGTCTGCGAATCGGTGCGCTTCACGAAATCGCGCAGGTGCTGCATGGAGCCGTCCTTCCTCGCCCGCATCAACACCTCGATCCGGTGGTTCACGTAGCCGAACTCGAATTCCAGGCCCCCGTCCTTGGTCTTGTGGGTCCGGAACGATTCGAAGAAGCTCGCGATCCCTTCGTTGAACCAACCCGGCACTCCCTGCTTGAAGCTGATGTCCACCATGCCGTGGGTCAGCTCATGGACGTAGGTACCGGTACCCTCGGCGCCCTCGTACGAGTAGAGGGTCCCGTTCGAGTAGACGCCGAGCGAGCCGGGACTCTGTCCGATCTGCTTGAACTGCTCCGGTCCGTTGACATAGAGGAACGTGAACGGCTGGCGAAATTCTCCCGTGAAGATTTCCGGGTGGACCTTCTCGAAGAAGGCGGTGAGCACCGGCACGTCTTCGTTCGCGCGTTCATCCGAGACGGTGTAGAACACGTCGAGGTGGGGGGTGTACAGCGCCTTGAACTCGAGTTTGTACTGCTTGGTGAAACTCGCGCGACGCTTTTCAAGGTCTCCCTCGCGGGTCTTGGCGTACTGCGCTTCGGGCAGCCATTTCCCCTTGTAGAATCGGAGGCCCTTGCGCTTCTGGATCTCCTCGAACTCGAGCCACTCGCCCTGGTGTTTCTGCTGACCGAGGAATTTTCGTACGTCGGGGTTTTCCGGGACCAGGCGCACGAGTTTGCGGAGGGTCTTGCGGAATTCCAGTTCCATGCCCGACTTCCTGCACCAGTTCGCGAGGTCGATGTACCGCTTGGCGAGGTCCGCGGCGAGGGACTTGCGGCGCTTCGTCCGCTCCGCAAGCGTCTTTTCGTCGGGGGCCGGAGCGGCTCCTCCGGCGGGCGCGAGGTCCGCGAGCGCGGAAGCGAGGGCGGGATCCAGCTCGGCCGCGCGGGCGGCCTCCGCTGCTGCGTCCGCCGGCAGACCCGCCTTTGCGCACCACTTCGCCAGCTCTGCATGCGCCGTTCCCGTCTGCTTGACGATCTCCTCCAGGCGGCCCTGGTAGGTGTCGACCAGCTTCTCGAAACGATTCAACTGGGCCTGCCGTTCTCCCTTCTTGTCGGCGCGCGCGCCGGGGACCGCGAACAGCAGGCAGGCGAGAAGGGCGGCGACCCGAACGACGCGATCCATGGGCGAACTCCGGAAAGGGACGACCCGCAGACGATACCGGGGGGGCGCCGGAGGTGTCAATTGCCAGGGCACGGCGGGGGCGGTTACAATCCGGCGCATGACCCATGCCGATCTCGCCGCCGAACTCCGATTCGCCCGCCGGGCGGTCCACGAGGTGATGACGCTCATCGGAGGACGCGTCCGTCCGGACCTGGCCAAGAACGACGCGGTCGCGAAGGCGGATCATTCACCGGTCACGGTGGCGGATTTCGTTTCCCAGGCCGTTCTCTGTCGCGGGTTGGCCGGCGCCTTCCCCGGCGACCCCGTGGTGGCGGAGGAAACCTCGGAAGCCCTGCGTCGGGATCCGGCCTTGTGCGCCCGCGTGGCGGGGTACGCGCGTCTGCTCGATCCGGAGTCGACTCCCGACTCGGTTTGCGCGGCGGTCGACCGCGGGGGAGGGGAGCCCTGCGACCGGTTCTGGACTCTCGACCCGATCGACGGGACCAAGGGCTTCCTGCGCGGCGAACAGTACGTGATCGCCCTGGCCTTGGTCGTCGGGGGCGAGGTCCGCCTCGGGATCCTGGGCTGTCCCAACCTGCCCACGCCCTATCGTCCGGGCGGCGGGAGTCCCGGGTGCCTCCTCTTCGCCGTGCGCGGCGGCGGCGCGATGCTCCACGACCTGGCGACGGGGATCGAGCGCCGCGTGCACGTCTCCCCGGACTGCCTGCGGTGCGCGGAAAGCTACGAGCCCGGCCACGGAGACCATCGCGCCCAGGAGGAGATCGCGCGGCGGGCCGGGTGCGTGGGAGATCCGATCCGGATCGACAGTCAGGCAAAATACGGCCTGGTTGCGCGGGGGGAGGCCGGAGCGCTCCTGCGGCTGCCGAACCCCGCGGACGCGGGGCGGCGGGAGAACATCTGGGATCACGCCGCCGGATCGATTCTGGTCGAGGAGGCGGGCGGAGTGGTCACGGACGCGGACGGGAGGCGGCTCGATTTCGCGCGCGGCAAGCGGCTGACCGAAAACTGCGGCTTGCTGGCGGCGGCGCCCACGCTGCATGCGCGGCTGCTCGAGGCCCTGGCGTTCGGATCCCCGGGAACGTGACGGGGGTCCCCGCGGCCGCGCCTGCGCGCCGGCCGCGGGGCCGTGCCCGGATCAGGCCTGCGTCGAGGGGGCCGCCGCGGTACCGGAAGCCGGTTCCGCCGGCTTCGCTCCGCCCTCCGGTGTACCCGAAGGTGCGGAAGCGATCGCCGCGGGGTCGGAGCCTCCCGCGCCCGCGGACGCTTTCGTCGGCTCCGGCAGCAGGGCGATCACCTCCCCGAGCCGCTTCGCCAGTTCTTCCTTCGGCACGCTCCCGTCGCCCAACGCCTTGACGATCCCGCCCAGGGCCTCGCGACCCCGCCCGATCTTCTCCTGCTGGGCCCGCAATCGCAGGATCAGCGCGTTCATATTGTCCGCCACGTCCGTCATGTAGTCGCCCTTCCGCAGCGCGACGACGAACGTGTAATCGTCCACGACGAGACGCTTCAGACATTGGTTCAATCGGTAGGCCGGCCCCGCGACGCGGTGCGAGTGCAGCACGGCGTAGCAGCCCATGAGGAGGGACAGGAACAGGATGAAAAACCCGTTCCCGATCAGCAGTCGACTGTACGCGCGAGGGATGGTTCCGCCCGCCTCTCCGGCCTGGGAGCGGAAGTAGAGATAAAACGTGAAGCCGACCAGGATGAGCGCCATCGTCGATACCAGCCAGACGGTCAGGTAGTGCATCTGCAGCTTGCTGTCGATGACGGTCTGGGTGCGTTTGTATTCCGGCATCGTTTGAACCCCCCTCGATTCCCTGTGGCAGGATCCCATTCTCCGGATGCGGTCAACCGCCCAGTTTGGCCGTGGCCTCCTGGACGAACGCCGCGAGCGCCTTGTCGATGCCGGCGGGGTCTTTGCCGCCGGCCTGTGCCAGTTCCTTTCGTCCGCCCCCGCCGCCCTGTACCGGCTTGGCCGCCACGCGCACGAGCGCCGTCGCATCCAATCCTTTCTCCACCACGGTCGGATGAAGGCAGGTCAGGAGCGCCACCTTCCCCTCTTTGGCGGAGGCCAGGCAAAGCGCGAACGGCTCCCCGCGGCTGCGCACGTGGTCCGAAACCGCGCGCAATTCGTCGGCCGACTTGTCGTCCATGCGCCGCGCGATGATGCGCACGCCCGCGACCGCCGGGGCTTCCGAGAAGAGGCCGGACGCTTCATCCGCAGCCTCCCCCTGCTTCAGTTTCGTCAATTCCTGCTTCAGCGACTTCACTTCGGCGAGCAACGCCTGAATCCGCTCCGGGAGTTTCCGCCCCGGGATTCCCAACAGCGCGGCGGACGCATGCAGCACATCCTGGAGTTCCCCTGCCTCGTTCACCGCCGAAGGGCCGGTGATCGCCTCGATCCGCCGGGTCCCCGCCGCGACGGAGCTCTCCGCGTGGATCCGGAAGTACCCGATCTGGCCGGTGCGCTCCACGTGGGTCCCGCCGCACAGCTCCTTCGAGAATCCGCCGATGTCGACGACGCGGACGGTCTCCCCGTACTTCTCGCCGAAGAACATCAGCGCGCCCAGTCGCTTCGCCTCGTCCTTGGTCGTCAGCGTCCACTGCACCGGCGCGTCCGCCACGACCTTCTCGTTGACCATTTCCTCGATGCGCCGCAATTCGTCGTGGGAGACCGACGCGTAGTGCGAGAAGTCGAATCGCAATCGGTCCGGCGCGACCATCGAGCCCGCCTGTTCCACGTGCGTCCCGAGCGCGCTCCGCAACGCCCACTGCATGACGTGAGTCGCCGTGTGGGCGCGGAGGATCGCCGCTCGGCGGGCGCGATCCACTTCGGCCTGCACGACCGCGCCGACGGCCAGCCGGCCCTGCTTCATCGAGCCATGATGAAGGACGTACCCTTCGATTTTTTGGGTATCCTTGACCGAAAACCGCGCCTCTCCGGCCACCAGGAGGCCGGTGTCGCCGATCTGTCCCCCCGACTCGCCGTAGAACGGACTCGCGTCGAGCAGGACGATTGCATCCCCGTCGCCCTCGATCTCGGACACGAGACGGTCGCCCCGGATGATCGCGAGCACCTTCGCTTCGGCGGCGAGGTGTTCGTATCCGAGGAAGCGGGTCGGCTCGTGCTTCGCCTTGACCTCGCCGACCGGACCGGAATCGAAGATCTCGCCCTTGAGCTTGCTGCCCGCTTTCGCCCGATCGCGCTGCGCGCGCATTTCCTCCTCGAACCCCTTGCGGTCGTAGGTCATTCCCCGCTCGGTCAGGATCGCCTCCACCCACTCGAGCATGTAACCCATCGTGTCATGCAGATAGAAGGCCTCCTTGCCGGTCAGCTCGCGGCTCTTGCGGGCCTCGTGCTGGGAGATGAGGCGATTCAGGTGCTCCGTTCCGTCGCGATAGGTCGTGAGACACTTTTCTTCCTCGGCCCGGGTCATGCTGCCGATCGTCTCCACGCGCTGCACGACCTCGGGGTAGGGCCGGCGCATGATCTCCGCGACCACCGGGATCAGTTGCCAGACGAACGGGTCCGGAATCCCGAGCACCATGCCGTCGCGAACGGCGCGGCGGACGATCTTCCGCAGCACGTACCCCCGGCCTTCGTTGGACGGGACCACACCGTCCGCAATCAGGAACGTCACCGCGCGGGCGTGATCGACGATCCGGCGCATGCGCACCCCGTCCGGGGTTCCCCGGTCGTACTCCTTGCCGCAGCGATCCTGAACCGCGCGGAGGAGGGGGAGGAAGATGTCGATCTCCATGTTGTTGGCCGTGCCCTGCATCGTGGAGGCCAGGCGTTCCAAGCCCATGCCGGTATCGATGTTCTTCTGCGGCAGGGGCGCCAGTTCCCCGCCGTCGCGGCGGTCGAACTGGGTGAACACCAGGTTCCAGATCTCGACGTAGCGACTGCAGGAGCAGCCTACCGTGCAGCCGGGCTTCCCGCAGCCGTGTTGCGCCCCCCGGTCGAAGTAGATTTCGCTGCAGGGACCGCACGGTCCGTTCGGACCCTCCGTCGGCGCGTTCGCCGGCCAGAAGTTGTCCTTCGCCCCGAAGCGAAAGATCCGCTCCGGCGGCAGGCCGATTTCCCGGTTCCAGATCTCCGCCGCCTCCGGATCGTCGACGTAAACGGACGCAAACAGGCGATCCCGGGACATCTTCAGGTCCTGGAGCAGAAACTCCCAGGCCCATTGGATCGCTTCGCGCTTGAAGTAGTCGCCAAACGAGAAGTTGCCCAGCATCTCGAAGAAGGTGTGGTGGGAGGCGGTCCGGCCCACCTGGTCGAGGTCTCCGGTCCGCAGGCACTTCTGGCTGGTCGACGCGCGCCGGAAGGGAAGTTTCCCCTTGCCCAGGAACATGTCCTTGAACTGGTTCATCCCGGCGCCGGTGAAGAGCAGCGTCGGGTCGTTGGCGGGGATCAGCGAGTCGCTGGGACAGACCGTGTGGCCGCGACTCTTGAAGAACTCCAGGTAGCGCTCGCGCAGTTCGTCGGTTTTCATGAGAGTCGTGCAATCCTTCCCGATACGTCCTCGGGGCGTCAGGGCGATCCAGCCCGCTCCCCGCTCAGTTCGAATTCCCTCAGGATCGTGTACGTCGGTCCGGCGGGGGACAGGTCGCTGCGCAGAAGCTCGAACGACGAGACCGGCTGCGCGCCGAAGTCGCTGCCCCCCATGCGTTGCAACTCTTCCACCAGCGGCTTGCGCCCGCGAGGGGACCGGACGCGCCCGAGCGTCACATGCCCGCTGAACGGTCGGGACTCGGTTGCAAATCCCATCGGGGCGAGTTCGCAATCCAACCGCGCCGCCAGCGTCCGGGCGGCGTCGGGCAGGAACGTCATCCCCGCCCACACCACCTTCGGTGCGAGCAACCGGGGAAAGGCGCCGATCCCGTGCAACCGACCGAGCATCTTCGGCGTCCCGGCCGCAATCGCCGCGGCCACCTGAAAAACCGCGTCGAAGCGCTCCGATTCGACCGATCCCAGGAACTTCAGCGTCAGGTGCAGATTGGTCGTTTCGACCCACTTCACGTCGGCACCGGAACGCCGGAGCCGATCCTGGGCGCGGATCAGGAGCTCAACCTGAGGTCGGGCGATCCGGATGGCCAGGAAGCTCCGGACGGACGTGCCCATGGGGGATTCCTGCACGAAAACGCCGAAGTGACAAGAAGTTATCACCCGTTCGAAAGTGCGTCAAGAAAATGGGTTGCCGCCGCGCGGAACGCCGACGACGCGGGGGCCCGGCCGGGGGAGCATCTCCCGGCCGTCCGCCCCGCTCGAGAATCGGACGGCGCAGGGCCTCCTACCTGCCGGACATGGGTCGGCTCGTCCGCCTCCGCCCTGGCGATGACGCGGCCTGCGCGAGCCTGCCGGAGTCGTACCGCCCCCTGATCCACGCCCTCCGCTAGGGGCGCGGCCCTGACGCCGGTCAGGCAACGATGTCGGAACCGGGCGCACACGGCCCAGGGGTGGCGCGGCTGCGGGGTCCGATTCCGCCGGAGGACGTGGCTGCGGGCGTGCGCGCGGGAACCGCCGCACTCCCCCTGGAGCCGGCTGGCTGCGCCGAATGGACCTCCGGCTGCAGGAGCTGCACGCGCTCGCGATCGGACACGCCGCCCCGGGCTCCGCCGCTACGGACCCATCCGGCCCTCGGCCATCCGCGTCGTGAATCGGGCGAACCCGGCCCGCATCCCCGCCAGCAAGGCGAACGAGAGCCCCAGGTAGACCAGATTGAAGCTCGCCCAGACGGTCGGCGGGTCGATCGATCCCGGCGGGAAGATCTTCGCCGTCATTTCCCAATCGCCCACGGCGAACGCGGCGTAGAACGGACTGGTGACGAGGACCCACGACAGCGAATCATACGCGAGGCCGGTGAAGGCCTCGAGCATCTTGAAGCACAGGGCCGGCGCCAGGTAGAGGAAAAGCACGGTCAGATAGGTCGCCACCAGCGAGACCAGCGTGGTGGGGAAGAAGAGGGAGTAGAAGAGCGAGATCGTTGCGGTGGCAAACACCGTCATCCCCACGACCGCGGCATGCTGCCCGAGTTCCAGCAGGGTCAGGTCCTTCATCATGCCCAGCAGCATCGGCAGGCTGAGAAACAGCGTCAGCACGCCCGTGCAGCGGATGGCGGCGACGAGCTTTCCTTTGATGATCTGCTCCGGGGTCACCAGCGTCGTCAGGAGCAGATCGAGGGTTCCGCGCTCCCGCTCCTGGGTGAACGAGGGACAGGCGAACGCCGGCGTGATGAAGATCACGAAGGCCAGGAGGTAGCAGGTATAGACCGGTTCGAAGTCCGTGAAGACGAGGGGGATGAAGAAGATCGAGATGCCGATGCTGATCTGGATGATGAGGCGGACCAGAAGCGTTCCGCGTCCGAAGACCTCGAACCTCATTTCCTTGTCCAGGATCGGATTGCTGCCGTCGGGGATGAGGTCATCCCGCCGGCTGGGCGCCAGCAGATTGTCGGGGAATCGGTCCCGCATGAGCACCAGCCCGGCCTGCTCCTCGACGCGCTCCTCCTCCGCGCTCTTTTCCACGTCGGACCAGGGTTGCGCGAGTTTCCGGACGGTGATGGGAATGAAGACCAGACAGACGACCCCGGTGGCGATCAGGATGGTCCAGAAGAAGGGCACGTACGAGGTCACGCCGAGGGCGACCAGCACGAGCACCAGCGTGATCGGCAGGACGATGAGATAGGTGATGGCCATCGCCGCGCTGGTGCGGCTGAAGTACGCCGAACAGAGGAGGCCCAGCACGGCGAACAGGACCGAGAGGCTCAACAGTCCCCCGTACACGCTCAAGACGTCCGAGGTGGCGAGACCGCCGAGAATCAGGCAGGTGATTAGGAGCGGCAGGGAGGACATGATGAGGAACAGGAGGTAGACGACGCTGGAGAGCAGCTTGCCGAGATAGATCGAGAAGATGCGCATCTGGGTGGAGAAGAGGAGGTCCATCATGTGGAGCTCCTTCTCCATGGTGATCGACCCGGCGGCGAAGACCGGGGCGAGGATACTCACGAGCGCGAGCTCGCCGACCGCAAAGGCCTTGAAGAGCTGCCGGGATTTCTCGGAGCGCTGGGAGATGAACTCGCCTTCCATGGGCCAGGCGAGGAGGACGAGTCCGGAGAGGACCGCGAGGAACAGCGCCTGCATCAGGAAGGCGCGCCGGCCGCGCAGCATGGTCAGCAGCTCGCGGCGGAGGACGGCATTGTCGCTCAGCATGGCGGCTAGCCGACCTCCCCGCGGGTGATCTTCAGGAAGGCCTCCTCGAGGTTGGCCTGAACCTCGCGGAACCAGAGCAGGGGGACGTCCTGCATCACCAGGTCGCGGTGGATCGCGGCCAGACTCTCCGGCGTCCCATCGTAGTCGAGTCGCAGGGTGCCGTCCTCCCGGGTGAGTCCGGAAACTCCCGGGTGGCGCTTCAGGATCGCCTCGGCCGTCTCTCCCTTACCGAGGACGTGGACCTCGACGACGCGGTGTTTGCGGATCTGCTCGAGGATGTTTCGCACCGGTCCGGCCGCGAGCAGCTTCCCACGTTCCACGATGGCGATCTTGTTGCAGTAGTCCGCCAGCTCCGAGAGGATGTGGCTGGAGACGATGATGGTCTTGCCCATCCGGCGGAGTTCGTGGAGCATCTCCTTCATTTCGACGCGCGCGCGCGGGTCGAGCCCGCTGGCCGGTTCGTCGAGAATGAGGACGGGGGGATCGTGCACGAGGGTCTTTGCAAGGCAGAGTCTCTGCCGCATGCCGCGCGAAAGCCCGTTGACCAGTTCCCCGCGCTTGTGGATCAGGTCGACGAGCAGGAGGACATCGTCGATGATCTTCATGCGCTTGGCGCGCGGAATTCCGTAGGCGACGCCGAAGAAATCGAGGAACTCCCACACGCGCATCCCGTCGTACACGCCGAAGTTGTCGGGCATGTAGCCGATCGATCGGCGGACGTCGCGCACCTGTTTCCGACAGGAGAAACCGTTCACGCGCGCGTCCCCCCGGGTCGGTTCGAGCAGCGTCGCCAGAAATCGGAAGGTGGTGGTCTTGCCCGCCCCGTTCGGGCCGATCATGCCGTAGATGTCCCCCTTTTCGACCGTCAGGGTGAGGCCGTCGACGGCAAGGAAGTCGCCGTAGGACTTCGTGAAGTCCTCGATTTCGATCATGGTCGCTTGCCCTCGAGCGTGATCATCCTGAGAAGGAGGTGAAACCCAGTTTCCGATCCGGCCCGAACCCGGATGCTCCCGGAGTGCGGATCGATCAAACCACGGTCCAAGGGGATCGGGTGGCGCCCGGAGGGGTCGACCGAGAGGCCGGGACCGCTCGCTTTGCCGAGCCGCCAGGGAAGCAGGACCGCCGTGACGGGCGCGCCTTCGCCGATCGTGGGTCGCACGCGGATCGAGCAGGATCCCGAGGCCACCTGGGCATCCGGGCTCCAGAACAGGGGTTTCAGGACGAAGGTTGCCTCTTCGCACAGGGCCTCCACCTCTCCTTCCGACGGACTCCACTGGAAACCCCGGTGGCCGCTCGCCTCCGCCCGCAGGCGCCAGTCTCCCGGCGCGAGCGTGAACTCCCCCCGCGCCAGGACCGCCTCGGCGCGCACGGCCAGGAGCGTCACCCCGTAGGCGGGAAGAGGCTTGTTGTCGAACGTCATCGAGAATCCGGGGGCCTCGAGCGCCGCCAGGAGGGACAGCGAGAGGGGGCCGACCATCTCGTTCTTTCCAATCCCCAGGAGGGCGTTGCGCGACTGTCCGCCGAGTTCCTCGGAGAGGTTGAGGGTTTGGATCCAGGTCGTCAAGGCGAAGTCTAACTTTACCAGTTGATGGTCCTGCACGACGACGGAGCGTTCGCCGAGCGCGGGAATCGAACCGCCGGGGACGGGGAAAGCCCCGCCTCCGAGCACGAGCAGCGGCTCGCGCAACTCCTGATCCGTGCCGTTGAAGACCCTTACGTCGTATTGTCCCGCGCCCCGCTCGATCCGGACCTGAACCCCCTCGCCGAGAGATTCGCGACGCAGAATCTCGACACCGCGGATCGATCTCGCCAGCACCCGGAAGTCCTGCAGCACAGGGCCTTCCGGCTTGTAGCTGCGCACGACCTTCTCCCGCTCCAGGCCGCGCTTGTCCTCACGGGTGCGCAAACGGGTCACGTACCGCTCCGCTGCGTCGAAGCCGAAGTCCCCGCGCACGTGGCCGGCGCTCGCGAGCCCGATCAGGTCGATCGCTCGCCCTTCGGGAGAACCGCTGCCGGCGTGAACGAGGCTCACGTGCTTGAGCATCAGCGTCGAGGCCCCCCCGCGCAGGCCGTGGGCGTAGGCAATGCCGCTGAACGCGAGCGATACGAGGACCATGGCCGGCCAGGCCCACTCCAGGCGATCGACCGCCCGGAAGAGGAGGAAGCAACCCGGGATCATCGCCAGGAAGTACGTGAGGGCGAAGAGGAATACGACCCGCCAGGGCGGGATCCGCGTGAGCAGGTCTTCGAGCAATGAACTTTCCACCACGTCCCGCCACCCCGGCGGGCGAACCAGCCTGGCGAACCCGCCGGGGCCGAAGGAGGTGAACCGTCCGCCCTCTTGCGCCCCGGGCAGCCAGGAGGACGGGTCGATCCCGGGATCGGGCGAGCTGTACGTCGTGCCTTCGAATTTTTCGTACGGCTCGCGCAGGATGCGTCGGGTGGCGGTGCCCATGCGCGCGCGCACGAAGGCGCGGATCGCCTCGCTGCGGACGAGGACCGGTTCGCTCACCGCAAATGCGAACTGAACGATGCGACCCAGGCCCATCGATTCCTCGACGACGAGCGGAAACGCGCCGGCGGAGGCGGATACCCGCCCGCGCCGCGGGAGCAGACGGACTCCCGGTGCATCCGCGACCTGGGATTCGCGAGTCCCGGTCGCGGCCTCCACCGCCGCGGTCAGGTCCTGCTCCGGGCCCGGTCCCGCCGAGGTCCTCACCCACATGTGCTCGGGACCCAGCGCAGCCGGCAACAGCGGCTCGAGCGCAGACTCCGCAAGCACGGCGGCGTTCCGACCCGTTCCGACCACCAGGGTCCCGCCCAGGCGGACGAAGGTTCGCAGCGCCTCCACCTGTTCGGATCCCAGCGACAACTCCTCGGGGTCGTCGATGAGGAGGATGTCCGCACCCTCCCACGTGATCCACTGCTCCGGCAGATCGCGCGGCCGGACCGGTAGCACGAACCGGGCGGGGTATTCGAATGGATCCGTCGGCCGGATCGGTCGGGACTCCAGCCAACCCAGTGCCGCGCTGCGCGGGGAAATGGTGAGCACGAGGTCGCAGAGTTCGCCCACGCGCGTCAAGTCGGTGAGCAGAACGCCGTCGGCGGCGACCACCTGACCCCCGACGAGCAACTCCACACGGACCTCGTTGTCGTCCTCCTCGACCATCTCGGGGAGGACGAGGAGTTTTTTGGACATCGGGGGAAGTTCCACCGGCACGAGGGAGGAGGTGTCGTCCGCCCGTTCCACCGGGACGTCGTGCCAGACCCGGATCCAGCCCTTGACGCCCTGGTCCTTTCTCGTCGCCCGGTTCTCCAGTTCGACGGTGATGGGATTCCAGCGGTTCACCTTCACGTACCGTGATCGGTCGGCAAACCCGATGCGGGCGGCGACTCGCAGGTAGGCCTCGGACTCGTCGCCGCCGGATTCGTTTCCCTGCGGATCCTTCTCGGCCGGCACCTGCGCAGCGAGGGGGGAGAGGCCACCGCCGATCAGGGCCAGGGTCAGCACCGTGGCGCGGAACCACGCTAAGCGCATCGACGAGTCCCCGATTCGAGCCGGCATAGGCCAGCCGGTATTCTAGCCGGACGCATCGAAGATTCAAGGTGCGTGCATTTCCGTTGCCGCCCCGGACCCTTCGGCATACCATGAATCGCGCGTCCGCTTCCCGGACGGCGCCCTTCAGCCCAGAGGGTTTATTCCATGCGAGATCGCCTCCTGTCACCGCTGCGGTCCCTGGTCCTGACCGCCGGTCTGCTTGCCGGAATCCTGATCGTCGGCGGGGCCGATCGCGCCCGCGCAGACGAGCCGCGCTCGCCAGGCGCGGCACCGGAGAGCGATCTTAGCGATCGGATCGAGCGCATCCTCGACGAGCGAACGACCGCCCTGCGCGAAGAACTGAGCGATGCCATCGGCCGGGAACTGGACCGCTGGCACGCCCGGATGACGCTCCCCGGCCCCACCCGCGCGGCGATCGAACGTTCGATCGGACGGCTGCGAAGCCGGCCAACGCCCCACGGCGTGCTGCTCGATGGTGAAACCCGCGAAGTTACCACGCTCCGGGATCTCCTCGACCGCGTCCAGTCGGCCCGCGTCATCTACGTGGCCGAGCAGCACGACAACCCGGAACACCACGCGGTGCAATTGCGAGTCATCAAGGCCGCTTTCCGGGCGAATCCGAAACTTCTGATCGGCATGGAAATGTTCGAGCGACCGCTGCAGAAGCACCTCGACGACTACGTCCGGCATCGCATCGATGAACCGACCTTCCTCGAGCGCGTCGATTGGAAGAAATCCTGGGGATTCGACTACAATCTCTACAAGCCGATCCTCGATTTCGCGCGCGAGTACCGCCTCAAGGTCGTCGCTCTCAATGCCCCGCGGGGACTCGTCCGCAAGGTGGGTCGCGAAGGCCTGGCCGCGCTGACTCCGGAGGAGCGCAAGGCGATCGCCCGCGAGGTCGATGTCGACCATGCCGCCCACAAGACCCAGTTCATGAAGGCCCTTCACCATCACGGCTCTCCGGGCGGTCACGCGCCCGATCCGCAACACTACTACGAAGCCATGTGCGTCTGGGACGACACCATGGCGGAGAGCGCGGCGAACCATTTGAAGGCGCCGAAATACCAGGGCGCGACCATGGTCGTGCTCGCCGGCGCCGGGCACATCTCGTACGGCTTCGGCATCCCCGACCGGGTCACGCGCCGCATCGACCTGCCTTCCTTGACCGTGATCCCGGTGGCCGTTCCGGAAGAGGAAGGGTTCGGAGAGATCGAAGACAGTCTGGTTCGCCCTCCGGGCGACTTCATCGTCGTCACCCCGCCCTCGCCACCCCGGGAGCGAAGGTAGCCGCCCCCGCGTCTCCCGGTGCGGAGTCGATTCCCGGACTCTCCCTCAGGGTCAGGTCCGCTGCCTGCGGCCTGCGCCGGGTACAGGGCGCCCACGGGTGTCCGGCGCGCCTCGATCCCCGCGCGCCGTGGGGGACCGCTGCCTCCGGTCATTCCAAACCGCGGAACTGCATCCCCGACTGGGGTTACACGTAACCGGAAAAGTGTAAAAGCACACTTACAGATTCGTTACGATTCCACTCAATTTTCCATGGGTTATTCGTCGTCGATTTGATGAGTCCATAACTCATTGTGTCTACATTATTTACAGATTTCACCATTCGTTGTTTCCTGGCCCAGTCCTTGCTTATCTCTCCTTCGACGGGGATCCGTAGGAGGAGTGGCGACGAGCCCAATGGAGTCCTTCCGTCCTGCGGTTCGGGTGGCGGGGCGAACGAGGAGAATTGACGATGCCGGAGCTGACGATTCACAACAAGATTGACGGGTGGGACATGAAGGTCCCCTTCACCGGCAACAAGTTGACCCTCGGCTCGGGCTCGAAGAACACCCTGTGCCTGCAGGGGGATGGGGTGGCCGAGAAGCATCTGAAGATCTATCTGAGCGGAGACGGTTGGCAGGTCCGGAATGTCTCGAACAGCGCGGGAACGACGCTGGATGGGGCTCCGCTGACCGAGGACCTCTCGCTCGACCATGGCGCGGTGCTTCAATTCGGCCCCTACACGATCGAGTTCCGCGAACCCAAGCGCGCGCGCCGCCCGAAGACGTTCAACGGTGAGACGCGCGTGCCGCACGTCGATCCGCAGTCCAGCACACCGGAACCCGTCGCGGAGCCGCCGGCGCTCCCGGAGCCCGTGGAAGCGGACGCAGCGATCGCGGGCGAGGTCGAATCGAGCGAGGAATCGTTCGAGCTCGAGCCGCAGACCGATGCCGCGACCGCCAAGGACTGGACCGATCCGCTTCCCGCCGCTTCGAATGCGCCCGCTCCCGCCGAGACCAAGACCCAGGGGGCGGCGGGGGGCGACAAGTCTGCGGAGGCCGGGAAGCGCGAGAGCGATCGTCGGATCTCGGCGCGCGTCATCCTGGGCAACGTGACCACGGAGATGCGTCCGTCCGGACTTCTCACGGCTCTGGGCATGGGCTCGAACATCATCCCGATCCGCCTCGTGGACCTCTCCGAACGCGGCGCCAAGGTCGTCACGACCGCGCCGGTCGATTCCAAGCTGAATTACAACATCAAGCTGTCGCATTCCAAGCTCGGGGCGATCCAGGTCAGCGCCCGCATCGTCTGGGAAGAGACGATCGAGCATCGCACGCAGTACGGCGAGCAGATGCAGGGGATGGTTGCCGGCGTGCACTTCGAATCCGCCGGCAAGAAGCAGACGCAAATCGTCCGCGAACTGATGGACAAGAAGGCGAAGGGCCGGGAAGGCGCCAAGATGAAATGGCGCTAGAAGGGCGCACGCGCGACCCTGTCGAAGCAGCGTCGGGCGGAAGCGAAATCCCCTCCGCACCGGCGCTCCCGCCCCCGAATCCGCCTCAACGACCGCCGCCCGGGGAGAGGACGAACGAAACCCTCGGCGTTCGTTCCTCCGTCACTTCGACCTCCGCCGTGTACCGCGCCTGCCCCGGCACTTCCAACTCCAGGCTGAACCGCCCGGGCGCCAGGTCTGAGACCAACTGCTGGGTCCTCTCGAAGGTCGCGTGGTCCACGTCATTGCCCCCCATGGGATAGTACCCCAGCGCATTGCCGCCCGAATCGGAAACACGCAGGTTGAGCAGGGGAAGGAAGACGCCCTGCGGGATGACGATTTCCACTTCGATCCGGCCGCCGCCCGGTTCCAGGGGAATCCGAACCGGCGTCGTGCCGGCCGCGACGGTGACGCTGCCGACGTACCTGCGGTATCCGGGCAAGGTCGCGATGATCCGGTAACTGCCGGGTGCGAGTCCATCCAGGAGGAAGCCGCCGTCCTCCTCCGTCAGCACGGTCCCGGCCTCGAGGGACGCGTACCGCTCGAGGAACCCCTCTCCCCCGGGCATCGACTGCGCGGGCTGGACCAGGATCATCGCCAGGCCGAGAGGCGCTCCCGTGCGCGCGTGGACGACGGTACCGGCCAGGCGCGCCTCCGGCAATTCGACGTCCAGCCGGTTTTCCCCCGACTGGAGCACGAGTTCCCGGTCTGCCCTTGCCAGCCCGACCACCGTCTCGTCGGCGCTGCGTCCTCCGGGGCGGGGGGATCGGATCTCCGCCGTTACGATCAGCCGGTGAGGTCCCGGGGAGAGCCCGGCCACGACATAGGCGCCATCGTTCCCCGTCGCGACCGCCGTCGCGCGGAGAACCCGGGATTGTGCCCCGGCCATGGCCATCTCCAGCACGCGCACCTGGGCGCCCGCGACCCGGTTCCCCGCGCGCGTGATCCGCCCCGTCAATCGACCCATCCGGTCGGCCCGGAAGTCCACCACGGTGGTCTCACCCTTGCGAACGTCGGCAAGGACCGAGTCCGCCATACCGGTTGCATCCGCTCCCTCGGTCGGATCGAGAGAGACGAGGTACACCCCGGGGATCAGCCGCTCTCGCCGGTAGCGCCCGGACGAGTCCGTGGTCGATCGCGCCCCCTCACCCTGCATCGCCGAAATCGAGAGGGTACGACCGGACTGGGGCGCGCCGACGGAGTCGGTCACCCTCCCCTCGATGGAACCGCTCGGCTCGAGGTCGATGGTGATCGGGACCACTTTGCGCGGCTGGCTCGGCTCGAGCGGCGCCATCGGAACGGCGTGGCCGTCCCCATCCGTGCCCTTCCCGGACGGGTGTGGATCGACGGACGGCCGGGGGGAGTCGGACTTCCCGGGGCGATCGGGTGCGATCGCGGGGGTCCCGCGCGCCAGCCCCGTCCACCGCGCCAGCAGGTCGGGACGCCGGCTGACGACCAAGGCGAGGATCAGGACGGAGAAGGAGAAAACGACGAGGGTTGCGCGCGCCTTGGGCATCCGAAACCGCCCGTGCCGGCTCCCAGGTTACCCGCCGGTGGACGCGATCCGGTCCACGGGGCCGGGACCCAGGACCCGGCGGGAGCCGACGGCTCGTGCCCCGGCTACTTCGTGATCGTGCCCTCGTCAACGACCGTCCCGGCCTTGTTGATGGCCGTGAACGTCAATGTGTCGCCCACCACCTCGACGAGCATGCAGGTGTTGTCGCCCGTGTAGAGCTTCTTGGACGCGGTGTTGAAGGGGAAGGACTTCTTGCGCGGACCCGAACCGCTTCCGACCGTGATATAGACGACTCCGCCCTTTTCGCTCCGCTCGTACATGTGCTCGTGCCCGTTCAGCACGAGATCCACGCCGTACTTCTCGAATTTCGAGACGAATGCCTTCTTCACCCAGAAGGTCTGGTCGATCTCCCACGCGTGCGGACCCGAGCTGAACGCAGGCTGATGGAACCCGGCAATGATGAACTTCGGATCGTCGACCCCGTCCGTCGCTTCCTTGAGCTTGTCCTCGAGCCAGCCGAGCTGGACGAACGTGACATCCGGATTGGTCCGATAGTTCGCGTCCAGCACGAAGAACTGGCAGTCGCTGTAGAAAAACGTGTACCACTTCTCGGCCCCGGGATTGGCAAAGACCTCCATCGCGGTCTCGGCCTTGGGGTCGATGTACGGGAACTTGTCGATCATGTACTGGTGGTTCCCGAAGGTGGGGAAGAGGCCGCGCTTGCTGTACACGGACAGCCCCTGGTTGAAGTACTCCGCCCACTCCGGAATGCTGTTGCCTTCGCTGACCTGGTCCCCGGTGTCGAAGATGAACTCCGCCCCGAAGGCGTCGATCTCCGCCACATACTCGGCGACGTTGGGATTGCTGTGCACGTCGCTCATGTGCGCGAACTTGAACGCGGCGACCGGCGGCTTGGCGGTCTTGAAGGAGTGCACCGCCGATTCGAACACCTTCACCCCGCCGGCGAAGGACGTGACTTTGTAGTGGTACACGCTGGCCGCGGCAAGACCATCCAGCTTGATTTCATGCTGGTAGGAGGTGGCAGAGACTTCCTTTACGGAGCCCAAGGCCGCCGTCAGGCCATACTCGACCTTCGCGGTCGCCTTGTCCTTCGTGCGCCAGCAGACGATCACCGAATCGGTGGCCAGGGACATCAGGTACGGACCAAAGTCCGCCGTCCCCTTGGGCTCACAGCCGAGAACCGCAATCAGGACGATTGTCGACACCCACCCGGTCCACTTTGTCACGCGCCTACCTCCCGACCCTACGGGGACTGGCCAACTCAATCCCGAATCGCCCGAGTCGACGCAAATGGAATGCCGGGAATCCCCGCACCTTCGCGCCCCGCACTCCGCGGATGAACCCGCGCGCCATCGGCATGGCGCCAAGACCCAGGGTGAGGAGAGTGAGAGACACAACGCCATCGGATAACTGATCTTGCGGATGCATCCCGCGGCGCAATCGGGGCCAGGCCCGGCGCTCCCGGGCTCGCCCCCAGACCCGCAGCCAGCGAAAATTCCGTTGGCTGTCAAGCCACCCTCCCGACGGGGGAAAAAACGTTACGGAACGTGTCACTTTCAGTGTTCGCTTTCCGTACACCGGACACGAATCAATCGGCTGCGTGTCCTCACTCCCTTCCGCCTCCCCCGCGCGCGCCCGGTCCAGCCCGCGCTCCCGGACCGGGGATCAACCCCTCCTTGCCTCGCGTCCGCCGGGCGATCGGAACACTCGAATTGAGGCTTTTTCGGGTTCGACTCTCTGCCCCCAGGGTCGTGGGATCCGCCGCGAACTCCACCCCATCGAGATCCCGGCGCGTCGCGATCCCCAAACCTGCCGGGTGGTGACCCCCGGGATCGGATCCATGCATCCTTCTGCCCGGGGCGCGCGCGGGGGGAATCGGATTTGCGACTGCGATCGGGGGCTTCTTCCGACCGCCTGGCCTGACGGGATTCGATGTTTCGGCCCGGCCTACCGGGCAACCCTCGACCTTGAGAGAACGAACCATGCAGGACTGGGCCATCAAACACTTGTGGATCATGCGGGTAGGGCTCGCCTTCACGCTGCTGACGTTCGTGTATGGAAACGGACTCGGGGCGGCTTTCGGCGCCTTCGAGGATCAAATGAAAGACCATCTCAAGCAGGCCGGCACGGCGGTCCTGCAGGAAAAGTACGCGGGCGATGGGGCGAAACTCGGTGAGGTCACGGCGAAGTCGTGGACCTACTTCAAGCGAGCCCATCTGCATGCCAATGGATTGGGGGCGTCTTCGCTGGCGATGATCCTGCTCCTGGCCTTTCTGGTCGCCGGCGATCGGATCAAGGCCGCCACCGCGATCCTGCTCGGAGCGGGTTCGCTCGGGTACTCGGTCTTCTGGCTCCTTGCGGGCCTGCGCGCCCCGGCGCTCGGCGGCACCGGACCCGCCAAGGCCTCGCTCGAGTGGCTGGCCGTGCCCAGTGCCGGCGCCTGCATCCTGGGCCTGGGCATCGTGTGCGTGTTGTTCCTGATGACCGCCTTCGGCCGGCGCTCCAGTCCGGCGTAGCCGGGACCCGGCGCGAGACTCCGCTTTTCGTCACCCCCGGTGGCGGCGGGGACGCCCCGGGCGATTCCGCACACCCACCTTCCCGACTTGACGCCCTTTCGCCCCCGTTGTAGTCTCGTCGCGAGGCTGCGAGGGTTTCCGCGGCGGCACTCCGGGGCATTCAAAGCCGCCGGCGCCACCTCGCCGGAATTCTCCGCAGCTCGTCGCGTTTCACCGGGGCGCGCTCCCTCGAGGG
>CAZWCX010000065.1:0-39459 GCA_964632945.1 uncultured Planctomycetia bacterium | reverse complement strand
GGGGTGGACGCCGCTGTTCATTCCCGCCGCGGGGGTGGTGCTTGAAGTCGGCGGGATGCTGCAGCACGGGGCGCTGGTGGCGCGGGAATACGGCAAGCCGTGTGTCGCGGGCGCGCTCCGGGCGACGGAGCGGCTTCGCGACGGCGAGTGGATCGAGGTGGACGGCACCGCGGGCGTGGTCCGGCGAATTGCGAATTCCGGCGCAGGCGCGACGGGGGGGACGCCGGGTGCCGCCGGCGCGGGGGCCGGAGGTTCGCCGTCCGCGTGAGCGCGGGCGGAAGTGCGTGTCGGGGAGGAAACGTCATGCTTCGCAGGGTCGCGGGGATTCTCGGGCTCGCGCTGGCGGCGGGGGTGTGGGCCGTGGCGGAGGATCCGCCGGGCGGGACGTGGCGGAGCGCGCATTACCCGGAGGACTGGAGGCCTGGGCCGCGCGCAGGCGGCGGGGCGGGGCTCCCCGACTTCAGCTACGCGGGGTACGCGAACGGGGATCGCCCGATCCCGGACGCCCCGCCGGGCGTGACGCGAGACGCGGTCGCGGACCACGGCGCCGATCCCACCGGTGCGCGCGACGCGACCGCGGCGATCCAGGCGGCGATCGACTTCGTCGCCGGACGCGGGGGCGGGGTCGTCCGCCTGCCCGCGGGGACGTACCGCTGCGACGGCCGGCTCGAGGTCGCGGCCTCGCGGGTGGTGTTGCGCGGCGAGGGGGCGGAGCGGACGAGGCTTCGCTTTCCCCAGGAGCGGGACCTCACCGACCGCGCCGCGTTGACCTTCCGGGGGACGCTCCGCCACGGTCCGGACCGGCCGTTGACGGAGGACGGGATTCTCGAGTCGGCGACGGTGCGCGTGGCCGACGCGTCGGGGCTCGCGGTCGGGGACGACGTCGCGGTGGGGTGGACGATCACCGCGGAGTTCGTCGCCGAGCACGGCATGACCGGGGTGTGGAAGGCGTTCGTCGGCCAGTGGAAGCCGGTCTTCCGCCGCACCGTCATGGCGGTGGACCGCGCGTCGACTCCCGCGATGGTGACGCTCGACGTGCCGTTGCGGTACACAGCGAAGGTGCGGGACGGGGCGAGCCTGCGGGTGGAGACCGGGGCGTTGGCGGAGGTCGGGGTGGAGCGCCTGGGGGTGTGCACGGCGGTCACCCCGGAGGGGGCGTGGGCGTCGGTGCGGCACCACGCGATCCGGCTCGAGGGGGTGAAGGACGGGTGGGTGCGGGAGGTCGCGTCGTTCGCCTCCCCCGATCCGGCGGCGGGCGGGGCGCACCTGCAATGCGGCGGGGTGATCGTGGTGCAGTCGAAGCGGGTGACGTTGGCGGCGGTGCGGATGGAGGCGGCGCAGAACCGCGGGCCGAGCGGGAGCGGCTACCTGTTCGAGGTGTCGCGCAGCAGCGAGGTCCTGTTCCGCGACTGCGTCGGGCGGGCGGGGCGGCACAATTTCATCCAGAACTGGGACTTCGGGACCTCCGGCTGCGTCTTTCAGCGGGTGCACTCGTCGGAGGGACGGGTGCTCGCGTCGCGCGGGGACGCGGTCGGGATCCCGGGGTTGAGCGAATACCATCACTCGCTGGCGATGGCCTGCCTGGTCGAAGACAGCGTGCTGGACGACGGCTGGTCCGCGGCGAACCGGGGGTTCATGAGCTCGGGGGCGGGGCACACGGCCACGCGCTGCGCGTTCTGGAACGTGCGCGGGACCGGGATGCTGCTTTCGTGGCAATACGGGACCGGCTGGGTGATCGGGACGGAGGGGCTGAAGGTGACGACGGGGGCGGCGGGTCCGTTCTCGCGCGGGACGGGCCCGGAGGACGCGACCGAAGGGATCGGGCGCGGCGCCGGTCTGGTGCCGCGGAGCTTGCTCGAGGACCAGCGGGCGCGCCGGCGGGAGCGGGAGGGAAAATAGGAGCGAAGGGCACGAACCGGGGGACCGAGGTCCACCCCGCCGGGAAGGTGCAGCGACGTTCGAGCTATTTTCCCGCGCCCCGGGCCGCCGCCGCGCGGTCCAGGAGAGGCCGCACCTGCTTTTCCGCCGCGGCGCCCCCCAGGCGCAGCGAGGTCTGGTAGGCTTCGACCGCCGCGTCCAGGCGGCCGAGCGCTTCGAGGACCTGTCCACGGTTCGCCTGCACCATCCATTGCGACGGATTGAGGGCGAGCGCACGGTCGTACCAGGACGCGGCGGCCTCGAAGTCGGCGCTCGCGTCCTCGCCGCGCACGCGGCGGAACTCGCCCGCCTCTTTGCACAGGTTCCCCAGGTTCAGGTTCGGCGAGACGAGGGTCGGGTTGATCGCGAGCGACTCCATGAATCCGGCGCGCGCCGCCGCGAACTCCGCGGCCGCGTCCTCTCCGCGGGAGCGCTTCACGTCGCCGATCGCCTTCAGGATGATCGCCCGGTTGTTTTCGGTCCCTGGGTCGCGGGGGCGCAGCGTCCGCGCCTGATCGGCTGCGGCCAGCGCCGCCGCGTAGTGATCCATGGGATCCCCGCCGCGCGCGCGCGCGAGGTCGGCGCGCGCCTTGTGGATCACCGCCAGGTGCCCCGCCGCCGCCGCGTGGCGCGGATTGATCTTGCGGGCCTCCTCGGCGGCGGCCGCGGAGCGGGAATAGGCCTCGTCGGGGTCGCCCCCCCGACTGCGACGGTATTGCCCGATGCTCCACCACACGTTGGCGAGATTGACCGCCGTGCCCGCATCCTGCGGGTCGATCGCGAGCGCCTTCTCGAACCCGGCCACCGCCTCCTCATAGTCCGCCGTCGGGTCCTGCCCGCGCTCGACCCGGCCCATGCCGCGATACCAGATCGTGTACGCCCGGTTGGAGGTCGCCTCAACGTTCCGGGGGTTCAGCTGCAACACGCGTTCGTACGCGGCGACCGCGCGCGCATACTCGTCGTCGGGGTTCTCCCCGCGCTCCTTGCGCGCCGTGCCCAGCTCGACCCACGCGCCGGCGAGCGCGGAGAGGGCGGTGGAGGATTGCGCATCCAGTTCCAGCGCCTGCTCCGCCTCCGCGATCGCCCGGCGGTACTCCTCCGTCGCCTCTCGACCGCGCGCGCGGAGCGCGTCCGCCAGGCGCATCCACGCCGAGGCCCGGGTCGCGCGCGCCGCCGCGAAGCGCGGATAGCGCTCGAGCGCGCGTTCCAGATCCACGAGCGCGGCCCGATACTCGCCCTGCGGATCCTGTCCGCGCGCCGACCTCGCGCCGCCGAGCGACAGGAGCAGGTGCGCGCGCTGGTTCAGGAAACCCGCGGACGGCGCTCCCAGCGCTTCCACGCGCCCGAGCTCGGCCAGCGACTCCTCCAGGTCCGGCAGCGGGTCCCGGCCGCGCGCGGCCAGGAACTCGGCGCGTTCGCGCAGCAGCCGCGCGCGCACGAGACGCCCGTCCACCCGGCCGTGCGCCAGAACGATCGCCCGGTCGGCGGCCTCGAGCGCGGCCGCCATCCCCGGTCCGGGGTCGCCGCCGCGTCCGCGTTCGATCTCGGCGAGGCGGTGCCGGAACTGCGCCAGCCCCTGCCACAGGGACGCGTTGTCCGGTTCGAAGCGCAGCCCTTCCTCCACCACGGTGGCGCCGCGCCGCAACGACGCTTCGCAGTCCCGGCCCGCCGCCGCCTCCTCCTGGGCCGCAAACAGAAGGTGCGTGGCCAGGGCGGCCAGGTGCGGAAACCAGCCGCGATCGGCGCGCCAACCCGCTTCGTACCAGCGCGCCGCTTCGAGCCGCGCCCCGCGCGCGGCTTCGAGGTCGGCGCGCGCCTCGACGACTTCCTCCAGCCCGGGATCCTCCCCCAGGACCTGCTCCAGGTCCGCGATCACCTTCGCCCCGCTCTCCCCGTCCAGCACCGCCGCCAGCGCCTGCGCGGCCCGCGCCCGGACGGCGGGAACCGGTGACGCCGCGGCGCGCTCGAGGTCCGACTTCGCTTCCGCGCGCAGCCGCGCCACCTCGGGAAAGGCCTCCTCCACCTCCGCGTCCGTCGGCATCGCCGGCGGCGGGTCGTGGGCCCCTCGCCCCGCCGCCCGCGCCAGCAGCAACTCCCCCCGCCGCGCGTCGCGAGCGGAACGGTACGCCCGACTGGCGAGCACCCCGCGCTCGTACCGCGCCGGCCCATAGTCCGGCTCCTTCGCCAACGCCCGCTCCTGCTCCGCCTTCGCCTCGTCGTCGCGCAGAAGCGCCCGGTACATGCGCCCGACGTGATAGTGCGGCTCCGCCAACCCGGGAAACTGCCCTTGCGCGCGCTCGGCCGCGGCCAGGAGCGGCGTCAGGAAGCGGTCGCCCACCTGCGCCATCGAAGCGCCCGCCCGGCGCGCCAGCAGCGCGGCCTCCCGGTACGCGGACACCGTCTGCCGCAGTCCGCCGAGGATCTCCGCCTCGAGACGCTCGCGCTCCTGCCGCTCGCGCACGGAGCGGAAGCCCAGGGCCAGCGCCACCCCCGCCGCGACGAACGCGACCGCCGCCAGGACCGTGGGCACCCGCCGCCGCCGCACCCAACGTGCGCTGCGTTCCCAGAGGCTCGCGCGCCGGGCCTCGATCGCCTCGCCCGCCATCGTCCGCCGCAGGTCCGCGGCGAACTCGGCCGCGGTCGCGTATCGCCGCCCCGGCTCCTTGGCGAGCGCGCGCAGACAGATGGTCTCCAGGTCGAGCGAGACGCGGGGATTTCGCTTCCGCGGCGGCTCCGGATCGCGCGCCAGCGCCTTCGAGACGATTTCCGGCAGCGTCGACCCCTCGTACGGCGGCCGGTCGGTCAGCGCCTCGTACAGCACCGCCCCGAGCGCATAGACGTCCGACGCCGGGCCGATCGACTCCAGCTCCCCGTCGATCTGCTCGGGCGGCATGTACTGCGGCGTGCCCAGCATCTGCCCGGATGCAGTAAGCCGCACCCCCTCGTCGAGGCGTTTGGCCAGCCCGAAGTCCATCACGTGCACGCCGCCCTGCGCGTCGATCAGGACGTTCGACGGCTTCAGGTCGCGATGCACGATGCGCCGTTCGTGCGCGTGGGCGACCGCCTCCGCCGCGCGCCGGACCACGTCGACGCGGTCGCGCGTCGCCGGCAGTCCGCCGTCCCGCAGCGCGGACTCGAAGGTGCGCCCGCGCACGAACGCCATGGCGAAGTAGGGCACGCCGTCCTGCACCCCGGAGTCGTAGATGCGCACGATCCCCGGGTGCTCGAGGGCGCCGGCCGTGCGGGCTTCCCGCAGCAGCCGCTCGACGAGTTGGGGGTTGCGCGCGGCGTCCACCGGCAGCGTCTTGAGCGCGACTTCACGGCCCAGTTCGGTGTCGCGCGCCCGGTAGACCACCCCCATGCCGCCCCGGCCGATCTCTTCGAGGATCTCGTACTTGCTGAGCCGAGGCCCCGCGATCGCCGACGGTCCCGCGGCGCTGAACGGCGTCGGACAGCTCGCCGCCGCCGGCTCGCCCGCCACCGAGGGCGCGGTCGCGGGGTTCGCGTCCTCGCCCGCCCAGATTGTCGGCCGATCCGAACCCGGACCCGGCGGCGGCGTGTCGGAGACGGGGGAGGGGTCGGACGGGTCCATAACGCACGCTCGGGAGGGGGACGGGTCGGCGCGGGGCCGTCGCGCGGGGGCGAGCCGCGACGACGCGTTTGCCCTCGTGCTCCTTCTCGAACCCGCGAGATCTGCGGTCGCGGGTCCATCCTCGCAGGTCGGATCCCCGCGCGCAATCCAATCCGCTCCGCGGAGTCGCGGCCCCTCGGCGGCGCGGCGCGGCCCCCCCGCACGCGGCGGCGGAGATTCACCCCGCGGACGAGCGGCGGAGAATCCCCGCGGGGGCGGAGCGTCCGACGACGACTCGATTCCCTTCTGGATTCCCGAACGCCCCTCCATGATCGCAGTCCCGCGCCGGTCCGATGACGCCGCCGTCCCACGGATCGGGCCGGTGAACCGGATCGCAAGGGGACAGGCGCAAGCCGGACGCGGGAACGGCTGCTGGAGATGCGGGAAACGGGACTTTCGAAGTGGGTCTCCTCGGGAGTCCGGAGGGGTGCCGGCCCATCCGGGGTGACCTTTTGCTGCCCGCGGAACCTCACCGACGACCTCGAGGCGCTGACGCGCTTCCTCGAGTTGGCGATTTCGCGGGTGCGCGATCTTCGCCTGCGCCTCGCGCGGAGGAAAACGGGGGCGCTGGGAGGGGGAGAAGGCGGAGGGGTGAGAGGGGGAAATGGGCAGGGGCGGGATCGAACCGCCGACTCCTGGATTTTCAGTCCAGGAACCCCATTCGAGCCTCTTTGCAAGCCTGCTTCCTTGGCAGGCTTTTTCACGGTTTCTCCCTAATAGCCCATGACGGTCTGTGACCCACCCTGACGCCTGTCCAGCCGCTCGACCGCCCGCGCCAGGTTGTCCGGCTGCAGATGCGCGTATCGCAGGACCATCGCCAGCGTCGCGTGACCGAGCAACTCCTTGATCACCTGCAGGCTCTCGCCCGCCTGCGCCAATCGCGAGGCGAACGTATGCCTGCAGTCATGAAACCGGAAGTCCTTGATGCCCGCCCGACCGAGGACCTGGCGGAACACCTTGCCGACTCCGCGGCACGTGTAGCGCGTCTTCGTCCTCGGGTTCGTCCACACGTACCCACTGGTCGCCGACCGAGGTAATCCGCCGAGTGTCGCGCGCGCCGTCGCGTTCAGCGGCACCCACCGTTCCTTGCCGCCCTTACCCGCCCGCACGACCAGCCGGCCCAACCCCGGCTCGATGTCACCCCACGCCAGGGCCAGGAGCTCGTCGATCCGCAGCCCCGTATGGATGGCGACGGTCACGAGATCCCGGAGCCAGGCCGGCGCGTGCGCGAGTAGCCGCCGCTCTTCCTCCACCGAAAGGTATCGGACGCGACGGCTCGGTTCCTTGAGCTGCGCCACCATCCCCTTGATCGGATGCCCGGTCAGGGCGCCCGCCGGCAACCACCGTAGCGCCTGGGTGAAGACGTGCCGCAGACACGCCAGCTCGCGATTCACGGTCGCCGGCTTCACGCTCGCCAGCCGGCGGACCTTGTACGCCTCGATGTCCGCGCGCCCGATCCCCGCCAACGGGGTCGACCCGAACGACTCGCACAGCCGTTTCAGACTACACACGTCGCGCTCGGCGCTCTGCGCCCGCTTGTTGGTCCGAGACCATTGGAGGTACTGGACGGAGAATTCCTCGAGCGTCGGACAACGTCGCGGCGCCGGCGCCGCCGTCCCGCTCTCCATCTCCACCAGCCGACGCGCCATCCATGCGGCGGCGTCCGCGCGGCGTCCACACCCTGTGGAGAGCAGCCGCCGGCGCCCATCGGCGGAGGTGTAGACCATGTACCAGACGTGACCGCGACGCCGAAGCCACGGCATGCCGACACCGCCCGATTCGCGCGCCGGCCACGCCCAACCGCACCCATCGACCCACCGTTCGGCGTCATCCCGCCGCGAGCACCCGGTGGACCGCGCCATCCGCTTCCCGGCCACGCGAAGGTGAGCGTACCAGACGTGGCCACGGCGCTTCAAGCGCGGGGGCGATGTCGGCGAAAATGATCCGGCCCACCGCCTCACGTGGTGGGTTGCTGCGCCGCCTCGGGAGACCTCGCGATTGCTCGCGGGGATGGAGCGGTGGGCCGGTTCCTTCACGATCCTGCCTCCGTTGACGTCGCAGCGCATCGAATTCTATTGAATCCGGTGACGCTGTCAAGTTCAATCTACATTCGTCATCTCTCTTGCTGCGCCCCTCCTGATACTGTACGTTCAAGATGCACCGCAATTGTGCCGATAGGGTTTCTCTGAACCTGCGTCGTTGTCGGAGCCCGGCCATGCACCGCCGCGACTGGAATCTTCTCGTGCTCGCCGCTGCTGGCGTCCGCGGACTCACACCAGTTCAGCTGCAAAAGTCGCTTTTCCTTCTAGGTCAGGAATTCCCCAACGAGCTTGCAGGTGACTACTACGCCTTTGTGCCCTATCATTACGGCCCCTTTACATCGGACGTCTACACAGACGCGGAGGCCCTAGAGGCCGACGGTCTCATTCAGATTATCCGTTCACCGTCGAGCTCCTGGCGGATCTACACGATCACACCCGCTGGCACAGAGGCCGCCGCCGCCATTGAGAAGCGAGCCGAGCCGAGGATGAACTCATACATCAAGAAAATGGTAGCCTGGATGAAGAGCATCTCCTTCCAGGACCTCATAAAAACAATCTATCAGCACTTCCCGACTTATCGCGTCAACAGCGTGTTCCAGGGTTGACTTATGACGCTGGTTATCGGCATTAAGTGCACAGACGGCGTTGTGGTGGCATCGGATAGCTTGGCCAGCTACACAACTTCTACCGGCATCCCGACAGCTGGCCAGCCCACCGACAAGATCGACATCATCAGCGACTCAATCATCTGCAGCACTTCAGGTCCCGTCGGACTAGGACAACGCATCACACACCAAATTGAACAAGCCTGGTCCAACAACAGGCTTAGCGGCAAAGAATCGCCAGCAGCGATGGGCGTCCTGCGCGAGGTCATTTTTGAACCGATCAAAGCAGAGATCGAAGTCGCCCGGATCGCAGGCCAAGTTGACCCTGGTGCCACGCGCCACTGCAGGAGCACCACACTTGTCGCGATTCCCATCAAGAAGCGGCCCTGCCTCTTCTACTTCGATTGGCAGGGCTCGCCCGAAGAAGCCACGAGCAAACTGCCTTTCGTCTCGATCGGAAGCGGTCAGCCAGTAGCCGACCCTTTCCTGGCGTTCCTGCGAAACATCTTCTTCAAGAACAAGCAGCCAAATCTCTCCGAAGGGATTCTGGCGGCCACATGGACGCTCCGGTACGCGATTCACGCCTACGCCTACGGCGTCGGAGGCGCCCAAAACGTCGTCATCCTCGAAGCAAGCGACACGGGGAAGAACGGATGGACTGCGCGTCGCCTGGCGGAGGCGGACATGCTCGAGCACCACGGCCAGATCCAATACATGGAAGAACAGCTACAGATACTCAGCAACGGAAAACCGAAGATTCTACCGACAGCCGATCCCGTTCCAACCGCCGGTTCCTAAGGAACGCACACTACGCTGTGCCCTTCCCTAGTTTCTCTCCAATCATTCGCACTCCTCCTCGAACACCGAAAGCCGCCAATAGCGCCCCGAACAGCATGAGGCCGGCCTTCGCCTCCTCCCACTCGCCGGCGGCCGCGCGCCGCACGATCCCGCCGGCGACCGCCCCCGGCGACCCGAGCTCCGCGTCCGCCCACCCGTGCGCCCGCAGGTCGGCGCGCAGCTCATCCACTCGCGCCGCCAGCTTCGGCTCGACGTAGGCGAGGACCTGGTCCTTCACCGCCGCGCCGATCGCGCCGACCCGCGCGTCGACCGCCTCGTGCGCCCGCGCCGCCGCGCGATCGACGCCGGCGTCGATCGCCGGCGAGAGCCGCGCGACCGCCAGGTCGACCGCCTCGGTCCGCAAGTCGCGGCCGAGCTCGAGCACGGAGGCCTTCGCCTCGGCAAGGAGCTCCGGCTTGCGCGCCGTCCACCAGCTCTCGGCCGCCTCAAAGAAACCCCCGACCGCCTCCTCCCCGGCCGACCGGGCCGGGCCCGACACGCAGCCACCCAGCCAGGGGACCATGGGGACCATCAGGATCAACACCAGCAGAGCGCGCGGTCGCATGGTAGGCACCTCGACTTTCGCGAACCTCGAACTCCGCCCCAATCCCCACGAGATCGCCGATCAACCCAGACGACCGTACCGACGCCCTCACGCCGGCATAGTCGCGTCCGGCCACGCAGCCGGACAGGAAGATGGCCGCGGCGCCGGCGAGCGCCAGGCCGAAGAAGATCAGTGCCCACGTCCGACGCCGCTCGGCCTGGCGCCCGCATACGCAGACCCGCGGGGCGCCGCCGGGGCAGCGGCAGGCGAGCGACGGCTCGACGTACCGCGGGCACTCGCGCGGGTGGTGGTAGACGCCCCGGCCGGAGCAGATCCTGCACCTCATGGGACCACCCGCGGGCGCATCCCCCGAATCCGCGCGAGACAGCTCGGGCAGTCGATCTCCTCCTCCGACGGCCGGATCGCGACGGCGCCGAGCGCGCAGAGCGTGCGCCAATCGTATCGGCTCTCGCGGCGCATCGCGTGGACCAGGCGGCCGTGCGGGAGGCGGCCGCGGAGGAGGAGGCGGTCGGTTTCGTCCATGTCCGGCTCTCACTTCCAGGGCCAATGCCCGGTCGATGCCGCCATCGTCAGCAGCCCTGTCAGGAGCGCCAGCACCGCCGCCAGCGCCCATTGCGTCAGCCGCGCATGGAGCGCCTGGTGGGTCGCCTCGTGCGCGTTGCGCCACCCGTCCAGCGTCTGGATCGCGCGCTCGTGCTCGTCGAGCTTGCCGGCGCCGCGCTCGAGGCGGATCTCGATCTGATCCAGCCTCGCGTCAAGCGCGCGCTGACCCTGGGCGAGTTTCTCGATCTCGCCGCGGATCTCGCCATGGTGGCGGACCAGGTCGGCGCGGACCTGGGCCAGACCGGCGAGGATCAGGTCCTCGCGGGAGTGGGGCTCGCGAGACGGGCGGAGGGGGTCTTCGGGCATGGCGGTCACACCTGCACTGTCAAGCGGATCAATCGAGCCACCGCGGTCTGGATCTCGGCACTTGAGGCCCGTCCGGCTGCTAGCGCGCCGACGATCGCACCCAACCCTGCCCGATCCTCCTGCCGAGCAATCTCTCGCTCGCTCGGCGGAGCCGCGTACGGCGCCGAGAAATCGCGCGTCCAGCGCCCTACGCCGACGTGCACGATCGCCGCCTGCGCGCGTGGGTGGGAGGCCCGGTAGGCCTGCATGTCCTCGGAGGTGGCCCAGTACGCACGCCATTCCTCCTCGGTCATCCGGGCAAGGATGCGGCTTCCTTCGTGCTGAGAGAGGACGTGCACATGGTCATCATACGTCTCATAGATCACGTGGGGCATGGTCTCACCCGATCACGAGCAGGTAGTGCGTACCCGAGGGGGTACCCCCGGACCACGCAAGCGTGATCCCACCGCTTCCGAACGCCGAACAATCCAGATCCTGGGCGATATCGGCGCCCCGCGCGGCCGCGTCGGCGTCGGATTGAAAGGTAGTCGACGCCGCGTAGCATCCCGCACAGCGCGCCGAAGTCCCCGTCCCCGTGATCAGCCCTACGTAGAACCCGGAAGCCGAGGACCCGGTCACGTGCGACACGCAAATCGCGGCGAGGGGCGTGAACCCGAGCGCGCCCGTGCTGGCCGATCCGCCGGCCGACGTGGTAAGCGTGAAGAGACTGACGTTGAGGCTGGCGGCCGATGCGGCCGCCCATTTGAATCCCGCCGACTGCGTCGAGTCGGCGGTCAAGACGTGGTTGTTGGTGCCGACGGCGACCCGCGACGGGCTGCCGCTCGCGGTGAATCCGATCAGATCCCCTTTCGCCGTGCCGATCGTGTAGACGCGCGACAGCTCGTACGCCGTTCCGGCGTCGCTCTTCGCGTACGGCAGCGAGTCCGTGCCGGCGTAGATCCGCAGGAACCCCGAGCTCGGCGTCGCCGGCGCCGAAATCTCCGGGATCTCGAAATGGTTTCCGGCGGCCAGGCGGATCCCGCCGTCCGTCGCGTGCGAGGTACCGTCCAGCGTCAGGAGCTCGCCCGCCGCCGTCCCGCCCACCAGGGTCTGGCCTCCGGACCGGCCGGCGAGAAGGGCGTACCCGGAGTGGTCGTCGTCGGTCAGCCCACCGATCGATCCGTGGTCGAGCTGCGCCTGGTCGACGTCGAACGTCGGGTTCCCGGCCGCGCCCGTCCCGTTCGAGATCGTGACCTTCGCTGACCCCGCCGTCAGGGTGCGGGCCGCGAAGGCGCCGGCCCCGGTGCGCGAGAGCATGCCGGCGGTCGCGGCCAGGCCAGCCAGGGCATCGAGATCCGCGTCCCAGGCCTGGACGTCGACCCCGATCTCCAGATTCACGGTCGCCTTGAACGCGGCCTCGCTGGCGTCGTCCAGGATCGATCGCGCGTAGGCCGTGCACGCGATTTCCTCGCCGGCTCCCGCGCCGGCCGTCGCCCGTCCGAAGAGTACGTCCGTTGCGCCGGCCGACAGGTACCCCGCCGTGATCGTGTTGGCGATGAGGTCGGCCGTGATGCTCGGGGTCGGATCGTCGTACGTGAAGTTGATGCGCGTCGAGTCGACCAGGATCCCGCCCACGGCGTCTTGCGCCTGTTCGTCCGTGTAGCCCGAGACCGTCGCGAGCTCGAACCCCGTCTCGCCGGCGTTGACCCGCACGACTTTGAGGGCGTTGCCCCCGTAGGCCAGTCCGGCCAGGCTGTCGAGCTGGGTATCCCAGGCCTGGACGTCCACCCCGATCTCCAGGTTGATCGAGGCCTTGAGCGCCGCCTCGTCCGCGTCGTCCAGCAGGCCGCGCATGTACGCGGTGATCGTGCCTTCGGCCCACGCGTTCACGCCCGACGAATACAGATACCGGTCGGCGGCGGAGACGGAGAGCGAGATCGTCGGGGTCGCGCCCCCCGAGCTGGCGATCGGGGAGGAGCCGGACACGGACGTCACGGTGCCGGCGTTCGTGAGGTCGTATTCCGTACCGCCGTCGTTCAGCCCGTAGACCTTTCCGTCGGTCTTCGTGTAGATCCGCAGGAACCCCGAGCTCGGCGTCGCCGGCGCCGAAATCTCCGGGATCTCGAGATAGTTCCCGGCGGCCAGGCGGATCCCGCCGTCCGTCGCGTGCGAGGTGCCGTCCAGCGTCAGGAGCTCGCCAGATCCGGTGCCGCCCACCAGGGTCTGGCCGCCGGCGCGGCCAGCGAGAAGGGCGTACTGAGTGTGGTCGTCGTCGAGAAGAGAGGAGGCCGCGTGCCAGAGCCCGTGATCGCCCCCGCGGATCTGCATCTTGGCCGCCCGCGTCGCCGGCGTGAGCTGCCAGCGCTGCCACTCGGCGCCGTCCCAGACCATCGGGTACGGCACGGCCCGGAGCGCCCGCGTCGCGGCGTCGAGCCGCCAGGCGTGCCACCGGTCGTGCTCCGGCTTCGTCGCGATGTAGCCGCGCGGGCGCAGTCCGAGCGTCCCCACCAGGTCGTTGATCGCGCCGATCCCGACCAGGAGCGGACGGCCCTCCGCGAGGTCCCGCAGCAGCTGTTCGCCGGCCATCGCTATCCACTACTCCGAGGCATCGACCATGAGCTTGCCGCCGGCCGCGTGGCCGATCCCCTGCCAGGCTTCGGCCGTCGCGTTCCAGGCGTGCAGGTGCTCGAGAAGGAGCGGTCCTTTCAGCGTCTCGTGCAGCCGCCAGCCCTCGTGCGCGTCGCGCACGTCGACGTACCCGTAGAGCTGATGGTCGAGCTGGCCCGAGATTTCGTCGATCCGGGTCACGACGACGAGCAGGCCGGATTGTGCGCTCAGCATCGCCGCACACTCCGGAGCACCTCGCGCTCCCGCTGCGCCCGCTCCGCGGCCTCCCACGCGACGGTCTCGATGTACGACGGGCCGACGCTCCCGAAGCGGATCCGCGCGCACGTCGCGCACCAGTCCCCGACGGTCGCGCGCGCGCCGCAGCCCCTGCACCCGCCCACCATCGTCACCTCCGATCCAATCCGGCCGCGCGGAGGAAGGCGGCGCTCGGGCGTTCGCCGGACGCCTTCGGCCGCGCCATCGGGCCCAGCTCCTCGCGCTCGGCCGCCATCCGCTCGAGCGGGCCGGCGATCTCCTCCGCTTCCTTCGTGTAGCCGCCGGCCATCGCCTTGTCGTACGCGGCGCGGGCCCGCGAGAGCTTGCGCTGGAGGTCGTAGATGTACCACCGTCGCCCCTTCTCGATGTCCATCGGCTGCGCGACCGTGCCCAGGAGCGCCCCCGCCACCCGCGCGAGCGGAGACCCAGGATCCATCCGGTGCGGCTGCCCCGGCACCAGCTTGTCCACCATGTTGAGGAACGCGATCGAGCGCAGCACCCGCTCGGTCTTCCAGCCCCCGACCGCCCGCGGGATGTGGACGCCGAGGAAGCTCCCCGGCTGCCCCTCCCAAGACACTATGTCCTTGTCGGTCCCGAACCGCTTCCCCGTGTAGAGCTCGCTCCCCGTCTTGACGAGCGGGGTCAGCATGTCGAGTGACGTCGAGATCGGCTGCGCCAGGTCGAGCACCACGCCGTACGGGAGCCACTTCCCGAGCAGCAGGAACTCGTAGTGGCCCGGCGCCCGGTACTTGACCCGCACGCCCAACTCATCGCGGATCATTTCGGACAGGAAGCGCCGATCCGGTTCGGGCCCGCCGCTCGCCGCCTCGACCCCGTGCTTGACGTGCAGGATGTTCGAGAGCCTCGACGGCCGCTTGAGCAGCTCGCCGACGTACGCCTGCACCGCCCGCCGCGGGTACGTGTAGAACGGCATCGCCCGCTTCATCCGCGCCCGCTCGAACTCGGTCAGGTCGCCGTAGTCGATCATGTACCGCCGCACGTGCGCGGCCGCCACCTCCGGGGTCTCGCCGCGCGCCAGGCGGTCGGCGAAGAGGCCGAAGCGGCGGGAGTCCTCGAGCGGCTTTCCGATCAGGTCCCGCGAGGCCGCGAGGATGTTGGAGCGGTCCCCCGGGGTCAGCCAGCGCGAGACCTTGCGCCAGGCCGGGCCCTCGAGGGCCCGCGCCAGGTCCTGCTCGAGCTCGGCGCCGTACTGCCCGCCGGTCACGCCGAGCCGCTCGCCCATCTCGCGGATCGCCTCGTACGAGATCGCGCCACCGGGGGTATCGATCGACCCGGCCTTGCCGCGGGCGACGTCGAACCCTTGCGCGATCCGCCTGGGCATGTCCCGCCAGTCCAGGCCCGCCAGGTTCATCGCCACCATGTCGGACACCTGGTTCCGGATGTGGTATCCGGGCGTCGCGAGCTGCCACCCCTTCCAGAGCCCCATCAGCCGGTCGAACGCCTTGCCCAGCTCGGAGATCTCCTCGGGCGTCTCGAACTTCTGCATCACCGCGTCGATCTCGCGGGCCGTCGGCGCCGGGAACGCCCAGCCCTCGAGCCCCGGCTTCGCGACGAACGCGTAGCCGTCCGGCATGGCCCCGCCCTCGCCGACCTGCCGCCCCCCGTACTCCCCGCGCTTCATCTCCTGGACGAACCGGTGGCCGGCCATCGCGCGTTCGTGGCGGGCCCGGCGGACCGCCACCGCGAAGAGCGGATTCTCGGAGACGAATTCCTTCACCTGGATCCCCGGGCGGATCAGGCGCCGCGACTCCCGTCCGCTCGCGTCCTTCACCGTCTCCCACTGCGCCCCGAGGATCTCGAGCTCGCCCGCGGCCGCCTTCCGGTTGATCTCCTCGGCGCTCATGTACCGGCGATGGATGATCCCGTCCTCCGCCAGCGCCAGCGCCTCCTGATCGGTGAGCTGGCCCGGCGCCTTCCGCCCGACCGCGTTTTCGTACCGCCGGCCGTCGACCACGATGTTCTCGACGAACTCGCGCGGCCTCATGCTGGCGTGCGACTCGGTCATCCGCCGCATCGCCGCCTGCGCGGCCATCGGATCCGTATGGGCCTGGCGGATCGCCTTCCGGCCCGCGTCGGTCAGGATGTGGGGGACGTATTCGAGCTCCTTCGTGCCGAGCGCCGGGGTCGGGCGCGAGAGGACCTGTTCCTTCGAGTGCATCCCCTCGAGCTCCTGCCGCAGCCGGCGCGCCAGTGGCCGCACCTCGGCGGGGAGCTGGTCGAGCCGGTCCACCTGGCCCGTCCGCTCCACCCGCGGCCGCAGCTCGTCGAGCTCGGGGTGCTCGGGCGCCGGTTTGAGCCGCGCGAGCGCCGGCGTCTCCTCGCCGGGCTTCAGCTGGCCGAGCCGCGCGCGGATCTTCTTTTCCCGCTCGAGCAGCCGCCCGAGGATGTTCGGTTGCTGGACCGTCACCTTCTCCGGCGTCGCCATCAGCTTCTTCGCCGCCGCCAGGCTCCGCGCCTCGAGGCGGGAACGATGTCGGCCCAGCCGATCCGCCACCCCCTCGAGCGCCCGGCCGGCCGGCGAGACCGGCTCGAGCCCGGTAACCGGCGGGGTCCTCCGGATCTCCTCCTCGAGGCCGGCCACGTGGCCCTCGAGCTTCCGCTGGCGCTTGGCCAGGAATTCGCGCACGCGCGCGAGCCCCCTGTACTTCGGGGTCGCGCGGAAGTCCGGACGCCGGACCGTCGGGCCCGGGGCAAGCGCCCCGGCCGCCACCTTCGCCGGATCCTCGCCGCGGACCCGGGCGATCGCTCGGTCGACCGCGTTCGCGCGCGAGATGAGACCGCCGTCCGTCCCCATCTCGGAGTCCATGCGCGCGAGCGCTTCGGAGCGGGCCTCCAACCATTCCCGGTACACTCCAGGACCCGCCGACCGCGCGTTGTCCGGGTGCATGGTCGCGAGTCCCGGCCGCCCCGAGACCTGGTCGTGCAGCTCGTACGCCGCCTCCCGGTACGCCCGCTCCATCTCGTCGGCCAGCGGCCGCAGCTCCTTCGGCAGGCTCTTGCGTTCGGCGCCGCGAATCCGCCCGGAGCGGGTCGCATCAGGGACCGCGAGCGCCTCGGCCGGCAGATACATCTCCTCGCCCATCCGGTAGCGGGTGACGCCGGCGGGAAGGTTGCGGCCCTTCGGGACACGGGAAACCCGCACGAGGACCTGGCCGTTCGGCTCGCGCCCGAGGACCTCGACCGTGAACGGCCAGCGCTTCGAAGAGCCCTTCACCTCCGGGTGCCAGACCATCCGCGACCCCACGCCCCAACTCTCGGGCTCCGGTACCGGCTTCTCCGCCACCACGCGCGGCCGCGTCACGTCCGCCCGGATCTTGGCCAGCCGCCGCTCGAGGTCGCGGCGGAGGTCCTGCGGGAGCCCCTGGACCTGGCCCTTCGCGCGCTCGATCCGCTGCAGGAGATCGAGGTAGCGCGTCGAGACCTTCGGCGCCCGGGCCCCCGCCTCCCCCGCCGCCCGCGCCGCTTCGCCGGCGGCCTTCTCCGCCTGCCAGGGGTGCGATTCCAGGATCTGCTCGATCCGGCGGACCCGCGCTTCGGCCTGGGCGCGCTTCGGGTTCGCGACCTCGACCGGCGACGTCGGCGACGTCACGGCCCCGCGCTTCGCCCAGCGGCCGCTCCCCGTCACGGCCTCGCCGGCGAGCCGTTGCGTGCGAGCCAGCGCGTCCTCGAGGGCCTTCCGCTCCGCGTTCGTCCCGCGCACCTTCGAGAGATCGACCTTGAGCTCCGTATCGTGCGGCCGTTCGAGCGCCCGGTAGATGTCGCGAAGCAGCTCGTTCGGGTCACGACCGAGCGCCTTCGCGACCAGCGCGACCTCCTCGAGGGCCCGCCGCTTCGCGACCTCCACGCCCTGGGCGCTAGCGTACCGCGCCAGGTCCTCTTCGGCGGCCTGGGCGGCCGAAACCGGCGTCGTCCGGCGGGAGAAGAGCTTCGCGGCCTGACCGCCGAGCTCGCGGATGCGCTGGCCGGCCGGGGAGGCCGCCGCCTCTTTGGCGAGGAACGTCAGGCCCGTACGGTCGGCGAGCGAGCGGGCGCCCCGGGCGATCTGTTCGCCCGACACGACCGTCCGGTGCTCGCCGAACGGGAGCCCGACCTTGAGGCCTCCGCGGTCGACCAGGTCCTCGGCACCGCCCAGCACCCGCTCCATGACGCTTCGCTGCGCCCGCCGGGTCGCGAGCTGCGCGGCCGCCTCCGGCGCCAGCTTCGAGCCGACGGAGGCCGGCCGGCGCGCCTGGCGGGCCAGGAGCGCCGCATGTTCCGCCTGGGTAGCGGTCCGCAGGGCTTCCGCGCCCTTCGTCGAGAGCGCCACGCCGCGGCCGGTGCGGGTGACGTTCTTGCCCAGCCGGACGGCGCCGCCGGCGACGCCCGCGGACGCGAGGTTCAGGGGATCGAGCACCGCTTCCGCAATGCTCCCGAGCACCGCCCCCGGCACTCCCCACCGCTCGAACGCCTGGCTCGGGAGCGGTGCGTCGCTCCCCGTCAGAGCGCGCCGCACAAGGCTGCTCGGGTAGTCGACGACCCCGAGCACCCGCTCCATGACGGTGCGTTCGCGTGGCCGGGGGGCCCGCGCGCGTCCCATCGCATACTTCGTCTGACCTTGTCTGCTCATTCGATCTTGTCGAAGTCCGAAACAGCCTTCCGAAATGCCGCGTCGTCCCGCGATTTCTTCTCATCTCGATGTCGCTGCGCGCCCCACGCTACGCAGAACGCACCGCAAACCGCGAGTGCAATCATCCCAAGTTTCCATTCGCCAGTCGCCACCATGTACGGCGTACGCTGGGCTACTATGTTCTTCCCCAGCGGACCGGCCGGATCAGCCACAACGACAATCCCATCACGGACCAGCTCCTTGATTACGTCGTCCCGCACCGTCGACAGCGGAACCACGCCTCCATCGGAACCTAGTCCAACCTTTGCCCTGTACCTCCCAACGTCCGCAAGGACATATCGCCTCTTCCTTCCATTGTCCTCGAAAGTCACCTCGTTCCGCCTTCTCTCCTCCGCCTCCTTTGCCATCGCCGCCCGAACAGCGGATGCCGTTTCTTCGCTGATGTAGTCCTTTCGGTGCGTCGCCCCTATACAAAACCCCAGAACCGCCACCGTCATCAGGGTTACGCCAACAGCCTTCATATGCTCCTCCATCGAAACGTGTTCGATGCCTGGAGCCTACCTAAGCCGTCCGTATCCATGCAACCGCGACAACAACCCCTCGTCTTTGCTGTCGCCGAACGGCGTCCGCTGCGTCCCGATGTTGCGCGCCACCCATGCATTCAACCCGCCGAGCCACGGGTACATGTCCCGGTCGATCTGCTCCGCCTCCAACCGCTCCGGAGTCGTACCCACGTTCATACCGAAGTCCTGCGGCCGCTCGCCCCGCTGCCCCTCCGCCTGCTCCACCCGCAGGCGCTGCCGCAGGAAGTCGCGTACGGTGTCCGGTCCCAGCTCGCGATAGATCGGCCGTCCCTGCGCGTCCCGCTCCACGACCTCGCCCATCGCCCGCACCGTCGGCCCGTACTCCTTCACGAACTCCGCCAGCTCTCCCGACTCCTCGAGCTGGTCGAGCGCGGCCTCGATCGCGCCCGCCTCCGTCTCGCTCTCATCGCTCGGCCGAGGGAATTGCGCGCGCGCGGCCGCGCCCGCTTCGCCCAATTCTCGGAGGATCTTCGCCAGGCGACCGGCGCCCGCCATGCTCCGGGAGGTCTCACGGTCCGCGTCCTCGATCGACCGCTCCTCTCTCGTCGCCGCCCGGGCCTCCGCCTCCTCCCACGCCCCGGGCCCCATGCGCGCGTCGTATTCCGCCACCAGCTCGGCGCGCTCTTGCTCGCCCAGGGGATTCCCATCGAGATCCGCTCCGCGCGCGAGCGCCCCTCGAATCGCCACAGCCTCCCGCCGGCGCCGCTCCTCGCGCGACTCGCCTCCACCGCCCCCGCCGTCCGGATTCCGCATCTTGAAGTAGCGAGCCTGCTCGTCGGCCGTGGCCTGCCCACTCGCCACCCGGTCCTCGAGCGCCTGGTACGGCGTGCGCACCGCCGCCTTCTCCGGCGCCCTCGTCGCCTCCGCCCGCTCCCGGAGCGCCTGGGTCGGCGACATCCCTCGCTTCATCGCGTCCTGCAGCACCCACTCCTCAAGGCTCCTCGGCGCCCGCTCACCCGCGGAGGCCGGGTCGCCGCCCGGCATCCGCGCGGCACGCTCCAGCCCGGCCAGCACGGCCCGGAGGCCTTCGCCCTCGCGACGGAACCGCTCGAGCCCTTCGGCGCGCGCCAGCACGGGCGCCGCTTCCGCCTGGCGGATCCGCTCGAGCGCCGGCGCGAACCTATCGGCGATCGCCGGATCCACGAACCCGCCGACCCGCTCGCGGCCGCTCGCCGCCCGGGCGAGCTGGCTTCGCGTGCGGGTGTCGACCCCCACGTTGAACGTTCGATTCAGGCGTCCCGACCCCTGGTCCATCTGCCAATGCTCGCCCAGGCCGGCCGGGGCGAACGAGTACGAACCCCGCTCCGCCAGACGTCCGAGCGTCGCCGCCTGCGCCAGGTCGCGCGGGTCCGGACCCGGGAAGGCCCCCGGATCCGGCATCTCCGGCCCCGCCGCCAGGTGCCGGCCGTATTGGTCGACCAGCCCCAGGTACGCGCCCCGCAGGGCGCTCGCGGCGGCGTCGCCGCCCGAATACCCTCCCGCCAGGCCTGCGGAGGCCTCCGGCCCAGCGCTCGCCGCGTCCGAACCGTACGCCGAAGCCCCCGGGCCGTACCCGGTCAACGGAATGGCTCCCAGGGCATCCTGGAGCGCCGCGTCCGGCTTCCCCGCCTCCTGCCGGCGCGCAATGGACCCCATCCCGCGCAAGAATTCGTCCATGCCCATTTCCGGCGGATCGACGCGGTCGCCCAGGCCGTCGGCATCCCGCTCAGGCACATAGCCGCCCGCCCGTCCGCCGGCCATCCGGGCGTTGATCCGCGCCTCGAATTCCTCGCGGCTACCCGCAATCCCCGGGCCCGGCGACCCCGGCCGCGGCTGCCCGGCCATCCGGGCGTTGACCCGCGCTTCGAACTCTGCTCGGCTGCCCGCCGACCCCGGGCCCGGCTCCGGCCGGTACGACCCGCCCCCGCTCATGTACCCGCCGGCGGCGCTCTCCGGGCGGCTCGCCGCCATCTTCTCGGCCGGGCGCCCGGCCGTGAAACCCCCACGCGCCTGGATCGTCGCGCGTACCCGCTCCCCCTCCGGGGTCAGGATCCGGTACACCTCGCGGCCGTTCGCTTTGCCCAGTCGCTTTACGTGGCCGGCGGCCAGCGCCCGCTCGACCTCGTCGACCCCGTCGCCGCCGGTCGGGTCCGGACGGCGCACGATCCCCGGCGCCGCCGCGGCCGCGGCGGGCCTCCGACCCATCCCCATGTACGCCATCGCTCGCGCTCCACCTCGAGGCCCTACCGGTATCCGCCGGACGACGTCGCGCCCGCGCCCGCCGTACTCCCGTAGCCCGCCGCCATCACTCGCGGGTCCATCGTCGGGCGGTATCCCCCTCCCGCGGGCAGTCCGTTCAGCCGCCGGTTGAGCTCGAGCTGCGCCTCCCGGTTGTACCCGCCCGTCGTCGTCGGAGCCGGCGCGCCAAACGTCTGCGGGCCGCTCGTCCCGACCGACCCGGACCGGCTCGGGCCCGCCGGTGTCGCCGGCGGCTGCGACGTGTAGCCGCCGCGGCCGTCGCTGTAGTACTTCTGGCCGCCCGGATTGATCCATCCCTGTTGGACCATCCAGTTGTAGCTGTCCCTGTCCATGCCGTCGATCGTGGCGCCGCCCGGCGCCGGCGGACCGCCCCCGCCTCCGCCCTGCTGCGGGTTCGCCGGCGGCGGAGCGCCGGGCGGCGGGGCCTTCGAGCCGCCGCTCCCCCCGCCTCCGCCCGCTCCACCCCCCCCTCCGCCCCCGCCGATCCGGGTGCCCGCGACGAACTGGGCGCCGAAGATCCCGCCACCCCCACCCCCCGCGGCCGCCCAGTCGGCGCCCGTGTACTGACCCTCGCCGCGCGAGCTCTGCGGACTGTACCCGCCGCCCGCGTACGCCGCGGTATTGAGCGCGATCTGTCGATCCCGCCGCGCCTGTTCGGCCTCGCGCGCCCGGAGCGCCCGTTCCTCCGCCCGCTCGCGCGCCAGCGCCAGCTCGCGATTGCGGTTCAACTCGTTGGTCGCGAGCGACTCGTCCAGGGCGTCCCGGCTCTCCCGCTGCGCCAGGTGGAGGAGACCGGTCTCGGCGCCGCCGAACCGCTCGTTGAAGTCGCCCCGGAGCCGCTTCTCGTACGCCCGCTGGTTCCCCATCGCCGACAGTCTCGACCGGTCGAAGTCGGCCTGGATCGCGGCCAATAGCGACGGGTCGATCCCGCCGTACCCGCCCGCGCCGCCCCCGCCGGCGGCCCCAAAGCCGGCGCCCGTCGCGGCCGCAAACCCCTCCGGCGTGTAGCCGTACGTCTGGGCGACCTGGGGATTCCGCTGCAGCATCCCCTCGACCACCCCGTAGTTCGTGCCGGTCCCCTGGACCAGGTCCTTCCAGTTCGCGAAATTCGGGTTCGTGAGCGGGTTCGTGGTGGCGGGCGCCCCCGTGTTCGGCGCCGGACGGGCCGAGGCCTGGTTCAGCATCTGGCGCCGAACCATCTCCTCGTACGCGAGCGAGCCGGGAATGGCGTAGATCCCCATCGTCAGCCTCCGCGCATGCGGCGCACGACCACGTGGCCGATCTTCATGGACTGGAACTTGAGGTACGAGGTCGAGCTCTCCTCGAGCGCGACCTCGAGGTAATGGTGGGTCTGGCCCCCCGGGAACTTCCACCGGGCGGTCGCGATCGCGCCGGCGTCGGCCGCCAGGCTCGCGGTCGCCCCGAGCGTCGTCCACGCCGAGGCCCCGTCCTTCCGGTATTCCGCCCGCACGGTCTGGCCGGCCGCGGCGGTGAACAGCACCTCGAGGCGCTTCGCCTTCTTCACCAGGTGGGGGTCGTCGCCCACGAGGCCGGCCGACTGGATCCGCCACGCGATCGCGGCGCCGTCGTCCGCGAACCCGCCGGCCGGGCCCGGCTCGGATTGCTTGTAGAGGAGCCCATTCGTGCGGTTCGACCCCCACCAGAGGTCCTCGCTGTGCTCGGCGGGCCCGCGCCGCACCACGAAACAGGACGGGAACATGTTGGTCCACTCGAACCATGCGGTCTCGCGCAGCTCCTCCGCCAGCTCGAGGAGCGCGAGGTCCAGGCCGTACACCCGATTGTTCGCGCTCGTGTCGTCGGCCGCGCCGGTCTTCGACGCCCACGCCGTCGTGCCGGTGAAGATCCCGACCAGCAGGTGGTTGCGCCAGACGGTCGCGACCGCCTCGCGCAGGTTGGCCTTGAGGCCCGGCACCCACCCCGAGTCCACGTTGTCCGACAGGTAGACCGCCGGCCCGCCCATCGTGCGGTAGACCTTTTCATAGAACAGGAAGTACGTGCCGCCGCCGTGGATCGCGACCGACCGCGGGGCCGTGCAGCCGATCGACTGTTCGACGATGCGGAACCGGAAGGTCTCGACCGACCCGCCGGAAAGCGCGAAGAACGACGCGTTGGTGAAGACGATGAGGTCGTCGCCCGCGATCCCGAGTCCCGTCACCTCGTCGCCGGCGACCGGCACGTCGATGTAGTGGGTGAGGGCCGGGACCGCCTCGGGCTGGCCGATGAGCGACAGATAGACCCGCTTCGGCGCCGACGGGTTGCCGGCGTACGCCATCATGTTCTTCCACCAGCGCAAGTACTTGGCCGGTGGAGGCGCGTCGTGGTTGGTCTCGACCTCGTCGCCGAGCGCCGAGTCCAGCGTGGAGTCCGTGTAGGTCGTGGTCGAGTTGTTCGAGATCGTCGCGACCCAGTACCAGGTGGCGCCGCCGTTCGTGGTCCGGTAGATGTCGCGGGCCGTGCAGCCGGTCCCGCCGAGCGGGATCGAGGTCAAGGACGCTTCCTGCGCCGCCAGCACCACGGTCCCGGACGTCGGTCCGGGGTTCGACTCGCCGCGCGCCCCGTACGTGAACGTGACCTTGTAGCGGAAGCTGCCGGTGAGCGGCCCGGCCCCGCCGGCCGCCACCGAAGGGGCGCTCGAGGGAGCCGTCAGACCGAGCGCCGTGAACGCCGTGGTCCCGTCGTACACGAACGACTGGGTCCCGTTCACGCCGTGCAAGCGGGATTTCGCGGTCTCCATTTCCATGAACGCGGTCCCGCTGAACCCGCTGCAAAGCGGCGGGATCGACAGTCCGCAGGCGGTATCGAGGATGAGGGACCCGTTCCGCCAGTACGCCACCACCGACGTCCCGCTCGGGTGCGGGTACACCGCCCCGCCCGTGATCCGCGCGGAGGGCGGGAACAGCTCCTGCGGGCAGTGCCGCACGTACCCCGGACGTTTCTCGAGATCGCCGCGCGCGTCGTACCAGGTGTTTCGCGCGAGCGTGAGTTCGGAGGGCTTGAGCAGCCGGGGCGCGAGCTTCGTGTTCTGGCCGCCCCGCCAGTCCGCGTACGTCTTTTCGTCGAGCGGAAGCATCGCCTACTCCCACCCGTCGGGATCGCGCGCCGCGATCCGTTCGCGGTCCATGGTGTTCCGCTTCCGCAGGAGCCTGCGGATGTCCGGCATCATCTCGCCCAGCTCCCGCAGGTACGTGGCGGGATCCCGGTCGTCCATGCGGAGCAGGAGCACCACGGCCTCGAGCACGAGCCATTCCTGCGCCCACTCGGGGCAGACCGCGGCGGTCGCGTACACCGACGTCGCGTCCGGCGCCGTGGTCCACGCGGTCGAGACCGTCGCGACCTTCGTGTCGCCCGCATACGCCGAGATTCGGCGGACCTGGCCGGCGCCCGTCCCCGACGCGATCGCGATGTCGGCCCCCACGTAGTAGTGCGATCGCGGGTCGGCGTCGCTCGCCAGCGTGATCGACGACGCGCCGCCCGCCGCCGCCGTGCCGGTCGCGAGGTCCGGGTGCGTCGGGATGAAATCGACCTGTACGGTGTAGACGCTGGTCGGCTCCGGGCGGAGCTCGAGGTCGCGTCCGTGCAGGAGGTGCCGGGGGCGCCCTTGGCTGCCCCAGTTGGTCGCCGCGCCGAGCCGACGACGCGGGCGGGCGTTCAGCCCGTCGATCGGGTCGATCGGCGTGAGCCCGCCGTCCGCCTCGACCCGCGAGACCCGCCGGACCCGGACCAGGTGGTCGGGGAGCGTGTAGAGCTTCGTGCCCGCCACGGTCGCGAACGTGTGGCTCCGGAGGAGCGGCTGCGAACCGCTCGCCACGCACTTCCGCCACACCTTCTCGGCCGCCCGGCTCACCGCCCGGTAGAGCCGGGGATTGTCCCAGAACTCGGCCGACGGTTCGTCGACCGTATCGCGGACGTGGGTCGCCAGGTTGAGGAGGTGCGGAATCATCGGTCCCTACGGGCTGAATCCCTGCCGGCGCGCCTGTTCCTCGAGGGCGCGCCCCACTTCCTTCTCGTGCTCGAGCGTGACGTCGTAGAGACGCTCCTCCGCCGCCCGCTCCTTCTGCGTCTCCGCCGCCCGCGTGCGGTCCTCGACGTCCGCGGCCGCGCGCCGCATCGCCCGGGCGTCGCGGCCGCCGTACCGGTCCCACAAGTCCCGGTCGATCAGATCCCAGAGGACCCGTCGGTCCAGCGGGCGGTATTCCGACGATTCATCCTCGACCGTGAACGCGCAGTACCAGCCGCCCGAGGTCTCGCTCTCGCGCCAGACTTGCCACCGGCCGCGGACCTCGCCCCACTGGTTCCGGCACCGAGGGTTCCAGACCACGTGACAGTCCGGCCAGCGCCGGCGGATCGCCCGGACGAGGTCCATCTCGGCCGAATACTTCGGGCACAGATCGGCCGCGGGGACCGCGCCGATGAGCCGCACGAGCGAAAGCGCCACGCTACCCTCCCCCGCCGGCGGACCCGAGCTCCTCGACCTCGGCCTGGGCCCGCGCCGCCTGCTGGGCCGCCGCCTCCGCCGCCCGCTTCGCGGCCGCGAGGCGTTCGTTCCGCTCCCGCGCGATGTCCGCCAGGTAGAGCTGGAGCGCCCGCCGAACCTTGTCGGCGAGCTCGTCGCCCGCCACCAGCTCGGTCAGCGGCACCCGGCGCGAGTCCTTTCGGGTCGGGTGCGCCACCCCGTCCGCGTCCTCGATCGACTCCTGGACCGTCACGACCGCCTCGAGACGCTGGATCTCGAGCTCGATCCGGACCACCGCATACCCCTTGTCGCCCGCCGCCATGCGTCCTCCTTCTTCCCGAGCGCCGTCGCGAGGGAGGAGGGCGGGACCGGTGCGGCCCCGCCCATCCTCGCGGCGGTATCGGTGGTGTGTGGTTACTCCGCGGTCGCCGCGGCCGCGGCGCCCGCCATCTCCGGGACCTGGTCGAGCGAGGGCTCGTCCTCGCCCTTCTGGTCGGCCGACCCGGCCTGCGGGAGATTCCGGAGCTTCGCTTCCAGTTCGCGCGCCCGGAGCTCGAGCTCGAGCTCGCGCACCCGCGCCTCGAGCGGAAGCTCGGGCGCCGGCGCCGCCGTTTCCGCGGCCGCCGAGGCCTCTCGCTCTTCGCCCGCCGCGCCGTTCTCGCCGGCCGCGGAGTCCGCGGGAGCACCCGCGGGCGCCGCGCCTTTCGGCGTCGCCGCCTCCCGGATCTCCTTGATCGCCCGCACCTCGCCCTGGAGCCACCGGATCTCGAGGTCCACCTGCTCGAGCTGCTGGTCGAGCGCCGTCCGCTGGTCGCGGAGATCCGACCGCCGCGCCTTGAGCGCCGCGAACGTGTTCCGTACCCGTTCCTCGCGGTCCGCCATCGCCCGTTCGAGCGTCGGCCCCGCCTTCCCGGCCGCCGCGTCGGCCGCCGCCTTCTCCTTGGCCCGCATCATGAGTCTCCTCGCCTTGTCGGCTTCGTGCTGCCTTTGGTTCCGTCGATTCCATCTCCCCTTGCCCATGTCGAACGTTTCCTCCCATTCGTCGGGTGAAGCGGGATCGCCGCGAGCGGCCAAGGAGATAACCTCCCGGGCGACCCCGCCCACCGCGGTCCCGCGTTACGCCACGAGCGTCGGCGCCGCCTGGCGCCAGTAGGTGCCGTCGTACACCAGGATCATGAGGTCGTCCGCGGTCATCGACACGTTCGCCGCCCCCACCAGGAAGAGCTTCGCGCCCGTCCCGGCGGTATTGTGGGCGAACGTGACCGAGCCCGAGGTCTGGAGGATGATGACGCTCCCGGCCGGCCACCCGGTCGCCGAGATCGTGTTGACCTGCGTCGTCCCGGTAAGCACGAAGAAGTTGCCGTCGCCCCCAAGCGTGATGTCGTTGGCGGAAGCGATGTCGCCGCCCTTGGCGCCGCAGATCCGGCCGTCGAAGACCGCGCGGCCGGCGTCCACCCGGAGCGCCGTCGCGCCCGCCGTCGGGGCGTTCACGTAGAGCGCGGCCGAGGTCGTGTCGGTCGACGCATCGTTGATTTCGACCAGGTTCGAAGTCCGCGCCGCGGCCCCGCCGCCCACCCGGAGCCCGATCGCGGCGGTCGCGGCGGACATTTCGATCTCGAGCATGTACGCCGCGTTCGAAATCACCGCGTCCGAATCGATACGAAGGAGGGCGCTGCCGGCGATGAGGTTGCCGGTCGAGTGGTCGATCTCCACGCACCCGACGTTGTTGGCCAGCACTCCAAGGGTGTCGATGTTCAAGGTCTGGACCGTGTGGGCGCTGGTCGCGTCGATCCCGATCGCCGTGGCGCCGACCGTGGAAGCGCCGCCGATGTCGATCGAAAGCGCCGTCCCCGCGTACGCCACGTTCGACACCCGAAGGTCGATCAGCTTCGGGGCCCCGCTGGTCGCGGTCGTCATGTCGATCCGCAGGCTCGAGCCCGAACCCGTCGCGGCCTGGGCGTCCAGGATGTAGAGCGCCGGCTCGGTCCGGACGGCGCCGGCCATGTCGATCGTGAGGGCCGTCACGGCCGTCGCCGAGGTCGAGCTGGCGATCAGCTCCACCAGGCTGCACGGGGTCGCCGACCCTACCGCGCCGTTCGTGACCGCGGCCGAGCTCGCCACGCGGACGAGCGCCGCCCCCGCCACCAGGTTCCCGTTGGCGTGGGCGACGTCGAGAACCGCCCCGACGTTGTTGGCCGCCACCCCGTCCGAGTCGATGTCGAGCAGCGCGACCGTGTGGGCGGAGGTGGCGTCGACCACGAGCACCTGGGCCGCGACGGTCGAGGCCCCGCCGATGTTGACGTTGATGATGTCGCCCGCGTACGCGACGTTCGAGACGTCGATGTCCAGGACCTGGTGCGACGCGTTGGTGTTGGTGAGGACGTCGACGTCGAACACTGCGCCCGCGGCGGTCCCGTTCTCCTCGATCCACACGCCCGGCTGCGTGCGCGCGGAGGCGCCGAGGTCGATCGTTAGGGCCGTATAGGCGGTGGCCGACGCCGATCCCTGCACCAGCTCGAGCAGCGAAACCGGGGTGTCGCTGCCGACCGCGCCGTTCGTGAGCGCCGCGTCGGAGTCGATCCGGACGAGGGCGCTGCCGGCGATGAGGTTGCCGGTCGAGTGGTCGATTTCCAGCGCCCCCACGTTGTTCGCGAGGACCGCGGAGCTGTCCACGTTCACGTGCTGGACCGTCGCCGCCACCGTCCCCTGGATGTCGAGCGCGATCGCGGCGGTCGTGTTGGTCAGGTCGATTTCGATCGAGTCGCCCGTCGAGGCCCCGCCGTGCGAGATCGCCAGGCACTTGCCGGTCGCGACCCCCGCGCGGTTGATGTCGATCGCGTTGCCCGCGACGTTCGAGCCCATGTTGAGGTCGATCCCGATCCCGGTCGCGGCGCCGGAGGAGTAGGTGATGTCGATGCCGTCGCCCGCGTAGACCCCGGAGAACGCCAGGCTCACGCACGGCGCCGACGCGATCGAATTGTCCACGACCGCGATCGAGCTGCCCGTGTGGAGCCCGGTCCCGGTCGTGATCTTGATCCGGTGATCGCTGCGGGCGCCGTTGTCCTCGGTGATGACGATCGCGGAGCTCGCGACCCCCGCGCCGAGGTCGAGCCGGACGCAGTCCGCCGCCGCCCCGATCGACGCCCCGAGGTCGACGTTGATCCCCGCCCCGACCGCCGCGCCCGAGAACACGATGTCGAGCCCGTTGCCCTCGAAGGCGCCGGTGATGTCGACGTCGAAGATGTGGCCGGTCGCCGTGGAATTGTCCGTGATCGCGAACACGTCGGCCGAGTGCGCGCCGGTGTTCATCGTGATCTTCACCAGGTCGTCCGAGCGGGCCCCGGCCGACTGCGTGCACACGATGAGAGAGCCGGCCACCGCGGTCCCCATGTCGACGTTCAAGATGTCGCCGGTCGGGTTTCCCGTGTCCCCACGGTCGACGCTGATGATGTGGCCGGTGGTGGTGGCCGAGTCCACCACGCTGAGCACGTGCCCGGTGGTGGCGGCCGACTGCGCGACGTCGAAGAGATTGCCGGTCAGCGCCCCCGAGACGTTGATGTCCATGAGATGTCCGGACGGGGTCGACGAGATCGTGACCGCGATCAGGTCGGCGGCGCCGGTGTACGACCCGCCCAGCGTGATCGCGTCGGCGGTGCGGACGCCCGCGGCGATGACGTCGATCCCCACCGCCCCGACCGCGTTGGTCAGGTCCAGTTCCACGAAGTCGCCCGTCCGGGCGCCGCTCGACGACATCGCCAGGCCCTTGCCCGAGCCGGTGCCCGAGCCCGCCACGACCAGGAGGCCCTCGGTCGTGTGCGACCAGTTGAACGTGATGGCGGTGTCGTCGGCCGTCACGGTCCGGCCGTTGTTGTAGGCGTTGTCGAGGCCGAACGCGCCGGCCACCGGCGTCGAGACCGCGCGCCAGCTCGAGCCGTCGTACACCTTGAACGCGTCCTCCGCGTTATCCCAGTACCCGGCGCCCTCGGGGATCGAGGACGCCCCGAAGTCCGCCGCCGTCGGAGCGGTGGCGCGGCCGAAGGCCAACTTGGTGCTCTGGATCGCCGCGTCGATCGCGACGTTCTTGTCTCGGATCATGGGTGGCTGCCTGCCTAAATACCGGACGGCAAGCGGACCGAGGGATCGCCGGTAGTCGAGGCCCCCCCGGCCCGTCTCCTTGTGCCCCATACGCGTTTTGGGTAGCCCCCCGGGGCGGACGTCGGCGGGGCGGCCGGCGCCCGCACCCGGGGGGCCTGGTGCGGTGGTGGATGTTAAACCGCCGCGCGCGGCGTGATCGCGTGGAGATCCTCGACCATGAAGTGGGCCGACGGGTTCTCGCTCCCGAAATTCCCGTGCCAGAGGAGCACGTATTCGAACGCGTCCTCGTTCGAGATCTTCCGAAGCACGATCCCGTCCTCGTCCATGAACGACACCGGGGTGTTCTCCCAGGTCCCGAGGAAGTCGGAGCTGATGCCCGCGAGCTTGTTGAACGGGAAGTCGAAGTCGCTGTACCAGCGCACTTCGCCGTTGCCGGCGTCGAACGTGATGTAGGAGAAGCCCGCGTCGAACTTCGGCTCCGCGAACCGGCGGTCCCCCGCGACCTGGTCGTTGAAGAAGTAGTTCCGGACCGTCGGGTCGGACAGCAGCATGTCGACGACCGAATTCGACTGCCGTCCCACGTCGGTCATGGCGTTCAGCACCATGCCCTGGGTGAGGGCCCGGTTGACGCCCGCGGCACCGAGCACGATCGCCTTCAGCTGCGGATAGGTCGCGCGGGACAGCGTCTGGAAGGTTCCGCTGTCGGCCGCGATGATGCCGGCCAACCCCATCGGGGCCGATCCGTAGCTGTGGCCGTTCGCGTCGCCTTCGACGATGAGGTCGCCCGCCACGATCGTCACGGCCGGCGAACACGTGAAGGTCTTGCCGTCCGAGTCCACGCCCGTCACGACCGTGACGTCCGCGGTCCCGGCCTCGATCTCGGCCGAGGTCCCGATCCTCAGGCTCATGCCGTTCACGATGAAGCGGGTGCCGGGCGCCGACACGTCCGCCGACGCGGCGAACGCGTACTTCGTCGTCACGGTCCCGGTCGCGGCCGCCGTGGTCTTGACGGTCGCGAGCACGCCCAGGCCGTCGCCCATCGAGAGCCGGGAGATCAGCTTCTTGAAGTCGATCGTCCCGAACTTGAGCTCGGAGGAAAGCGCGCTGGCGAGCGCGCCCCGGTTCGACTGCGAAAGCCGGATCGTCGGGCCCGTGATGGTCCCGACGATGTACGCGTACTTCGGCACGATCTTCATGCGCTTGACGCTCGAGCTGCCGGCCGGCGGCAGCTTGCCGCCGTCGGCGCGCGTCCCGCCCGAGGCGTTCCGACCCAGCCGGACCCCGACCTCGGTGCCGTCGCCGGAAAGGGGCTTCTTGTTCTGCCCGAACTTCGAGAACATGAAGCACGAGCTGTTGACGATTTCTCGGATGTCCGGCTCGTAGACGGAGTGGAGTCCGCCCGAGAAGCCGGCCAAGTTCAAGCCTGCCATGGGTCCCTATCCCGAATGCGACGGCCCGCCGCCCGGCGCTAGCCGGTCTTGCCCGCGTCCTGATCCCGCAGGTACGCCTCGAACCGGTTGCCCGCCCGGTCCGCCCAGCCCGGATCGATCCGCCCGTCGGCCTTGCGCGAGAGCTGGCTCCTGGCCCGCTCCGCCTCCGTCGACATCGGGACCTTCCCGCCCGGCTTCACCGTGGGGGTCCGGCCCGCCTGGGCCGTCTTGTCCTTCTTGTAGCGCTCGATCGTCGCGGCCACGTCCTGTTTGCGCCACGCGATCACGTCCTTTGCGACCTGTTCGAGCGAGACCTTCGATCCCCGCGCCCGGCTCGCGCGGTATTTCGCGTGGATCGTCTCGCCCAGAAATTGATGGTCGTCCGGTGCCGCGCCCTCCTGAAGCAGGGACGCGTTGATCGCCTGCACCTCGGCGACGTACCTCGACTGCTCTTCCGCGGTCTCGCGATCCGCGCGCGTCCCGCGCTCGAGCTCGGCCAGGCGGGTCCGGAGCGCCACGACCTCGGCCTTAACCGGGTCGTCGGTCGCGCCGGCCCTGACGTCGGCCGGGATCTCCCCGGCCAGACGCAGGATCTTCTCCGCCTGTTCGGCCGCCTGTGGATTCGACCGGAACCACTCGTCCATCTCCTCGAGACGCTTCATGCGTCCGAGGGACTCGCGAAGGTCCGCGGCCTCCCGGCGCTCCTGCTCGCGCTCCCGCTCGAGCGCTGCGACCCGATCGGCCATCTCGCGATTCCGCTTCTGCACCTCCTGCCATCGGGGGTGTCGATGGAACGGCAGCGACTCGTCGTCGCCCTGGCCCTCCGGCCGGGCGCCGGCGGCGCCGCTGGTGGTCGCGGACTGCGCCGCGCCCTCTTCTTCCGCGGTGGACGACTCCGCCCCTGCGTCCGCGGCCGTGGACGACTCGGCCCCTGCGTCCCCCGACCCCTCGGACCCGGCCCCAAAGGCATCCGGATCGATCGGCCGGTCCAGGCGCGACAGATCCATCGCGCCTCCGTTCTCTTTGGTCATCTCGAGCCCTCTCCCTGTCGCGCGCCCGGGTTAGCGCCTTTTGCGGGGCTGGCGATCCCGAACCCCGGCGCGCCGACTCCCAGGCTCCGCCCGGCTGGCGAAGCCTACTTCTTCCCCTTGCCCTTGCCGCCCTCGAACTTCCCGGCGTCGCGGCGCGCGGCCCCGTCCTTGGGCTCCCAGTTTCCGGCCTCGTTCATCACTTCCTTCGGGCCCTTGCCCGAAGACCCCTTCAGCTTGTCGGGCATCGCGCCCCCTCCTACACGTTGGCCATGGCGGCCGTCTGGTCCGCCAACTCCAGAGCACTCGACGGCTCCGGCATCATGCTTCCGTCAGGCCCGAGTTCCTCCCCCGTCATCCCCGGCATCGGCGCAGGCGGACCCGGCGGCGCCGGCGGCGGGCCCGGCGGGACCGCGCCCGGCGCGGCGACCGGCGGGACCGGGGCGCCGGGCGGCGGGCCGTTCAGCGCCGCCAGGTGTCCCATCATGTGGGTCTCGAGCGCCGCCCACGCCTCCGGCGACAGGTCCCGGGCCTCCTCGCCCATCGCGAACTCCCGATGGGTCTCGAACTCGATCGCGTGCATCTCCCACGGCTTGACCGGAATCGGCTCGCCGCGCGCCAGGCGCCGGTTCTCGTCCGAGGCCTTCTTTTCGGCCAGGAACTCGGCGCGGAAAAGCTCATTGACCCGCCCGCCGCCCGACTCCTTCAGGTACGCGACCCGCGCCGCCAGCGAATCCGGCGGGCCGAACACCCCGTCCTTCCAATCCTGACGGGCGCGCTGCTCGAGGAAGTCGCGGGACCGGGGGATCTGAGTACCCGGCACGATCTCGAGGTTGTCGAGGATCTCGGGGCCGAGCACGGTCAGCGTCCGCGGATCGAAGCGGCCGTGCCGGTCGGTCGTGACCTCGACGGACCGCGGCTCGAGATAGTTCTCCCGCGCGCAGCGCAGGATCATGGCGCCGCGCTCGACGCAGTATTGACCCCAGCGGTCGAACTTCCCGCCAAGCCGGGTCGTGTCCTTCTCGGCCAGGAACGCGGCCATCCGACCGCTCCCGACTCCCGGGACCCGCTTGCCCTGGCTGATGTCGTGGCGTCCCGTGACGTCCTCGATGTCGCTCTTCGTCTCGCGCACGCACTCCACGTACGACTGCGGCATCGCCGGCGGCGTCGCGATCGTCGGTGGCGGGACCTGCCCGTTGTGCGAGTCCCAATAGATCGTCCCGTCGGTGTCGTCGAACGCCTCTTCGTCGTCCTTCGCGCTCACGTCGCAGACCCAGCGCCCCACGAACCGACTCACCCACTCCGCCATCCGGGAACGGTCTCGGTTCAAGAGCTTCTGGAGCTGGATGGCCTGGTCGATCGTCGAGAGGCCGTCGAACCCAAGCGGGAAGAGGCTCTCCTGCATCGACAGGTACGGGAACACCTGTTCCGGATAGAGCAGATCGCCGTCCCGCGTGGTCGGCAGCGTGCCCGGTGCCTTCACCCGACGCCCGTTCAGGACCAGGAGATGGAGACCCTTCGGGTGCCGCCGGCTCGGCGCCTCCCAGTATTCCTTGAGCAGGTACTGGCCTTCCTTGTCGTCGGGCCCGTAGATCCGGAACCGGAGCGACGGCGCCATGATCGACTGGATCCGCCGCTCCCAGAACGAAAGGTCGTCGTACGACGTGTCCTTCGCGGGGATCTCGTCCAACAGGCCCGCCTCGTCGCCCAGGAACTCCTCGGCCTCGAGCCGGGTCAGCGGACGCAGCTCGCACACCCGCTCGGCCCGTCGGATCGACGGGGCGCCCGGATCGATCACGAACCGGAACCGGCTCACGTTCTCGACCGCGACTTCGCCCTCGGCGAATTCGTGCCACAGCAGGTTGCCGGCCTTGTCCCGGGCCTGCCGGTCGACCATCTGGTATTCGCCCGGCAGCGCCATGCCGGTCGCCGGGTCGCGCACCGGCTCTTCCACCTTTTCCTCGACCGCGTCTTTCATCCGCCGGCCGGCGTCGGCGTCCCAGAAGATCTTCTGCACGGCGGTCGTGCACACGTGGAGCCACCAGGAAAACTCCTGGTCCTTGAGCTTGAGCGCCAGCTTGCGCTCGAGGAACCGGAGCAGATACTCCGAATTCCGCGCCGCCTCCCGGTTCATCTCCCGCGCCCGCTCCGGCCCGCTCTCCGGGATGACCTGCAGTTCCGCCCGCGCGTGCGCGAACTGCGTGATCCGGTCCTCGAGGTAGGGGAGGATTTGGTTGATGATAAGCCTGACTTTGCCGCCGTCCTCCACCACCCGCTCGAAATCGTTGCTGGCCGAGTTGTAGTACACGTACTGCTGGCCGGCCACGAAGCAAATCGCGACGAACCACGAGCACCGATGCTGGTGCGTGTTCTTCCACGTCCGCTCGAACCAGCGTTCCAGCCGGGCCACGTCCGGGTCCTGCGAGAGCGCCAGGTCGTCTTCGCGCGCGCCGAATTCCACGTCTCGTCCCCTCCGGGGCTCCGCTACCGATGCTGGTTCCAGTACACGACGCCCTTCGGCGCCGTCCCCGTGATCTTGACGTACAGGCCCCGGTGGAACACCACCTCGTCGCCCGAGATCGGCGAGATCGCGGCGCTCTCGCCCGCCGTGGTGGTGCGGCCGATCCCGATCAAGGGATCGGTGTCGGCCGTCCCGTCGAACACCTCGACCAGGACCTGGTTGGCGCCGGTCGAACAGATCATGCCGCCGGCGAACTCGCCCTGGCCGGTATGGACCTGTACGGTGGCGGTGATCGCCTTGGCGTCCCGTCGCTTGTTACCCACGCCCGAGCCCTCCCTTGGCGTCGAAAAGGGGCGCGACCCGGATCCGTCCGAAGACCGGGTCGATCCGTTCGTCCGGGCCGAGCGGCTCCGGTTCCTTCTTCTCGCGGCCCGCCTTCTCGGCCGGCGGCGTCCACCGGCGGTATTCTTCGGCACTCCTCGCGAGCAGCTTCGCCTCGAGGTCCTCGATCCGTCGCCGCAGCTCCTTCCGCTCCGCCACGTACGCCTCGGTCAGCTCCCGGCGCAGCTCCCGCTCCGCCGCGACCGCCGCGTCGTCGCGCTCGCGAACGCGCGCGAGCACGTCGCGCAGCGTGAACGCCACCGACACGCAGCCGACGGCCGCCAGGCACATCGCGAGGACCTCGACCATCGCGCTACCTCTTCTTCCCGCCGGCGGCCGTCGCCGGGGACTGGGCTTCCTCGTCCACGTCGTCGTCGGCCAGCTTGTCCAACGCCTCTTCGTGCTCTTTGCGCGCGGCCTCCACCCCCGCCGACAGGTGGAGATCGTACGGACGCTCGGTGTCCCAACGCCGCTGCCAGGCGTCGTCCGGGTGGAAGAACACGCCCTTGTTGGCCATCACGGCCGCGCAGAACTTGCGGTACCAGAACTTCGCCTCGTGGTCCGGGATCCGCTCGACGTTCGTCGGCCGCAGCCGCTCGAGCACTACGGCCGGCATCCAGTGTTCGTACGTGGCCTGCACGTACATCGCGGCCAGGCGCTCGCGCAGCCCCCGGTGCTCCGGTTCGGCCAGGCGTTCCAGCATCTTCTCGACGTCGTACGTGCGCGGCACCCCCTTGACGTGCGCGCGAATCTCCGCGGCCGTCCGCGCGTCCTCGCCTCCCCAGCGTGCCATCGGCTACTCCTTCTCCTTGGACCTCGGCTCGAAACACCCCAGAATCCCCACGCGCCCCACGCACGGCGGCCCTATCGCGTCGCTCCGAAGGTCGTCCGGCCGCCTCGTCTCCACCTTCGTGCACCGCGCCCCGTTCCACGCCGCGCAATCGACGGGGTACGAGGGGCACGGCGCCGGAGGTTCGGCGATCGGCTCGGCCGTCGCGGTCATGTCTACCCCCTAGAAAAGCCCCGTCGGATCGCGGTGCCGATTCTTCCTCGGGCCCGCCCTGCGCTCCGCCCCGAGCTCCGGCATCCCCTCCGGCGTCACGGCCGCCAGCACCTGCGCGGCCGGCACCGATCCGCGCGTCCGCCGCGGCTCCCGGCTCTTGCGCCAGTAGAGCAGCATCGCGCGCAGACAGTACGTGAACGCGTCGTACCGGTCGTCGTGTTCGACCGCCGGGAACGTCGTGATCTCGGCCCAGGCGCGCGGGAAGAGGCGCTTCCCCAACTTTCCGCCCGGCAGCGACTCGCACGGCCAACCGATCAGCTTCTGTTCGACCAGGAACTGCACGCTCATGCCGCGTCCGTGTTTATCGGAGACCGCCGGCATCTCGATCAGCCGGACCGGCATCACCCAGTCTTCGCGGGCCTTCCGCCGGATCGCCGCTCCGATCAGCTTCTGGAACCCCGTCCCTTCGTACGCCCAGTACCGGCAGTCCCAGCGCCGATACGCGCGCTTGCACCGCTCCAGCATCTCGTCGGTCGACCAGATCCCCGCGTCCTCCTCGAGGATCTGGCCCGTGCCCAAACCCTTGCCCGCGCGCCGGACGCCGAGCACGCAGTACGCGCGGGGATCGGCGCCCTCCTCCTCGCTGACCGCCGGATCCAGGGCCAGGACCTTCCACCATCCGTGCGTTTCGGGCGGCTTGACCGCCGCGACCTTCGGGAACCACTCGGGTCGATAGACCACGTCCTCGTCGGCGATCACGACCAGGTCGTACTCCTGGTCGTACGCCCGGATGCCGCGATCGCTTTGCCGCAGCCGCTCCATCTTTTCCTGGAGGTACGGGATCGGCATCCAGCCGGGCCACGCCGCCTTGCCGGTCGCGCGCCGGCCGGTCGACGCGGGGTACTTTCGCGTCACGAACCCCGGCATGCCGCGCCCGTCCTCGCCCTCGACCACGCGGACGATCGTCGCGGCCTGGTGGAGCGGCGTCCCGATGAAGACGATCCGGCGCCGGTGCGCGTGCAGCGCCGGCATCACGGTCTCGAAGACCCAGCGATTGGTCTTCTCGCGCTGGCGCTCGCTCTCGACGCTCTCCGGGTCCTCGATGTCGTCGAGAATCACGAGGTTCGGACGCCGCTCCTGACGCGAGCCCGCGCGGCCGCGCACCTGCTGCCCGCGTCCGAGGCCCTTCAAGACCGACCCGTTCCGGAGCTCGATCTTCCGCGTCGACCAGGCCCCCCGGACCTTTTGATAGCCCCAGTCCTCGATCAGATCCTCGTTGGTCTCGAGCTGGTCGCGGATCCAGACCACGCGATCCTGCGCCACCTCCTTCGACTCACTCACGATGACCACGTAGATCCCGGGGTGCATGAGGAGCTGATGGAGCGGAAAGATCTCGCTGCACCAGGTGGATTTCCCGCCCCCGCGGAACATCATGATCGCCGTGTCTCGGCACGCGAAATCCGGATGCGCGAGGATCGCGGCGATCTCGCGATGAGCGGGCGCCGGCGGGGCCGGGACGTGGCTCCGAAGGTACGTGTACGCGAAGGCGATCAGGTCCTCGGACGGCCGGATCGGGCACAGCTCGAGCGGATCCGCCGCACTACCCGTCGCGACCGTCGTCGGCGTCATGGTCGGACTTCCGAGCGCGGGAGGGACGAGTACGGCCACGAGCAGCGCCAGCACCAGGCGGACCAGAAGCCGGGCGCGGCTCCGGGGGCGCGACGCTGCCATCGGCGACTCCTTCGACCTGGGCGTAGCGGGCGAAGAACGCCATCCGCTCCGCGAACTTCCGATTTCCCTCTTCTACCGAGGGCACCCGGTTTCCCGGGTCCTCCGTGACCTTGAGCGCCGCCAGCCGCGGCGCCGTCCGGTCCATCACGATCTCGGCGGCCTTGAGCGCCAGGCCCGCGTCCTCGCCCTCCAGGAGCTGGCCCAGCCGCTTCAGAACCTTCGGGTGAAGCTTCCGAAGCTCCTCGCCGATCGCCAGTTCCTCGCCGAGCGGGCTCTTCTTCCCCGCCCCCGGCGGTCGGCCGGCGCCCTTTCGGGCCCCGCCGCGCGTTTGATTTCCGCTTTGATTTCGGGCCTTCGAGTGTTGCGCTGCCTGGGTTTCGGACATGGAATTCAAACGCTCCTCTGCCTCACGTACCACGACTCCCGCGAACTACAAGAGGCCTTCCGCCGAATCGGACGATTTCGGACGATTTCGGACGTTTCGGCCACGCCGCCAGACGTCCAGGTCGCCGGCCACGGCCTCGACCCGGCCCCCCACGCGCCGCACCGGTAGGGCCAGCACGAGCGCCCAGCGCACGGCCGTCGACCGCGCGCATTCCAGATACTCCGAGATCCGCTTCCACCCGATCAGCACCTCGCCCTCCCGCCCCACGCCGGCCCCCTACTGCGGATCCGCGCCCGTCACCACGCCGAGCAGACGCCCATCCCGACTCCGCAACTCGATCTGACCCGGCGGCATCCCGGCATCGATCAGCGCGACCATATCGACCCCGAAGACCCGGATCCGTTCCATCCGGAGCTTTGCACCCAGTTCCTCGATCGACCGTACGAGCACCGCGCGCGCCTCATCCCTGGCTCGGCACTTCGCGCAGATCGGCATCCCTACCCCGTCCCACACCACGTCCGCCAGCCCGCACCTCCTGCACGTGTCGCGTTCGTTCCTCGGCGTCACCGCGTCCATCATCTCGCCTCCGCCTCCTGCCGTCTCGACCGCTCAGCCCGAATCACCAGGACCTCGCGCACCGCTTCCTCGGCGGCCCGCCGACAGACGGCGCGGTCGGTTCCGCCGTCCTTCGACATCGCCAGCCACGCCAGGTGCGTCGCGCCCGACTCTTTCAGCCCCCGCAGCGCCACCCAGATCCGATACGCCAGGCGATCCCATTCGTCCGCCGAAAGCCCGCTAGCCATCGCCCGCGCCCTCCGCCTTGACGCCCTCTTCCGGTGCCGCAATCCGGCCCCGCCCCAGCGCCGCCACGAGCTCGGCCGCCCGCTCGCGCGTCAGCGCGCACGCCGCGGCGCCGTTCCCGTCGTTCGCCGGCGCCGGCGCCGCCCGCGCTTCCGCCGACCCGCTGGCGGCGCTCTTCGGCCCACGCGCCGGCGCCGCCAACCGACGCCCGTCCGCCCGACCGTCGGCGCGGTCGAGCGCATCGAATAGCCGCCGCGCGCGCGGAGGTGTCGGTCCCGCCGTGAGCCGACGCTCGATCTCGGCCGGCGCCACGCCCTGGCGAAGGAGCGCCGGCACGAACCGGCTCCACCCCCAGCGACCATCCCACTCGTCGACCGTCCGCCGGCGCCGGGCGATCTCCCACAGCCGCCGCGTTTCGGACTCGACCGCCTGGTCGGTCGGGACCCACGCCCCCGGCGCCTCGCTCCCGAGCGCCGCGACCAGCGCCGCGCTCGTCAGGGCCTCGGCGACCGGGCTCGGGGCGGCGGGTCGGTCGTCCGGTCGCCCCGACTCGCCCCCGCGCGCGCGCGACCCCGCGCGGGAGGGGGAGTACGGGGGAGACGGGGGGAGTGGAAGGGGAGAGGGGGTGTGGGGGGTAGGGGAGGGCGAGGGGGGAGGAGGGGGGGTAGAGGGGGAGGGAAGGGACCCCCGCTTCGGGCCCACGGATAGCACGGAAGAGGGCGCCGGGCCAACCCCTGCCCCCCGGTTTCTCGCCGGGGGGCAGGAATGGGAGCCCCTCGGAGGGCGGTGCCGCTACCCCGCCCCCCCGCAGGCGCGCATGCGCTCGGGCTCGGCGGTGTTTGCCAGGCGTCCG
>CAZWCX010000064.1:0-40272 GCA_964632945.1 uncultured Planctomycetia bacterium | reverse complement strand
AGGCCGTCCGGAGCAGGACTGCCTCGCCCAGCATGCGGCCCCGTGGGTCGCACGCCGGTCGCCCCGCGGTCCTGGTGGCTGACGCAGCCAGGAGCCCGCGGGCGGAATCTTCACGAAGCCGCAGACGCGGCTTCAGGAATCCCCCGGGCTAGCGACCGGCGGACGGGCACTGCGGCGCGCCTCCCTGCTTGCGCACCTCGTCGAGGCGGCGCATCCCTTCCATGAGCAGGTACATCGTGGCCGGCATCGCCTCGGCGGAGGCCTGGCGCTTCCCCGCCTGGAACACGAAACTCCCCTCGATCCGCTCGAGCAGCCGATAGAACGCGGATTCGCCGGAGACCCCCTCGCAGCGCGCCGACTTGATCTCCCCCTCTTCGAAGTAGATCTCCCCGCTCTCTCCGGTCCAGGTCAGGCGCAACACCCCGGTCTTGAGCCCGCCGTGAATCGTCTGCACCAGGTCTCCCATCGACATCATCCCGAGGTGGCCGGACAGTCCGTCGGCGAGTTTGGACCACAGCCGCGCATTCTCCCGCTCCGACTGCCGCGACAGCAGCCGGGTGAGGTAGACCGCCAGTTCGGGATGTTCGTTCAGCAGCGACTCGAAGGTCGCATGATCGAGCGAGACCACGTTGACCAGCGTACGCGCCCGCGCAATGAGCGCGGCGGAATCGCCGGACAGGAAGGAGGATTCGCCGTACGTCTCTCCCGGCCGGCGCACCTCGAGCGCCTTGCCGCCCGCCGCCGCCAGGATCTCCACCTCGCCGCTCTCGATCACGTGCAGGGAATCGACCACGTCATTGAACCGCACCATCAGCCGTTCCTTCGGGAACGCGCTCTTTTTGCCGCCGCTCAAGAGGGCCTGTCGCAACGCCGGCGGGAGTTGCTCGAGAAACGGCACGTTGGCGTCGTCCTGCTTCGTCGCCCGCGCGAGCGCCCGCCGCAGGGACGGCACTACCCCCGGGGAAGCCTCTTCGCTGGCCGCGGAGGCCTGGGCCTCGCCGGCCAGCCGAACCTCCTCGATCTTCTCGCACAATGCCTCCGCTTTGAACGGACGGACCAGTACCGCCCGCGCCCCCTCCCGCAACGCCTCCAGCACGCGATCCCGCTGCGCCACGAACGTCACGAAAATCACCGGAATCTTCGCCAGCACGGGATCGCTCTTCATCCGCCGAAGCAGCTCGAGCCCGTTCATCTTGGGCATGATCCACTCGGTCAGCACGAGATCGACCTGCCCTTCCTGCTCCGCCAGCGTATCCAACGCCGCCGCGCCATCGCCGGCCTCGAAAATGTCGCCAGGGTCGTACCCCATGCCCGCCAGCGTGTCGACCAGCTGTTCCCGCTGGGTGCGCTGGTAGTCGACCACCAGGATGTTCATCCGTCTCTCCGCGTCCAAACTCCCGCGTCGCGCATTCAATATGTATCTCGCCCGACCCGATCGGTCAAGTCGAGAGTGCGAGCGAACCGCTAATCCCCGTCCTCCAGCCGCTTCAGCAGATTTTCCATTTGTTGCAACACGGCCTCCACTTTCTGCCGCTCCCCCTGCCAGATCAGGGGTTCGACCGTCTCCATGACCTCGAGGACGTGACGGAGATCGACGGTCGGGCCGTTGATGCGCGCCATGCGACGCTGGATGCCCCGCAGCCGGCGCACGATCGATCCGGTCGGCACGCCCGGACCGGCCGACAGGTCGAGCCACCGTCCGCGCCCCGGGGCCTCGATCCCCAGCCGCACGTCGGAACGGAAGTCGATCGTCGGCGTCCCGATCGGCATCCCCAGCTTGCGGTTGAGTTCCGGGTCCTCGACGCTGCCCTCATGCATGAGGCGCGCGGCGCCGCGACCGACGAGCAACAGGCTCCGCAAATCCTGGCCTTCCATCTCGAGCCGGCCTTCCCAGGTCAGGCGCATGTGCGTGTGGAAGCCCACCGGGTTCCCCTTGCTCGAGGCCCCCACGGCGGCAAGATCGGTCTCCCCCTCGATCCGGAACACCCCGGGCGCATCGGTTCGCACGGCGAAAAGTTCGGCCTTGCGCACTTCGCTCTGGCGGGCAAGCGGATTCTGGTACGGGCGGAAGTCCTCCACGCCCAGGTACCCGAACCGCAGCAGCAGCTCGACGAACTCCGCGGGCAGGGGGACGCGCGGGGCGCGGGCAAGTTTCTCCATTTGGGTGGCCAGCGCCGCGCGCACGGGGAATGGCACGGCGAAGGTCTGCGCGGAGTAGCCCCGTTGCGTGGCGAGGTCCGCCGACGGCGCTCCTTGCGGATCGACGGCCCGGGCGATCAGGTCCGCCAGCACCGTCCCGTCGGGCAGCGGCGGATTCAGCGGGCAGACCTCGCCCGGAGCATGCGGCAGCGGCACCGGCTCCGGGCCCGGCGCATCGGGCTCGGCCGCGAACCGTTTGCGGTCCTCGGCCAGCATCTCGAGGAAGTGCTCCTTGTTGCGCAGCAGGGGAAGCCAGCGCAACGGCTTGCCGCCCGGGGTGGCGATGCCGAAACCCTGCGCGCCTTCGCGCGCCTCGTACACGGACTGGAACAGACGGCTCTCCGGATCGTTCCGGCCCGGCAGGATCAGCAAGGGGAGCGGGACCGACACCGGGATGAACTCGTCGCGGATCGCACGGATCACGTCGGGCTGCGTGAAGAGCTCCTCACGCGCCGCAGCGCCGAGCCCTCAGCAACGTCCTTCGTCCGGATCGCCGCGGAAGGCCCAGATCAGGACCGGTTTCTTTTTTTCCTGTGCCTCGCGGAAGGCTTCGAGCAGGCAGGTCCGCCACCCGACCGCGCGCCGGACTGCCTGCCCGGGACGCAGCGACTCGATCTCCACGCGCAGGCGCCCGGCCAGCGCCGCGGCAGACTCCTCCTGGGCGCGGGCGGAAACGGCCGCCGCAAGCCCGCAGGCGACGACGACCAACCACGACGTTCGCATCGGATCCGTTCCTCCTCCGTTCACGGCGCAAGCCTGCCCGGCGCGCCGGAAGATCGCCCCGGCCGCGCCAGGATGATATCCCGCCCCGTCGATCCAAGTCAACGTGACCCCGCGCTCCACTCCGGCGCATTGGGCCGTTCCGGAGCGGCCCCGGGCGACCGATCCGCCGCCCGCGGCCCCACCCGCGGAGATCCCGGGCCGAAACGAACGTGCCCGGCCCGGGCACGGACTTTGCTACCTTATCCGGGAACCCTGTGGGAGGTACACGCCGTGTTCGACGACTCCATCAAGGTCCGGCTCGGATGCGCCCTGCTGGTCGCCGTGTTCATGGGCGGCCCCTACCTGTGGATCGCGATGCAGGGGGACGGCGGCCCCGGGGAATCCTCGCGAGTCCCCGCGGTCGTCGGCGAGGTCGACACGCTCCTCCACCGCAAGCACCAGCCGGCGGAAGCCCTGGCCGCCTGCCGGACCGCCCTGGCCGCCTCCCCCGAGCCGGAGACGCGCGCCCTCCTCGAGGAACGCATCCCCGCCTGCCTCAGCGCGATTTTCAGCGCGCGCGCCCAGGCCAAGGACTGGGCGGCCTGCGAGCCGCTCCACGCCGAGATCGCCGAATCCCACGGGGACTCCCCGTACGCCGATTCGGTGCGGCGCAACTGGCGCAATCACCGCGACCAGTGGCTGCGGGAGTGCATCGCCAGGGGAGACGCGGCCACGGCGGACCGGCTCGCCGCGGCGATGCTGGCGGACCCGGAGTGGCGGACCGTGGCCTACGATCATCCGTTCTACGAGGTGCTGAGCCGGCGCTGGCGCGAGGCCTGGGACGCCGGCGGCGTGGAGGCTGCGGAGCGCGTCTTCGCCGAAGTCCTCGCCGATGAGCGCACGAACGAGCATCACAAGATGCTCAAGGACCACGCCGCCTTCCTGGAGATGGCGATCCTGGACGCATGGAAGGGGGGCCGGGAGGAGGAAGCCGCCCGCCGGTTCGCGGCGCTCGACGCCAATGCCCGGGGACGGGCGACGCGGATGTCGCTGCGCGGGATCGCCGCCTACGTGGAAGGCCGGATGGACCGCCTCGCCCGCGCGGGGGACGAGGCGGGCGCGAAGAAGTTCTTCGACCTCCTGCTCGAATGCGCGCCGGACTCGGAGCGCCAGCCGAATCGCGGCCTCCTGCCGGCGATCTACATGCGCCTGCGCGAGTCCCGCTGGCGGCGGGCGACGGCGGCCGGGGATTTCGAGACCGCCGACCGGGTGTTCCGGGACCGGGACCCTCACCCGAATTTCGTCGATCGGAACGTGGACCGGGCGCAGCGGGCGGAGTTCCTGCTGCTCCGCTGGCGCGCGGAGAAGGACGCCGGCAAGGCGGAGGCGGCCCGGGCGGCGCTGCTCGAGGCGGTGACCGACTTCGGCGACGTCGCCGACCCGGCGGCGTTGTCGGCGTCGATGCGCGCGGAGTGGACCGCCGCGGAAATGATGGAGAACGGCGATGCCCGGATGGCGAAGAAGGACGCCGCAGGTGCGCTCGCCTGTTTCCGCGCGGTCGCCGACTGGCCGGACTCGGGCGTGCCGGAGGCGGAGCTCGCCCCGCGACTCGACCGCGCGATGCGGGCCTGCGCGGACCGGATCTCCGCCGCGGCGCAGAAGTACGTCGACTTCCGGGGCTACGCGCGTGCCGAGGAGCTCTACCGCGCGCTCCTCTTCGAGCGCCCGTCGTTCCGGGAACCGGCCGAGGCCTGGCGGCAGGCCGGCGGCCGGCTGCTGGCGATGCAGTCCAAGTGGGCCGACCAGCTTTCGGACAACAGCCGGTTCGAAGACGCGGGGCGGGTGGTGGAGCGTGCCCTGCGCGAAACGGCGATTGCGCTCTGGCGCCGTCAGGCGGAAGCCGATCCGGCCGCCGCCTGGGCGACGGTGCCGCCGGAGGTGGCGCGGCGGATCGAGCTGGGGGAGGGCGGCGCGGATCCCACGGGCCGGCTCGCCGCCGCCGCGGACCTGGCGGCCCGAGGGGTCTGGACGGTCCCCGAAGCGGCGCCCGCGCTGGCCATGGCCGCGGTGGTGCGCGAGCGCAGCGCCCTGGCCCGCGCCGAATCCGCGCTCCACGACCTGGAGTGGCGGCGCACCCGCGAGGAGGCCCTCGACACCCTGCGCGAGGTCCTGCGCCTGCACCCAGGCTCCAAGGCGCATGCCCTCATCAAGGAGCGCCTGGAGGGCAAGCTGCGCTCGGTCGGCTCGAGCGTGGAGTACGCCGCGGGCAGCCCGGAGGGGCTCGGCACGCAACGGGCCGCCGAGGACTTCGAGGAATTGAGCCTCTGCCTCGGATTCTATGTCGCCGAATTCGGACCCCTGGCGGCGAAGGATCCGTTCCGCGACTTCCTGCGCAATACCCTGGGCAAGGCCGCCAACCTGGCGGGGAACACGAACCCGCTCACCCGTGTCTTCTTCCTGAGCCTGCTCGCCGACGCGCTCCCGGACGAGGAAGCCGGACGTTCCGCCCGCGTCGAGGCGCTCGCCAAGGGGCTGAAGATCATGGCCGACCTGCCCGCGCACGCGCCCCCCGCGCCGCAACGGGAGGCCGCCTCCTTGATCCCCCAACACTCCGCGCAGTGCATCGAGAATCGGACCCCGTACCACATGCTCGTCTTCGTGCGCGGGCCGGAGGAATTCTACGTCCGACTCGACCCGTTCCGTCGCGGTGTCGTGGTGCTGCTCGACGGGGAGTACGACACGGCCGTGATCGTGGCCCGCGAGGAGGTGCGTCCCTATCGCGGCAAGCGATCGTACGCGGGGGTGACGCGGATGGAGGGATACCACATCTCCCGCTCCGGACCGGATCGTCCGGGCGAGGAGGGGAAGGTGGACGTGACGGGGGAGTTCCGGTTGCTGCGCGCCCCCGAGTCCGCAGGTCCGGTGATCGCCCATCCGGATTCGGGCTGGGTTTTCCCCGCGCAACCGCGGTAGCGCCGCGGCACAACGCCCCGGGCGTGGCAAGTGCGCCCGGCGCGGCCCCACGGTCGGCGTGGACGGCGCCGCGACGGCAGGGGCCAAAAATGCGGCGGGCGCCCTGGCGCCCGCCCCGCCGTCGGCAGCCGCGTCTAGTCTTGGTACATGACCGGATAGATGGCGTTGTCCGCGTACTTGCGGGCGCCCCACTCCGTGTGCTGCCACTTGCACCAGGTCTTCTCGAGGTGCCGCATGTCGCTCTCGCGCTCCTTCTGCCAGCGCGCGAGCTTCTTTTCCGAGGTGTACGGCAGGTCCCGCTTGGGCGGCGGGGTCCCGCAGCCGACCAGACCGGAGATCAGCACGCCCAGCGCCACCACGATTCCGAGCATCCGCGTCTTCATACGCCCTCCTTCTGCGCCGTGAGGCGCGCATCCGATCCACTCTTGGGGGCCGCGACCGGCATCGGCTCCACGTACGCCTCGACCGGCGGACACGCGCACACGAGGTTGCGGTCCCCCAGGACGGCGTTGAGTCGGCCCACCGAGGGCCAGAACTTGCGCTGCCGCGCGTCCGCGGTCGGGTACGCCGCCCGCTCCCGGGGGTACGGCCGCGTCCACTCGCTCGTCAACAATGCTTCGGCCGTGTGCGGGGCATTCTTGAGGAGGTTCCCCTCGCGCGGGGCCTTCCCCTGCTCGATCTCCCGGATCTCTGCGCGGATCAGGATCATCGCCTCGCAGAACCGGTCGAGCTCCGCCCTGGGTTCGCTCTCCGTCGGTTCGACCATGAGCGTCCCGGGTACCGGGAAGGAGATGGTCGGGGCGTGGAACCCGTAGTCCATCAATCGCTTGGCGATGTCTTCGACCTCGATTCCCGCCGACTTCTTGAACGGGCGCGCGTCGAGGATGCACTCGTGCGCCACCCGCCCCTGCCGGCCCTTGTAGAGGACCGGGTAGTGCGGCGCCAGCCGGTGCGCGACGTAGTTGGCGTTGAGGATCGCCACCCGGGTGGCCTGGGTGAGGCCCTCGGCCCCCATCATGGCGATGTACGCCCAGGAAATGGGGAGGATCGCCGCGCTCCCCCACGGGGCGGCCGAGACCGCGCCGATCCCGTCTTTTCCGCCCGTGGCCACCACCGGGTGGCGGGGCAGAAACGGGGCCAGGTGCGGCGCGACGCCGATCGGGCCCATCCCCGGGCCGCCGCCGCCGTGCGGGATGCAGAAGGTCTTGTGCAGGTTCAGGTGGCACACGTCCGCCCCGATGTCCCCGGGCCGACACAGCCCCACCTGCGCGTTCATGTTCGCGCCGTCCATGTAGACCTGCCCGCCCGCCTCATGGACGATCGAGCAGAAGTGCGCGATCTCCTCTTCGAAGACGCCGTGCGTCGAGGGGTAGGTCACCATGAGCGCGGCGAGGCGGTCGCGGTGCTCGGCCGCCTTCTTCTCCAGGTCGGCCAGGTCGATGTTGCCGTCGTCGTCGCAGGCGACGACCACGACCCGGTACCCCACCATCGCCGCGGACGCGGGATTGGTCCCGTGGGCGGAGGCGGGGATCAGGCACACGTCGCGCGCGCCCTGGCCCCGGGTCTCGTGGTACTTGCGGATCACCAGCAGGCCGGCATATTCCCCCTGGGAGCCGGCGTTGGGCTGCAGCGACACCGCCGCAAATCCGGTGATCTCGGCCAGCCAGGCCTCGAGCTGGGTGAACAGCGCCTGGTACCCCGCCGTCTGCGCCGCGGGCGCAAACGGGTGCAGCCGGCAGAATCCCGGCAGGGTGATCGGGATCATCTCCGCCGCGGCGTTCAGCTTCATCGTGCACGACCCCAGCGGGATCATCGAGTGCGTGAGCGAGAGGTCGCGCGACTCGAGCGTGCGCAAGTACCGCTGCATCTCGGTCTCGCTGTGGTGGGTGTTGAAGACCGGATGGGTGAGATAGGGACGCGTGCGCGCGAACGGCTCGGCGAGGTCCGCGGGCGCGCCCTGGGCGAGTTCCTCGACGGTCGCGCCCGGGTCGCGCCCGCCGGCGAACGCCTCGAGCAGGTCGCGCACGTCCGCCGCCGACGTGGTCTCGTCCAGCGCCACGCCGAGCGACCGGTCGTCGATCGCGCGCAGGTTGATCCGCCGCGCACGGGCGGCCTCGTGGATCGCGCGGGCGCGTTCCAGAGTCGTATCCACGCGCACGGTGTCGAAGAACCGCTCGTGCCGGACCGGCAGCCCGAGCCGCGCCAGTCCCCGCGCCAGCGCGGTCGCCAGCGCGTGCACCCTCCGGGCGATCGCCCGCAGCCCCTTCGGACCGTGGTATACCGCGTACATGGACGCCATCACCGCCAGCAGGACCTGCGCGGTGCAGATGTTGCTCGTCGCCTTTTCGCGGCGAATGTGCTGTTCCCGGGTCTGCAGCGCCATGCGCAACGCCGGCCGACCCTGCGCGTCCTCGGACAGCCCGATGATCCGGCCGGGCATGCTGCGCGCATGAGCGCTCCGGGCCGCCAGGAACGCCGCATGCGGCCCGCCGAACCCGAGCGGCACGCCGAAGCGCTGGCTGCTTCCCACCGCCACGTCCGCCCCGAGATCTCCCGGAGGCGTCAGCATCGTCAGCGCCAGCAGGTCGGTCGCCATCACCACCAGCGCGCCCGCCGCGTGCGCCCGCTCGATCACCGGCCGCCAGTCGATCAGCGCCCCGTCGGTCGCGGGATGCTGCACCAGCACTCCGAACACGGGCCGCGAAAAATCGTACGTGCGCGGGTCCGCGACCATCACCTCGATCCCCAGCGGCGTCGCGCGCGTCCGCAGCACCTCGAGCGTCTGCGGATGACAGGAGTCCGCCGCCAGAAACGCCGTCGCCCGATTCTTCGGCTGCACCCGCTGCAGCATCGTCATCGCTTCGGCCGCCGCGGTCGCTTCGTCGAGCATCGAGGCGTTCGCGATCTCCAGACCGGTCAACTCGATCACCATGGTCTGGAAATTCAGCAGCGCCTCGAGCCGTCCCTGCGAGATCTCGGCCTGGTACGGCGTGTACTGCGTGTACCAGCCGGGATTCTGCAGGACGTTGCGCAGGATCACCGGCGGCGTCACGCAGTCGTGGTACCCCATGCCGAGGTACGAGCGGAAGATCTCGTTCCGCCCGGCCAGCCGGCGCGCCTCGTCCAGCAACTCGCTCTCACTGCGCGGCGCCGGCAGGTCCAGCCGCTTCCCCAACCGGATCTTGCGCGGCACCGTCTGGGCGATCAGTTCGTCCAGTGAGCCGACGCCGAGCGCGGCCGTCATCGCGCGTACGTCCTCGTCGCGCGGCCCGAGGTGGCGGGAAACGAAGCGGTCCGGGTGCCCGAGATCCACGGTCATCGACGCATGCCCTCGGCAGGGGGAGGCAAAGGACGGGGTCAGGGAAGGCGGGATTCTACTCCCGCGGGTCCCGCCACGCAAGGGTTCGAGGGCGCGGCGGTTAGGGACAGGAGGGTGGGGAACGCCATCGTCCCCGACCGGCATTCGTGCAGCGAGGTCCCGCCCCCCGCTACCGGTCCTCTTCGTAGTCGTCCTCTTCCTCCTCGTCCTCTTCTTCCTCTTCGTCGTCGTCCTCTTCCTCCTCCTCGTCCTCGTCGAGATCTTCCTCTTCGTCCCCGTCTTCCTCCTCCTCGTCGTCCTCGTCCCCGTCCGTCTCGTCGTCGTCCTGGTCCTGCTCCTCGCTCTTGACCAGCTCGTCGTACTCCTGGGACGTGATCAGGGTTTCGAGTTCCGAGGGGTCATCCATCCGGATCCGCAACAGCCAGCCGTCCTCGAAGGCATCGGTGGTGAGCAGATCGATGTTGTTGAGGACGTTCTCGTTCACCGCCACCACCTCCCCCGTGAGCGGGGAGATGAGGTCCGAAACGGCCTTGACCGACTCGATCTCGCCGAAGGGCGAGTCCTGCTCGACCGTGTCCCCCACCTCGGGCAATTCGAGGTGGACCAGGTCGCTCAACTCCTTGATCGCGTAGTCGGTGATGCCGATGACGGCATCGTCCCGCTCGACGCGGACCCACTCGTGCGTCTCGGAATACTTCAGGTCTCGCGGCCTCATGCCTGCCCTTTCCAGAACGTGCGTGCGTGTCGGTCCAACCGGTCCACGGGCGGTTCTACCAGAATCGAAGGCCTTGTCAAGCGATTTGGCGAACGCGCCGGATGGCCGCAAATCAAGGATTGCTGTTGCTTTCCCGCGATTTTGGCCGATAGAATGTACAGGTTCGTCGGACCCCGCAATGGTCCGGTGACGGGAGGAGTCTACCTGCATGAAGCGCGCTCTCTTCTGGATGCTGGTCGTGGGCGGCATCGGCTATTACGGCTACCAGAAAGTCGCCGCCCCCCCGGCCGGGACCGGCCCGGGGGCCGCCCCCGGCCAGGCGATCGCCGGCCAGGACAAGAATCCGGCCCCCTCCTCCGACCCCTACGCCCTGCTCACCTCCGGCCAGGCGCGCGCCGCCGCGGAGGGGTTCGAGGCCCTCATCGCCAAGATGGAGGGGAAGACCGTCCCCGAACTGCCCAAGGCGGTCTACCACCTCGGCAAGGCCTACCTGGCGATGGACAACGCAGTGGCCGCGTCCCGCCAATTCCAGCGCGTGATCGACGAGTTCCCCCGGAATGAGCACGCCGGCAATGCCCTCGTGCAACTGGGACGCCTGGAGGCGGACCCCGCCAAACGCGAAGCCCTCCTCCTGCGCGCCATCGAAACCCACCCGCGTGCGGCCGAGGTGGGTCCGGTCGCGTACGATCTCGGCCGCGCCCTGCTCGAGACGGGCCGGGAACTCGAAGGCTGGTCGGCCCTGACCGCGGCCCTGCGCGCGCCGCAGTCGGCGGATCGCGCCCAGGGGATCCGCGCGCTTCTCGAACCGCTGGTGAAGAAGCACCTCTTTTCGGCCACCCCGTCTCCCCTTGCCACCTTCTACACGGTCAAGTCGGGGGACGTCCTGGTCAAGATCGCCCGCCAGCACGGCGTCGAAGTCGGGTTGATCCAGCGCGCCAACAATCTGCGCACGTCCAACATCTACCCGAATCAGCGCCTGAAGATCGTGGGCGGCAAGTGGACCATCGAAGTCGTGGTCAGCCAGTTCCGCCTCACGGTCTTCCACGAGGGCCGCTGGGTGAAGGACTGGTCGGTCGGCACGGGCAACCCGCAGGAAAGTCCGACCCCGATCGGCGATTTCACGATCAACAGCAAGCTCGTGAATCCGCCCTGGAAAAACATCCCCTTCGGCGACCCGAGGAACATCCTCGGCACGCGCTGGATGGGCTTCGAGGAGATGCCGAGCTACGGCATTCACGGCACCACGCAGCCGGACACGGTCGGCAAGGCGCTTTCCGCCGGCTGCGTGCGCATGCGCAACGAGGACGTGGAGGTGCTCTACGACCTCGTGCCGATGGGCAGCAAGGGGACGGTCCGCGAGTAGCGGGCCGTCCGAGCGCCCCGGCGACGCGCCCCGCGAACGGGGGCGCCCGGGGATCGACCCGCGGGGCGCGGCGGGTCGGGGGGTGTCCGTCGGGAAAGGGCCGGGAGGCCGGGATCGGCGCGTGGGGAAGCGGCGCGCGCCCGGATCCCCTCCATGCAGGAGAACCGCCGCCCGGATCGGCCCCCCGAGACGGAGTGCCCATGGCGAAGAAGCTCGCGCGCGTCCCGACCGCGTCGCCCGACGGACCGGAACAACTCGCCGCGTTCGTGGATCTCGGCAACGCGATCGTCTCGTCCCTCGACTTCAACGAGGTCGTGCAGCGCATCCTCGACGTCACCCAGCGCCTCCTGCGCGCCGACGTCGTCACGCTCCGCCTCCTGCACGCCCCCTCCGGCACGCTGCGGCTGGTCGGACTGTCGGGCCTGAGCGGGGACTTCGCCGCCGACAGCTACACGGTCAAGGTGGGCGAGTCGGTGGTCGGCCGGGCGATCGCCGAACGCCGTCCGTATCCGGTCCGCGACGTCCAGGACAGCCCGTTCCTCTTCCGCGACCTGGCGGCGCGCCGCCGCCTGCGTTCGCTGCTTTCCATCCCGATCCAGTTCCGCAACCTCGTGCTCGGCGGCCTGACCGCCTATTGGCACAAGCCCCACGACCATCCCGACGCCGAGGTCCGCCTGATGACCGCGATCGGCGCCCAGGCCGCGGTGGCGATCGAAAACGCGCAGAAGTACACCGACTCGATCCACTCGTTGCTGGCCCTGGCGCGCGCGCTCGAATCCAAGGACACGTACACGGTCGGGCACAGCGAACGCGTGACCCGCATCGCGGTGGCGCTCGCGCAGGAGATGCGCCTTCCCCTCGAGGAAGTGAATCTCCTGCGCCAGGTTTGCCCGCTGCACGACGTCGGCAAGGTGGGGGTGCCCGAGCGGATCCTGCAGAAGGGATCCTCGCTGACGCCGGCGGAGCGGCGGCAGATGGCCCAGCACACCACCATCGGGTTCAAGATCCTGCAACCGATCCGCCTCTTCCGCGAAGGCCTGGGGATCGTCCGCCACCACCACGAGCGACTCGACGGCGCCGGATATCCGGACCGCCTCTCCGGCGAGGAGATCCCGCGTGTGGCGCGCGTGACGACCGTCGCCGACGCGTTCGACGCGATGACCTCCCGGCGGCCGTACCGGGACGCGCTCCCGCTCGAGGACGCCCTCGGGGAGATCCGCCGCGGAGCCGGCACCCAGTTCGACACGCGGGCCGCCCGCACGCTCCTGCGCCTGGCCCGGGAACGGGATCCGCGCATCCTCGACTTCGCCGCCGCGGCGCGGCCCCCGGCCCGCGCGGCCGCGTCGCGCAAGTCCTGACGCCGCGATTCTCCGCGCCCCGGGCCGTCGCCGCCGCCCCGCATCGGACCGGACCCCGCGCCGGCCGCCGCGCTCACCCCCGGACCGCCCGCACCGCGCGCAACCGTCACTCCCCCGCCCGCGCCGCACCCACCCGCGCGCGCCACGCCCCTTCCGCGGGAGCCCGACCGGTCCAGCAACGCGCCTGCAGGATCGCCTGCCGGACGAACATGTCCAGCCCCCCCGCCGCAACCGCACCCCGCCTCCGCGCCTCGACCACCAATCGCGTCTCCGCCGGGTTGTAGATGGTGTCGAAGACGAGCAGCCCCGGACGCAGGAACCGTCCCGGCACCGGCATTTCCCCGACCCCCGGAGACATCCCCACCGGCGTGGCGTTGACCAGGAGCAGCGGACGCAACCCGCCGAGCTCCCCCCACGGAACCGCCCGCACCGGCAGGCCGCGCACGCCGAACTCCTCCGCCATTTCCCGCGCGCGCGCGTCCGTGCGCCCCGACACCGTGACCCCGAAGCCCAGCCCGAGCAGCGCGCGCACGGCTGCGCGGGCCGCCCCGCCGGCGCCCAGGACCAGCGCCTCCCCGCCGCCCCCGGTCCGCATTCCGGCCGACCGCAGCAGCCGCTCCACCGCGCAGACCAGCGCAGGAAGGTCGGTGTTGTCCGCGAACCACCCGCGCGCAGCCGCCTGCCCGACGCCGCGCATCCGGAAGAGCGTGTTCGCCGCGCCCGTCGCGCGCACCGCCTCGGACCGCCCGCGGGCCAACCGGGCGGCGGCGACCTTGTGCGGGATCGTCACGCTCAGGCCGTCGAGCCGCCACCACGCCAGCAACGCCTTCAGGTCGGCCTCGTCGCGACACAGGAACGGGACGTAGACCGCGTCCCGCCGCGCCGCCCGGAGCCAGCCGTTCCAGACCGCCGGGCCGATGCTGTGCCCGACCGGATCCCCCGCCAACCCGTACACGCGCGTTCGCCGCCCCAGCGCGGACGCCCGGTACCGCTCCGCCAGCACCTGCGCCGGGATCTGCCCGGATGCCGTCTCCCGCCCGGGCGCCGGGGAGGCATACGTCCACGCCCCGCCGAACAGCCGGGCCAGGATCCGCGTCGGGGCCGCAGCCGGCCCCATCCCCACCACCGCCACCGGACCCCGCGCCTCCCCGGGCAGCGCCATCAGCGCCAGCACGTCCGCCATCCCGCGCGGAACCGCCGCAACCTTCACCGCGTCGCCTCCCGCCGCCTCGAGCTCGCGCAGAAGCCGCCGCAGGTCGCGCGGCATGCCGGCGAAATCATGGTGCGAAACCAGCCGCCGGCACCGGCCCGGCAAGGCGCCCAGCGCCGCCACCGCGAAGCGCTCGACGTCGATCCACGCCGCCCCCGCCCGCGCCGCCCCCCGCAACCGCTCCAGTCGGGCCCCCTCCTCCCCCGTCCACCGCCCCCCTTCCCGCTCCGGTCGGCAGGTCGCGATCGTCGGCACGCCCCGGCGCCGAAACAGCCGCTCCAGGTCGGGCCGGACCATCCCGTCCAGCCGGATCTCGACCAGGTCCGCCCAACGCGCCGTCGCCTCCATCCGGGCGAGCGCGACTTCCGTCGTGGGTTCCTGGATGCTGACGCAGATCATCCCGGCGAGGATACCGGGAGGAGCGGGACGGGGGCAATGGGTTCGTAGCGCGGGTCGCCGGGGCTCGCGACCAGGGCATCGAGATCAGGCGGCCTTCGCCCGCGCTCACGCGCGGGATGCTACCGTCGGCCGGGGGAAAACCGCCCCCCCGAGCCGCCGCCCCGCTCCCCGGCGCCTGCCCACCGCGGCGCTTGGCACTCGCGCCCCCGTCATGTATCATCCCCCCATGCGCATCGCCGCCCTCGAAACCTCCGGATCCGTCGGCAGCGTGGCCCTCGCCGACGACGAGCGCCTCGTCGCGGAAGCCTCGTTCGAACGCGGCATGGTCCACGGACGCGAACTCCTCCCCGCCCTCCAACGCCTCCTCGCCGGCGCCGGCTGGTCCCTCGACCAGGTCGAGGTCTTCGCCGTCAGCCAGGGGCCCGGCTCCTACACCGGCCTCCGCGTCGGCATCGCCACCGCCCGCACCCTCGCCTGGGCCACCGGGGCGCGCCTGCTCGGCGTCTGCACCCTCGACGCCTTGAGCCGCAACGCCCCGCCCGACACGCCGTGGATCTGCCCCGCCCTCGACGCCCGCTGGGAGCAGGTTTACGCCGCCCTCTATCGCGGCGGCGGACCGGAACCGGTGCGCGAACGCGCCCCCGCCGCCCTCGCCCCCCAGGCCCTCGCCGACGACCTGCCGCCGGGAACCCTCGTCTTCGGCAGCGCCCTCGACCGCTACCGCCCCCTCTTCGCCGCCCGCGACCTCGTCCTCGGCGACCCTGCGCTCGCCGCCTGTCCGGCCCGCACCGTCGCCCGGCTCGCCCTCGACCGCGCCCGCCGCGGCGAGGCCGACGACCCCCACTCCCTCGCGCCGCTCTACCTCCGCCCCACCGAGGCGGAAGTGAAGTTCGGCGTCGTCCCCCGTCGATAAGAGAAACACGTGCACGCTCCCGCCGACTGGACCCGCCGACCATGAAAAAGCACCGCGTCTGGGCCGAGATCAACCTCGACAACGTCGCCCATAACCTCGCCGTCGTCCGCTCCCGCCTCCGGCCCGATACCCGCATCCTCGTCGTCGTCAAGGCCGACGCCTACGGTCACGGCGCCGTCCCCCTCGCCAAGACCGCCCTCGAACACGGTGCCTCCCTCCTCGGCGTCGGCGACAGCAGCGAGGCCCTGCACCTGCGCGAGGCCGGACTGCTCGCCCCCATCCTCATCCTCGGCGCCCTCATCGAGGAGGAGATCGGCTGGGTCGTCTCGTACGGCATCACGCCGACCATCCACTCGCTCGACATGGTCGGCGTCCTCAACCAGGAGGCCCGCCGCCAGCGCAAGCGCGTCGCCGTCCACCTCAAGGTCGATACCGGCATGGCCCGCCTCGGCGCCTCGCCCTCGCGCGCCGTCGAGATCGCCGAACAGGTCCGCGGCTCCTCCCATCTCGCGCTCGAAGGCGTCTCCACCCACTTCGGCACGCTCCACGCCGGCCACCTCGAGTTCGCCCACCAGCAACTCGAACGCTTCCGCGAAGTCCTCGACGCCCTCGCCGCCGCCGGCATCCGCCCGCGCCACGTCCACCTCGCCAACACCGCCGGCGTCCACCTGATGCCGGAAGCCTGTTTCAACCTGGTCCGCATCGGCGGCGCCCTCTACGGCATCGACACCCACGGCCTGCGCGAAACCGACTTCCCCTACCGCCCCATCCTCACCCTCAAGTCCCAGATCACCTTCCTCAAGGGCCTGCGCGCGGGGACCCCGGTCGGATACGGGGGCACCCACGTGACCACGCGCGATACCCTGATCGCCACTCTCCCGGTCGGCTACAACGACGGTTACCCGTGGCGCCTGTCCAACCAGGGCCGCATCCTGATCCGCGGCCGGCACGCCCCCGTGGTCGGGCGCGTAACCATGGACTATCTGATGGCCGACGTGGGGGACGTGCCGGAGGTCGCCGTCGGCGATGAGGCGGTCCTGATCGGCGGGCAGGGGGACCACGAGATGCGGGTCGAGGAACTCGCCGCCCAGGCGGGGACGATCCCGTATGAAATCACCTGCTCGCTCGGCCGGCGCGTCCGGCGCGTGTACGTGCAGGCCGATCCGGACGGCGGGGGCGACGAGGGCGCGGGCGCGTGAAGCGGGACGGTCCGGCGGGACCGACACGCGCGGCGATCGGCGCCGCCGGCGCGCCGCGCAGGGCTACTCGATCTCGAGGTCGTACTTGACGATCCCGTTGCCGTCGACCTTCAGCAACGTCTCGCCGTACGAGCCCGTCTTCGCCCCGGCCGTCTTGAGCGTGCCGTTGAGCGAAAGGCTGCGCGGCCTGCCCTTCGTGACGTCGAACTTGAGTTCGCCCGCCATGTCGAGCTTCATGTCGTAGGCCGCCCCGCCCCCCTCGGGCTTCGTCCGGCCCTTGAGCGAAAGCAGGATGGAGACTACCGCCATCTTCGATCCGCCTTCGTCGCGCAGGTCGCGGAACTGGCAGATCACGCTGCTGTCCTGGTCCGGCAGGATCGAATACGACTCGACGAGGAAGCGCCCGACGTCCGCGCCTTCCACATTCCAGGAGTCCCCCGGGGCCACCTCGCGCGTCGGCAGCAGCGCCAGCACCCGCTCCCGGGCCTGCACGGACGCCAGAATCGACTCGGAAAGCGGTTCCCCCTGGGCCCTGACTTCCTGGCCGTCCCCCTTGACCGCGATCGTGATCACGCGATCCTCGAGGCCGGTCTTCGTCGGTTCCACGCGCACGGTCGGATCGGTGGAAACCGCCTCACGGCTGACCATGTACGTCAATTGCTGGCGGGTCGGGGACTCCCCCTGCACCTCGGTGAACTCGCGAAGGTACTTCTCTTCGCGGGTCTGAATGAGGCTGTGAACGCCGCGCTTCCCTTCCGGATCCTCCGTGGCGACGTCGAGTTCGAACCGCGTCGCCGCGCGAACGAACCACTTCCCGTCCTGTTCGTAGCGCGGGGCGAGGCTCACCGCCTCCTGGGCGCGGGCGAGGCCCCCCGCCAGGAGCATCAGGAAAACCATCAGCCCGGCCGTGGTGTACGCATTGCGTCTGGAGTTCATGGTCTAGCCTCGACCGGAATTGCGGCGGTCAATCGCCCGCGAAATCTGCCACAACCCCCGGGTGGTGTCAAAGGAAAAGCATCGCCCTTGCTTCCGGCGGCACGTATCGTATTATCGGCACATTGGGGTCGGGGAATGAGCGGATCCTCCAAGTGCGCAGGCGCGGCGGAGGCCGCTGGCCCGACCGCGGCGAATGGCCGCCGGGGAACTCGCGCGGAGGCCACGGAACGGCATGGCGGATCAACGGTTCCCCAAGTCCAGACGGCTCTTGAAGCGGGCCGAGTTCAAGGCGGTGTTCGACGGCAAGCAGGTCCGCAAGGACGGCCGCCTGGTGGCGTACGTCCGGGCAGGCACCGGCCCGGAAACCCGGCTCGGCATCGTCGTCGGCCGCGCCGCCCGCCGTTCCGTGCCGCGGAACCGCATCAAGCGGTTGATCCGCGAGGGATTCCGCGCGCTGCGCGAGACGCTGCCGACCGGGATGGACGTGATCGTGCTGCCGCGACAAGGGGCAAGGCTGACCCTCGAGGGGGTGAAGCAGAGCCTGACGTTTCTGCTGACGCGCCCGCCCACGCCGGAACCCGGGGGGGCGGGGACGAAGCCGGGCCCAAAGCGGAAGTCGAAGCCCGGGGCCAGCCCAGGGCCAGGCCGGGGAGCAAAGCCCGGGGCGGCCGCCGAACCCGGAACAGGGCCCGGGACCTCCGCGGGGTCGGAGCGAAGTCGATGAGCCACGCAATCGTGCGCACCCTCGGCACCGCCGGCCGCTGGCTCGGCAACCCGATCCGCTGGACCTTGATGGGGCTGATCCGGCTGTATCAGCTCACCCTCTCGCCGCTGATGCCGAATGTGTGCCGGTTCACCCCCACCTGTTCGCGCTACTTCATGGAAGCGCTGCAAAAGAAGGGACTGCTGCGCGGCAGCTACCTGGGGGTACGACGGCTGTTGCGCTGCCAGCCCTTCGGCGGGAGCGGGTACGATCCGGTGGAGTGAAAAGGGACCGATCCCGGAATTCCGTGAAGACCTTTCGACCCGCGGCATCTTGGAGAAGGACAGGCGCGAACCGGTCGCGCCGGACCTGTATCGAATCTCCACGAGGAGCCGCGCCCGATGGTCACCGACGAGACCCTGCTCGCCGCCCTCTCCGGCCCTGCCGACCCGCAAGACCTCACCCGCTTCGTCCAGCGCCATCAGGCCGCCGTCTACCGGACCTGCCTGAGCGTCGTGCGACGCGCCGACCTCGCCGAAGACGCCGCCCAGGAGACCTTCGTCACCCTCCTGCGCCGCGGCTCCACCCGGCGGGAGCCGGGCTCCTCCCGCGGCTGGCTCCACCGCGTGGCCGTCAACGCCTCGCTGCAACTGCTGCGCTCGGAGCGTCGCCGCCGGCAACGGGACCGGCACGTGGGCCGGCAGCGCCCGGAAGCCGCCACTCCGCCGGCGGAGACCGCCGACGACGAGGCCCGACGCCTGGCGCTGGTTCGGCGCAAGATCGAAGCGCTCCCCGCCCGCTGGCGCCTGCCCATCCTGCTGCGGTACGAGGAGGGGCTGTCGTACGCCGAGATCGCCGCCGTCCTCGATTGTCCCGAAGGGACCGTCGGCTCGCGCCTCCACGAGGGGATCTCTCGCCTGAAGCAGACCCTCGCCGATCTCGGCGTCGTGCTCGTCGCCGCGCAGGTCGAGGCGGCGGTCTCCACCCTTCCCCCCCACGAGGTGCCCTTCGCCCTCGCCGACCGCCTCGCGGAACTGGCCCGCGGCTTTCCGTCCTCCGCGCCCGGCACGCCGACCGCCCCCGCCGGGCCATCCCCCGCCCCGCTCGGCGCCCGGCTCGTGGCCGCCGCGGCCATCCTGACCGCGCTCACGGCCTCGATCGTCCAATGGCAACGCGCCGCCCCGCCTCCCGAGCGGACGGCGCACCGCCCGGCCGCGGAGCGCCCGGGCACGGCGACAAGGGGTGCGGAGACCTCCGTCCCCCGCGCGGCGAGCGAGCGCGAAGCCCCGGCCGCGCTCCCGAGCGACCCCCGGGTCGCGGGCCCGACCGGCGGCGCCCTCCCCGCCGCCGCCGGCCTCTCCGGCCGCGTCCTCGACGAGGACCGCGACACGCCCATCGAAGGTGCCGAGGTGGTCCTCTCCTGGCTTCAGGGCAAGGAGATCCACCACCGGCACCACACCACCCGCACCGACGCCCAGGGCCGCTTCGCCTTCGCACCGGTCGAGGACCTCCCCCTGTATCGCCTGCGCATCCGGGCCGAAGGATGGGCGGCCCGCGACTTCGACCTCGCCGACATCGTCCCCGGCGAACCGCGTGACTATCGAATCGCCGCGGCGTGGGAACTGGTGGTCGTCGTCCGCGGGCCCGGCGGCGAGTGGATCGACGAGGGCCTCTACTTCTGGATCCAGGGTCCGAACCACGGCTGGAGCGCGGCCGGGCGGCTGGAAAAGCCGGCCACCGCGACCTACCGCATCGCCGGCCTCTCGTTCGAGAAGGAGCCGCCGGACCGCACGACCCTGCGGATCTCCCACCGGGCCTACGTGGCGCAGACGCTCGATGGCTTCGCCGACCGGCTGCACGGCGGCCACCGCGTGGAATGCACCGTGACCCTCGACGCCGGCGCGTCCGTGCAGGGCACGGTCCGCAACGAAGCCGGCCGCCCCCTCGCCGGAGCCCGCGTAGTCGTCGCGCCCCACGAGGACGCCGCCCGCATCGATCCGCGGGAGGCCGTCACGGATCACCTCGGCGCGTTTCGCATCCCCGGCCTCCCGAACGGCCCGCAAGTCCTGTGGGCGGAAGAGGCGGAGCACGTCCTCGATCGTCCGCTCGCCCTGGACCTGGGCGCCGGTGAGGCGCGGACGCTGGAGGTGACGCTCCCGCGAGGCGGGGTCGTGGAGGGAACGCTCCTCCTGCCGAGCGGGGAGCCGTTCGCGGAGGGCACCGTGGAGGTAACGTCCGTGGGCCGGCACCCGATGCACGGCCTGTCGCCGAACCACCGCGGCGCCCGGACGGATCGCCGCGGCCGCTTCCGCGTTACGGGCCTCGTGCCGTCAAGCGAGTACCGCCTGGACGCCGGCGAGGGGGTGATGCGCCTGGAGGTGCTGCGTTCGAGCCGCGACCACGTGGAGCTGCGGGTCGTGGTGCGGCCGATCCCGGCCCGCGATTCGCACGTGCAGACGGCGCGGTTGATCGGGGATGAGGGGCGGTTCGGGTTCGGGAAGTAGGGGGGACACGTCGGGCCTCCGCGGGGTGGCATGCTTCTTCGGGTTTCCGGCACGCAACGTCCCACTTCCGCGCGGCCCGGTTCCGCCGCCGCGGACGGAGCCCGGCACGGGCCCCTTCCGCCGCCCGCCTAGCGCGGGCCTCCCCAGCCGCGGCGCGCGGCTTCCTCGCGCAAGGCCCGGAACGCCGCCTTGTCGCGCCCCTGCCCCTCCCCGGTCCGCAGCCCGAGGCTGCCGAGATAGGCGAGAAAGCCCTCATCGGCGAGCCGATAGTACCGGCCGTACGATTCGACCGCCGTCGCCGGAATGTCGTGCATCCAGGTCCAATGCAGCGCCGGGATCGAGGCGGCCCGACGATCCCAGAGGGCGAATACGTCGCGCACGAAGCGGGCCTGTAACTCCTCCGAACCGCCGATTCGCAGAGAAGAGGGGCAGCCGATTTCGAGCAGCCAGATCCCCCGGTCGGGATAGGCGTCGACGAGGGCGGTCAGGTCGCCCACGGCCTGCTCCGCGGACTTTACGCGGAAGTCCGGCCCGATCGCGTAGTAGGTGGCAAAGACGCCGTCGCTGCTTCGATTAAGCCGCCGGGCGAATTCCGCCCCCGGGGGCGCCGTCAGCCCGCCCCAGGTCATTTTCACCCCGACGGGGCAGCCCGGGCGGACGCGCCGCGCCCGTTCCCGCGCCGCTTCGAAGAAGACGCCGTACGCGGCCCAGTCCGCCTCGCCGGCGAGCAGCGCGTCCACCTCGTTCCCGATCGAGAGGCTGACCAGCTTGACGGCCGGGACCCGACCCAGCGCCCAGTCCAGCCACGCGCCGAAACGCTCGATCATGCGGGGATCGTCGAAGGGGACCGACGCCAGATCGGCAGGAACCCGGCGGTTGTTGGTGTCGATCGGGACGAGAACCAGGTGAACCGGGACCTGCCGGGGTCCGTAGTACGCGTCGGCGATCGCGAGCCAGTCGGGGTCGGGGGTGAAGACTCCCGGCGACTTCTCGCAATCGTCCCACATGATCGGGAGCTGGATCGCCTCCGCGCCGGCGGCGCGGGCCATCTCGAAGCAGGCTTCGAATGGCGCGCCTTCCGGCTGAGTGACATCCATGCCCAGCAGGCGCGTCCCGCGCGGGAGCGGGTCTTCGGCCGCGGTCGGGGCGCCGGCGCAGGCAGCGCAGAGGAGCAGACTCGCGGCGAGGGTTCTCTTCGGCATCGCTCTCCCTTTCTGGACTCGGGCCGCCGACGGGTCGGCGCGTGGGGCGACCCGGCACACGCGACTCCTGCAGGCGAAACCGCTCGCCCCCGGAGCATGCATCAGGGTAAACGGCCTCGTGCGCTACCCCGCTTGCCTACGGCAACCGATAGATCCGTCGCGCATTGGTCGAGCGGACCTTCTCCGCCACGTCCGCCGGAAGCCCCGCCACCGCCTTCCAGGTCACGTCGAAGAACGGCGGCTTCGCGTATCCCCCCTGCGTTCCGGGGGCGCGCGCGAACTCGTCGGCGCCGACGACGATCCGGTCGGGGAACTCGCGAAAGAGCTCGACCCACTCGGGCAGGATCCGGTGGGCGTCGTCGTGGATCCGCGTGGGTCGCTCGCTCTCCGCGGCGGGGACCGCCTTGATGGCGAGGAAGAGGTTCTCGTGCTCGCGGAGGAGCGAGCGGAAGAGCGTCGGCTTCATCTGACCGGTGTTGTCCCAGCCGATGTGCTGCCACACGATCCGCGCGCGCCGGTTGTGGGCCAGCAGGCGCCCGAGCGCCGGCAGCGTCGCGCGGATCGTCGCGGGATTCTGCGCGCACGCCTCGCGCAGCCTCGGCGGGGTCGGCAGGTCTTCCGCCACCGCCTCGACGTGGAGGTCGATCGGCAGGCCGAACTCCGCCGACAAGTCGGCCAGCAGGAGGAACAGGGGATGGTCCGGCGGCGCCGCCTCGTAATGGTGCCGCGGGTTCATGCACAGGTGGAGCGCCGCCATCTCGCCGAAAGCCTTCGCCCCCGCCTGGACGATCTCCTCGGCGAGCGCGCGAAAGCGGGCCCGGTGCTCGTTCGTGACCCGGTCCGCCGGGATCTCGTGAATCATGGGGTTGAGCGTGCCGCCCCCCGCGCCGAGCACCAGGCGCCCCGGGTGGCGGGCGATCGCAGTCAGGAGGTCGCGGTACGTGTACCCCCCTTTCTGGCCCCGAAGCTGCGGGGGCGGCATGACGATCGCCGTCGCAACGCCGAGCTCGTCCATGCGCCGCACGAGGTCGTCGGCCGAGGCCGTATAGTCCCGACGTTCCTCGTTGCGGGGCGGCCGATCCCGCCGCGGGTTGGAGCCACCCGGCGCCGGGGGACCGTCGCTCGAGCCGTCGAGATGCATGTGGACGTCGACGCCCCCTGGGGCGGCGGCGTCGGAGCCGTCACCGCGCGCGCCGGTCGGCGCACACAGCAGAGCGGCGAGGCAAGCGGCGAGAAGCGCAGCGAGTCGGGGCATCCTGGAATCCTCCACGCAGGGGCCCGGAAGCGGGACAGGAAGGGAAAATGACGGGGTGGCGTCGAACGAAATCGCCGGACCGGAGCAGGCGACCGTCCGGCAAGGCCCTGCGGATCGAGATCCCCGGGCGGCGGCAGGAGGACGGCGGGATCGTGCCGCAGGTCACGGGGGCGAAAGTTCCTTCCCTCCCGCCCGCCCGCTTCCGCCTACCCGTCCGCCCCGGGGCCTTCCGGTGCCGCCCCCGGTCCCCTACCCCTCCACGATCACCTTGAACCCGCCGTTCATGAATCGCGTGAGGTCGAAGGGCATCCGGGGGGGCATCGCCTGCATGGCCGGGTCCTTCATCACCTTCGCATTCACCGCGGCGCGGTGCGCCTTCGACTTGTAGACGACGAAGGCGAAGACCACCGTCTCGCCCGCCTTCAATCGAATCCCTTTGGGAAAGCCCGCGCCGCAGCCCAGCGGCGTGTCGAGGTCGTCTCCGACGCACTCGAAGTACTGGAGCGCTCCGTGCTTCATCCAGCACTTCCGACCCAGTTTCGCCAATCGCGTGTAGGCGGCGAGGTTCTTCCGGGGCAGCGGGATCACGTATCCGTCTACGTATTTGGCCATGGGGGTCTTGCTCCTGTCCTCGACTCCTGCGTCACCCCCGTTCGCGGCAGGGGGTTCGCGCCGGGGTCCCCGGCGGATCCACGACGATCCGAACGCCCGGCCGGCGACCCGAAGAACTCCCGGGCGCCCCGCGCCCGGTCATGGTATCGTACCCAATGGCGCCGACTCGAGGGCCACGCCCCGTGCCGGCGCCGCGGTCTCCACGCCGGAGGAGGTTTGGCCATGCCCTGCAGCTTCTCACACCCAACGGCGATTCCCGGGCGACCGCCCGGGCCCGACGGCGCGCTCGCCGCCGTCGCGGCGCTCCTCGCCCTCTGCGCGGGCTCCCCCGTCGCCGCCTCCCCGGCCGACCTGGCCGCCGAGTCCGCCGCGGCGCGCGCCACCTTCGACGCCCGGGTCGACCGCCTTGCCGGCGCCGCGACGCGCGATACCGTCTCCCTCCGCGACGGCAGTCGGCACGAAGGACTCATCCTGCAGGTCCAGGAGGCGGAACGCAAGCTCCTGATGCACGTCGAGCGCGGTCGCCAGCGCGAATTCACCATCCTGCCGCTCGACGACGTCGCCTCGTTCGACTGGGCCACGCGGCGGCGCAAAGAGGCCGAAGAGGCCGTCCGCGCCCATCTCGCCCGCGAATTCGCCATGCGCGTCCGTCCGCTCACCGGCTCCGACCCGGCCCCGCGGCTGGAGCTGGCCCGTTGGGCCGCGGCGCGGATCGACCTGGCGAACGAGCTTCGCGACGCCGCGGCCGGGCTCTGCCTGGGACTGACGCGGCTCGACCCGCCCTTCCGGCCCGACGCGGTGGCGGAGATCCTCGGCCTCTGCGGCTACCGCAAGACGGTCCACTACGGCTGGGCGCGCGAGGAGGAGGTTTTCGCCTCCCACGGGTTCGTGCGCCGGGCGGGCCGGTGGGTCACCGCGGAGCTGGGCGCCGCGCTCGACGCGGTCCTTCGCCTCGAGGCCGAAGTCGGCCGCGCGCGGGCCGCGCGACCCCGCGCACCCGGCGGGGACGCGGACCGCGCGGCCGCGGAGAAGCTGCTCGATCGCAAGACCCGCGAAGCGGCCGCGATCGTCGCCGCCGAGAAGGACGTGGCCGCCGACCGCGCCCGGGCCGCCGACCTCGAGGGCCAGGAGCGCCTGCTCCGCGCCGACGTCGCCGCGGCGCAGGCGACGGCGCAGAAGAGCGGGCTTCCCCACGACAAGGCCCGCGTCGCCACGCTGGAATCGGAACTTCGCCAGGTCCGCAACGAGCAGTCCGCGCTCGCCCGCCGCATCGACGAGTGGGAAGGCCGGATCCGCGTGTCGCGGGGGCGGGTGGTCCAGTGGGAAGCCGAGATCGCGCGGCTCGAGAAGTCGGCGGCCGAAAAGGACGCGGAAAAGGAGCGGCTCGAGCGCGAATACGCGGCTCGCGTGGAGGCCGCGGAGGCGGAACTCGCGACCGCCCAGGCGGCCGCCGCCCGGGAGGAAGAGCGGCAGAAGGCGCGCATGGGCCCGGACGGCTTGCCGTTGCCGCGGTGACGGACCGCCGGGGCCGGCGGATCCCCGGTCCGGGAGAGGAAAAGGGCGGACCCTCGCGGGACCGCCGGGACGACGCAGGGAGGAGGCCGAGGTCATGGCCGAACACGCCCCGACCGCCTGCGCGGGCTGCAAGGAGCCCGTGCCGGAGGGAGCGAATTTCTGCCCGCGCTGCGCCACGCCGGTGCCGGGGGCGAGCGGCGGCGGTGACGCGGCGCCGACCCAGGCCCCGCCGCCGCGGCGCACCCCGTCGCTCGCTCCCGGGACGGTGATCGACGGCCGCTACGAGGTCCTCGCCCGTCTCGGCGCGGGCGGCTTCGGCGAAGTCTACCGGGTCCGCCACCGGGTCCTCGAACGCGAGATGGCGCTCAAGTCCCTCCACCCCACGCTCGCCGTCGACGAGGGGATCCGGCGCCGGTTCCTGCGCGAGGCCAGGGTCCTGATCGGCCTCGACCACCCCCACATCGTCCGTCTGTACGACGCGGGCGAGTGGGGCGACCTCCTCTTCATGGTCATGGACTTCTGCGCCGGGCAGACGCTGTCCGCGCAGATCAAGGAGCGGACGCGGCTTTCCGGGGTCGAGGCCGCGGGGGTAATGGTCCCCATCCTGCGCGCGCTCGACCACGCGCACCGCAAGGGGATCGTCCACCGCGACCTCAAGCCCGACAACGTCATGCTGGTCCCCGACGAGGGCGGGCGGATCGACGTCAAGCTGCTCGACTTCGGCGTCGCCAAGATCCTGGAGGAAGCCGGGATGGCGGGCGACACGGGCCACACCGCGACCGGGGCCGCCGTGGGGACGCTCGCCTACATGAGCCCGGAACAGGTGCAAGGGCAGGCGATCGACGGACGCACCGACGTCTATGCGGCCGGAGTGGTGCTCTATCAGATGGTCACCGGGAAGCGGCCGTTCGACGGGGAAAACGCGTCGCAACTGCTGACGAAAATCCTGCTCGATCCGCCGGCCCCGTTCGCCGCGGCCGGGATCCCGGACGATCCGCCGGGGATGGAGGCGTTGGTGCTTCGGTGCCTGGCCAAGGAGGCGAAGGAGCGGCCCGAGACGGCCGGCGAGATGGCCGACGCGCTGGATCGGCTCCGGCGCGCCGCGAAACGCAAGAGCGGACCGGTCGCGGCCCCCGCCAAGGAGAAATCGGGTCCGGTCGCGGCCCCGGCCAAGGGAAAGTCGGGCCCGGTCCCGGCGCCGACGCAGGTGCGCGGCGGCGCGCCGACGGTGACGGAGGCGAGTCCCGCGGGGCGACGCCTTTCCCCGCCCGTCCTCTGGGGCGGCGGGGCCGCCGCGGCGGTGCTCGTCTTCGCACTGGCGTGGGCCCTGCTGGCCGGCGACCGCCCGGTGCGCCTGACATTCCGCGCCGAGCCCGAGGGGACCGGGAGCGTCTCCCCCGCCGGAGGCGAGTTTGCGGTGGGCACCGTGCTCTCCGTGGAGGCGACGGCGCGCCCGGGGTACCGGTTCGTGGACTGGAGCGACCGGGAGGTGGAGAACCCGCGCCGGATTCGGATCCCCGCGAAGGGGAATCCGCCGGTCGCCCGCTTCGAGGCGTTGCGCTGGCGGCTGGTGGCGCGGGCGCAGCCCCCCGAAGGGGGGACGGTGATCCCTGCCCCCGCCGCGGAGAGCTATGCTCACGGACTCGAAGTGACGTTGACGGCGCGGCCGGCGACGGGCTGGCGTTGGCGGCGCTGGACCGACGACCCGGAGGCCGGGGAGACGCGCCGGGTGAAGGTCGAGGCGGATCGGACGCTGACGGCCGAGTTCGCGCCGACGTATGCGATCGCGGTGGCGGCGCGGCCGCCCGAGGCCGGGACCGTGGAGGTCGCCCCCGCGCAGCCGTGGTACGAGCCGGACACCGAGGTGACGGCGACCGCGCGCGCGAAGGCGGGCTGGCGCTTCCGCGGCTGGGAGGACACCGGGGACAAAGACCCGCTGCGGCGCGTGCGGCTGACGCGCAACGAGACCTGGGTGGCGGTCTTCTCTCCGCTTCGCTACACGGTCACGGCGAAGGCCGATCCGCGGGGGGGCGGGACCGTCGCGGTCTCCCCCGACGCGCCCGAGTTCGAGCCGGGGGCGAAACTCTCGCTCCAGGCGGAGGCGAATCCCGGCTGGCGGTTCGTCGGCTGGCGGGACGGGGCGACCGAGCCGCGCCGCGCGGTGACGGTGAGCGACGACCTCGAGTTCACCGCCGCCTTCGTGTGGGACCGGGACACGCTGGCGCGCCACGGCTTCTCCTTCATCGGCTTGAGCGCGGCGGGTCGGGAGGAGTACCGCCATGCGCGCACGGGAATCGAGTTCGTGCTGGTTCCCGGCGGCGAGTTCGGGATGGGCAGCCCGCCCGACGAGGCCGGACGCGAGGACGACGAGGGGTTGCGGCGGGTGCGGATCGGGCACCCCTTTCTGATCGCGAAGTACGAGGTCTCGAACGCCGAGTTCCGGGGCGCGCCCCGGTTCAAAGGGCACGACAGCGGCCGGTGGCTGGACCAGGACCTGAACGGCGACGCGCAGCCGGCGGTGAACGTGTCCTGGGAGGACGCGCAGGCGTATTGCGCGTGGGCGGGGTTGCGGCTGCCGACCGGGGCGGAGTGGGAATGGGCCGCGCGCGCGGGGGGCGACGCGCGGCCATTCGTCTGGGGGGACGCCTGGCCCCCGGCGCCGAATGCGGGGAACTTCGCGGACGAGGCGGCGGAGAAGGCATTTCCCGGCGTGAAGGGGCTGCCCGGGTTCCGCGACGGCCACGCCGCGACGGCCCCCGTGCGATCGTTTGCGGCGAACGGGTTCGGGCTGCACCAGATGGCGGGGAACGTCTGGGAGTGGTGCGCGGACGACGCAGCGCCTGACGGAGAGGCCGGCGCCCCGATGCGGATCGTGCGCGGCGGCTCCTGGTTCAGCGACCGCCGCGACCACCTGCGCTGCGCCGAACGCGGACGCGCCGCGCCCGGGGAGAAGGCGGCGGACGTCGGCTTCCGCCCGGTGGCGGACCTGGGATCGTAGGGGGGATCCGGGGGAGGGACGCCGGCGCCCCCCCCGCACCACGCCTGCGCTACTTCAGGATCTCGATCGAGCCGTTGCCGAGGACCTTTTTCTCGACGACCTCGGTGGGCGGAGCCACCTTCATGCGGCCGCTCCCGAGGATGCTCAGCCACGCCTTGGCGATCGTCGCGCGGCAGACGAGGTTGCCGGACCCGGAGATGGCGAGGCGCCCTTCGCGGACCTTGCCGCCGGCGATCTCGACGCCGCCGGAGCCGAGGATGTCGACCTTGAGGTCGCCGCCGTCGATCGCCGCCACGACGATGCGGCCCGAGCCCGAAGACTGCAGATCGGCGGACGCGACCTTGCCCACCTTCACCGACTCGCTGCCGAGCGTGGAGAGGGTGAGCGCGCCGCCGAAGTCGCCGATCTTGCCGCCGCGGCAGCCGGTGACCTGCAGGGCGAACCCGGGAGGCGCCACCACGGTGACGCGCGCCTGGCCGATGCCGCTTCCCTTCACCGTCAGGGTCCCGTCCGCCCACGTGGGAGTGATCCCGACCGTACCCTTGCGCCGCTGCACGGCGACGTCCTTCGCCTTGGGGTCGATCTCCACGCGGTACGACTCGTGCAGCCCTTCCAGGCGAATGGTCTTGACCTGGTCGACGGGGAAGAGATCTTCCTTGTCCGGCGGCCCGGCCGATTCCGGGTGATCGCCGGCCCCGGCGTCCTTGCCCGCGTCCTTGAGAGCGTCCGGCCCCATCCCCAGGCCTTCCAGGACCTTCGAGGCCTCGTCGAGGGCGCCGGCGGCTTCCTTCAGCGCCTCGTCGGCCTCGTCCATGGCTTCCCCCGCCTCCGCGACGGCCTGGCCGGTCTCCTCGAGGATCTCGTCCAGGTCCCGGCCGTCGACGTCGACCTTGACGGACTTCTTCCCGGTCTTGATGGTCAGGTGCTTGTACTCCGGAAGGTCGTGCTTCCTGCCCTTGATCTCGATCTTGTTCCCGTGTACGCGGACCTCCTGGTCGTTCGATCGGATGACGACCACGCCGTCGCGGCTCGTCACGGAAGAGCCGTTCCCGCCGATGACCTCGATCGTGCGCCCGTCGACGGTGATGACGGAGCGGGAGGACGAGGTCTCCTCGTCTCCGGCCCACGCCGGGGCGGCCAGGACGATCGAGAGCGCAAGCGCAAGAGCGAGTCTCATGAAACACCTCCCGGGGTTCAAATCGAAGGGGGGGTTCCGTATCCAACAAAGATCGGACGGCCGGCGTTCCGCGGACCGGGTCGTTCGCCGACCCGGGGGAGACGGAGGTCCGCCGACGATCGGAGCATCATAGAGAGGCCGGGACCGCAGATCAAGGGTGGCCGGCCCTCGGTCAGAGCACGTACTTCGACAGGTCCTCGTTCTCGACCACTTCGGCGAGCTTCTGACGCACGTACGCGCGATCGACGCGGATCGTCTGCATCTCGAGGTTCGGGGCCTCGTAGGAAACGTCCTCGAGGACCTTCTCCACCACGGTGTGCAGGCGTCGCGCGCCGATGTTCTGCTGGGTCGAGTTGACCGCAGCGGCGATCTCGGCGATCTCGTCGATGGCGTCCTGGGCGAACTCGAGCTTCACCTTCTCCGTCGCCAGGAGAGCCTGGTATTGCCGGATGAGCGCGTTCTGGGGTTCGGTGAGGATGCGCACGAAGTCTTCGCGGGTGAGGCTCTGAAGTTCCACCCGGATAGGGAAGCGCCCCTGCAGTTCCGGGATCAGGTCGTTCGGCTTGCTGATGTGGAAGGCGCCGGCGGCGATGAAGAGGATGTGGTCGCTCTTGACCGGGCCGTAGCGGGTCATGACCGTCGAGCCTTCGATGATCGGGAGCATATCGCGCTGGACTCCCTCACGGGAGACGTCCGGGCCGTGGCCGTGCTCGCGGGCGGCGATCTTGTCGAGCTCGTCGATGAAGACGATGCCCGAATTCTCGGCGCGCTGGACGCCTTCGCGGGTGATCTTGTCCTTCTCGACCAGCTTCTCGGCCTCCTGTTCGGCGAGGATCTTCTGGGCCTCGGGGACGGAAACTTTCTTGGTCGATTTCTTCGCCGGCATGATGTTGCCGAGCATGTTCTGCAGGTCGAGGCCGTACTCTTCGAACCCCTGATTGGAGAAGACCGACATCATCGGGGTCTTGCGTTCCTCGACCTCCACTTCGACCCAACGCGAGTCGAGTTCGCCCTTGCGGAGTTTGTCGCGGAGGCGTTCGCGCGTGCTCGACTCCTCCTCCCCCTCGACCGGGGTGGAAGAGAGTCCGGCCTTGCGGCGCACGGGGAGGAGGAGGTCGAGCAGGCGCTCCTCCGCGTGCTCGCGGGCGCGGGGCTCGACCGCCTTGAGGGCCTCCTTGCGGACGAGGCCGATGGAGATTTCGACGAGGTCGCGGACCATGGTTTCGACGTCGCGGCCGTGGTAGCCGACCTCGGTGTAGCGGGTGGCTTCCACCTTGAGGAAGGGGGCGCGGGCGAGCGAGGCGAGGCGGCGGGCGATTTCGGTTTTCCCGACGCCGGTGGGGCCGATCATGATGATGTTCTTGGGGGCGACTTCGTCGCGCAGTTCCGTGGGGAGCTGCTGGCGGCGCCAGCGGTTGCGCAGGGCGATGGCGACGCAGCGTTTGGCGGTGCGCTGGCCGATGATGTAGCGGTCGAGTTCGGAGACGATGGCGTGGGGGGTGAGTTCGGGATCGGTCACGCGAGCTCCTCGACGTGGAGGTGGTCGTTGGTGTAGATGCAGATGCGCCCGGCGATGCGGAGGGATTCCTCGACAACGCGGCGGGCGGAGAGGTCCGAGTGGGCGATGAGGGCGCGGGCGGCGGCAAGGGCGAAGGGGCCGCCGGAGCCGATGCCGATGACGCCGTCCTCCGGTTCGACGACGTCGCCGGCGCCGGAGAGGAGAAAGGAGTGTTCGCGGTCGACGACGGCGAGAAAGGCCTCGAGGCGGCGGAGCATCCGGTCGGTGCGCCACTCCTTGGCGAGTTCGATGGCCGCGCGCGGGACGCCGCCGGAGAACTTCTTGAGCATGGCGTCGAAGCGCTCGAGGAGGGCGAAGGAGTCGGCGGTGGCGCCGGCAAAGCCGACGAGGACCTTGCCCTCGTGGAGCTTGCGGACCTTGCGGGCGTCGTGCTTGAGGACGGTCTGGCCCTGGGTGACCTGGCCATCGCCGCCGAGGGCGACGGCGCCGCGATGGCGCACGGCGAGGATCGTGGTCATGTCGGATTCCTGGAAGGGACGACGGGGCGCGGCGCGCTCGCGAGCGCCCCGGTGCGGTCGCCGGCGCCGGGCGGGGCGCGCTAGTTGAGCGCCTTCTGGCGCCGGAACGTGAGGACCTTCACCGACCGCACCTGGTCGATGCGGCGGGCCAGCGCGTTGTCGCCGCCGGAGAGGGCCCACGCCTCCTCGTAGAGGCCGAGCGACTGGTTGAAGCACTGGAACGCCTTCTGGTTTTCCTCCTTGCGGTTCGGCGAGCCGGGTTCCGCGCGGTTGAAGTGATCCATCCCCTCGTCGTAGAGCTTGTTGGCCTTGGCGACGAGTTCCTTGACCTGTTCGGTGGCGCCGGACGAGGGGGTGGGTCCCGCCTCGGATCCGCTCCCGCCGTTGTCTCCGGCCGCCAGGGGGCCCTCGCCGCCGCCGCCGGCGGTGCTTCCCTTGGTCGCCGCGGCCAGTTCCTCGATCGTCTCCTGGAGCATCTTGGCGTACGGGGTGTCCGCGTACTTGGCGGTGAGCTGATCCTGCAGGCGTTTGGCGTCTTTCTGATTGCCGCGGCCCATGAACCAGACGTAGGCCTCGTACATGTTCTTGGCCTTCTGGTGGTGCAACGATTTGTTGAGGTTGGGGTCCTTCTCGAGCGCCTTTTCCAGCATCTCGGCGACGCGGTGGTCGAGGCGGTTCTTGTAGCAGAAGACGGCGAGCTCGTAGTAGTCGGTCGCGGTCGGGGCGCTGCGCTTCTTCAGTTGGGCGGCGAGCTCGCCTTCGAGCTGCTCGTGGACGCGAGCGAGGTCGAGCTTGAGGACCTCTTTGACCTGGCTCTTGCGGATGCCCATTTCGAGGCCGCCCGGGCGGCGAATGCGGACCTCGCCGGGCGTGTCGGCGACGAGCATGCCGCGCATGGTATTGCCGGACATGAGGACGACATCGACCATGTTGTCGGGGTTGGCGCGCTGATTGTCCGGGATGTCGTCGAGGACGTCGGCGAAGGTGCGGGCGCGACCCGAGAGGCGCGCGGCGCGTTCCTCGAGGGGTTTTTCGACGGAGGAGTTGAGGACCGACTGGAGTTTCTCGACGGCGCCGGCGAACTGGGCTTCCTTGTAGAGCTTCTCGGCGGCGGCGAGGACGGTTTGGGCGGCCTTGTCGGTCATGGACTGCGGCGTCTGCCCCGGCGCCTTCGAGTCCCCGCTCTCGGGAGTCGTGCCGGGCTGGGTCTTGGTGGTGCCGACGGTGGCGATGCCGGTCCCGCTCTTCCCTTCCACCCCCGCGGCAGGGGTCTTGGCGGGATCCGTGCCGGTGACGCCTCCCTGCGCGTCATCGATCTTGTCCTTCACGGTGTCGACGGCGGATCGCATCTTGTCCTGGAGTTCCGACCCCGCCATTCCCGTATACACTCCGTAGCCGAGCCCGCCGACGACGGCGAGAAAGAGCAGGAGGAAGAACATCTTCTTCATGGGCGGGCGTCTCCTGGGCAGCCGGGACGACGAGGCGGCGCGTGGGGCCGGACCCGGGGCCCCTCCGCAAGAACCGCAGTGTACCACGCGGGATGGGCGAGTCAACGCCGAAGGCGGGGATGGGTCGGCGGACGAGCCTCGTCGGGCCGGCGGGGCGCGCCGCGACGACGTCGACGCCGTCGCTTCGACGGCGTCACATCGCCTCGATGTACTTCGTCAGGTCCGCCTCGAGCTTCTTGAGGTCGGGCAGGAAGTCCGACAGCGGTCGATCGGTTCCGGCATCGATCGACTTGCGGTACTTCTCGAAGGCGTCGCGAAGGTCGGCGCGATTCGTGTTCGTCAGGAAGTAGAAGAGCCCCCACGATTGGGCGTAGAAGACGAGCGCCTTCTCCGGATCGGAGTTGATCAGGGAAAGCGCGTTGCCGGCCAGCAACTGGTCGAGCGGCAGGAGCCGACTCTTGCGGATCGACTCCTTGAGGAAGGGGAGCCGCGACGCGCTCACGCGGTCGAAGGCGTATTCGCTCCCCTTCCACGTAAACCCCTCGAGTTGGGTGGCCATGCCCTCGGTGTACCAGGACGGGGGCCGACCCGCGGGACGCACGCGGAAGTAGTAGAGGTGGGCGGCCTCGTGCGCCATGGTCTGCAGGAACTGCTGCAGGCTTTCGGTCTTGTCCCAGCCGACCACGACGTTGGAATCGGAGCGGGCGAAGCCGGCCGCCTGCAGGTGGTCCTCGCACTTATGTTCGACGCAATAGGCACGGTAGTCCTCGAAGCGGGCGAAGGCCCAGAGCGTCATTCGCTCCCGGCCCGGCAACCGCGGTTCATCCCCTCCGTACAGCGCGCGCAGTTCGCGGTACGCGGCCTCCGCGACCTTTCCGAGCTCGGCGGCGAACTCCTCGCTCCGGTTGGTGCGGATCTCGTAGTGCTCGGTGCGCACCTCGTAGGCGTCCTCCCAGCGGGAGCGGATGGACAGGTATTCCTCGCGGGAGTACCAGCGGTCCTTGTACCGCTTGAAACCGCGGCGGAGGAGTTCGCCCTCCTCGCGCGGCACCCACGTCCCGCTCACCTCGATCAGGCCGCGAGCGAGTTTTTCGCGCGCGGCCGGGGTGACCCATTGACCCTCGAATTCGACCCGCCCGGCGTCGAGGTGTTGTTTCTCCTCCGGCGTGACGAATCGTCCGCGGCAGGCGAGGAACCCACCTTCCGGCACCGACAGGCCGCGTCGCGCCGAGACCCCCAGGTCGAGCAGGGCGCGCGCCTTGGGTCCGCCCTTTTCCCCCTTGCGGAGGAGCTCGAACGACCGGTCGGGCAGCCCCAGGTCCCACGCCAGGAGGCCGAGCGCCACGCTCTCCTCGGGAGTCGGGGCGGCCCGGTGGAGGGCGGCGAGCATGGTTTCGATGCCGAGGGCGCCCCACGGCGCCTTGCCCGCCCCCTTCGGGAAGGAGTACTCGAACGACCCGCCCGCGGCGGAGCGGGTGACGGCGACCTCCATGGTGCCCGCGCGCACCTTGAGGTCGGGGATCCGGCCCGCATCGAGCATCTCGCGAAAGCGCCGGAAGCAGGTCGCCAGACCGCGGATCTCGGCGAGCCGTCGCTCGGTCTCCTCGCGTAAATCGGGGGACTCCATCGCGTCCCGGTGCCGCTCCCCCTCCCGAACCGCCCGCTCGAACTCGAACCGGCGCACCATCGTGTCGATCTCGGCGCGGGAGAGGGGCGCGGTTTCCGCCTCGAACGTGATCTTGAATTCGCGCACCGCGCGCGCGGTGGCGCGCTCGGATCGATCGAACGAATCGAGATACTCGGCCAGACCGGCGATCGGCTCGGCATGACGGCGAAGGTACGGATTGAGGCGACGCGCTTCCCCGAGCCTGCGGCGCGCCTCCGCGAAGTTGCCGAGCTTGAAGTGCGCGGCGCCGAGGAGAAAGACGATCTCGAATTCGTCGAGGTGCCCGTGAGATTCCAGTTCGGACACCACTTGGGTGTACCGTTCGGACAGGAAGAGAATGCGACCCTGGGTGTGCAGCGCCTCGAACGTACTCGTCAGGCTGACCCGGCCCATCTCCCGCAGCGCCCGGTCGGGATCGTAGTGCCGGCCCGCCCCGGGGGTCGAGTGGAAGTAGGCGGCGCACATGGAGGTCAGTCCGCTCGAACCGTGGACGGCGCGGACCCGCTCCACTTCCGTCGCGGCCTCGTCGAATCGCCCCAGGGCGACGAGGGCACGGATCCGATGGTAGGGGGCGTTGCTGTTCCGCGGTTCGATCCGCAGGCTCCGGTCCGCTTCCGCGAGCAGGGCGGCCCAGTCGGCCTTGTAGAGGTAGGCGTGGAAGCGCACGTACATGTAAGCCCGGTCCGGTTCCATCTGGACGGCCCGGTCCATCTCGCTCAGGCCGCCGTCGATGTCGCCGAGATTGACCCGAGCCCAGCCGCGGAACGAAACGAATTGCGGGTAGTAGCCGCTCCGCGACCCCAGGGTCGCGATGGCGCGGTCGGCCTCCTCGAAGACCGCGCGCCAGTTCCCGGCTTCCATGTAAAGAAAGATGCGCCGCGAGAGGATCCACGGCCAGTTGATCCGGTCACGCTCCATGTGGTCGATGGCGAAGGTGAGGTCTTCGAGCGCCTCCTGGCGGTTGTGCGCCTTGACCAGGAATCCGCGGATGCCGATGGCGAGCGCGCACTCCGGGTCGATGGCGAGTGCCTCCTGGATGCGGCGGCGCGCGGCGTCATCCTCCCGCTTGTCGGCGAGTTCGGCCGCCTTGTCCGCGAGCTCGTACGCCCGCCGGCGGTCTTCGGCGCTCACCGGTCCGCGGACCGGCCGCGGCTCCCGAACGGGGTCCGGACCGGGGGCCGGGCCCGGTCCCCCCGCCGGCTCGCGCACGCCGCCGGACCCGGGCTCGCCGGCCGGTCCGGGTCGCGGCCCGCCCCCGGCGAGCGCATCGAGCATGTGGCGGGCCGCGTCCTCGTGCAGGGTGCCGGGGAAACGTGCAAGGATCCGGCGCAGCAGGTCGCCGGCGGCGTCGCGCTCGCCCTTCGCGACGAGCTCCTGGGCGCGGCGCAGCAGCGCGTCGCCGGCGCGCTCGAGCAGATTCTCCCGCTCCGCTTCCAGAAGCGCGCGCGCCGCTTCGTGGCGTCCGAGCGGGCCGGCGAGGGCGGCGGCGAGGGAGTCGAGCGCCGGCTCGAGTTCCCCCTGGTCGGCGCGGGCGCGAGCGCGATCGATCGCCGCGCGTGCCGACGACTCCTCCGACTCCCGCTTCGGCTCCTCGGCGACCGGCGGGCGGGCGGGATCGAGGGGCGGGGCCGCATTGGCCGGCGCCCGCGGGCCGTCCACGCGGGTCGCCGGCCGCGGGGATTCCTGCGGCTCCCCGGAGCGCCAACCGAGATACGCGCCGAGCCCCCCGACCAAGAGGATGAGCCCGGCGCCGCCGGCCAGAAGCGGGGCGGAAAGACCCGCCGGCCCGGGCGGCGCCTCGCCTCGCCCGGCCGGGACCGGACGGTGGGCGCCCGACGACGCGCCGCGTCGCGGCCGAACCGGGGGCAGCGATCCCCGGGATTCGGGTCGAGCGCCGGCGGGCGGGCGCGCCGGGGGCGGAGACGGCTGCGGAGACGCGGACGCGCGATGGACACCCGACGCGCGACCGGCCGCGGCCGACGCCGGGCGCGCCTCCGCGCCGGGACCTCCCGGACGACCTCGGCCTGCGGGAGGCGCGGGACCTCCCCCGCTTGCCGGCGCCGCCCCGGGCCCCGCAACCGACGCCGGCACGTCTCCCGGCGCCGCCGTGAACGGTACCGCGGCTTTGCGAGCCAGATCCTCCACCGCTTCGGCAGGCAAACCGGCGCGATCGACGAGGATCGCGGCCAGGGGGACCTTGAGGCCCTCAATCTCCAGCGCCGCCTGGAGGCGTACGGCCTCCCGGCAACCCTCGACCGTCACCCAGCCTTGCGCGGCCGCAATCTCGGCCAGGCGGCGCTCTTGTTCGGCGGGCAAGTGCAGCCCATCGAATCGGCTGCCCAGCACGCCCCCTTCGGAGCGTCGGATCGACACCCCCAGAAGCCCGGCGGTCTTCTCGGGGGTGAGGACTCCGCGGGAGGTCAGCACGTCGGCGAGGGTGACGCAAATGCCCAGCGCGGCAATGCGATCAACGGCGGCGAGTGCGCCCTCCAAGTCCGCGGAGGCGATCACCCCTTCCGCGGCCAGAAACTCGGCGAATTGTTGATCGGCTTCCGTCGGCAAGGCGCCCTCCGCGAAACGAGGATGGTTATGGTACGAAAAACCCCCAATCACGTTCAAGTTCCTGACTTACTTATAAGAAGGAATCCTGTATATCAGGATACGGAAGAGATGATCGCCTCGCTCGGGGTCAGCCGGCCACGCGGTGGGCGGCGGCGGGCCCGCGGCGCTCCAACGCGGCGGGCGGAAGCCCGGGCCGGGGGAATCGCCCGGGAAAACGCGCGCCGGCTCCCCCCGGCAAGCGGCGCCTCCCTGCGCGACCGCGTCTCCCATCGCGACACCGCGAAGGTGGCGGGATTCGGACCGATCGAGTAGAACCGGGTGTGCGGCCGGCGCGGGGCGGCGCGAGCGAACGCGCGCCCGGACCGGCCCGGTGTGGGTGGGAGGAGCCATGAGCGGGACCGCGCTGACCTGGCTGGGGATGGCGGTCTGCCTGAGCCAGTCGGCCACGTTTTCGGGGCTGAACCTGGCCCTGTTTCGGCTGAGCCGACTGGAATTGCAGGTCGAGGTCGCGGGCGGCAACCACGCCGCCGAGCGGGTTCTCGCCCTCCGCGAGGACTCGAACCTGGTGCTGACGACGATCCTGTGGGGGAACGTCGCGGTCAACGTGCTGCTGGCTTTGCTCGCGGACTCGGTGCTCACCGGGGCGATGGCGTTCCTTTTCTCCACGGTGTTCATCACGCTGTTCGGCGAGATCGTGCCGCAGGCGTACTTTTCGCGCCACGCCCTGCGCATGGCGTCGATGCTGGCGCCGGTGTTGCGGCTGTACCAGATGCTGCTCTACCCGGTGGTGAAGCCGTCGGCCTGGCTGCTCGACATCTGGCTGGGGAAGGAGTCGATCGCCTACTTTCGCGAGGTGGACCTGAAGCAGATCATCCGGCTGCACATGGAGTCGGACGAGACGGAGGTGGACCGGCTCGAGGCGATCGGGGCGTTGAACTTCCTGACCATCGACGACCTGGCGGTGGGCACCGAAGGGACGGCGCTCGATCCGGCGAGCGTGGTTTGCTTGCCGTTCCGGGACGGGAGGCCGCAGTTCCCCGCCATCGCGCGCGACCCGGCCGACCCGTTCCTGCGTCAGGTGAACGCGTCGGGCAAGACCTGGGTGGTCGTGGTCGACGAGGCGGGGGAACCGCGGCGGATTCTGGAGGCGAACCTGCTCCTGCGCGCGGCCCTGTTCGGGGAAGGTCCGCTCGATCCGCACGCATATTGCCATGCGCCGGTGGTGATCCGCGACCCGAAGACCGCGCTCGGTCACGTCATTTCGGAATTGCGGTTCGACCGGGACAAGACCGACGACCACGTGATCCGGCACGACACGATCCTGTTGTGGACGGACGAGCCGCGGTTGATCACGGGGTCGGACCTGCTGGGGCGGCTGCTGCGGGGGATTCTGCGGCGCACGTCGGCGAACGGGGCGGCCCCGGAGGCGGGGGCCGAGCGGCGGTGAGAGCGGCCCGGACGAGAGCGTGGACCGGAGCGGGTACGGAGGTCTCGACGCGCGTCGTCCGGCGCCGGAAGGCTCCGAATCCCCTTGACGCCGCGCCCGACCCGGGTAGGATCGGGCGACGCGCGTCCTGCGCGCGCGGGCGGCGCCCGCCGCCGTACGCTCGCGCCTACGCCATTTTCATCAACCCCTGAACCGCAAGGACATTGCCATGACGAACGAAGCCAAATGCCCGGTCAGCGGCATGGGCGCCCGGCCCACGGCCGCCGGCGGCCGGACGAATCGCGACTGGTGGCCGAATCAGTTGAAGATCGACATCCTGCACCAGCGCCCCGCCGAATCCGATCCGATGGGCGGGGACTTCGACTACGCCGCGGAGTTCCAGAGCCTCGACCTGGGCGCGGTGAAGCAGGATTTGCATGCGCTGATGACCGACTCGCAGGACTGGTGGCCGGCGGACTTCGGCCATTACGGACCGCTGTTCATCCGGATGGCGTGGCATAGCGCCGGCACCTACCGCACCGGCGATGGCCGCGGCGGTGCCGGGAACGGCAGCCAGCGCTTCGCGCCGCTCAACAGCTGGCCCGACAACGGAAACCTCGACAAGGCGCGCCGTCTGCTCTGGCCGATCAAGCGGAAGTACGGCCGAAAGATCTCCTGGGCGGACCTGATGATCCTCGCCGGGAACGTCGCGCTCGAATCGATGGGGTTCAAGACGTTCGGGTTCGCCGGCGGACGGGAAGACGTCTGGGAACCGGAGCGGGACATCTACTGGGGCGCCGAGGAGAAGTGGCTGGCCGACGCGCGCTACTCCGGCGACCGGGAACTCGAGAACCCGCTCGCGGCGGTGCAGATGGGCCTGATCTACGTCAACCCGGAAGGGCCGAACGGCAACCCGGACCCGATCGCGGCGGCGCGGGACATCCGCGAGACCTTCTCCCGGATGGCGATGAACGACGAGGAGACCGTGGCGCTGATCGCGGGCGGCCATACCTTCGGCAAAGCCCACGGCGCCGGCGACCCGAAGCTCGTCGGTCCCGAGCCCGAGGCGGCCGGGATCGAGGAACAGGGCCTGGGCTGGATCAGCCGCTTCGGCACCGGCAAGGGCAAGGACGCGATCACCAGCGGTCTGGAGGTCACCTGGACCCCCACGCCGACGAAGTGGAGCCAGGCCTACTTCCGGATCCTGTTCGGGCACGAGTGGGAGCTGACGAAGAGCCCCGCCGGGGCGCACCAATGGCAGCCGAAGGACGGCGCCGGCGCGGGGATGATCCCGGACGCGCACGACCCGTCGAAGCGGCACGCGCCCACGATGCTGACGACCGACCTCTCGCTCCGGCTCGATCCCGTCTACGAGAAGATCTCGCGGCGGTTCATGGAGAATCCGGAGCAGTTCGCGGACGCATTCGCCCGTGCCTGGTACAAACTCACCCACCGCGACATGGGTCCGCGCGCGCGCTACCTCGGCCCGGAGGTCCCGGCCGAGGCGCTCCTCTGGCAGGACCCCATCCCCGCGGTCGATCACCCGCTGATCGACGCCCAGGACGTCGCCGCGCTCAAGGCCAAGGTCCTGGAGTCCGGCCTTTCCGTGTCGGATCTGGTTTCGACCGCGTGGGCGTCCGCGTCCACCTTCCGCGGCTCCGACAAGCGCGGTGGCGCCAACGGCGCGCGCATCCGACTCGCGCCGCAGAAGGACTGGGAGGTCAACCAGCCGGCCAAGCTGGCAAAAACACTCCGGGCGCTGGAAGGCATCCGCAGCGATTTCAACCGCGCGCAGTCCGGCGGCAAGAAGCTCTCCCTGGCGGACCTGATCGTCCTGGCCGGGTGCGCCGGCGTCGAGCGGGCGGCGAAGAACGCCGGCCG
>CAZWCX010000063.1:0-40294 GCA_964632945.1 uncultured Planctomycetia bacterium | reverse complement strand
GGGCGCGAAAATCGCCTCGGCCGAACCTGGGATCTCAAGATTGAAGACCCACTAGGTCCTCGCGCGTTCGCCGCCGCGAGACTTGCGCCCGGGCGCCTCCAGATTCCGTACCAGGTCCGTGACGGACAGGATGCCGACGGCCTCCTCCCGTCCGCGGGGTCCCCTCTTTACGACCACCAACCGGTGTACGCGGGCATCCGAGATGCGACGCGCGGCTTCTTCGACGGGGGCGTTGACGGGGATCGTCATCGCCGGGGTCGACATGAGATGCCAGGCGCACATCCCCTCGAAGTGGGCGGCGTACGGTTCGAGATAGCCTGCGCCGACGAGATCGGTCTGGGTGACGACGCCCACGAGTTCCTGCTGCGGACCCACGACCACGACCGCGTGAATCTTCTCCCGGTTCATGCGGCGGACGATCTCGGGCATCGGCGTATCCGGCGCGCAGGTGATCACGCCCCGATGCATGAAGGCCTCGACGGTGTTCTTGGGGTTCATGGCGACCTCCTCCCTGGGCACGGTGCGGATTCGCGCGTTCGCAACCAGGTTTCGCCCGTGCCCGTGCCGTTCGAGTGCGCGGCCCTGGGCTTCCTCTGCCGCAATTCGCATGCCTCGCGGCTCGGAACCGCGGGAGATGGAGGGCCGGGATTCCGGGGCTTCGGAGAAGGGGAGATGCGGCCCGGGGGGCAGCCCGGGAAAAGGGGGGGGCGAGGTGGATATTCCGGAGGTGCCCGGAAACCTCCCCGCCCGGCGGTTCGCTGATGCGGGGATGGCGCGTGCGGCCGTCCCGGCGTCACGGTCGTTTCGGGAAGCTCATTCGGATGATCGCGCCGCGGGCGGGAGCGTTTTCGATCGAGACAGTGCCTCCGTGGGCCTCCATGATGCTCTTGCAGATCGACAACCCGAGTCCCACGCCTTCGGTCTTGGTGGTGAAGAAGGGTGTGAAGACGCGCTCCCGGGCTTCCACGGGAATCCCGGGACCGTCGTCCGCCACGGCGAGTTGGGTGACGCCTTCGGTCACCCGGTACTCATGTCGAATCACGCCCCCCTTGCGCATCGCCTGCGCCGCATTGAGATAGACATTCCACAGCAATTGCTCGACGAGGGTGGGATCCACCCACGCCAGCATCGGCGTCTCTTCCGGGAATTCGATTTGGACCTCCGCGAACACCGGGTGGTCGGTGACGAGGGCCGAGACCCGGCGGATGATGTCGCGCAGGTCGCACTCCTGCGCATCCGCCCGCCACGGCTTCGCGAGCAGGAGGAACTGGCGGACGGTGTGATCGAGCCGCTCGACCTGTCCGAGGACCTCGGTCATGAGTCCGCGCCGCGGGTCTTCCGCGGGAGTTGAGTCGCGGAGCACCTGGACGACGCCACTGATTCCGGCCAGGGGATTCTTGATTTCGTGGGCCACCGAAGCGGCCATCTCCCCGACCGCCGCGAGGCGCTGGGAGTGCACGACCTGCTGCTGCAACCGGTGGACATCGGAAAGGTCCCGGATGATGCCGGCGTAGGTGGGATGACTCCCCCCGAGGACCTCGCTGACCGCGAGATGAATCGGGAAGACCGTCCCGTTCTTTTTCCGTCCGACGACCTCCCGGCCGATTCCGATGATCTTGCGGCGGTGGGTCTGGCGGTAGTTGTCGAGGTAGGTGTCGTGTTCGGACCGATACGGCTCCGGCATGAGGAGCGTCACATTCTGGCCGATGGCCTCCTCCGCGGTGTAGCCGAACAGGCGTTCGGCCGCAGGATTGAAAGACTCGATCACTCCCGCGCGGTCGATCGTGATGATCCCGTCCACGGCGTTCTCGATGATCGCGCGCGTCCGCGCCTCCTCTTCCGCGGCGGACCGTTCGGTGCGGCGCAGGCGCGTAATGTCGACGCCCGTCCCGATCACGAAGCGGACCTCGCCCTGCTCGTCCGTGAGGCACGTGTTCGACCAGGCGATCCGGCGGCGCAGGCCGCTCTTGGTGACCCAATCGTTTTCGTGGCGGTTCGGCTGCTTCCCCGATCGCAGATCGGCAAACACCAGCCGCACCAGGTCGCGCTGGTCCTCCGGCAGGAGGAAGTCCCAGATCGGACGCCCGCGCACCTCGTCCAACGTGTACCCGGTGGTTCGCTCGCAAGCCCGACCGAACACGACGATGCGACCTTCCGGATCGAGGACGACGATCAGGGCATCGATCACTTCGAGTACGGCGGAGAGCAGGCGTCCCCCGTCGAGGCGGATCGGGTCGGGTACCGGCATGGAATCGGGGGCGTCTTCCCGGGCGGCGGGGTCAGGCATGCGGGGGAAAGTTCCAGCCACGGAGCGGACGTCACCCTGCGGCGCGCACGAGCAGGACCGGCAGGGTGGCGCGTCGCAGGACCGTTTCCGCGACACTGCCCACGAGCAGGCGGCTCAAACCGCCCCGCCCATGGGTGGCCATGGCGATCAAGTCTACCTCGTGGGCCGCGGCATGATCCAGGATTTGCGCCGCCGGGTCGCCGATCCGGATGGCGGCGGTGACGCGGAGGTCGTCGGCGCTCAATCGCCGGGCCCATGCGTCCACGTAGGCCTGCGCTTCCGCCAACCCGCGGACCTGGGCATCCACCGGGTCGCCGCCGACCGGGGTCTGGACGACCGCGACCCTCAGAAGGCGCACCTCCGCCTTGAGACAGCGGGCCAGGTCCCGGACCTGGGGGATCACCCCCTCGGATCGGACGCTGCCGTCGAGCGTCACCAGAATCCGGCGGAACATCGCGGCTCTCCTCCGACGTCACGCGCGTGGGGTCGCGTTGTCGTCCGTCCATTGCGGGCGCCGCACCACCCGCGTCTCGTAGCGCTCTCGCTTTTCGGCCGCCAGTGCGGCGTCGGCGGCACGCACCAAGGCCTCGGGAGTGGCGCCGTCCGTGGGCCAGCGAGCGACTCCGGCGCTGGCAGAAAGGCCGGTGGCCTCCTCGATCGCGTGCCTTGCGCGCTCGACCAATGCTTGCGCGTCCGGCAGGGCGTCATTCGCCACCAGCAGGAATTCGTCTCCTCCATATCGGCCAAGCACCTCTCCCTGGCGCAGGACGCCGTTCAGCGCGTGCGCAACCTTGCGCAGGACCGCGTCCCCGACGGCGTGCCCCTGGCGGTCATTGACCGCCTTGAACCCGTCCAGGTCGAACAGGACGACGGAAACCGGGGGATGCGGGCTGCGTTCCGCCCGTCGGATCGACTGCAGCAACGCCTCCTGCACGACCCGTCGATTCCGCAATCCGGTGAGCGGATCGAGTTCCGCCAGGACCGTGAGTCGCTCGATCAAGCGCTCGTTTTCGATCTCCAGCTCCCGGCGCACCGTTCCCATGGCGCCGAAGACGACGCCGAACAACAGGGGATGGGCCAGAAAAAGGAGGTGAATCGGGTGCTGGCGCACGACGTCGAATACGGATCGCGCTCCCTCCGGCCCCAGGGTCAGATCCAGGAGCACGGAGAAGACCGGTACCGGGAGCCCCCACAGGATGCCGAACCAGAGGTAGTAGTTCCTCCGCCCGTCGAAGGTGAAGGGCTGGGTGAGTGCGCGCAGGTAGCTCCTCACGAGATTCGTCATGGAGGGGTTTATAGCAAAGGGGGTGCCCGGAGAAGATTGGTCCTGGGCACTCCCTGCTTGCGGAAGCTGACCGGGTCAAGACACGCCAGTCTGGAACTTTACACGCGAAATGGGGAAAATTCCACGCGCCATGGCCCGGGAGGGCCGGAATCGGGGCGAATCGGCGTGGAATGGGAATTGCGTAAGAAAGGGGGAAGTCTGAACCGACCGGTCGCGGAAAGTCCCCCGAACTTCACCCGGAACGGGGGGGCTGCGGAGTCGCTTATGAGTCGCACGAAGATTCCCTTGTCCGAGGACCCGCTGGGCGAATTGCGGTTGCTGAACCAGATCACCCAGCGAATCAACCTCGGCAATTCGCTGGACGAGGTGCTCGATCTGATCTTCGAGCGACTCCGCGAGTTCATCCCCTGCAATCGGATCGCCGTGGCGCTGACGGACGAGAGCAAGTCGGCGCTGACGCTGTTTTCGGTCCGTTGCGACGGGGCGGCGGCGCTGCCGCGAGGATACAGCGGACGCATCGCGGGTTCGAGTCTGGAAGGATTGTTGAGGACGGGCGAGCCACGGGTCCTCAATGATCTGATCGCGTACCTGAAAGCGAAGCCCGAGAGCGAATCGACACGGCTGATCGTGAAGGAGGGGATGCGCTCCAGTCTGACCCTGCCCCTGTTGATCGAGGGTGTGCCGGTGGGGGTGGTGTTCTTTTCCTCCCGCCAGCCGGACACGTATCGCCCGGACCATGTCGAGTTTCTGCGCAACATCGTGGGCCATGTGTCGATTGCCGTGGAGCGGTCCCGGCTGCTCGACGATCTGCGCGCCAAGTCCTGCAGTCTGGAGAACGTCCTGCGGAACTCGGCGGACGCGATTGTGGTGCTCGACGCCGAAGAGCGCATCCGCACCTGGAGCGAGGGGGCCCGGCGCATCTTCGGCTACGACGCGGAAGAGGTGCTGGGGCGGTCTTTCTCCATGCTGGTGCCGCCGGAGGCGCTGGAGAACGGCGAATATGCCCAATTGCAGGAACGGGCGTACCGGGACGGATTCGTGCGCGATTATGATTGTGTGCGCGTCGACAAGGGCGGACGGCGGATTGCGGTGAACCTGACCACGACCGTCCTGCGCGACGAGCGGGGGCGGGGGATCGGGCGGTCGGTCATCCTTCGCGACGTGACCCAGTTGCGGCGGCTCCAGGAGGAGCTCGTGCGCTCGCGCAGTCTGGCCGCGGTCGGCGAGCTGGCCGCGACGGTGGCCCACGAAATCAAGAACCCGCTGGCGGGGATCAGCGGGGCGGTGCAGGTGTTGGAGGACGCGATCCCCGGGACGGAGGGCCGGCGGGCCGTGGTGGCGGAGATCCTCGCGCAGATTCGCCGGCTCGACAAGACCGTGCGGGATCTGCTCGACTTCGCGCGCCCGCTGGTCCCGGCCCGCGCGCCGATCGACGTGAGGGAGATGCTGTTGCGGGCCTGGTCGCTGTTGGCCCAGCAACCCGGCGCGCACGCGGTGCGCTTCGTCCTGGAGGGAGACGGCTCGATGGACGTCAAGGTCGACCCCGACCTCATGCACCAGGTCTGGTTGAATCTGTTTCAGAATGCCATCGAGTCCATGCCCGGCGGCGGCGAGGTGCGCGTCCGGGTGACGGGAAACGAGTCGGTGCAGGTGGCGGTGTCCGACCGCGGGACGGGGATCGATCCTTCGCAACGGGATCGGCTCTTCCGCCCCTTCTTCACCACGAAGACCCGGGGAACGGGTCTGGGATTGGCCATCACGCGGAAGATCGTGGAGGCCCACGGCGGGACGATCCGGCTGGAAAGCGTCCCGAGCCAGGGAACCACCGTGCTGCTGGAGGTGCCCCGATGAACATCCTGGTCGTCGATGACGAACGCCTGATCCGCTGGTCGCTCCGGGAGCGCCTCCTGCGGGAGGGCTACACGGTTTGCGAGGCGGAGGACGGAAAGGCCGCGACGGCCGCGATGGAGCGGGAAGTCCCCGACCTGGTGCTGCTCGACATGCGGTTGCCCGACACCGACGGGATTTCGCTCCTCAAGGGCTTTCTCAAGACGCGACCGGACCTGCCGGTGATCATCATCACCGCGTACTCCTCCGTCGACACCGCGGTGGAGGCCATGAAGCTGGGCGCGTTCGACTACATCGCCAAGCCGTTCAACATGGAGGAGATGGCGCTCACCGTCAAGCGCGCCCTGGAAACCTCCACCCTGCGGCGGGAGGTCAGCGAGCACGTTCGTGAGGCGAAGGCCCGCTTCGGCCTGCACAACATCATCGGCAAATCGAAGGCCGTGGAGCGCGTCCTGGAACTCGTGCGCAAGGTTTCGCAAAGCGGCGCCACGACGGTCCTCGTGCGCGGGGAAAGCGGCACGGGCAAGGACATGATCGCCAAGGCGATTCACTACGAATCGGAGCGGGCGGACCGCCCGTTCATGAACATCACCTGCACCGCCCTGCAGGACACGCTGCTCGAAAGCGAACTCTTCGGACACGAGAAGGGTTCGTTCACCGACGCCAAGACCCAGAAGAAGGGGTTGTTCGAGCTGGCCGACGGCGGGACGGTCTTCCTCGACGAGATCGGCGACATGTCGCCCACGCTGCAGGCGAAGTTGCTGCGCGCGCTCGAGGAGCGGGCCTTCCGGCGAATCGGCGGCACGGCCGACATCCGCGTCAATCTGCGGGTCATCGCCGCGACCAATTGCGACCTCGAAGCCCTGATCACCGAGAAGAAGTTCCGCGAAGACCTGTACTACCGCCTGAACGTGATTACCATCGACGTCCCGCCGGTCCGGAATCGCACCGACGACGTGCCCCAACTGGTCGATCACTTCCTCCAGCACTTCGCGCGCGAGTTCAAGAAACCGGTTCCGCGCGTGACCGACGAGGCCATGCTGAAGCTGCAGCACTATGAATGGCCGGGAAACGTGCGCGAACTGAAGAACGTCATCGAGCGCGCCGTGTTGCTCGGATCCGAGACCGTCCTCGGGGCCGATGAGATCTCCCTCGGTCGAACCTTCGTGCCGCAGGGACGGGAGTCGAGGTTGCTCAAGCTCCCGCCCAAGGGGATTCGCTTCGAGGATCTGGAAAAGGACCTCGTCGTGCAGGCGCTGGAGCTGTCGAATGGGAATCAGACCAAGGCGGGCGATCTGCTCGGGATGACCCGGGACCAGGTGCGGTATCGGATCGAGAAGTTCGCGCTGGACAAGCACCCCCACGAAACCGGCGCCCCGGCGTAGCGGGGACGAACCGGTCGTAGCGGACTTCGCCGGCGTACGCCCGGACCCGCCGCGCCCCACGGCGGCGAGGGAAACGCACCCGCACCCTGGTCCGGCGTGCCGAATCCGGACCCGTCCGCGTCCCGCGGAACGCAGGTCGTCCCGTCCGCCCGCGGCCTACGGTCCGGTCGTGCCCGGCGGAGCCTGCTCGGCGGGGACAGGGATGGCTTCCCGTACGGCCAGCAGGGGAATGCGGAGATTGCGCAGCACTTCCTCGGCCACGCTGCCGAAGACGAGCCGCTTGACCCCCGAATAGCCGTGCGTGGACATGGCGACGAGATCGACCGTCCCGGTGCGGACCCGCTCGAGGATCTTGTCGGCCGGCGCGCCATGGTCCACGATTCCTTCCACGTCGAGTCCGTCGGCGCGCAGTTGGTCGCAGACCTGGCGGATGTAGGTTTCGGCCCGCAGGGTCCAGGGCTGGGTCGGCGCTTCCCCGTCGGCCGAACGCGCCAGCGGCGGGAACCACTCGGCGATTCGGACCACGGAGACGTGCGCCCTCCCTCCGCGCGCCAGCGACCGCACATACGGCAGGATGGCTTCGGATCCGGCCGAACCGTCCAGCGGAACCAGGATGCGCGTGCCCGCAGCCGCCGGCTCCCGCTTGGGCGGCGCGGCGGACTCCCCGCGCGCCAGGAAGACCGGAAGATCCGCCCCCCGGAGGACCGCCTCCGCGACGCTGCCCCGTACGATCCGGTCGACCCCGCTGCGACCGTGCGTCGACATCGCAATCAGGTCGCTCCGCCGCTCCCGGGCGTGTTCGAGGATCTTCGCGGCCGCCTCACCGAATCGCACGTCCGTGGAAACCCGCGCCCCCTGCTGGGACAACTTCCCGGCGACGGCGGAGAGATACTGCTTTGCCCGGTGACCGCTGCAGGTGACGGGGACTTTGTCGTCCACGATCCGTCCCTGCATATCCACGACGAGGAGCAGGTTGAACTCCGTTTGCCGGGGGTCGAAGAACGCCTGCACCTTGGCCAGGATCCGCTCGGCCAGCGCGGAGCCATCCAGCGGGACCATAATGCGCTCGAACATGGCGGTGGCCTCCATTCTGCAGGTGTTCAAAGGGGTCTCCCTTGCGCTACCGTCCGCAACGACCGTGCCTCTCGGCCTGTCCGCATCGTTTTCCGACTTCGATTCACTTCGGCGGCCACGCCCCCGGATTCCGTCGCGCGCGTCTGCCCGGATTCGCTCCCGCTGCGCGACCGACCGTGCCGCACTTCGCCCGGGTGGCCCGGCATTTGCCCGGAGAAGGACCGTCCGGCGTGGCCGCGCCCCGAGGGGAGGCGACCCGGGTCGGCTCGGTACATTTCCGGCCGGGATCGTGATGGAGGGTTCCGCCATGTTCCGCAGAATCCTGGTGCCGTTGGATGGCTCCTCCTTCGCGGAGAGCGCCCTCCCGTTCGCGGCGCACCTCGCGCGCATGTTCGAAGCCGAAATCCACCTCTTGCGCGTGAACGAGACGATCGCCCACGGCCAAAAGATCCTGCCGATTGCCCCGGAGGAGGAAGTCGCGCGCTACCTCGATGCCATGCGTCGCCGGCTCGAGTCCGCCGGCGTGGACGTTCGCTGGGACATGGCGATGGGCCACGCCCATGAGGCGATCGAGACCTACACGCGGGGATTCGGCATCGACCTGGTCGCCCTGAGCCGGCATGGGGCCGGGCGAAGCGCGCACCCCAGCCTGGGGAGCGTGGCGCGCCGCTGCGTGGGCCTCCTGACCGTTCCGCTCCTGCTCGTGCGCGCCGCCGAAGGGGCCGCTCCGCCCCTGGCCGGCGGCACCGCGGAGATCCGGCGCATCCTCGTTCCGCTCGACGGCTCGGAGCTGGCGCAGCAGATCCTCCCGCAGGTGGACGGCTTCCTCCGCCGATGCGACGCGGAGATTCGCCTGATCCGCGTCGTCCCTTCCCATACGGCCTTTTCCCTTCGTCACCCGACCGTGGCCGACAGCCTCGCGGCCGACGCTCGGATCTACCTGGACTCGATGCGGGCCGCACAGAGCGAGCGGTGCATGCGCACCGCAGACCCGATCGTTGCCCGGGGCGAGGCCGTCACCGAAATCGTACGCGTGGCCCGGGAATGGGAAGCCGACCTCATCGCCATGTCCACCCATGGACGCAGTGGGGTGGGACGCTGGGTCTACGGGAGCGTGGCGGAAGGGATCCTGCACGCCTCACGCACGCCCGTCCTGCTCCTGCGGGCGGGAGTGGGGGCGTGACGCCATTCCGCATGGGGAGGATCCCTGGATTCGCGGGCACTTTTCCCCGTCTGGGGCGGCACGGCGGCGGGATCGCCCGGGATTGACCCTCGATCGGACAATTTCGTCGCGGCACGCGTCGTGCGAGCAGATAACCAAGAACCCGAAGAGATCGGGTTCGGCTCGACCCCGGGAGGAAACCCATGGCGCGCAGAATCCTGGTCCCACTCGACGGCTCTCCGCTTGCCGAGCGGATCCTTGCCCAGGTGACGCACGAGAGCTTGCGCGTCGGCACGGAGTGGATGCTGCTGCACATCCTCAAGCGTCATCCCGCCGCCGAGCGGGCGGAGGGCGCGAGCGACCCGGCTGGGGAGGCCCGGCGGGCGGTCGAGGAACTGCAACTGCGTCTCCGCGCCCGGGGGATCCCCGCCCAGGCCGCGTTCATGACCGGGGAACCGGCGGCGGAGATCCTCGCCTTTGCGGAGGCGTATCGTCCGAGCCTCGTCGCGATGTCGACCCACGGACGCTCGGGGCTGTCCCGGGCCGTTCGCGGCAGTGTCGCTGAACAGGTGCTCCGGAAGTGCCCGTTCCCCACGCTGCTGGCCGGCCCCCTGGGCCTGCGCACTTCGTCGGAGCCGGAACCGCAGCCGATCCGGACCATCCTCGTGCCGACGGACGGCTCGGAAGCCTCCACCGGAGTCGCCCCGCTGGTCGAGGACTGGGCAGCCTGCCATGGCGCGGAGATCGTGCTTCTTCATGTCGTCCCCGCCGCGGAAACGGTCGGTGGGAACGGCGGGGAGAGTGCGGAGCTTCGGGCCGGGGAGGCGAAGTGCATTCTCGACCGGTTTGTGTCCCGCTTCTCCGGCAACGCGGCGCGCATTCGTGCGCGGTGGGTGCGGGGGATTCCCGAGGCGGAGATCGTGCAGGCGGCCCGGGAGGAACGCGCCGACCTGGTGGCGATGGCCACCCATGGGCGGACGGGACTGTCCAGATTCCTGCTCGGATCCGTGACCGAGGCGGTCTTGCGGACCGCTCCGTGTCCGATCCTGGTCGCGCGCTCGGCCGCTGCAACGATCCGGAAGCCGACGGCGGCCCACAGCATGGGGAAGGAGCGATGACCATGAAAAAGACCAAGACCCGAAATTTGCTCGCGGACATGTCCGTTTGGACGGCGCGGGATCTGATGACGCGCAAGGTCGTCACGGTGGGGCCGGAAGACGGAGTCCGCGATGCGGCCGCCCGGCTCCTCGAGAATGACGTTCACGGCGCCCCCGTCGTGGACCGCGACGGCAAGGTGGTCGGGGTCTGGAGCATGACCGACGTGACCCGTCACGAACGTGAGCGGGAGCCGATCATCCGGCGCGACTCCGACTACTACCGCATGGCGCGCGAGGCGCGCGAAAAGGGAGTGCCCTGGGATCGGGGCTTCCATCTGGAGGAAGTGGGAGAGGCGAAGGTGGCCGACTGGATGTGCCCCTTCGTCATCTCGGTGTACGAGAATGCGAGCCTGGCGGATGTGGTGGGGATCCTCCTGCGCAACCGGATCCATCGCGTCGTGGTCGTGCGCCCGCCGGGGCCGGAGTTGGTCGGCGTCATCAGCGAGACCGATCTCCTGGTGGCGCTGTACGCCGCGATCGCCCCGGAGGATGCCCCCCAGGAAGATTGAGCTGCGGGAAGAGCCATGCGTGCAAAAGTTCTGGTCGTCGACGACGACAACGATGCCCTCAAAACTTACGCGGACATTCTCGAGTCGGAAGGCTATGAGGTGAGCACGGCCACGAACGGCGAAGAGGCGCTCGACCGGATCGACCGCTCCCGACCGGACGTCATTCTGCTCGACATCATGATGCCCGGCCGGGACGGAGTCGAAGTGGCCCGGTTGCTCACCCAGCGACGGGACACGGAGACGATCCCGATCGTCATGATCACGGCGCTGAATTCGTTCTCGGTCGGGAGCGGCCTGGCGGGCATCACGGGGATCCGCCGATTCCTGTACAAGCCGTGTCCGACCCGAGTCTTGTTGGAAGGGATTGACGATGCCCTCCACAGCGTGGACTGAGCGGGATGGCGGGGCGTTGGCGGACCTGCTGAGCTCGATTCGCGAGTTCGTTCTGGCCCTGACGGACCGGCACACGTACCGGCCGACGCGAAATCCGTACGCCCTGTTCGGTCTGCTCTGGGGGATGCCGATCCCGTTCTTTTCCATCTGCCTCGATGCGTGGGCGTCGGCGCGTCCGCTCTCGCTCTCCCTGGTCCTGGATCATCCGATTCACTTCGTGTTTCTGGCCCATCCCTTTCTGTTCGCGGTCGTCTTCTCGGCCATGGGGACGGTGCGTGGCGGCAAGGACCGCCAGATCGCCGTCCTCGTCGAGGAAATGCAGCGGCAGGTGACGGAGCTCGAATCCGCCAATGAGCGGCTGAAAGAACTGGATCAGCTGAAGGCCCAGTTCATCGCGAATGTCACGCATGAGCTCAAGACCCCGCTGGTTTCGATTCGGGGCTACAACGAGGCCATCCTGGAGGGGCGATTCGGCGCCTTGAACGACAAGCAGCGAGACGGGCTGGCGACGGCCATGCGCAACATCGAGCGCCTCCAGGGCTTGATCGAGGAGATCCTCGAGTTCGAACGCATCGATGCGGGCGAGTTGGCGATCGAGGCTTCCGATTTCGACCTCGTCCCGCTACTGCAGGAAGCGGTACGTACGCTGCAACCGCGGCTGGAGGCTCGCGCGATTCGCACCGAGATCCGCATGCCGGCGGAAGTGCGCGTGCGGGCCGATCGGGAGAAAATCGCGCGCGTCTTCCTGAACCTGTTGTCCAACGCGATCAAGTTTTCCCTCGACGGCGGAAAACTCGGCGTGGATGGGAAGATCGAGGAGGACGGGCGATCGATTCATCTCACCGTGTGGGATCGCGGGTGCGGGATTCCCGCGGGGCTTCAGAAGCATCTCTTCACCCGGTTCTGGCAGGCCGGACGGCGCTTGTCGGACAAGAGCGAGGGGACCGGGTTGGGGCTGGTGATCACGAAGGGACTGCTCGAGGCGCATGGTTCGACGATCGAGGTCGTTTCCGCCGAGGGGGCGGGGACGATGGTTCATTTCAAGCTTCCCCTCGCGGTCGGCGAGCGGGCGGCCGTTCAGGAACCGCAGGACGGCGAGCGGAAATCCTCCGCGCCGGCGGGCGGTTCCGGGAGGCGGGCATGAAGATCTTGGCGGTCGACGACGAGAAAGACACCCTGGATTTCCTGCGCAACGTCTTGACGAACGAGGGACACGATGTCGCCACCGCCGCGACGGCCGGGGAGGCGATGGTGTACGTGCAACTCGCGAAGTTCGACGCCGTGCTCCTGGACATCATGATGCCGGGTCTGGACGGCCACGATTTCCACCGCTGGCTGCGCGAGCACTGGGACGTGGCCGACACGCCGGTGGTCGTGATCTCCTGCCTGACCGACGCGGAGAGCAAGATGCGGGCGAAGCTCGACGGCGCGGTGGCGTACCTGGAGAAGCCCTTCGTCCTGGCGAAGTTGCTCGATGTTCTCGGCCGGATCGACCGCGGGCAGTTTGAAGGGGTCCCTTCGCGTGCGTAGGTTTTCATGGCCGGTGTGAAAAGGTCCGCGACGGAGGGGGGGTGTTTCGGGGTGAAGTTCCCCGGGGGCGCGAAAGATTGAGTTGCTGCGCTCCGTGCGAAAGCCGGCGGTCGGTTCGTATCCCTCACTCCGCCGGACACCTGCGTCCGCCGACGGGTCCCGGGGAATTCCACTCCGCTCTCCACTCCGGGCAGGGACCATCGGATGGCATCGGACTTGCTGACTCCGATGCCCCATGCTCCTCGAGCTTTCCTGGGAAGCCGTCACTGGACTCTATGCGGTGCATTTTCTCGCCCGCCGGAGTGCGCCCGTGCCGGCGGCGGATATCGCCCGCCATGGCGGGTTGTCCACCGCCAGCCTCGCCAAGGTCCTCCAGCGACTTCGTCGCCAGGGGATCGTACGCAGCGAGCGGGGGCGGGGGTTCTCGCTCGCGCGGCCGGCGGATCGGATCTCGGTGCTGGACATCGTAAGGGCGATCGAGGGGCGGATCGGTCGCGAGAATCACTGCCTGATGAAGGCGAGCGCATGCAGCCTGCGGGAGAATTGCCCCCTTTCGCTGATGTGTCGAGAGCTGTCCATGAGCGTCACGACGGCGCTGGACGGCATCCGGGTCGCGCTGCTCCCCGTGGCGGTTTCGGGGCTGCCGGTATGCATGGACCGTCCGGGGCGAAAAGAAACTCTTCCCCATGCCGGCGTGGCCAATGGGGATCGTGTGCTGGAGTAGGTGGAGGTAACGCAAGATGGTCGGGAATTGCCTCGAGCGATGGGGGATCTGTGCCCTGGTGGTCGTCGCGCTGACCGGCGGTTGCGCCCTGTCCTGGGCGGATGAACCGCCCAAGCCCTGGGATCCGGCGGCCGGGACGGCGGAGATCAAGGGGGTGGTGACACTCAACGGTGAGGCCCCGAAGCAGAAGAAGGTCGACATGGGCTCGGATCCGGCCTGCCAGGGGATGCACGCCGAGCCGCAGTTGTCCGAGACCGTCGTGGTCGGCGCCGGCGGCGCTCTGAAGAACGTCGTCGTGACGGTGACCCGGGGCCTGGAGCGCTGGACGTTCACCCCGCCGACGACGCCCGCCGTCCTCGACCAGAAGGGCTGCGTGTATCTCCCCCACGTCCTGCTCGTGCAGGTGGGGCAGCCGATCCGGGTGCGCAACAGCGACGCCATGGCGCACAACGTCCATGGCATGCCCAAGCAGAACACTGAGTTCAACTTCGGCCAGGCGAAGCAGGGGGATGAGAACGACGTGCCGCTGACCACGCCGGAGATGGCGGTCAAGGTCAAGTGCGACATCCACGGCTGGATGAACGCCTACATCGCGGTCGTCTCCCATCCGTTCGCCGCGGTCACCGGCGAGGACGGCTCCTTCTCCCTGAAGGGCCTGCCCCCGGGCGAGTACACCGTGGAGACCTGGCACGAGAAGCTGGGCAAGCAGACCCAGACGGTCACGGTCGGCGACAAGGAGACCAAGGAAATCCCGTTCGCATACGAGGGGAAGAAGTAATGCAGCGAGGATCGGCGGACGCGATCAATCTGGCGCTCTTCTTTCTGGTCATGACCGTGCTGACCGTGGCGGGGTTCGCGGCCGAGTGGCGACCGCCGGTCGTCTCCGACCACGGCAAGAACGTCGATGGGATCATCACGTACCTGCTGATCGCCACGGGGGCGATTTTCGTCCTCGGTCATGTCGTGCTCGCCTGGTTCGTGGTGAAGTACCGGGGGGACGGTCCGTCGATTCATCGACCCGTGTCGAGTCGCGCCGAATGGCTGACCGCGCTCGTCCCCGTGCTGGTCATGACCCTGGTGGCGGAGGCGGGCGTGCTCGTCCTGGCGCTGCCCGTATGGGGGCAGCTCTACGGCGAGGCGCCCAAGGACGCCCTCGTCGTCGAGGTGACCGGCAAGCAGTTCGAGTGGATCGTCCGGTACCCGGGGGGGGACGGCAAGTTCGGCCGCACCGATCCCAAGGCGGTGGACGATGCCGAGAACCCGTTGGGTCTGGTCGAGGAGGACGATGCCGCCGCGGATGACGTGGTCAAGCGCGGCACCCTCGTGATCCCCGTGGGCCGGGCGGTCGTCCTCCGCCTGCGGTCGCTCGACGTGCTCCACAGCTTCACGGTGCCGGAATTCCGGGTGAAGCAGGATGTCATCCCCGGCTTCACCGCGCGCACGCAGTTCACGATCCAGAAGACGGGGACGTACGAGATTGCTTGCGTGGAGCTGTGCGGGTTGGGGCACTACAAGATGCGCGGGTTCGTGCAGGTCAAGACTCCGGACGAGTTCGGGCGGTGGCTCGAGGACCAGGACGGAATGTTCGAATGACGCGGGAGGGGCAACCCTTGTCGGATGCGCACGCACACGGGGCGCCGCAAGGCTTCCTCGGGAAGTACGTCTTCAGCTTCGATCACAAGATCATCGGCATCCAGTACCTGATCACGGCGATGGTCATGGCGCTGATCGCCGGCGGCCTCGCGGTCCTGATCCGGATCCAGCTCGCCTGGCCGGAGCTCGGGATCATGAAGCCCGAGACCTACATCAGCATCGTGACGATGCACGGAAGCCTGATGGTCTTCTTCGTCGTCTCGCTGGCGCTGGTCAGCGGCTTCGGGAATTTCCTCATTCCGCTCCACGTCGGCGCGCGGGACATGGCCTATCCGTTCCTCAACATGCTGTCGTACTGGGTGATCGTGCCCGCCTGCGTGCTGATGATCGCCTCCTTCTTCGTGCCGGGAGGGGCGGCGGCGTCGGGCTGGACCGCCTACCCGCCGCTCTCTGCCCTCAAGGAGGCGGTGCCCGGGTCGGATTGGGGCCAGACACTGTGGCTCCTGGCCATGGCGCTCTTCATCGTCTCCTTCACGATGGGCGGACTCAACTACCTCACCACGATCCTGAACTGTCGGGCCCCGGGCATGTCGCTGATGCGCATGCCGCTGTCGACCTGGACCTATCTGGTGTCGTCGGTGCTCGGCCTGCTGGCGTTCCCGGCGCTGACGGCGGCGGCGATCATGCTGCTGTTCGACCGGCATTTCGGGACCAGCTTCTTCCTCCCGTCCGGAATGGTCATCGGGGGGAAGGTCCTTCCCCACGAGGGGGGGACACCGCTGCTGTTCCAGCACCTTTTCTGGTTCCTGGGGCACCCGGAAGTGTACGTGCTGGTTCTGCCGGCCCTCGGGATCGCCTTCGACGTACTGGCGGCCTTCGCCCGCCGTCCCCCGTTCGGCTACACCGTTTCCGTCACCGCCATGCTCGTCGCCGGCGCGCTGAGCATGATCGTGTGGGGACACCACATGTTCACCACCGGCATGAATCCGTACATCGGTGAGTACTTCTCCATCGTGACGGTGATGATCACGGTACCGTTCGCCGTGCTCGGCGTGAATCTCATCGCGAGCCTGTGGCGTTCGCGCATCCGCATCACCACGGCCATGCTGTTCGCCATCGGTCTGATTTCCGCGATCGGGATGGGCGGGTTGGGCGGGCTCTATCTGGGGACGGCCGCAGCCGACATTCACTTCCACGAGACGTACTTCGTGGTCGGGCACTTCCACTTCACGATCGGGACCGTGACCTTCTTCGGCATCTTCGCGGGGATCTACTACTGGTTCCCGAAGATGTTCGGGAGGATGATGGACGAGGATCTCGGACGGGTCCATTTCTGGCTCACGCTCTTCTCCATGTTCACCATGTTCACCCTGATGCACATTCAGGGGATGAATCACCTGATCCGCCGCACGTTCGAGTCGGCGTACGAGTTTCAGAAGCCCGCCACCACCATGCATCCGATGATTTCCGGGTTTGCGTTCGTGCTCGCGATCGCCCAGTTCGTGTTCCTCTACAACTTCTTCCGGAGTGCGTTCCGGGGGGTAAAGGCTGCCGAGAATCCCTGGCAGGCGGCTTCGCTCGAGTGGACGACGGAATCCCCGGCGCCGCACGGGAACTGGCGCGGCGACGTCCCGGTGGTCCACCGCGGGGCCTATGAATTCGGACCTTCCGCCGGTTCCCGGGACTACTCCCCGCAGAACGAGCCGGTCACGACGGCGTAGGGTCACCCGAAGGGAGACGAACCATGCAAGCGATCCGGGTCCAGGTGCCGCGGGTGCCGATGGGGCTGATCGGATTCCTGTCCACCACCGTCATGCTGTTCACGGCCTTCGTTTCTTCGTACCTGATCCGGCGGACGGCGCCGGATTGGCAGCCGGTCACCCTGCCGGCGGAGGCCTGGGTGAATCTGTTCGTGCTGGCCGCGGCCAGCGCTTCGCTCGAGGCGGCGCGCCGTCGGGATCCCGCAAGGGCCGGCCGGTGGATCGGGATGACGTTGCTCCTGGGGTTCCTCTTCCTTGCCGGTCAGGGACTCGTCTGGTCCCGGCTGGCGTCCGTCGGGGTCCTGCTCGGATCGAGTCCGCACGCCGCGTTTCTGTACCTCCTCTCGGGACTGCACGGCCTCCACCTTGCGGGTGGGATGATCGCCCTGGGCGTCGCGGCGGCGCGTCCGGCTCTTCTCGGTCATGCCGCCGTCTACTGGCATGTCATGGGTGTCTTGTGGGTCCTCCTCATGGTCCTTGTTTCCGTGATGTGAACATGACTTCATCCGCACCGGCTCATGCGCTCCCTCATCCGGGCGGGGACGCCTTCGAACCGTCTCCGTTCGCAGTCTCCTGGCAGAAGATGATGATGTGGTGGTTCATCGTCTCCGACGCCCTGCTGTTTGCGGGCTTTCTTGCCTCGTACGGCTTCAACCGTCTCGCCGCCGACGCCTGGCCGGACCGGCACGCCGTATTCCACTTCTGGTTCATCACGGTCATGACGTTCATCCTGATCTCGAGCAGCGCGACGATGGCGACGGCGGTGGAAGCCGCGCGACTGAAGGATCTCCCCCGGCTCCGGAAGTTCCTGGCCCTGACGATCGTCGGCGGGGTGATGTTCCTGGGCATGCAGGCCTTCGAGTGGTCGACGATCATCGCGGAAGGCGGCCGCCTGACCGGGAATCCCTGGGGCGTCGCGGGCTTCTCCAGCTTCTTCTTCGTCATCACCGGCTTCCACGGGTTCCACGTCCTGACCGGGTTGATCGTCCTGATCGTCGTGGCCATCCGCGGACTGGCGGGCCGGTTCACGCACGCGGGGGTCGAACTCGCGGGGCTCTACTGGCACTTCGTCGACCTGGTGTGGGTGTTCGTATTCGGTTGTTTCTATCTGGTTTAGCGGAGTATCCCAGGATGGACAGCCCTTCGACTGCGCCGGTTCCCGCTTCCGATTCCCCTGCGGCGGCCGCCGCGGCGGCAGCGCCGCACACCCACTATGCGCTCTACTGGAAGATGTGGGGCGTTCTGCTCGGCTTGACCGTCGGCATGGTGTTGATCACGAACCCCGCCCTGCTTCTGGTCGGAATCACCGTGAAGGCGGGGATCATCATGATGGTCTTCATGCACCTCCGGTACGAACATGTGCGCCTCCTCCTTGCGGTGATGCTGGGGATCTTCTTCACGTCGCTGGTCCTGTACGGGCTGATCGTTCCGGACGGGATGGCGATGTGAGCGGGGGGATCGAGCGTTGAGGTGGATTCGTCCGGCCGTCTGGACATTCGCGTTGCACGCCTGCGCGTCCGCGACCGCCCTGGCCCAGGCCTGATGACCCTCGCTCGGGACGGATCCCGAGTGGGAGGGCCTGGCCGGAGGCTTCAGGCTGTCGGCGATGCTGCTGATTCTCGTGCCGCTCTCCCTGGTGGGCGGCGTGCTCGCGTGGTATTGGGTGTGGTGGCGCCGCTCCGGCGCGGGCGGCTACGCACCCGGAGATGCGCTCCCGCCTGCGGCGCCTTCCGCCGAACAATAGCGGGCCACTACGGCGCGCTGTCCGGGACCGAGCCGGATCCCGGGACGGATGCCCCGGATCGCCTCGCGCGCGGTCTCCGGATCCGCGTGGAGTCCCAGGCGGACGAGCAGGGCGGTCGCGACCGTAGCGCTCCGGCCGTGGCCCTGCGCGCAATGGACCAGCACCGTGCGCCCCTGTCGATAGTGCTCCTCCGCCCACCGGACCGCCTCGTCGAGCTGGAGCGGATGCGGCGCGGCGCCGTCGAGCAGCGGGACCCGGCAGTACGCCATCCCGGCCGGGGCCAGGCGGGCGAGATCGGGAAACTCGATGCAGAGATTGAGGACCGCGTCCACCCCGAGGGCGGCCACGCGTCGGCGACCCAGCGGCAACGGCGTCCCCCCCAGCCAGAGCCGCGGCGCCACGCGATCGGCCATCGGCTCCGCGCTGACGAGGCGGTTGAGGAGCACCACCAGGATCCCGAAGGTCGTGTACGGGACGAGCAGAAGGGCGGTCAGCGGTCCGAGGCGAGCGAGCGCTGTTTCGGGCGCTGCGCCCGCGGCCTTTCCCAGGTACATGCCTGCGAGCAGCAGGGCGACTCCACCGGCCCAGAGTGCGATCCCCTGCGTCGGACCAGGCCAGGGCGGCGCCGCGGTCCAACCCACCCACCCGGAAAGAACGGGAAGCACGAGCGCGGCGCCGAACACGCCCAGGAGCGCGGCGTAGCGGAAGGAGGCCGCGTGGAGACTCATGGCGTTCGGCTCCCTTGCCGGACGGAACTCCCGCCGGTAGAATCCCGGCGCCCGCGTACTCGGGCAGCCGCCCGCGCGCGGACAGGCCGTGCGGAGGCGGCTCGGGGCCGCGAGTCGAACGAAGGGGGATGCCCATGAACCCGGAGCCGGACCGCATCGATCCCGATCTCGCGCGCGCGTCGACGATGCCCGCGCGCTTCTACCGCGATCCGCGCCACTTCGAGGCGTCCCGCGAGTCGGTGTTTGCGAGGTCCTGGCAGTTCGCCCTCGACACCGATCGCCTGAAGGGGCCGGGCCAGGTGGTGCCTGCCGTCCTCCTCGAGGGCTGCCTCGACGAGCCGCTGCTGTTCACCCGCGACGCGGAAGACCGCTTGCACGCTCTGTCCAACGTGTGCACGCACCGCGGAAACCTCCTTTGCGAAGGGGAGGCCCGCCTTTCCGGGCTTCGCTGCCGCTACCACGGACGCCGATTCGGACTCGACGGCGCCTTTCACTCGATGCCGGGCTTCGAAGGAGTGGAGGGCTTTCCCCGTCCGGAGGACCATCTTGCCAGGGTCCCCTTCGCGACGCTCGGAAAACTCCTGTTCGCGTCCGTGGCGCCCGCGGTCCCGTTCGAGGAGGTGGTGGCCGACGTGCGATCGCGGCTGGGCTGGCTGCCCCTGCACGAGTTCACGCATGATCCGGCGCTGTCCCGCGACTACTTCGTCCGCGCCCACTGGGCCCTCTACTGCGAAAACTACCTCGAGGGGTTCCACGTGCCGTTCGTCCACCCGGCTCTGGCCCGCGCGCTCGATCCGAACGACTACCGTACCGAAACCCTTCCCTGGGGCGTGCTCCAGGTCGGCATGGCCGCCCGCATGGAAGACGCGTTCGACCTGCCGCCGGACTCTCCCGACCGTGGCCGTCCCGTCGCCGCCTACTACTATTGGCTGTTTCCGAACACGATGCTCAATTTCTACCCGTGGGGGCTGTCGATCAACGTCGTGGTGCCGCTGGCCCCGGATCGCACCCGCGTGCGGTTCTTCAGCTACGTCTGGGACCGGGCCCGCATGGACTCGGGCGCGGGCGCCTCGCTCGACCGGGTGGAGCGGGAGGACGAGGACATCGTGGAACGGGTCCAACAGGGAATCCGGTCACGCTTCTACGACCGGGGACGCTATTCGGTGCGCTGGGAGGCGGGGGTGCATCACTTCCACCGCCTGTTGGCTTCGGCGCTCGCCGGCGGGGCATGACGTTCCGCGAGTTCGCGCCGAGGTTCTCCTGCCCTCCGTCCCGCGCGAGCCGGCGACTTCGGACGCCCCGAATGGCGCCGACGGCGTCGCGAAGTCCCGGAGCCGGAGGCCCGGATCGCGCCGTCTCCGCCGCCTGTCCGTGATCCCGCCCGTCGAGGCTCTAGTGGGTCTTCAATCTTGAGATCCTAGGTTCGGCCGAGGCGATGTTCGCGCCCGGCGAGGCGCGCGGAGGAGGCGATGCCCCCGTGCATCGCCGACGACGAGCAACGAAGCCCGGCGCGAAAAGCGACCGGACCAACCTGGGAAATCAAGGTTGAAGCCCCACTAGGCCTTGACGATGCGCGAACGGTCTTCGTGGACGTTCTTGGTCGCATTGCGGGAGTCCACGACCAGCGGTGCGTGCTTGACCACCCAGGCGTAATCGATGGCGGAATGCGGGGTGACGATGACCACCACGTCGGAGCCGCGGAGGAGGTCCTCGGTCAACGGCGCCGACGTCTTCTCGACCTGGTGGGCCCGCATCTCCGGAATGCGCGGGATGAACGGATCATGGTAGCTCACCTTCGCGCCGCGCTCCTCGAGCAGTTCGATGATGCGGATGGCCGGGGACTCGCGGACGTCGTCCACGTCGGCCTTGTAGGCGGCGCCGAGGATGAGGACCCGCGCGCCGTTCAAGGTCTTGCGCTGGGCGTTGAGCGCATCGCCCGTCCGTTGGACGACATAGTGGGGCATGCCGGCGTTGATTTCCCCGGCCAGTTCGATGAACCGCGTGGGAATCTCGTACTCGCGGGCCTTCCAGGTCAGGTAGAAGGGATCGATCGGGATGCAATGCCCGCCGAGTCCGGGACCCGGGTAGAAGGGTTGAAACCCGAACGGCTTGGTCGAGGCGGCCTCGATCACCTCCCAGACGTCGATCCCCATGCGATCGAACAGGACCTTGAGCTCGTTGACGAGAGCGATGTTCACGCAGCGGTAGATGTTCTCGAGCAGCTTGGTCGCTTCGGCGACCTGGGTGGAGGAGACCGGGATCACCCGCACCACGACCTGTCCGTAGAGGGCCACGGCCGCCTCCCGGCTGGCGCGATCGATCCCGCCGACCACCTTCGGGATGCGCTCGGTGCTGAAGTTCGGATTCCCCGGGTCCTCGCGCTCGGGGCTGAAGGCGAGGTGAAAGTCGGCGCCCGCCTTCAGTCCGCTGCGTTCCAGGATCGGCTGAAGCACTTCGACGGTGGTGCCGGGGTAGGTCGTGCTCTCGAGCACGATCAATTGGCCCGTTTGAAGGTTCGGCATGATCGACTCGCCGGTCTTGATGATGTACGACATGTCCGGTTCCCGCCAGCGCGTCAGCGGGGTCGGAACGCAGATGATGATCGCGTCGACCTCGCGCAGCCGGGTGTAGTCCGCCGTGGCCTCGAAGCCGGCCTTGCGCATCGACTGGACCTTGTCCGCATCCACATGCTTGATGTAGCTGCGGCCGGCATTGAGATGCTGGACCTTGGTCGTGTCGATGTCGAATCCGGTGACGCGGAAGCCCTTCTCGGAGAAGACCTTCGCCAGCGGAAGCCCGACGTATCCCATGCCGATGATCCCGACCCGCGCCCTGCGGTCGGCGATTTTCTGGGTGAGGTCCATCACACGCTCCTTGGAGGGCGCCGGGGTTCCGGGGGCTAGAAAACGAAGGCCTTGGAGAACCACGACGCGAAGAAAGCGATCGCCAGGCCGGTCATCGGCCAGCGCATGCGCATGGCCTCGATCCGGTGGACGACCGGAATGCCGGAGGCGAGACAGAACAGGGCGGCGAGTCCGCCGAGAGTGGACAGCACGCAAAGGAGTGCGCCGAACGGTTGCGCACGCAGGGCGGGTCCGACGCGGAAGCGGACCATGTTGGCGTAGGCCGTGGTCATGCCGCAGGTCGGGCAGGGGAGTCGGGTGACCTTGTAGAAGCCGCAGGGGAGCAGGAAGAGCTGCTCGTGGGTGCCGTACCCGCGCGGGTCGGGCTGCAGGTAGATGGCCACCGCCAGCAGCCCGATGCCGACGGCTGCCACGATGCCGAGGATCACCCTCTCTTCCGAGCGGGGGATCGGGACGGGCGCGTCGAGGGCCGCAAGAAGGCGGTCGGGCGGTGGGGGCGGATCGGAATACATCGTACGCAGGATTCCTGGCAGCGCTAGAGCGACGGGACAACGTACCCGGAACGGCGGCGCGATGCAACGTTTCGTGGCCTTCGGGCGGTGGGTTCCGGGGCGACCGGATCGGCCCCGGCGGCGCGCCGGTCATTCCTCCCCGATCGAGGCGGCCAGGGCTTCCCGGAGGTTGGCCGCGCGGACGACTTCGATCCCGTTCGCGGTGGTGGCGGCGTCCGCCGCGGGCACGACCAGCCGGGTGAAGCCCAGCCGGGCGCATTCGGCGATCCGGGACGAAAGCCGGGTTACGGGCCGAATCTCGCCGCCGAGCCCGATCTCGCCGGCCAGCGCCGTGCCCGGACGGACCGGGCGCTCCGTGAAGCTCGAAGCCACCGTCACGGCAATCGCCAGATCCGCCGCCGGTTCGTCCACGCGTACTCCCCCGGCGGCATTGACGAAGATGTCCTGCATGCCGAGCACATGGCCGCAGCGCTTTTCCAGCACGGCCAGGATGAGCGCGACGCGGTTCGCGTCCACGCCGGACACCTTGCGGGCGGGGATGCCGTAGACCGCCCGCGTCGTCAGCGCCTGCACCTCGACCAGCAGGATGCGCGAGCCGACATGGCTGGGAACGATGGCCGAGCCCGTGGTGTCGGTTCGACCGGTGGAGAGAAAGAGCCGGCTGACATCCGCCACCGGCTGCAGTCCGTCCTCGCGCATCTCGAGCAGACCGACTTCGTCGGTGGGACCGAACCGGTTCTTCACCGCGCGCAGGACGCGCAGGTTCTGGAATCGGTCCCCTTCGAAGGCGAGGACGGTGTCGACGAGGTGCTCGAGGGTGCGCGGCCCGGCCAGCGCGCCTTCCTTGGTGACGTGGCCGATGACGAAGACGGAAACGCCTTTCTTCTTGGCCAGGGAGACCAGGGCGGTGGTGCATTCGCGCACCTGCGTAACCGTTCCCGGGGCGCCGGGTAGGTCCGGCTTGAAGATCATTTGCACGGAGTCGATCACGAGGAGGTCGGGAGAGACATCCCGGGCGAACTCGAGGATGCGTTCGAGGTCGGCTTCGCAGGCGAGGAAAACCCCTTCCGTGGTCGCGCCGATTCGTTCCGCCCGCATGCGCGTCTGCACCGGCGACTCCTCGGCCGAGACATACAGCACCTTCCGGCCCGCCCGCGCGAGGGCGTCGGCGATCTGGAGGAGTAAGGTCGACTTGCCGATGCCGGGGTCGCCGCCGATCAGGGTCACGGATCCGTCGACGATGCCGCCCCCGAGGATCCGGTCGATTTCGGTCAGTCCGCAGGGCGTGCGGGGACGCCGGTCGAGCTGGACCTGGGCCAGCGGAAGCGGGCGGGCGTCCGCGGCCGCGTCTCCGCCGGGCGATTTCGGGACGGTTCGCTCCACTTCCTCGACGAGGGTGTTCCACTCCTGGCATTCGGGGCAACGACCGACCCACTTCGGCGACTGCGCGCCGCAGGCCTGGCAGACGAACAGGGTCCGTGTTTTCATCGGGGCGCCGATCTCCGCTTGGCGGCCGGTGGGGGACGAGGCCGCCGGTGACGGCCCGCTCGAAGACTCAGATTCGGGACAGGACGTCGCTCAGATCGGGGTGGCCGATTTCCTCGAGTTCATAGGTCACCCGCACCGTCGGCGGCTCGATGGCGAGGAAGCGACCGAGGTGGACGGGGGTGCCGATGATGACGGCTTCGCAGCCGCTGCGATTGATGGTCGCGGTCAGGTCCATCTGCTGGCGTTCCCCGTAGCCCATGGCCGGAAGGACCGGTCCGGTGTTGGGGTACGTTCGGTAGGTGTCGGCGATCGTGCCGACGGCGAACGGGCGTGGATCGAGAATCTCCCGCGCGCCATGGCGCTGCGCCGCGAGGTAGCCGGCGCCGAATTTCATGTCCCCGTGAGTGACCGTGGGGCCGTCCTCGACCACGAGGACGCGTTTGCCGCCGATCCGCTCGGGGTGATCGACGGTAATGGGGGAGTCGGCGCGGATGATGGTCGCCCGGGGATTGAGGCGGGCGGCGTTGGCGAGGATGGTGTCCACGCCCCCCGCGGGGGCCGAGCCGACCTTGTTGATCACGATTACGTGGGCGCGCTCGAAATTGACCTTGCCGGGGTGGTAAGAAGTCTCGTGACCCGCGCGGTGGGGGTCGGCGACCACGATGTGGACGTCCGGCTTGTAGAACGGCGTGTCGTTGTTCCCGCCGTCCCACAGGATCACGTCGGCCTCCTGCTCGGCGCGGGCGAGAATCTTGGCGTAATCGACCCCCGCGAAGACGATCGAGCCGGCGCGGAGATGGGGTTCGTACTCCTCCATCTCCTCGATCGTGCACCGGTGGGTCGTCAGGTCGTCGAGGGTCTCGAACCGCTGCACTTCCTGGGCGATCAGATCGCCGTAGGGCATGGGATGGCGCACGACGACGACCCGCCGGCCGCGTTTCCGCAGGAGCCGCGCCACCTTGCGCGTGGTCTGGCTTTTCCCGCAGCCGGTGCGGACGGCGCAGACCGCGACGACCGGCTTCGACGAGGGGATCATCGTCCGGTCCGGGTCGGCGAGGAGGAACCGCGCGCCCGCCCTTTCGGCGATCGAGCGGCGCTCCTCGATGTAGTCGTACGAAACGTCGCTGTAGGCGAAGACGACCTCCTGGACGCCGTGCTCGCGGATCAGGTCGGCGAGCCGGGACTCCGGGTGGATGGGGACACCCTCGGGATAGCGCGGCCCGGCGAGCGCGGGCGGGTAGCGTCGGCCGTCGATGTTCGGGATCTGCGTGGCGGTGAATCCGACCACGCGCGAGTCCGGATCGCCGCGATAGCAGGTGTTGAAGACGTGAAAGTCCTTGCCCGCGGCGCCCATGATGAGGACGTTGCGCACGGATCACCTCCGGGAGAACAGGTCGACGAGGCCGGAAGACATGAGGATGCCGCTGATCAGGGCGTTGACGTGGAAGAAGGCCTGGTTGACGCGGCCGAGGTCGTCGGGGCGGACGAGGCGGTGCTCGTACACGAGGAGTCCGGCAACCGCGAACCAGCCGGCCAGGTACCAGGCGCCGAGCCCGGCGATGGGGACGAGAGCGAGAAAGGCGAGAGCGGAGAGGGCGTGCAGCGCCGCCGCCCAGCGGAGGGCGCGGGCGGTACCGACCCGCGCCGGCACGGAGTGCAGCCCCTCGCGCCGGTCGAACGCCTCATCCTGGCAGGCGTAGAGGATGTCGAATCCGGCCGTCCACAGGAGGACGCCCAGGCCGACCACCAGCGGGAAGGCCTGCAGGTCGCCGCGGACGGCGATCCAGGCGCCGATCGGCGCCATCGCCAGCGCGAGGCCGAGCACGAAGTGCGAGAGGGCGGTGACCCGCTTGGCGTAGGAGTAGCCGAGGATGATCGCCAGGGCGAGCGGGGAGAGGGCGAGGGCCAGGGGATTGAGCATGGCCGCGGCCAGGACGAAGAGAAGGGCGGAGGCGGCCGTGAAGATCCAGACCGAGGAGCGGGAGAGCCGGCCCGCGGGGAGAGCGCGAACGGCCGTCCGCGGATTACGGGCGTCGATCGCGTGGTCGGCGAGGCGGTTGAAGGCCATGGCGCAGGAACGCGCCCCGACCATGGCGACGAGGATCCACGCCATCCGGTTCCAGAACGGCGCGTCCGCGCCCTCCGGGGTGCCGTAGGCCGCGAAGCAGGCGGCGAGGACGGCGAACGGAAGCGCGAACACGGTGTGCTGGAACTTGATCATCTCCAGGAGCACGGAGATGCGCGAAATCAGCCCCATGGGTCTTTCCCTCGCAGGGGTCGGGTCCCGCCCGCATCGGGTCCGGGGCGGTCAGGCGCCCCTCCGCGGTCGGCGGAGGCCGCGGGGGTCAGAAGGCGATCATCTCGGTCCGGTCCTTCCCCGCCCCCGCGGCGACCGCGATGCGCGCCTGGAACAGCGCCCCGATTTCCGCCGCGCCCGCCGGCGCGAAGGCCTGCAGGGCGGCGCGCGCCTCCGGCATGCCTGGAAAGCGGTCGGCGGGGTCCGATTGCATCATCCGGTGGATGACCTCCCCGAGGGACTCCGGCACCGCCGGATGCAGCACGTGGGGATTCACCCACCCCCCCGTCTGCGTCTGGGCGAGGATGTCGGCCATCGAGTGGACCTTGAAGGCGTATTTGCCCGTCACCATCGTGTAGAGCGTGGCCCCCAGGGAGTAGACGTCGGCCCGACGGTCCACCCGCTTGGCGTCGAACGCCTGCTCCGGCGGCATGAATTGCAGCGTGCCGTACCCGACTCCCGATCGGGTGATGTTGATCTCCTCGCTCCCCTGGAGGAAGCGCGCGGATCCCATGTCGATCAGCTTGACGACGCCGGCCGGACCGATCATCAGGTTCGAAGGCTTCACGTCCCGGTGCACGATGAGTTTCTGGTGGAGGTACGCCAGGGCATCCGTGGCCTGGCAGGCGATCCCGACCGCCACGGGGACCGGGATCGGTCCGCCGTGAACCGTGAGGGCCTCGATCGTACAGCCCTCGACGAACTCCATCACCAGGTAGTAGAGGGCGTCCAGTTCGCCGCACTCCACGATTTCCGCGATGCCCGGGTGTTGGACCACTCCCTTCCAGGCCGCTTCGCGGAGGAACCGGTGCGCGGCTTCCTCGCTGGAAAGGGGGCTTTTGCGCAGGACCTTGAGGGCATAGTTCCGGTCGCTCTCGCCGCGTTGCACGCGGTAGACGGGCGCGAGGCGGTCCTCGGACACCCGCCCCACCATGCGATACCCGGCGACCGAGTCCATGACCCCGCGCGTCGCGCACCGTTCGCAGAAGAGCGAGGCGTCGATCTCCCCCGACTTGATCCCGGACGTGCGCGACTCGGGCACGTGCGCTTCGCCTCCGCATCGGCCGCACCGGACGGGCGCAAGGACGACCGTGGCGGGCCCGGGCACCGACACGTCGGTCTCGACGCAGCCGCGGAAGGGGGATCCGTTGCCGAACTCGAAGAGGGAGTCGCCGGCCTGGATGCGATCGCCGTCGCGAAGGACCGCCGAGGTGACCCGCTGTCCGTTGACGAACGTGCCGCCCTTGCTGTTGAGATCCGACACGATCCACGCGGTCCCGTCGCTCTCGATCAGCGAGTGCCGTCGGGACAGGTTCTCGTCTTCGACCGCGATGGAATTCCGCGGGGATCGCCCGATGCTGATCTTCTGCCCTTCGACGAGCAGGATGACGCGCCCGGCCAGCCGCCCGTTCACGGCCTTGAGCTGCGCAAGCATGGGCGCCTCGCGCTATTCGGGGGGGAGGGTCTTCGAGTGGTGCAACTCGCGCGCGATCTCCGGGCGGATGGCCTCCAGGTCGGTAACCATTTCCTTGGGCGTCTGGTAGCGATCCTTGGGCTGTTTGGCCATCATCTTCTCGATGATGCGGCACAGCGAGTCGGGCACCGCCGGATTGTGCTTCTTCGGCGGCTCGATCTTCTCGGCATTCACCTTCGCCAGGAATTCCTTCGGGGATTTCGCCTGGAACGGCAGCTTCGTGGTCAGGATGAAGTAGAAGGTCGCGCCCATCGAGTAGATGTCGGCGCGGTGGTCGACGTTCTTCGCGTCGAAGATCTGCTCGGGGGACATGAAATTGATCGTGCCGATGCCCATGCCGGTCTTGGTCAGTTCGCTCAGCCCCGACTCCTGGAGGCTCTTCGCCGTGCCCATGTCGATCAGCTTCGCCACGCCGTCTTTCGAGAGGATGATATTCTCCGGCTTGATGTCCCGGTGCACGAGCTTCTTCTCGGCGGCGTACTGGAGCACGCTGGCCATCTGCAGGAAGACGTCATACGCCTTCGGCAGCGGCATCGGGCCGTGCTGCGTCAGGTATTCCCCCAACGCGGTCCCGTCGACGAACTCCATCGCGATGTAGTAGGTGCCCTCCGCTTCGCCGACGTCGAACACCTGGACCAGGTTCGGGTGGTTGAGCGTGGAGCCGGCCTTGGCCTCGCGGACGAAGCGCTTGACCATGTTCTTGTTCAGCGTCAGGTATTCGAAGAGGACCTTGACGGCCGCGGGCCGCTCCATCAGGACGTGCTCGGCCTTGAACACGATTCCCATCGCCCCCTGGCCGATCTTGGAGAGGATCTTGTAGTTCCCGAGGACGCGTCCCAGGTAGGGATCGACGCAGTCGGCGCAGAACCACTTGTTCTCCACCTCGCGGGCGCGGCCGTCGGTGACCTCCTTGCGCGGGATTACGCGGCCGCACTTGTCGCAGAAGCGGTGGGTCTTGACGAACGACTGGTCGCCCGACTTCGCGGCGCCCTGCTTGGACTGCGGCAGGTTGGTCTCGTCCTGCGGGCTCGGCGCGGATCCCCGGGTGGTGATGGGCTGCGGGGTTGCGCCGGTCGGCTGCACGATGTCGGACTCGGTCGCGGGCGCGACCTCGAAGATCATGACGGTCTCGCCGACCATGATTTCGTCGCCGGGCTTCAGCGCGCTGCGCTCGATGCGGCGCTGGTTGCAGTAGGTCCCGTTGCTGCTGTTGAGGTCGAAGACCTCGACCACAGCGCCCGCGTTCTGGATCTTGCAATGGATCCGGCTGGCCTTGCCGTCGGGGATGACGATGTCGCTCATGTCCGAGCGACCGAAGGTGAGGGTCTGCCCGTCTCCCACAGGCACCACGGTCCCCGCCAGCTGCCCGTTGGTGATGAGGAGGTGGGCCTTCATTCGGCGACTCCGCGTCATCCCCGGGCAGACAAACGCTTCCCTAACGCCGAACGTGGGTTGCGGCGCCGCCCGATGGACACACACCCGATCTACGATACCACTCTTCAGTGCATTTTCAAGTATTTCTCCCGGCCCCGGACGAAACGGGGTTTCTCCCCGGCCGCCGGCGCGTTTTCCGCCCCGCGTGCGCCGAAATGAGAAGGAGCCTCGCCCGCAGGCGAGGCTCCGCATCCCGGTGAAGAATCCCCCGGCAGGGTCGCGCTAGGTGCCCTGCGGCGCCCCCGGGATCTGACCGGGATCGCGTTCCTCGCCGATCGACACCCAGTCGCCGGACCCGGTGATTCCGGCCTCGGCCGCCTGCTGTGCCGCCGCTTCCGCCTTCTTCTTCTCTTTGGCGTCGGTGACGACGTTGACCAGGCGACCGGTGATGTACATGATGTCCTTGGGCGTCTGACCCCCCAGGATCTCCTGGACCTTGGGGTCGACGAGCGCCTTGTTGCGGGCGTCCTCCGCGGAGATGTTGGCCGCCACCTTCATCCGGCCGCGGACCTTGCCGTCGACCTGGATGACGAGCTCGATCTCATCGACGACGAGCGCCTTGGGATCGTGCTTCGGCCAGGCGATCTTGAGGATTCCCGCAGGCTTGCCCAGCATCTCCCACAATTCCTCGCTGAGGTGGGGCGCGAAGGGGGACAGCAGGATCACGGTGGTCTCGAGCGTGTGGCGGAGGACGGCAAGACCCTCCGGGCCCGCCGCCGGGAAGTCCGTGACTTTCTTGTACTCGTTGACCAGTTCCATGATCGCACTGATCGCGGTATTGAACTTGAAGTCCCCCTCCATGTCCTCGGTGACCTTCTTGACGGTCTCGTGGCACTTGCGCCAGAGGTCCTTCAGCGGCGGGGGAAGTTTCGCCGGGGCGGACGGCTTCTCGGCCGCGCCCTTGATCTGGTCCTTGTGGTCGACCACCATCTGCCAGACGCGCCACAGGAACCGGTGCGCGCCCATGACGCCCTGGTCGTCCCAGACGGCATCCTTTTCCGGCGGCCCGACGAACAGCGTGTAGACCCGCTGCGTGTCGGCGCCGTACTTCTCGCCCAGGATCCCCGGATCCACCACGTTGCCGCGGGACTTCGACATTTTCTCCAGCCGGATTTCCGGCTCGCGACCGCACTTCACGCACTTCTTCTCGGCATAGTCGCCCTCGAAGAGGTACTTGCGGCAGGTTGCGCACCAGACGCTTTCCTTGGTGATCATGCCCTGCGCGAACAGCCGCTGGAACGGCTCCTCGAATTCGACCAGCATGAAGTCATAGAGAACCTTGGTGATGAAGCGGGCGTAGATCAGGTGTTTCGTGGCGTGCTCCGCCCCGCCGACGTACTGGTCGACGGGCATCCAGCGGTTGGCTAGATCCGAATCGAATGCCCGCTTCTCGTCGCGCGGGCAGAGATAGCGCAGGAAGTACCAGGAGGAATCGACGAACGTGTCGAGCGTGTCCGTCTCGCGCCGGCCCTTGCCGCCGCACTGCGGGCACGACGTGTTCAGGAAGTCGGGAATGTTGTGCAGGGGGCTGTGGCCGCCGGTGGGCTTGTAGTCCACGTGGTCCGGGAGCAGCACCGGCAGCTTCTCCTCGGGCACCGGCACGGTGCCGCATCGCTCGCAGTAGACGATCGGGATCGGCGCGCCCCAGTACCGCTGCCGGCTGATCAGCCAGTCGCGCAGCCGATAGTTCGTGGTCGCTTCCCCGATCTCGTTCTCCTCGAGGAACTCGATGATCTTCTTGGTGGCGAACACGTTCGGCAGCCCGTCGAACTGACCGCTGTTCACCTGCACCCCTTCGCCTTCGTGCGCCTCGCGCATCACGTTGGGATCGAGCGTCTGGCCCTTGGGCTGGATCACCACGCGCACCGGCAGGCGGTGCTTCCGCGAGAACTCGAGATCGCGCTGGTCGTGGGCGGGGACGCCCATGACCGCGCCGGTGCCGTAATCCATCACGACATAATTGGTCACCCAGATCGGTACGCGCTCGGCATTGACCGGATTGATGGCATAGGCGCCGAGGAACATCCCTTCCTTCTCGATCCCGGCAGAGCCGCGATCGCGCTTGTCGATGGCCTGGGCCTTGGCGACGAAGGCGAGAATCTTGTCCTTGTCCGCCGACTCGGAGGCGAGCTTCGCCACCAGCGGATGCTCCGGGGCGAGCGCCATGAACGTCACGCCGAACACGGTGTCGGGACGCGTGGTGAAGACCGGAAGACTCTCCTCGTATCCTTCCAGCTCGAACACGATCCGGGCGCCCTTGCTCCGGCCGATCCACTCCTCCTGCATCGTGCGGATCCGCTCGGGCCACTCCTCGAGCTCATCCAGATCGTCGACCAGGCGGTCGGCATACTGGGTGATCTTGAAGTACCACTGCTCCATCTCACGCGGCTCGACCGGACTTTCGCATCGCTCGCATGCGCCTTCGATCACCTGCTCGTTGGCGAGCACGGTCTGGCAGGACGGACAATAGTTGACCGGTCCCAAGGCGCGATAGGCGAGCCCCTTCTTGTGGAGCTGGAGGAACAGCCACTGCGTCCAGCGGTAGTACCCGGGGTGGCAGGCCGCGATCTCGCGGCTCCAATCGTAGATCACCCCCCACTTGCGGAACTGCTCTTTCATCCGCTCGATGTTGCGCAGCGTGTACTGACTCGGGTGGATGCCCTCGCGGATGGCCGCGTTCTCGGCGGGCAGCCCGAACGCATCCCAACCCATCGGCGTCAGAACATTCAATCCCTGCATGATCTTGTACCGGGCGATCGCATCGCCGATGATGTAGTTGCGCCCGTGCCCGACATGGAGCGTTCCCGAGGGGTAGGGGAACATCATGAGGCAGTAGTACTTCGGTCGGCTCGACTTTTCCTTGGCCTTGAAGGAGTCGGCGCGTTCCCAGAAGTCCTGCCACTTGCTTTCGATCGTCTTGAAGTCGTATTGCATGAACGACCGTTCTCCTACACGCTAGAGACGCGTTTGGGTGCGCGGGCTCGGGCGCGGGGCGACCGAGTCGGCGCAAAGTCGGGTCAACCTAGCAAAACCTCTGCCACAAATCAACGACCGCCGCCGGCGCCCGAGTGCCGCCGAGAAAACGCCCCCACCGGCGGGTCGAACGCGCGGGGAAGGGGGGGCTCGGAAGATCCCGGATCGGGCGCGGCGCGAACGGGTGTACCCGGTTCGAGCCGCGCGCGCCGCTGCGGAGGCTGCGCTCCGCCGAGGAGAGAGGGCCCGGAAGGAGAGTGGGCTAGACCGCGCCGGGCGGGCGATAGACGCGGGCCTTCTTCTTCTTGAGCTTCTTCTTCTCCGCGTTCCGGATGTTCTTCTCGCGCTGCTGCTCCTCGCGACGGCGCCTCTCGCTCGGCTTCTCGTAGTAGGTCAGCCGCTTGATTTCCCGGAAGAGTCCGGCGTCGTTGCAAATGCGCTTGAACTGCCGGAGTGCCTTGTCGAGGCGATCGCCTCGCTCCACCTTGATACGAATCATTCGCTGCCACCCGTTCCTTTCGCAGTCGCCCACCGATATGCCGGGCCGCGTCCAGCGACGCGGGCGGCCCCTACACAAGGCCGCAAGGGGAGTCTCATTATACAGAGGGAAACCGGATTGCCAACGGTTTTCTCGCCTCCTGTCGGCGCCGCCGGAGGGGCCTCGGGAGACTCCCGCCCGGCAGGCGATCCGGGCCGGCCGAGGGGTCCTCCCCGGAGCACGGTCGCCCGACCGGACGCCACGGGCTCCCGGCCGTTCGGGTCGCGTTCCCCCGCCCCCTGGCCGCCCCTCGAGGGGGCCGGATCTCGCCCGGGAGGTACGGAGGCCCCCTCGGTCGCTCGGTCTCCGGTACCGGTAGGACGATCGAACCCGGGTCGGCCGCCGGGAGCGCCCCCGGCCTCCGCCCGCGACGCACATCCCCCGACCCGAATTGTTTGACAAAGACCGGCGACCCACCATAATATCACGCGCCCGCGTGGTCTCGCGCACCTGACGAGACCGCGCTGCGCCGTCGGTTTTTCCCGCTGTCATCCGCCCACGCTCAGGAGCCTCGCATGAATCCCCTGGTCCGGAGACCGTTCGCCCTGCTCGTTCCGAGCCTGGTTCTCCTCCTGCTCACGGTTCTCTCGCAACCCGTTTTGGCGCAAGATCTAGAGAAGGATGTCGAGGGGCTGTTCGCGAGCCTGATGTCGGATGATCCGCTGGTCTCGGACGAGGCGCGGGAAGAATTGCTGCTGCTGGGCCGCCGGGCGTCTCCGGCCCTTGCCCGGCACCTGCAGGATAAGGAGGCGGCAAGCCGGTACGTGGTATGCGACATGCTCGGGCACCTGGGAGATCCCGCCGTGGTGCCCGGGTTGATCGAGCGATTGAAGGACCAGGACGTGTACATGCGCAGCGTGCGATCCGCCGCGGCGCGCGCTCTCGGCCGACTCGGCGACGCCAAGGCGGTGCCGGCCCTGATCGAAGGGTTGAAGGTGAAGGAGGATCCCGACCTCCAGTACGAGGCGGCGGTCGCGCTGGGAATCCTGCGCACGGCCGACGCCGTGGATCCGCTGATCGGAATGCTCACGAGCGACGCCAAGACCTACCACGAGATGCTCGTGGCGGGGGCGGCCGCCCAGGCGCTCGGGCGCCTGAAGGCGGAAAAGGCGGTGCCGGAATTGGGCAAGATGCTCGACAAGTCGCTCGTCGAGGCGTCCACGGACCGTTCGCTCGCCTATTACGCCGCGCGCGCCCTCGAGCGCATTTCCGGGCAGAACCTGGGTTCGCTGACTCAGTCGGTCGAGGGGCGGGATGAGACGCTGCGCAAATGGAAGGAATGGGTTGCCGCACGCGGCGGTGAGAAGAAACCGGACCCCTCCGGCGACAAGGGTGGCGCTTCGAAGTAGTCCAGAAGAGGCGGATCCGCATGGCGCAGGACGAAGTCGTCATTCGCACCGAGGGTCTGGGCAAGATCTTCGTTGACTTCTGGGGTCGGGCGCAGAACCTGGCGCTCGAGAATCTCAATATCGAAGTCTACCGGGGGGAGATCTTCGGGCTGCTCGGGCCCAACGGATCGGGCAAGAGCACGACCATGAAGATCCTGCTCGGCCTCCTCTTCCCGACCTCCGGCAAGGCCGGCGTCCTCGGCGCGGATCCCCGCGATGTCCCGGTCAAGAAGAGGATCGGCTATCTGCCCGAGGAGTCCTACCTGTACCGGTTCCTCGACTCGATGGAGACGCTCGACTTCTACGGGAGGCTGTTCGACATCCCCCGCAAGGAGCGCCGCCGGCGGTCCGAGGAACTGCTCAAGATGGTCGGGCTCTGGGAAGTCCGGCGGCGGCGGGTCGGCCAGTACTCGAAGGGGATGGCCCGGCGGCTCGGCTTCGCGCAGGCCCTGATCAATGATCCGGAGCTGATCTTCCTCGATGAGCCGACCTCGGGACTCGACCCGATCGTCTGCCGCCAGCTCAAGGACCTCACGCTGGACCTCAAGGCGAGAGGAAAGACGATCCTGATGTCGAGCCATCTGCTGGCCGACGTGCAGGACGTGTGCGACCGGATCGCGATCCTGCACCTGGGGAAGCTGCGCAAGACGGGGACCGTTCGGGACCTGTTGACCATCCGGGAACAGATTCAGATCACCACGCAGGGAATGAAGGACGAGACGCGGAAGCAGGTGGAAGAGCTGGTGCGAAAGGACGGGGGCAAGGTCCTGTCGGTCGGCAATCCCTCGGCGACCCTCGAGGACTTGTTCCTGAAGACCATCCGGGAAAGCGAGAATGTGGCAGATCCTGTCGATAGCCGACGTAACGGTGAAGGAGTCGGTCCGACGTAAGGTCTTCCTCGGACTGCTGTTCTTCACCGCTCTACTGATCGGGCTGGCGATCAGTCTTCCCGCGATCGACCTGCAGGCGAAGCTCCGCCTGATCCAGGGCTGGTGCTTGCGTACGGTTTCGTTCTTCGGGATCCTGCTGGCCGTGTTTCTCTCGGCCACTTCGATCCCGGAGGACGTGGAAGGGAAGAAGCTCTTCCTCGTGCTGACCAAGCCGATCACGCGGTTGAGAACCCTCGCGGGCAAGCTGCTCGGGTTTTCGTTCGTGCTGTTCCTGTTCTTCGCCGGCATGGGGACGCTCTCGGCGCTTTACGTGCGCTGGATCGACGGCTCGCTGACCGGGGAGGGGTCCGGGCTTCTGGAGGTCCGGCGGCGCATCGAGCCGGTGACCTTCACCTTCGTTCACAATGCCGGGGCGCCCGGGAACGCGAACGGCGTCTTTTCGTCGACCGAGCCCCCGCGGCTTTGGCTCGAGGAGGCACCGGAATCGAGATTCCACTGGGACTTCTACGGCCTCGTGCCGGAGCAGATGGGGGATCGGATCCGGGGGGAGCTGACGGTGGAGGCGCGCAGCCGGGATGCATCCTTCGCGGGGGACGGCACCCTGACCATCGTCCGGGAGGACACCAAGGAGTTCCACCGCGTCAATCTCCGCCTGATGTGGAACGTCCCCGCCCGCTTCGAGATTCCGGGCTCGCTCGTGACGGACAGCGGGCTGCTGAAGGTGTTCCTGTCCCCGACGGACAAGAAGAGCGGCATCGGTTCGAATCCGACGAGTTTGGTGCTGTTCACGAAGCCGATCCCGCGGGGGTACGAGCGCAACTTTGCGGCGAGTCTGCTGACCACGTTCGGTCTGTGCGTCATGATCGTGTCGCTCACTCTCATGGGCTCCACGGTGGTCAGCGGACCGGTGAGCATCTTCCTGGGGCTGTTCTTCGTCCTCACCGGCAGCCTGGTGGAATTCGTTCGCGGGGCCCTCCGCTCCGTGGAGCAGACGATCCGCTCCATTCACACGCGGGAGGGGCTGGGGCACTACCACCCGGATCCTTCCGACCTGCCGCTCTGGGTGCTCGAGTACTCGCAGTATCTGAGCCGGATCGCCGTGGACGTACTGCCGGACCTGAGCCGGTTCGACACGCCGGAAATGGTGTTGCAGGGGGTGGCGATTCCGGGGGCGCATGTCCTGGATCTGATGGGGTATGCGGGGATTTACAGCGTGACCGCGTTTCTCCTTGGTTGGCTGTTCTTCTCCATGAGGGAGCTCAAGTGATGACGCACTGGACTTCCTCGGAGCGCCGGTCCGCGTTCGCCGCGGCGATCGCGGTGCTGATCTTCTCGCTCGTGCAGGTGTACGTGAACGAGTTGCCGGAGCAGCGGGAGCTTCAGGAGGCCACGCCGTTCGAGCAGGTGCCGCCCGACGAATTCGTCATGGAGTATGTCGGCAGCATCCTCCTGGGCGGCTTCCGGGCCATCGCCGTGGACTTCCTGTGGCTGCGCATGGACCGGCTGACCAAGGAGAAGAAGTGGGAGGAGATGCGGCTCGTCACCGAGGCGATCGGGCGCCTGCAGCCGCGAATGGTCGAGGTGTACGCCCACAATGGCTGGAACATGGCGTACAACATCTCGAATCTCTTCGACGCGCCCAAGGACAAGGTGAAATGGATTCGCGCCGGGCTGGAGTACCTGGAGCAGGGTGCGCGCAAGAATCCGAAGAACGAACGGGCCATCTTCTGGCTCGGATACGTCTACTGGCACCGGGTCCCGCGCGCGGAGCACACGCTGGCCCCGGAGAGCGAGCAGAAGGTTCTCGAGATCATCGAGTCGCAGGATCGCCGATGCGCCTACGACACGGCGATCCAGTATATGACCAAGGCGCAGCGCCTGTTCGATGCCGAGGAGAACAACCTCTCTGCTTACTACGTGGACAAATACGAGGGGCTGATCGTGGATTCGATGTACCACATCGGCTTCCATGGGATGGGGGACTGCTGGTCCCGGCCGGGGATGGATCAGGATCCCCGCCGCTGGGAGGCGGCGCAGCGGCAGTTGGAAGAGACGATCCGCTATTGCCGCTACGTGGACAACCGTTACTTTCCGGGGACCACCTTCTGGAACGAGCGGATCCAGTACATTCAGCGGTTGCGCGAGGTGATCGCCCTGGAAGAGGCGGCCGACGCGGTCCGACGCGAGTCGGGGCTGGAGGCGGCTTTTCCGATCACCTGGGCGATCGCCAGCGAGTACAAGGCCCTGAAGTCGTCGAAGAACCTGTTCCGGCAGGGGGCCCTGGAACGGCGGCTGCGCGACAACCTGTTTCGGATTTGCGAGGCCGCGTATGCGCGCGTGGAGGCGGGTGAGCCGGATCCGCTCAAGGAGCAGTGGGAGCAGCTGATCCACTCGTGCACGACCCGGCACATGAAGTCGGATCCGTACCAGGAGTCCTGGCGGCGTTGGGGGGACGGTTTGAAGCAGATCCGGGAGGCGCTGCCGGACGAGGCGGCGGCCTACCGGTTGACGCGCGCGGGGCGGCGGGCGGAGGCGGCGCAGCACGCGGTCAAGGCGCTGGCCGTCTACGAGAAGGTGATCGATGAAAACGGCCTCTTTGAAATCCCGCTCTTCGCGAGTCGCGCGGAGCGACTTCGGGAGATGGCCGGATCCTAGTGGGGCTTCCATCGGGAGATCCCGGGTTCGGCCGAGGCGATGTTCGCGCCCGGCGAGGCGCGAGGAGGAGGCGAGGCCCCGGTGCATCGCCGACGACGAGCAACCAAGCCCGGCGCGAAAAGCGACCGGACCAACCTAGGAGATCAAGGTTGAAGCCCCACCAGGCCCGGGCCGGCCGGCCCGGGGGCGGTGGACGGACTTTCGACTCCGGACAGAGTGGAGGAGGGTACCTGATCGTGTTGAAACTGCTGAAGCGGGGGCTTGGCCCCCTCGTGGCGTTCGCGCTGCCGTTTTTGGCGGGGGCGTGGGCGCTCGGCCAGGCGGAGGCCCATGCGCCTGCGCCCTCGATTCCGTGGTACTGGGTGATTGCCCCGATCGGATCGATCGCGGCGCTTGTCTATGCCCGGAAGTTTTATACCTGGATGCGGGAGCAGTCCCCCGGCGAGGAGGAGATGATCAAGATCGCCGGATACGTGAAGACCGGCGCCATGGCCTACCTGTACCAGCAGTACAAGGTCGTCGGGATCGTCTTCTTCGTCCTGTGCGTCCTGCTCGCGTACATGGCGTACGGATTGCACGTGCAGAACGAGTACGTGTGGTTCGCGTTCCTGACGGGCGGCTTCTTCTCGGGCCTGTCCGGCTATCTCGGGATGCGCACGGCGACGGAAGCCTCGAACCGCACGGCCTTCGGGGCCAAGGAGAACCTGAACAAGGGTCTCCAGGTCGCCTTCCGCGCCGGCGCGGTGATGGGTCTCGTGGTCGTGGGTCTGGGCCTGCTCGACATCACGATCTGGTTCTTCGTGCTGAACAGCATCGTCGGACTCGAACTGCGGGAGACGACGGTGGTCATGCTCTCGTTCGGGATGGGCGCGAGCACGCAGGCGCTCTTCGCGCGCGTCGGCGGCGGGATCTTCACCAAGGCGGCGGACGTGGGCGCCGACCTGGTGGGCAAGGTCGAGGCCGGGATTCCGGAGGACGATCCGCGCAATCCGGCCACGATCGCCGACAACGTCGGGGACAACGTCGGCGACGTCGCGGGCATGGGCGCGGACCTGTACGAGTCGTACTGCGGCGCGGTGCTGGCCACCGCGGCGATCGGCTACGCCGCCGCGCACAGCATCGGCGTGTCCGAGATTCAGTGGGTGGTGCTGCCGATGATCCTGGCCGGACTCGGCAACATCGCCAGCATCGTCTCGATCTACTTCGTCCGAACCGGCGAGGATACCTCGCTGAAGAGCCTGATGGCCGCGCTCTTCCGCGGCATCAACCTGTCTTCGGCGCTGACGATCGGCGGGGCGCTGATCGGCATCCTCCTCTGCTTCACGTCGTTCAGCGATGCCGACCTGGCGAAGCTGGGCGGCGCGGGCTTCCTCGGCCTGCCCAAGATCGGCTGGGGGGCGTTCTGGTCGATCAGCGTGGGGCTCATCGCCGGCGTGATCATCGCCAAAGGGACCGAGTACTACACGTCGAACGACTTTGCGCCCACGAAGGGGATCGCCGCTCATGCGAAGACCGGCCCCGCGACCGTCATCATCGACGGAATCGCGGTGGGCATGATGTCCACGTACATCCCGGTCGTGGTCATCGTCTTTGCCATCATGGCCTCGTTCGGGGCCTGCGGCGGATTCTCCTCCTCGATCATGGGGCTCTACGGCATCGCCATCGCGGCGGTGGGCATGCTGTCGACGCTCGGGATCACGCTGGCGACCGATGCGTATGGTCCGATCGCCGACAATGCGGGCGGCAACGCGCAGATGACCAACCAGCCCCCGCACGTGCGTGAGCGCACCGACGCCCTGGACGCGCTGGGGAACACCACGGCGGCGACCGGCAAGGGCTTCGCCATCGGTTCGGCGGCCCTCACGGCCCTCGCCCTCCTGGCCGCCTACCTGGAAGAGGTGCGGCAGGGGATCACGTTCCTCGCACGCAACGTGACCGGCCTTTCGGAGCAACAATTCACCGACGTCGGCTTCGGCTACATGGTGAAGGACGTCCTCCCCGGTCCCGACGTCCTGCCGCGCGTGTTCATGAAGATCGCCAGCAGCGCGGAACCGATCATGGCGCGCTCCGCCACCCTCGACCAGTTCGTGGAGTTCTACCAGATCCACGCCATGAACCCGAACCTGATGTGCGGGGTGTTCCTGGGAAGCATGATGGCGTTCGTCTTCTGCGCCATGTCGATGAAGGCGGTCGGTCGCGCCGCCGGCTCGATGGTCATGGAGGTGCGCCGGCAGTTCAAGGAGATCCCGGGCATCATGGAGGGCACCGCGACGCCCGACTACGCGCGGTGCGTGGCCATCTCCACGGCGGGAGCCCAGCGGGAGATGATCATGCCCTCGCTCCTGGCGATCGTCGTGCCGGTCCTGGTCGGATTGGTCCTGAACGTGCCCGGGGTGATGGGATTGCTGATCGGCGGCCTCGGCACGGGATTCGTTCTCGCCGTGATGATGGCGAATTCGGGCGGGGCGTGGGACAACGCCAAGAAGTACATCGAGCACGGCGAGCACGGCGGCAAGGGCAGCAACGAACACAAGGCCGCGGTGGTGGGGGACACGGTCGGCGATCCGTTCAAGGACACCGCCGGGCCAGCGCTTAACCCCATG
>CAZWCX010000062.1:0-40974 GCA_964632945.1 uncultured Planctomycetia bacterium | reverse complement strand
CATCGTCATCTCGCCGATTTCGTCCAGGAAGAGCGTTCCCGTGTGCGCCAGTTCGAATTTCCCCTTGCGCCGGTCGGTCGCGCCGGTGAAGGCGCCCTTTTCGTGGCCGAAAAGCTCGCTTTCGAGCAGGCTCTCGACCAGGGCGGCGCAGTTCACCGCCACGAACGGCTTGTCGCGGCGCGGGCTCTGCTCGTGCAGCGCGCGGGCAAGCACCTCCTTGCCCGTGCCGGTCTCCCCGGTCAGCATCACGGTGGCCGGGGTCGGCGCAACCTTGCGGACGAGATCGAGCACGGCGGTGAAGGTCTTGGACCGTCCGACGATCGAGGTCCGCGGCGCCGCGGCGCGCCGCAGTTCGGCGATCTCGCTGCGCGCCTCCTCGAACCGCCGAACCTGCGCCAACGCCAGCGCGGACTGCTGCGCCACCCCGGTCAGAAAGGCCAGGTCGTCTTCGTCGAAGCGTCGCCCCGCCTGCGCGCGATCGACATACAGCACGCCGATGGCCGCCCCGCGCACCACCAGCGGCGCGCACAGCACCGAACCGACCTTGTACCGCACCACGCTCTCCTGACCGCCCAGCCACGACTCGCTCCGGGCGTCCGCGACCAGAAGCGACCGCCGCTCATCCAATGCACGCCGGATGATCGTGTCGCTCACCCGCAGGTCGCCCCCGGTTCCCGCCTCGGCGGGCCGCACCGCCGCCGGCGTCCATTCGCCCGCCCGCTCGTCGCGCAGGAGCAGAAATCCCCGCTCGGCGTCCACCCCCTCCATCCCCAATTCCACCACCCGCGGCAACAGCTCCGCGGCCTCCGCCACCGAGGCGATCGCGTGCGACACCTGGTACAGGCGCTGCAACCGTCCCAGCGCCCGCGCCGCGTCGCCGCGCCCCGGCGGGAACAGGTCCAGATCCTGCGCGGCCACGCTCGAAGCCACCTGCAGGTCGGGGGACGACTCCCCCTTCACGTGGACCGTCCCCCGTTCCTCGAAGGCCGTGCCGCGATCCTCCTCGTACACCAGCACCGTGTTGCCGATCAGGATGCGATCGCCGTCCTTCAGCACGCACTCCTCGACCTTGTCGTTGTTGACAAACGTCCCGTTGTTGCTCCCCAGGTCCGTCACCGCATGGCGCGATTCAAACCAGCGGATCCGCGCGTGATGCCGGGAGCAGGTCTCGTCGAGGATCTGGATGTGATTGTCGTCATCCCGCCCGAGAAAGACCTCCTCGAGCAGTTCGAATGCCGCCCCGGCCTGCTTGCCCTTGATGATCTTCACGCGCGCGGCCATGACGGGGCTCATTGCGGGCGGGGTCGGGGGGGAGCGATCGTCGGAGCGGGCCCGGTCCGCCCCCGTACATTAGGCGGGGCCGTCGGGGGTGTCAAGGGATTCGCAGGCGGCGCGCCCGCGCCCGTGGTGCGTTTCGTTTTCGTAACCCCTTCGGAGAATATTCATCTCCTGCCGATGCAATTCTTGACAGCCGGGCCCGGCCTACGAAAAAGTGGGTCTAGGGCCCCCGCGCCGCGGTTTATCCACACGAAGGCTCCTACCCGTGGTAGAAAAAAAACGACTGCCTGTCACGAATCCGAGGCGTCTGCGGGTGCGCCGGCGTGAAAATTTCCCCACTCTTGACCGGATCGCAAGGTATGTAATAGCATAGTCTTACATCGCCTGGAGCGCAGAGACCGCACAGTCATCGGCCGGAAGGCCATTTCCGCCCGTCAAGAACCTGCGGGGCCCGTTGCCCGTGGGCATCGCTCCCGTGGCCAGTTTCCACAGGTTATCCACAGCATGTTTCCGAGCACCCTGGCTGAAGCCCAATTGCGCTATTGCGTCCATCCTGCGGCCTTGCGCCCGGGAAACGCGATCCGATTGTTTGCCGGCGGCGACGCCGCGTTCGACTGCATGCTGCGGGGGATCGCTGCCGCCCGCCAGGAGATCCACCTGGAGACCTACATCCTGGCCGGCGACCGGACCGGCGAGATGTTTCGGGATGCCCTGATGGAACGTGCCCGTGCCGGCGTGGCCGTGCGCGTCATGCTCGACGGATTTGGATCCGCGACGCTGTCCGACGCCTTTCTTCGCCCGCTGAAGGACGCCGGCGCCCGGGTCCTCGAGTTTCGTCCTCTGGGACCGTGGCGATCGCGCTGGGGATGGCGGCGTCGGAATCATCGGAAGATTCTCGTCGTCGACCGTTGGAACGGGTTCACGGGCGGGCTCAACATTTCGGACGAGTACCGGAGCGCCGCGCAGGGGGGCGGAAACTGGCAGGATGTCCACCTGCAGGTCATGGGGCCCGCCGCAGCCGATCTGAATGCCCTCTTCGTGGAGACCTGGACCCGCGAGGCCGGCCCGCCGATCCCCCGCCACCTGCCCCCGACTTCCGCCGTGCAGGACGCGATGGTCGCCGCCTGTGGAGGTCTGGCGACCGACATCCCGGCTCTGGTGATCGGGAACCATCGTTCGCGGCTGCGTCACGCGATTCGCAACGCCTACCTGCACGCCATCGGCCAGGCCCGAAGGCGGATCCTGCTGGCGAATGCCTACTTTATCCCCGACCTGCGCATCCGCCGGTCGTTGCAGGCGGCGGTGCGACGCGGGGTGGACGTACGGGTGATGGTGGCGGAGAAGACGGACATCGCCCCGATCTACTACGCCTCCCGGGCCACGTTCCAGGGGCTGCTGAGCGCGGGGGTGAAGATCTGGGAGATGGTCGGCGCGGTCCTCCACGCCAAGTGCGCGGTCGTCGACGGCCAGTGGGCGATCGTGGGGAGCTACAATCTGGACCATCGCAGCCTGTTCCACAACCTCGAGGCTACGCTGACCTTCGTCGACGCGCCGGCGGCGGCCCGGGTGGAAGAAGTCCTCGCCGCGCAGCTCCCTCTCTGCCGCGCGGTCGATCCCGCCCTTTGGCCCGCGCGCCCGTGGCAACAGAAGCTCCTGGAGCAATTCTGGTACTTTTTGCGGGAGATCCTCTGACCGGCTATAATGCCGCGCCGGTCATGGGGAGTCGCGGATGCGGGTCAAGTGCGCTCGGTTCACGCTCGAGGGGATCTCCATCTCCACGGTGGAGACCTACGTCAAGGTCCCCGAGCTCAACCTGATCTTCGACATCGGGCGCGGTCCCCGGGACGCCGTGAACCTCGACCACTGCCTGCTCTCCCACGGCCACCAGGACCATGCCCTCGGGCTCACCAAGTACATCTCGACCCGGGGCCTCCTCGACATGGCCCCGCCGACGATCTACGCCCCTGCCACGATCGTCCCGGATCTGGAAAATCTGATCCGCGCCTGGGAGCGGCTCGAGTGCCGCCGCCTCCCCTGCGACTACAAGATGGTGCCGCTCGAGCACGGGCGCGAAGTCGAACTCCGCCGCGGCCTGAAGGTCCATCCCTTCCGCACCGACCACTCCGTCCCATCGATGGGCTTCGCGGTTCTGGAGGAACGGCAGAAGCTGAAGCCGGAGTTCCTGGGGCTGCCCGGGCCGGAGATCGCCCGGCGCCGGCAGGCGGGGGAAGATTTGCTCTACACCGTGCGGGAACCGCTGGTGACCTTCGTCGGCGACTCGACCATCCGCGCCTTCGACGACACGCCGATCGTGCGCACGAGCGACGTCCTGATCCTGGAGAGCACCTTCATCCGCGCGGAGGAGGTGCGGGATGCGGCGCGCAAGAAGCACACCCACCTGTTCGAAGTCGTGGAGCGGCTCGACCGTTTCGAGGGGTCGATGCTGGTGCTGAGCCACTTCAGCACCCGGTACACGCGCACCGAGATCGAGGATGCGGTCTGGGGTGCCGTTCCGGAGAAGCATCGCGCGCGCGTGAGGCTCCTCTTCTGAGCGCGCCGACTCACGAGCGTCGCGCAGGCGAGGAGGCACGCGCCGCCTGGGCGCGCTCGGCCGGCGATCGCGCGCGGGCCGCGCGACGCTTCCGGCGCCGGCAGGGCGCCTACGACACTCCGTGGCCGCTGGTGCGGGAACTGGTCGACGAGGCCTACCGCGGCCTGCGGCTACGTCCCGACGCGCTGCCCCTGGTCCTGGATCCGGCCTGCGGGGCCGGCGGTGTCCTGCTGGCCGCCTTCCAGCGGATCGCCGCGGCGTTCCCCGCGCTCCCCGCTCCCCGCCTGCTCTGCTCGCTCACGGGATTCGATTCGGATCGTGCCGCGGTGTCGGCCGCCCGCCGAGTCCTGGCCGACGCGGCGGCGGAGCACGAGGCCCGCCGGACGGGACGTCCCCCCTCCCCTGCCCTCGCGGCGCGCCTCGCACGGGCCGTGCGCGTGCACCGGCGCGATGTCCTCCGCCAGGGTGTCCCCGGGCGATATGACCTGGTGATCGGAAATCCCCCCTGGGTCCCGCTCTCCGGGAAGCACCGCCTCCCCTCCCGCGACCATGCGCCTGCGCGCGCGCTCGCCCGGCGCCTCGGCGCGGACTCCTACCGGCCCAACCTGTTCGAACTCTTCCTGCGTCTGACCCTCGCGCGCCTGCGCCCCGCAGGGCGGCAGGTCTTCCTCGTCCCCGACCGCCTGGCCCACAACCGTCAATACCGCGTCCTTCGACGGACCCTCCTGGAGACGGCGCGGCTGCGCCTCCTCCGCTTCGGGGTGCGCATCCCCGGCGTCCACGCCGACGCCTTGCTCTACCGCCTCGATGCCGCCGCTCCCCGACCGACCGACACCGTGCGCATCCGGGACAGCACCTCCGGCGGGAGCGCGCGGGCGCGCGTGCCGCAGGCGGACCTGCTTGCCCAGGAGGATTGCCGCTTCTGGTGCGTTCCCGACCCCGTGTTGCGGGCGCTCGTCGCGCGCCTGCTCGAAGGAGCGGACCGGCTCGGGAACCACGTCGCCACCCATACCGGGTTCATTGCGTCGCCCGGGTCGGTCACCGCGGCTCCGGAGGGCGCGGATCCGCTCCCGGTGTTGAAGGGCGCGCATGTCCGCCCGTTCGCCGTCCCCGGACAGGCCTGGCTGGCGCAGGATCGCGCCCGCCTGGTCGGGGGTACGCAGGATCCGCGTCTCCTCGGCGCCCGCGACAAGGTGCTCGTCCCGAAGACCGGCGCCTGCCTGCGCGCGGCCCTGGACACGACCGGACGGTGGCCGGAGCAGTCGCTCTATTTCCTCCGCGCCACCCGGCGCGCCGACCTCTGGATCGCGCTCGCGCTGCTCAATTCGCGACTCGCGCGCGTGATCTACGCCGAGGCCCTTGCCACCAACCGGACCAGCCTGCCGCATCTGAAGAAAATGGACCTGGATCGCATCCCCTGGCCGGCGCCGGACGACCCGCGCACCGCGCGCGTGGCCCGGGCCGGACGGCGGGCGACCGGGGTGGACGCCGCCGTCGAAGCCGCCTTTCGCCTCACCGCCGCGGAGCGCGCGGCCCTCGCAAGCGCGGCCGCGCGGCTCCCCGCCCCCCCGGCTACTTCGCGTACTCCTCGAGTTTCGCGCGGTCCAGCCGGCCCGCCGGTCCGATGATGCCGATGTGGAAGTGGTGCAACCAGCGATCCATCGCCTTCACCACCTGATCCGGCGTCGCCTGGAAGAGCTGCTCGGCCAGCGCGCGGGTGTTCTTCCACCCCACGCCCACCAGTTCTGCCCGCCCGAGGGAGCCCGCCTGCCCCGCGTTGGTCTCGTCCCGCATGAACATCCCGGTGAACATCGGATTGGCGACCTCCCGGAGGAACTCGGCGGCGACCGGCTCGCGCCGCATCCGCTCCACCTCGGCGAACATGAGCGCGAGAGTCTTCATCGGCTCCGTCGTGGTCACGTACATCACTCCGTAGTTCGCGCGGTACTGCGCCGAGGAGGCGTGCACCGCATACGACAGGGCGTGTTTGGTCCGGATCACGTCGCCGAGCCGCTCCGAGAGGACCTCGAGACCGAGGCGCGTCGCCGCGAACTCCGGGTCCGCCGGACTCGGAATGACGAACTTCGCCAGGATGTAACAGGTCGGGATCTCCTTGTCCTCGATGTGCACCGACCCCTTGCCGGCGGCCGGGAAGGCTGGGACCTCGATCGCCTCCTCCCCCTTCGGCACCTTCTGCAGCGCCGCGGTCATCAGCTTCTCCACCCGCTCGCGGGTCAGGTTGCCGACCACCACCACGGTGAGGTGGTTGGAGCGGACGATCTTCCGGTGATGGGCGACCAGGTCGTCCCGCGTCAGCGCGGACACCGTCGCCGCGGTCCCCTTCGGTCGCGCCAGATACGGGTGCCCCGCGAACAGACCGCGATTCGCCACGTGCGGAACGTGGTCGTCCGGGTCGGCCTCCTCGCGCTGCAGCGTTTGCACCGCCTGACCGCGCACTTCCTCGAAGTCCGCCGCATCCAACCGCGGCGCGATCAGCACGTCCTGCAGGAGGTCGACCGCCTTCTCCGCGTCCTGGACGAGTCCCTTGAGCTGGAGCACCGAGTAGTCGTACGTCGACTCCGCGGACAGCGACATCCCGCGCCGCGACAGCTCCGCCTCCATCGTCTCGCGCGGATAGCGCTCGGACGCCTTGGTCATCGTCTGCAGCAGGACATGCTCGACCCCGCCCTGCTCCGGCGTGATGTTGAGCGAGCCGCCGCGCACGAAGACGTGCACCGCAAGGACGTCGTTCTCGCGCATCGGGCGGAAGATCACCGGAATGCGCGCGCCGTCCCGCGCGGCCACCTCGAAGGAGGCGGGTTCGTCCGCCCCGGACGGCGGCTTCGCCGGCGCCTCCGCCGACGCGGCCCCCTCGCCCAGCCGGGCCGGACCGGCCAGTCCTTTTTCGTCCAGGCCCAGCGTCTTCTGCGCCTCGGCCGACACCAGGAGGCCGAGCACGTAGGTCTTGCCGAGCACGTACCGGTGCACGAAACGGTTCACGTCCTCGAGCGTCACCCGGTTCACCTGGTCGAGATAGCCCAGGTAATAGTCGAGGCCGCCGACCACCCACCAGAACGCCAGGTTGCGGGAGAACCCCTGTCCCGCCTCCATCTCGTACAAGCGGTCGATCACCAGACTGCGCTTGGCGTTCGCCAGTTCTTCCGCGGTGAAGTACCCGGGACCGCCCATCGCGGCGATCTCGGCCAGGGCGGCATCCCGCGCCGGCAGGATGTTCTGCGGCCGCAACTGCAGATAGACGTTGATCTCCCCGCCGGCGCTTTGGGTGTAGTACCCCATGTGCGCTCCGCCGACCAGCCGCGATTCCACCAGGTTTTTCTGGAAGCGACAACTCGGCAGGCTGAGCATCGTTCCGAAGACGTCGGCCGCAAAAGTGGCTTCGGGGTCCTGGCGGCAGTCGGGACCGAACGTCGAAAGTCGGAGTACCGCGTACGGCACCGGCTGATTCACGATCACCGTCTTCGACGCCTCGAGCCCGGGATGCGGTTCGCGCGGCGGATCGTGCGGATCCGCGCCCGGCTTCCATGCGGCCAGGTACTTCCGCGCCAGCGCCTTCACCGCGGCGGGATCGAAGTCCCCGACCACGATCAGGGCGCTGTTGTTGGGCAGATAGAAGACCTTCTGGAACTCGCGCATCTGCGCCACGGTCGCTCCCGCGATCACGTCGCGCGCGCCGATCGGGTTCTTGCGCCAGGGAAACTTCCAGAACAGCGTGTCGGAGACCGCGCGATTGAGGTGGAAGGTCGGCGTGGACTCGTTCCGGTCATACTCGCCGTGGACGACCTTGCGCTCCTTCTCCAGCTCTTCCTGGTCGAACTTGGGGGTAAGCAGAGCCTGCGCCATGAACTCCATCCCGGCTTCCAGATTGCGACTGGGCAGGGTGAAGAAGTACTGCACCCCTTCGGTCGAAGTGGTCCCGTTATGGATGATCCCGAGCTGGCGCATCCGCTCGTTGTAGCGTTCCTGGTCGGGGATCGACTCATTCCCCTTGAAGAACATGTGCTCGTAGAGATGGCTGAGGCCGTTGTTGTCCTTGCGCTCGGTATACGCGCCCGTCTTGACCGCGATGTTGAGCGTGACCAGCGGCACCGCTTTGCTCGGCAGCATGACCAGTTCCAGGCCGTTGTCGAGCTTGTCGGTCAGGAGCGCCGGGAGGGTGACGCCGGGATCGCCTCCGGCCGGAAAGGCGGGAAGCAGGAGGGCGGCGAGCAGGAGCAACGCAACGACGGGGAGTCTCATCGAAACCACCTCCGGGAAGGGGAAACGGGCGCCCCGAGGGCGCGTGGGAGGGAAGATTGTAGCGAGGCGGCGCGGAAATCGGCAAGGGAATGGGGCGGAGCGGCGGTCACGCCTCCCGGGAGCCCGGCAACCCGTGCGCAATGAACAGGATCTGAGGTCCGGTCCCCGCCGGCGACGGCCACGGCGGCGCCGTCGTCTTGCGGGCGCCGTGCGCCACCAGGATCAGGCGATAGACGTGAGCCTCCGCCTCATCCGCCTTGCCGGCGACGACGGCAGGTCCGACGCTCACGGTCCACGGCCGCAGGCGGTCGCGGGAGGAGTTCTCTTCCCCCTGCGCGCAGCGGCCGACGCACAGATGGTGCTGCTCGGGGACCAGCACGAGCGCGGTCTCGACCCAAACGGCGAGTTCGCGCCGCTCGCGGTCGGTGAGGACGCCCGCGTCCGGTCCGTCGGCCCCTACCGCGGCGCCGTCTTCTTCCTCATTTTCCATTCGAACGCCTTGAGCTCGATCGCCTCGTTCAGGCGCTTCTGGAAATCCGCCGCCGCGAGCGCCCCCGGTTCCTGGCCCGTCGCTTCCCGGAGTTCGGCGAGAAAGTCATGCCAGATCCGTTCCCGTCGGGAAATCTCGTCCAGGTCGCGGACCTGGCCGAAGTCCTGCACGAACCGGTTGTGCCGGCACAGCATGCGCACGGCGTGTTCGGTGTTGGGCCGCGGCAGGGGCAGCCCCAGGACCTCGACGTCCTTGCCGACTTCGTGAATCGGCTGGCCCCACTCGCTGTATCCGCCGAAGATCGTGCCCAGCGTCTTCAGCGTGTTCGCCAGGCGCTCCTGCCCCATTCCCGACAGCACCTTGGTCAGCACCGGCAGGGTCACGTTGCGGTGCATGGTCGGCTCGGCCAGCTTCACCTTGACGTCGATTTCCTCCTGGCAAATGTTGCGCATCCCCTCGGAGGTCACGCGGTTGTCGGTCGCCAGGTGGACCCGCTCGCCGACCGCCTCGGGGCGCTTGAGCGCCGCGATGATCCCCATCACCACGCGATCGACCGGGACCAGATTGAGTTCCGCGCTCGGGTCGCCCGGGAAGATGCACGCGAGCTTGGCGATCATCCAGGTCTTCGAACGCTCGCTCCAGGTCCCCGAGGTCTCTCCCAGCGCCTGTTTGGCGCGCCCGAAGGCGTTGACCGGGGCGTTGACGACCTTCGTATCGCCGCGGTTGTTGCCGGTCCCGCTTTCACCGATCACGATCGCCGGGCAGAGCTGGGTGACGCGCAGGCCGCGCTCGAGCATGAACCGGTCGGTTTCGATCGACCCCATCGCCTTGGTCAGCTCGTAATAGTTGTTGTAGAAATTGCGGGGGAAGACGATTTCGTCCTCGCGCGCCGGCTCGCGGGTCTGGCGTCCGTGGATGTAGGAAGTCTCGATGCTCGTGTGCGCCACGAACGGGCTTCCCTCGGCGTTCTGGAGCGACAGCGAGAAGGCGAGCGCGTTGAGGGTGCCGAGCACGTTCGCCTTGAACGATTCCTCGTAGGGATCGTCGAAGGCGACGCTCGCGGCGCAGTGAATCACATGGGTGAGCGAACGCGCGAGACGGGCGCGCTCGGCCGCGTCGATGCCGAGGTCGGGCTTCTCGATGTCGCCGTCGATGAAGCGGAACTTGTCCCGGGCCGGGTGGTCCTCCAGCCAGAGTTGCGCGAGGAGCTGCCGGCCGCGGTCGGCCGGCGAATCGACCCGCACCACCTGTTTGGTCTTCCGGTCGCGGATTTCCTTGGGGCGGATCAGCACCACCATCTCGACCACGTCGGGATCGTTGGCCGCCTGCCAGAGAATCTCCTTGCCGATGAACCCCGTGCCGCCGGTGAGCAGGACCCGCAGGGAGGTTTTCTTCCCCTTGCGCACCGCGGCGAGTTTTCGGGCCGCCTCCTGGCGCAGTTTCGCGATCCGGGTCTCCACCTCCTCGTGCGTCAGCGGGCTCTTCTTGAAGCGGAAGTAGTACTCCTTCGCCTTGAGCCCGAGCAGCGCCTTGCCCAGTTTCTTCGGATCCCCCATCCCGCTGACCTTGGCGAGGACGTCCATCGCCTTGTGGCCGAACTTGCGGACCTCCTTCATTCCCTTGGTCACGCGCTCCGGGTCGCCGGTGACCTTCACCAGGCGGCTCATCAGGAAGCGGGAGTACACGTCCACGACGTGGTAGTCGCGATGGTGCTGGACGAGCAACTGCTTGGGGAGAATGTCGACGTCCAGCACCTCGCCGGTGGCAAGGCTGACCTTCTCGATGAATCGACCGGGCGACCACTCCGGGGGGAAGTTCTTGGCGTCTGGCATGAAGGGCTCGCGGAAAGGGGCTCGGGGACGGCGATTCGACCAACATATCGCCGCGGGATCGTACGGATCAAGGATTTGCATCGATCCGCCTCCTCCGACGCCGTGTAGCGGCGGGGAAAACGCTTGTCCCTCTTCGGCCGGACCGGTAGGGTGGACGCATGAGCGAACTCCTGCATCTTCGCTGTCGTTGCGGCATGACCCTGGAAGTCGCGCGCGCCCTGATCGGAACCGCCCTGGTTTGCCCGCACTGCGAGGGCCGGATGGTGGTGCCTTCCCCGGACGACCCCCGTCGCGACGGGCTCATCGGGGAGTACTCGGCCGCCCTGGACGCCCGTCCGGCCGGCCCGCCGCCGCGGATATCGGAGACGCTGCGCGGGGTCATGCGCAGCGCTTTGCGCTCGATCCACCTCCGCTCCGCCTCCCCCTCGGAGGAGGAGAGACTGGCCGGTCGCGTGGAGGAATTCCGTACCGCGGTGGTGCACGGCATCGCCACGCCCGGTTTCCGCATGGTCGACGAGGCGCGACGCCTCGGCATCGACCGCGCCGACGTGGGCGCGGTGGTCAAGGACGTCTATCGCGCCTTCTTCCGGCGCTGCCTCGAAGACGGCGTCGTGTGCGCCGCGGAACGCGACGCCCTCATGGCAGTCGCGCAGCGGATGTGCCTGCACCCGCTCAAGAAAGCGGAATTGGAGGCGGAAACCACCGGCAAGCTGCTCCGCGAACGGTTGTCCGGGATGGCCCGCGACGGCCGCTTCGACGCCGTGGAGGCGGAGTCGCTGCGCGCGCTGGTGCGGACGAGCGGGATGGACTGGACCGCTTGCGTTCGGGAGGCCCGCGACGTGGCCGTGCATCTCGTGGAACAGCGGTTCGCCTTCGCGCGGGCCGACGGCCGGATCACCCGCGAGGAAGCGGAGGAGATCCGCCGCCTGCAGGAGTACTTCGGGCTGACCGGGCGCGACATGGACTACGTTTCCGAGGAGTTGAACGCCCTCCGTCTGCGCACGTCGTACCTCGAAGGCACGCTCCCCGTGATCGACCCCCCCGCGACGATCCGGGACCTGGACGAGGACGAACTGTGCCACGCGGTGGAGTCGGTGTGGGCGGCCATCCCCCTCGAGGAGGCACAGGCGCGGACGGCCGGCGGCGCGCGACACGGGGCGCAGCGCACCACCCTGGTCCTGACCCGGCGCCGCATCCGGGTGCTCGGCGCGGCGCCCTTCGAGGCGCCGCTCGAGCGGCTTTCGCCGCCGGTGGAGGAATTCGTGGCGGTGCTTCAGGACGGGGTCGTGCGTCGGCGCCGCTTCCTCGTCCTGCGGGGCGCCGGACTCGAAACGCGCGTGACCGCGCCCGATCTGGAACGGCTCGACGCGCTCGTACGGGGCGCGCTGCGCAATGCGGCGCGGGCCTCCTCCCCCGCCGCGGCGGGCGTGTCGGCCGCGCAGGTTCCGTCCTCGGTGCGCACCGCCGTGTGGCGCCGGGACCGCGGCGCGTGCGCGGGCTGCGGCGCAACCCAGGGTTTGGAGTTCGTCGGCACCGGCGCGACGGCACAACCGGACGATCCCTCGGCCTTCCGCATCCTCTGCCGGCGCTGCCGCGGCGGGTGAGAGCGCCCGGTCAGCGCGAAATCGCCGGACGCAGGCGCACCTCGATCGGCGTGCCGACCGGCGGCGCCTGGCTCCAGTCGAAGCGCAGGACCGGAAGGTTCGTGTAGACCGGCATCTGGTTGTTGGCGATCAGGCCGCCTGCACAGTCGGCCGGACACACCAGGCAGCCCGCTTTCGCGCGGAACTGACCGCCGCTCCCGTGGAACACGAAGTGCGGCGTCCACGGCTTCACCACCTTGGCCCCGTCCGGCGCAATCACACGCTCCGCGAAGAAGTCCTCGTAGGCCTTCTCGCGCCAGCGGTCCCCTTCGCGCCAGCGAATCGTCACCAGCACCGAGTCGCCCTGCAGGTAGTCGTCCGGACGGGTGTCCCCGTCGAACCCCGTGTGCCCCTCGGCCTGCCGGTACGAGTAGGCGACCCGTCCGCGCGCGCCCAGCCGCAGCAACGCTTCCTGCACCTCCTCGGTCGACGCGTCGACCAGGAAGATGAACCAGCCCGCGAAGTCTGCAGTCCGCCCCTGCGCACGCTCGCAGCCGAGGAACGCCTGCGAACGGGCCCCCCAGTCATACACGCCGGGCGTCCGGTCCGGACGCTGGATCCGACCGGGGAGCAGGACGTCCCCGCGGACCTCGTCGATCGTCACGCGCGTCACCGGTTCGTTCCGTTCGGTCCGCGCGACCCCACGATCCGCCGTCCCTCCCGTCGCCGGGACGGCGACCGCCACCGCAGGCTCCAGGGATGGAGTCGCCGAGGGCGTCTCCCCGAGCATCGCCGTGGCCACGCCCAGCGCCATTCCGACTCCCGCCAGGACCGCCCCCCACCGCTGCGGACTCATCGTGCGCTCCTTGATCGCTCGAGGACTGAAAGCGAGGGAGCCAATATGCAAGCCATGTGCCATCCGGTTCGCGTACGTAAAACATGCTTCCTAATGGCTTTGGGATGTCCTATCCTCCCGGGGACGTCACCCGCCCGCTACATTGATGTTACTGATTTGAATCATAGGCAAACACGATAGTCAGGCGCGGTTCGATCGTCCGCGCGCGCGATCATCGCGTCCACGGCATCCAGCAGGTCGCGCTGGCTGTTCTCATGCCCGTGGATCCCGGCGGCAAGGTACAACCCCGGCAGGGTGTCGTCCTGGTTCCAGCCGATGCGGAACAACGGGAAGTCCCGTCCCTCGCGGGAGTGGCCGAGCGAATGGCGTCCCACCAACTTCGGGTGGTTCCGCGTCCACGTCGCCGCCCGCGCGAGCGTGGCCTCGTATTCTCCCGGATCCGCCGCCGCCGGCCTCGAGACGGGCTCGAGCAGGAGCAGCAGGCAGATCGCCGGCGCCGTCCGGCGCGGGGGGGAGCCGGTCCTTCCCACGTGTCGGAGCCTGCTTCGATCCCGCGGCGGTAAATCCGTATCCGAGGGAGCGGCAACCGGCGCGGGCGCGGCCGGCCCTCCTCGATTCAAGAGAATTCTTCCCGATGCGCTGGGTCCTCGGAGCCGGGAGAGATCGTCCGGGCGTCCGGGACGGGGATCGCTCGCCCCGGCCGATCCACCTGCCGCTCCTCCCGCACCCAAGTTCCGGCCTGCCCGAAACGGGATCTACGGGCCGCTCGTGGCGACAGCTCTCGTCCCCCGCCGGGGTCGGAAGTCGGGCGAGGCGATCGAGCGGTGCCTCGGACGCCAACGTCCCGCGATGGGAATCGGGTCGATCACGGGGTGGATGTGGGATCGTGCGGGTTGGGATGGACTCCGGAATGCCTGCGGATCCCGTGCGGGGATCCCGTCGAGAATCCGGGGGTCGCGGCGGCCGCGGATCTGGCCCCGCGCGAGAGGGCGAGGAGGACGATGAGGTCCACGATCTGGCCGCGGTGGAGGGGGATTTCGCCCGCGGCCAAGCGGAGGGCGACCACGAACAGGAACACGGCGATGTACGTCGGGACTGCGGCGCGCAGGGCCGGTCGCGGGTCGGTGGCGGACCACTGGAACAAGGCGAAGAGGCCGGCTGCGGCGGCGAACCTCAGGAGGGCCGCGAGCGCGCCGCAGGCGGCGCGCAAGTGAAGCGCGGCAAGGCCGGCGTCTTCGGACCCGAGGGCGGCGCGGGTCCGGTAGTCGTACAGGCTCATGCCGACCGTGACCGCGAGGAACAGGCCGATCGCGAGCATGCCGAAACTCGCCCACAGGAGGACGCGCCGGGCGTCTCGCACGTACGTGGCATGTTCGCGGGCGGCGAGGGGCCCGCCGCGACGACGTTCCAAGGCGCCCTCACCCGGCTTCATCGTCTCCCCCGTCGCGGCGTGTGAATTTCCGGGAGCCGCTGGACATCCCGCGGAGGCCGTTTCCGACCGCCCACCCGGATCGGCTCCCGCGCAGGTGCGCGCCGCGACTCGCCCGCGACCGGGGGCTGGTGCTTTCCAACTTCATCGCTGCCCCGGCGCGGGATCCGCGCGCACGCCCTGATCGTAGAAACGCCCACCGGCGTTGTCAAGGGCACCCCGGCGGGCCCGAACGGGGGGTTTTCGCTTGACAGGAATCGGTGGGACAAGTACGTTTCGCTTTCCCTGATTCTTGCGCGTAAAAGGAATTAGGTCGATCGATCCGGGTTTGTGGAGGTTCGGAACCGGGGGGAAGTCCAGGGGTGAGGGGGGTGGTCGATTGGGTCCCGCAGCAGCGGAGTTCGTGATCTACGGTGGGACCTTCAACCCGATCCATCTCGGCCACCTGATCGTGGCCGAAGAGTCCCGACGGTTGCTGGGCGGCGCCCGGCAGATCCTATTCATGCCGTCGGCGCATCCGCCTCACAAGTCCGCCGACCTCGCCCCGGCCCAGCATCGGCTGGCCATGGTCCGACTGGCGATCGGGGATCATTCCGCGTTCGAGGTCTCGGACCTGGAACTGGGGCGCGCCGGCCCGAGTTACACGATCGACACGGTGCGGGAGTTTCAGCGCCGGGATCCCGCGCGCCGGGTCCTGGTCCTGGTCGGGGCGGATTCGGTGCCCGACCTGCCCTCCTGGCGAGAGGCCGGGGCGCTGGTGCGGGCGTGCCAGATCGTGGTGGCCGCGCGTCCCGGGTTCGACCCGGGTTGCCTGGACCGCCTTCGGGACCCGTTCGGCGACGAGGTGGTGGCGGGGCTCCAGCGTCACTGGCTCGAAACGCCCCAGGTGGAAATATCGGGGACGGAGATCCGACGGCGCCTGCGTTGCGGGGAGTCGGTTCGCTACTGGCTGCCGGCTGCGGTGGAAGACTACGTCCGCCGGCACGGTTTGTACGGGACGGGGACCGGGTCCGGACCGTCCTAGCGGGAAACTCCGGTTTTCTCGGACGCCCTCGACGACGGGGCAGGAGACGGACATGTCGGGTGGACTCTCTGGGATCATCCGTCGCGGCCAGGAGGCCCTGGTCAACGCCGGCCACGTGATGTACATCATCATCGAGTCGGTGAAGTTCCTGCGCTCGGTCTGGTCGCGCCGCCGGGAGGTGATCTACCAGACCTATATCTGCGGCGTGGGCGGCTTTCCCGTCACCATGCTGGTGGCGGTCTTCGTCGGCATGGTCGTGACGTTTCAGATCGGGATCTACCTGCTCCGGTTCGGTCAGGAGTCGAGCGTCGGCGCCATCGTGGCGGTGTCGATGTGCCGCGAGATGGGTCCGGTGTGGACGGGGGTGATCCTGGCCGGTCTGCTGGGCTCGAAGATGGCGGCGGAAATCGGCACGATGAGCGTGAGCGAGGAGATCGACGCGCTGCAGGTGATGTCGATCAATCCGATCCGGTTCCTGGTGATGCCGCGGTTCATCGCGCTCTGCCTCATCTGTCCCCTGCTGACGGCGTACGCCGATCTCGTGGGGATCGTTTCGGGCATGATGGTCGCGAAGAACATCCTGCACGTGGAGTACAATGGGTTCATCAACAATGCGCGCGAGTACCTGGAGTTCAAGGACTTCTACAGCGGGTTGCTGAAGGCCCTGGTGTTCGGGATCACGATCGCCGCGGTCGGCTGTTCGCAGGGCTTGCGCGCCGAGAAGGGCGCCGAGGGCGTGGGCATCGCGACGATGAAGACGGTGGTCATCTGCTGCGTGCTGATCCTGCTCTTCGACTACGTGCTCGGCTGGTTTGCGATGGTCTTCCTGGGCGTGGGAGGGTAGGGCTTCGATGGCGGAAGATGTCCTCGTCCTGCGCGGGCTCAAGAAGCGGTTCGGGACGCGCCAGATCCTGGACGGCGTCGATCTGACGGTGCGCCGCGGCGAGACGATGGTGGTGATCGGCCGTTCGGGGATCGGCAAGAGCGTGACGTTGAAGCACATCGTGGGCCTGACGCGACCCGACGAGGGGGACGTGCTGGTCGACGGGCGCAGCGTACCCGAAATGGCCGAGTGGGAAATCTACGAGATGCGCAAGCGCTTCGGCATGCTCCACCAAGGGGGGGCGCTGATCCGCTCGATGACCGTCGGGGAGAACGTGGCGCTGCCGCTGCGTGAGCACGACAATTATTCCGAGGACGAGATCTGGCAGCGGGTGCGGGAGAAGTTGGCGCTCGTCCACCTTCACGGAGTCGAGGAGATGATGCCCTCGATCCTGTCGGGGGGCATGCGCAACCGGGTCGGACTGGCGCGCGCGATCATCCGCAACCCGGAGATCATTCTTTACGATGAGCCGACGACCGGGCTGGATCCCATCATGGCGAACGCGATCAACGAGCTGACGGTCGAGTTGAAGAACAAGTTCGGAGTGACCTCGATCGTGGTGACGCACGACATGCCGGGGGCATTCCGCATTGCGGATCGGATCGCGATGCTGTCGAAGGGCAAGATCATCAAGATCGGGACCCCGCAGGAATTCCTCGAGACCGAGGATCCGGTGGTGAAGCAATTCGTGTTCGGCGAGGAGGAGCCCACGGAGGGCCCGATTCCGGAGTCGAGCACCTAGCCGGGAGCAGGCACGTACGGGCGGCGCGGGAGGCGCCGCGAGGGCGAAGCCGGGACGGGCCGGGGCGCGAGGGCGCACCGCCGGTCCCGACGCGGTCCCTGCCGGTCGGGGCGTCCACGACGGCGCGCCGACCGGACGCATCCACCCCGCGTGGGGATGAGGAGGAGATCGGGAATGGACAAGGGGAAACTCGCCGTCATCGGGCTGTTCTTCGTCGCCTTCGTGGGCGCGGCGTTCGTGCTCGCGTTCATGTTCCGCGACGTCAAAGGAATCGCCGGGGCGAAGGACAAGCTCTATGTCTGGTTCGAGACCGTCGAAGGCCTGCGCGAGGGCGACACCGTCCGCGTCAAGGGCATCGAGAGCGGCACCATCGCCGACATGAGCATCATGGACGAGAAGAGCGAGGCGGTGGCCGGCGACGCCAGCCTCAAGGACAAGATCCTGGTCGAGATCGACCTCTACAAGAAGGTCGGCCGGATCTACGCCAATCACGCGATCCGGATCGAGGAATCGACCCTGATCGGCGGCAAGTACCTCTCCATCATCCCGCGGAAGCTGGACGAGGCCGATTCCAGCCTCGACCACCCGCTCGAGCCGCCCCGCGACGGGACCAGTCCCGCGCACCCGCTCAAGGGCTCCAGCGAGCCGAGCGGCTTCAAGGCCATCAACGACTGGCTGCAGAAGAACGGCAGCAAGTTCGGCGACGCGTTCGGCAAGCTCGAGCAGTTGCTCGAGGACATCAAGAAGGGCTCGGTCGGCAAGGTCATGACCGACGAGGGGAAGCTGTACGACGACGTGAAGACCGCCGCCAACAATGCGGCCAGCACGTTCGACTCCGCCCGCGAGATCATGGAGAAGGTGCGCAAGGGCGAGGGCACCGTCGGAAAGCTCGTCTTCGAAGACAAGCTCTACAACGACCTCACGGCGCTGACGGAAAAGGCGCAGAGCATCGCCGACCGGATGGACCGGGGCGAGGGGACGCTGGGCAAGCTGTCGACCGATTCCAAACTCTATGACGACCTCGCCGACGTGATGAACTCGGCCAAGGATCTGCTGAACAAGATGCGCACGGGCGAGGGCACGGTCGGCGCATTGATCAACGAGCGCGATCTCTATGATGAGATGCGCGAGACCACCTCGAACCTGCGCGACATCACCCGCAAGATCAGCCAGGGCCAGGGCATGGCCGGCCGGATCGTCAACGACGAGGAGCTCGGGCAGGACTTCAAGGACGCCGTCCGCGAGTTCAAGGAAATGTCGTCGAACCTGAACAGCGTGACCAAGAAGCTCGACAAGGGCGAAGGAACCGTCGGCCGGCTGATGTCCGACGACAGCCTCTACCGCAAGGCCGACCAGGCCGTCGACTCGCTCAACAAGACCCTGGGCAGCCTGTCCTCCCTGAAGACGATCATCGGGGTCGAGGTGCGGCACTTCTTCGAGACCGACGTCAACCAGACGATGGCGTTCATCGACGTCTATCCGGCCGAGAACAAGTTCCTGCACATCGGCGGCATGTCGATCTCCGTTCCCGAGGACAGCAAGAACTTCACCGAGGCGCAGCTCGAGGACGACGGCAACGAGAACCTGCTCAAGATCGACGCCCAGCTCGGGTACAAGTTCTTCGACAACAAGCTGACGATCCGGGGCGGCCTCCTGGAAGGGAAGCCGGGCGCCGGCATCGACTACGATTTCAAGATGCCGGTGGTCAACCACGACTTCCGCTTCACCGTCGAGGGCCGCGACGCCTACAACGACGTCGACGACGAGGACTACGACGAGAAGGCGGGAACCATCTGGAACGTCGAGATGAGCTCCCGCGTCTGGAAGTACCTGCGACTCGAGGCCGGGGTATCGCGGCTCGGCGCGGATGCCGAGTTCTACACCGGCTTCGTGTTCGAGTGGGAGGACGACGACATCCGCAAGCTGGTCGGCCTGCTGAGCGCCGCGAAGTAGCCGCCGGGCGCCTTGACGTTCCGCCCCCCTTCCGCGGGTTCCGCTGCGAGGGGGGCTCGGGGTGCGCGCGCCGGCCCGGAGAGCCGTCCCCCGAACCTGTGCGCGGCGGTGAATTCCGTCCCGTCGCGCCGAGCCTTCGAGGACTCTTCCCATGTCCACCCCCCTCTCCCTCTGTCCCCGCCGCTGGACCTTGCGTATCCTGGCCCTCACCGTCCTGTGCGTCGTCGGCTGCGCCGTCAATCCCGTCACCGGGGAACGGGAGTTCATCCTGATCAGCGAGGAACAGGAGATCGCGCTGGGCGCGCAGTACTCGCCCGAGCTGACCAACGAATACGGCGGGCGCCACCCCGACCAGGCGTTGCAGGCCTACGTCGAGGAGATCGGCCAAAAGGTGGCCGCGGTCTCCCACCGGACGAACGTGAAGTACACCTTCACCGTGCTCGAGTCCGATGTGGTCAACGCGTTCGCCCTCCCGGGCGGCCCCATCTTCATCACCAAGGCCCTGCTCGGACGCATGGGCAACGAGGCCCAGCTGGCGGCCGTTCTCGGCCACGAGGTGGGGCACGTCGCCGCGCGGCACGGCGCCCGGCAAATGAGCCAGGCCGTCGGGGCTTCCGTCCTGATCAAGGTCATCGGCGGGGCCGCGGGCAGCCAGGAACTGGAGCAGGTTTCCACGGCAATGTACGGTCTGGCCCAGAGCGGCTACGGCCGCGATCACGAGTACGAATCCGACCGGCTCGGCGTCACGTACTCCGTCAAGGCCGGCTACAACCCGATCGGAGTCGTGCAACTGCTCCAGGTCCTGCAAAGCCTCCAGACGCAGGAACCTTCGGCGGTCCAGGAGTGGTTCAGCAGCCACCCGCTGACTTCGAAGCGGATCGAGGAGGCCAAGGCGGAAATCGAAGCGCAGTATCCCGGTGCGACCCGCGACCCCAAGCTCGCGCTGAACGCGGAGCGGTTCATGGCCAAGACCGCGCGAGTGCGCGCCGAGGTGCTCCAGGGCGCAAAGAACGCGAGCGGCGCGCGGTAGCGGACGACGGGGAACTGCGATCGATGGAGTCGGCCGGGGTCCGACCCGGCGAGGATCGACCGACGAGGCCGATGCGCATTCTGCACCTCTTCTCGGACTGGAAGTGGACCGGTCCGGCCGAGCCGACCGTCAACTTGTGCCTGGCGCTGCGCGGCCTTGGGCATGAGGTGGACTTCGCCTGCGCTCCCGCGCCGCGCCACGTGCGTCAGACGATCGCGGGGAAGGCGCGCGAACGCGGACTGGAGGCGTGCCAGGAGTTTCACCTGAACCGGCGCTTCGGCGTGCTCGAGGCGCTGCGCGACATCCGCTGCCTGACCCACCGGATGGACCGGCGCCGGTACGACCTCGTGCATCTGCACTTGTCGCACGATCACGTCGTGGGCGGGATCGCGGGGCGGCGGGCGCGCTCCCGGCCGCTGCTGGTCCGCACCAACCACAAGGGCGTCCCGTTCAAGCCGCATCGCGGGAACGATTTTCTGCTGCGTACGCTGGCCGACGGCGTGATCGAGATCTCGCCACGGGCGGCCGGGGCGGATTGCGAGACGTTCGCCCTCGCGCCGGAGCGGGTCTGGACCGTCGACGGCGCGGTGGACCTGGAACGCTTTTGCGGCGGAGGCCGGCGCGAGGCGACCCGGGCCGCGTTCGGCTTTGCCCCGGAACACGTCGTCGTCGGGATCGTGGCGCGCATGCAACGGCACCGGCGTTTCGACGTGCTGCTCGAGGCGGTTCGACGCGCGGTCGCGGAGTTCCCTGCGCTGCGCCTACTGGTCGTGGGCCGCGGCACCCACCGTCGCGCGGTGGCGGAACGACCGGTGCGCGACTTGGGCCTGCAGGACCATGTGGTCTTTTCCGGATATCGCTCCGCCGACTACGTGGACGTGTTGAGCGCGATCGATCTGAAGGTGTTTCTGGTCCCGGGCAGCGACGGTTCCTGCCGCGCCGTGCGGGAAGCGATGTCGATGGGGAAGCCGGTGATCGCCGCGCGCCGCGGCATGCTCCCGGAGATCGTGGCGGACGGGCAAAGCGGGCTGGTGATCGACGACACGGCCGGGACGCTCGCGGATGCCCTGGTGCGCCTGGGGCGGGACCCCGGCCTGCGCGAGCGGATGGGCCGGGCGGCGCGCGAAACGGCGCGCGCTCGCTTCGCGCTCACGGATCAGGCGGCGGCGGTCGACCGCGCCTACCGGTCGCTGGCGGAAGGGCGGCCGCCGGTGCACCGTCTCGGCTGGTGCGGCCTCTGACCGGTGCGGCGACCGCCGTCCCCTCCCCCGCCTACTCGCGGATCTTCGCCGACTTCACCCACTCCTGGAATGCCGCCTTGCAGATGTCGTAGTCGCTCGAGGGCGCGGCATCGAGGAAGACGAAGAACCGGCCTTTCCCCTGCACCACGACGAGGTCCAGGGTCAACTCGGCGCCGACCTCGGGAGGCACGCCCTTCAGGAGCACGCGCGACCCGACGCGGCCGTCGACCTTGACGGCCCGCTGCTGCAGCACCTCCATCCCCTCGACCATTCCGGTCAAGCGGCGGCGCGCTTCCGTCAGCGCATCGGCTACCGTCTCCCCTTCATGGGCATGGAAGGAAGTGACGCGGAACACGGAAGCGCAATCCGAACAGGACGATTCCCCGCGGCCGTGCGCCTCGCGGTAGGTGCAGCAGTCGAACGGCAGCGTGGTCTCGATCTCCCATCCGCTTCCCTTGAGAGTGGACGTCTTCGGGTTACGCTTCCCCTGCGACTTCGACGTCCCGGCCGGCGAGGTCGCCTTCGGGGCTCGTTCGAGCGGGGTGGCGGTCTTTTCCGCCTTGTCCGGCGGGGGCGTGCGCAGGACCTTGGTGAGTTCCTTGCGGATCGACTCCGCCCACGACCGCTCCGCGAGCTTGGCGAGGGCCGCCGTCGGCGCCCCCTCCACGACGAGGACTTCCGCGCCGCGGCGCTCGAGAATGATCTCCTGGCCGTCGTGCTGCCACTCGTAGAGGGACGACTTCTCGGCCGGCGTCTCGACCCCGTACTTCTTGCCGATCAGCTTCTTGTACGCGGTGACGAACTGCTCCGCGTCCTTTTCGCTGTCCCACACCGTGAGCCAGACGCTCAACAGACGGCCGCCCGGTCCTTCATACACGCGGTACTGGTCGCCGTCCCAGCCGTGGGTGACGCTCGAGGTCTTCGAGGTCGGGAAAAACTCCTTGAACAGGATCTCCAGATTCAGCTCGCCCCAGTTGTTGGTCCACAGGTGGGTCCAGTCCTTGCCCAGGTCCGGCCCGAAATCGGGCAGGGTCACCAGGGTCGGGTGGTCGCGCTGATCGAGGTACTTCTCGGGATGCAGGATCTGCTCCGACGAGGCGGGCATGTCCTCGTACAGGGCGTTGACGCCCTTCCATCCGCGGGCCTTTTTCACCGCCTGAACGAAGCCGAGGCCGCCCATGTAGGAGAAGACCAGGTTGCGCTTCAGGTACTCCGGGGCCTCGCCCAGGGCGTCCGCGCCCGGCGACTGCGGCATGGCGCCGCCGGCTTCGAGCATGCGATCGAGACCCGGCATGTTTTCGAGCCCGATTCCCATCTTCTGGGTCACGTCGTCGAACATGACGAAGGTCGCCTCGCCCTCGACGACGGCCTTGACCGCGGTGATCAGGTCGTCGTTGTCCTCAACGCCCATGGGCAGGGTCAGCAGGTCGAAATTCTGGTCCTGGAGCGCGTGGACGAGTTCGTGAACCGTGACCAGGCGGTTCTGGTCCATTCCCAGCATCTGCGCCATCATGGCGTCCGGGTCCGCGCCGCCGGTTTCCTCCTCCCCATCCTCATCCGCGGAGCGGTGTTCGGCGATGAGGTAGAGGGCCTTCGACTCCGGGTCGTAGAAGCCCGCAATCTGGTCGCTCAGGAGGTCGAGGATGATCTGCCAGAGATCGCCGCCGGGTTTCATGAAGCCGAACTTTTCGAGCGCCTTCTGGAATTTCCGCGCCTTGTCCCGCGGCAGCTCCTTTTCGAAGTCCTGGATGAGCTTCTTGCGCAGCTCCTCCTTGTTTTGGACCCCGACGGTGACTTCGTTCTTGAACTTGAGTCCGCGCAGTTTCTCGACCGTCGGCAGGAGGGCCTTGGCCTCCTCGGCGATCTTGGCGCCGTCGTCCGCCGCCAGCGGAGCGACGGGCAGGAGGAGCGCGGCGGCGCACGCGGCCGCGAGGATGCGGACGCCCAGCGAGCGAAGAGCGGGCATGAACCACCTCATGGTTGGGGGGCGGCGATCCGGCCCCGGGACGGCGCGAATGCGCCGTCCGGACGCGAGGGCCGGAACGGACGTGCACCCTGATACGGAGCCGGCGTCCGCCGCGTTTGGCGAACGGCTATCCCCGGTACTGCAGCGAGGAGAGGACGCGCTCGACCTCGAGGGAGCCCTTCTCGAAACTCTCTTCGGGGATCTTGATTTCCAACAGGAGTCCCGAAGTTCCCTTGACGAGGTAGACGCGATAGATCCGCGCGACCGCGGCGAGTTCGGCGTCGGTGGCGACCTCGGCGGTCACGTAGGCTTGGATGGAGCCTGCCGTCTGTGTCCAGGCCGGGAACCGGCGCAGCACCCGTCGGGCCGCCCGGGGGCTCGCGGCCGGCCAACCGCGACCCTCGGACCACAGCCCGATGAGGGTCGACGTCGCCTCGAAGGGAAGTTCGAAGGTCTCCGCGGCAATCACGGCCATGGAAGCGCCCAGGGGCAGGGCGATGGCGCCGTCCGGACGCGCCGCCCATCCCTCCTGGATCGCGAAGGCGGCCTTCCCCTCGGCCGCTCCGGCGAGCGCGCCCTCCACCACCAGACCGGCTTTGGACAGGGAAAGCCCCGCCCCCTGCCAGAACACCCGCGCGGTCTCGTCGAGCCGAATCGGCAGGACGTCGGCGGCCGGCACCTGGACGCGGACCGGCAGGTCGGATTCGATGCGCCCGCTGTCGTGGAGCGCCTGACGCAAGGCATCCGCGGAGGCCACGTGCGGCGACTCGACGACGACGGCATCCTTGCCGTTGACCTCGACCAGGACCCGCTGCTGCAGGACCCCGTCCTCGTTGGTCACTTCTCCGAGGTAGAGGGTGGGAGTCGATTCCGTGAGTTTGCGCAGCGAAAGCCCGGCGCTCTCCGTGAAGCGCGCCTCGAACATCCCCTGGATCGCCCGGAAGAACTCCATCGCGTCGTTCTCGCTGTCCCACGTGGTCATCCAGGCCAGGATGGTCTGCCCGGTGTCGGTGCGCTGGATCGCGGTGAGCCGGTCCCCCTGCCAACCCGCCGCCGCCGCCAGGGCGGTCGCATCATCCTTGACGAAGCGGCGCAACAGGAGATAGGTGCGGAGTTCCCCCCAGGTATCGGACCAGAGTTCCATGGCGGGGATCTTGATGGCGGCGGCCAGATTGATCTGGCCGAAGCGGACGGGGGACTCCCGTTTCACCAGATACTTCTCCGGATGCATCACCTGCTCGGTGGAGACCGGGGGATCCTTGTGGACCTTCGCCATGAGGCCCCAGCCGCCGGCCTGCCGGACCTGCCGCGCGAAACGCAGGCCGAACTCGTGGGGGGCGGCGATGACGTCGGCCAGGAAGGGCGGCAGGCTGGCGAGGCGCTCGCGGGTCGCGTGCGGGACCAACTGGAGGCACGAGACGACGTCGGTCAGCCGTCCGGGATCGACGCCCGTTTCTTCCGCGAGATAGTCGAGCGTCGCGAGGTCGGCATCCCCTTCCCGCAGGCAGGTCAAGGCCAGCTTCGTGTCGCCGCTGGGCACCTGATCGCTTCCCGAATCCTGATCGAAGTTCTGGTGCTGCAGCAGGTGCTGCAATTCATGGTACAGCAGCAGTTTCTCCAGCGGCGAGCTGTAGGCCGGTCGGGTGACGCTGCGATCGGTGCGGTCCTCCTTCTCCGGGCGGCCGGAGCGGGCAACGCTGACGTAAAGGGTGCGGCTGACCGGATTGTAGAGCGCCGGCTGCGGATCCCCGGCGGTGTCGCGCCGGGACTCCCAGATCGAAACGAAGGAGGGGACGAGGCTGAACCGCTCCAGAACGCGCTGTTCGCCCTTCATCGACTCCTGCGGAAACCAGGTCGCGAAGCCCGCGGCGTAAGCGCCGGACGCCCGCTTGGGTTCGAGAAACTGCTTGAGGATCGGCCCCACCGGGGTCAGCGCCCGGCGCCGCTGGATGCGATCGAGGAAGTCCTGCAATTCCGAACGCAGCCCCAGGATGCGCCCGGCCGGGATGCCGTTCACTTCCACCAGGTTTTCGTATTTGAGCGCGACCCGTCCGGCGGGTTCGTCCACGAGCATGACCAGGATGTCGTCCCGGTCTTCGATGATGCGGCCTTCGAACTCGTTGTCGTTCCGCAGGATGACGATGTCCTGGGCGTCGAGCCGCGGCGCCGCGAGGGCGAGGGCCGACAACAACAGGATCGCCGCGCGCAGGCGGGCGACGAACGGGGCGAAGGAATGCGGCATCATGGGTCGCTCTCGCATCGGGTTTTTGAAAGGCACCGGACGGGAGGCATCGTCCCTCCGCGTCGATTGCAAGGTCAACGGAAGCGGCGCCGGCGCATCCGCAACGGCCGACCGGGACGCCTCGCCTGAGGTTTGTCGGGCTGCGGGGGCGGCTCTGCTTCGAAGGTCGATGGATTCGCTCCCACCGACAGCAATTGAAGGTCCTTGAGCAGTTCCGTGACGGTCTGATACCGCTCTTCGCGGGGTTTTTCCAGCATCCGCTCGATGACCGAAGCGGTCTGTCCGGTCACCATCGGATTGACCTCATCGGGCGGTTGCAACGGCTCGGTCAGGTGCTTCATCAGGACGACCGTGCGATTGGGACCGGGATAGGGAACCCGGCCGGTCACCATGTGATACCAGGCGGCGCCCAGGCAGTAGATGTCGGCGCGATGATCGACGTCCGGCTTGCCGGAGGCCTGCTCGGGCGACATGTAGTCCGGGGTCCCGATCAGGTCGCCGACCTTGGAGTTCTCGGTATCCTCGGACACCACCTTGACGAGGCCGAGGTCGCACAGCTTGGCGACCCCGTCCTTGGTGATGATGATGTTGTCGGGCTTGACGTCGCGATGGACGACGAGATTCCGGTGCGCGTGCTCCAGGGCGCTGGCGATTTCGGTGACGATCTTGAGGGCGCGCGCTTCGCTCATGGCCCCGCCCCGCCGAATCACGTCGCCGACCCGCTGACCGTCGGCGTACTCCATGATGAAGCACCACTTGCCGTCGACCTGCTTGACGTCGATCCCCTGGATGATGTTGGGGTGGTTGACCTTGGCGCTGGCGCGCGCCTCGCGCGTGAACCGCTCGACGAATTCCGGGTCCTCGGAATACTTCGGCACCATGACCTTGATGGCGACCGTGCGGTCCATGCTCTCCTGATACGCCTTGTAGACGATTCCCATTCCCCCCTTGCCGATCACCTCGAGGATTTTGTAGCCGTCCAGCTTCGGCGGGGCGATGTCGACCCGGGGAGCGGTGCGCCGGACCATCATGGTGTCGCCTTCCCGGCCGCGCAGTTTGCGCTGGAGTTCCTGCGCCGGAGTCGCCGGCGCGGCCGGATTCGACGGAGACGCCGCGGGGGTCGCCGCCGGGGTGCTGCGCGCCGGCTTGAACTCGGGCTGTTTTCCCAGCGGCTGCCAATCCTGCATCCCCTTGCGCCAGATCAGCGACTCCACGGTCAGCTTGCCCTCGGCCAGGAAGCCGCGAATCTGTTCGGCCGTGACGGGCCCCTGCACCTTGCGCTGGATCGCGTAGTGCCAGACGCGCTCCTCCGGCGTCGCCGGACCGGCTTCCACCGCCCGCACGCCTCCGCCCTTGCCGATGACGACGACCGGCTTGCCGCCGGGCTTGGCGGAGGGTGGAACCGCGGCCGCCGGGGACTTGGGCCGAGTGGGCTGGACTTCCTCCACCGCGCCCTTGGGCGTGTAGCCGGATTCCGCCTTGGCCTTCACCGCCGGCGCACGGTCCTCCGGGTCTTCCTCGAGCTCCAAGACGTCCGAATCCTCGGATTCGGGTGCGGCCGCCGACTGCACGGGCAATCGCGCCGTGATGTCCTTGGGACCCAGTCGGGACCTCGGCTCGGGACTTCCCCCGGTCAACGTGTCCGCCGCGGCGTCGGCGACGCGCGCGGGACCTCCGGAGTCCCGCTCGGACCCGCCGAAGAGATCGGTCGCCCTCAGCGACGTGATTTCCTGCGGCGTCGTCAGGTTCGTGCCGCACCCGGAGCAGGCGTAGGATTTCCCCGCCTCGATGGCCGTCTGGGTGATCCCGGCGCAGCGCTCGCAGTACAGGATCTCCGTCCGCAACGCCTCCAGAACCTCCAGCACCTGCTTCATCGTCAGATGGCCGCCCAGGACCAGAAGCTTGCCCAACCGCACCCGCTTGCCCTGCTGCGCAAGCCTCCCCTGCTCCGCCACGCAGGAATTCATCCGGTCGGCCGGGACGAGATGGCGCAACACCACCACCCGGCCGAACAGCATGTCCTGCCGCAGGTCGAGCGGCTCGGCATCCGATCCGGGAGCCTCCGACCCCTCCGACTCCCGGGATTCGACCGGCTCACCCGACTCGACCAGATTCAGCAGCTCCTGCAGTTGCCGGTCGTCGATGTAGCCGCGTTCGACGAGGATCAATTCCAGGGGGGCGGGGATCTGCTGGCAGGACTGGATGGTCCTGCACTCGTCGAGTTGGGCCGCCGTGACGTACCCGCGCCGAAGGGCGTAGCGACCGAACGCGTCGGATTGAGGGTCGGACATGGTGGAATCTCGATCCTCGAGGGTGGCCCCATTATAACCGACAAACTTGATTTGGCAAGGACTTGCGACCAGAGCTCGGCCCGCCCCCGGGAGCGCCAGCGGGTCCGAAGCCCGCTTCTCCCCGCCCGTCTCCCGAGGGCCACTTTCGGGGGGAATCTGCCCCTTGACATCGGCGGAATACTCTGTGAATCCACCGTGTTGATCGACACTGGACAAGGGTACGGCCTTGATTTACGATGCGCCATGCCGGGATTGCGCCAGGAGTTCCTCGTCGTGCGGAACTCCCCCGACCCCGGCAAGGAGTGGATCGTGGATCACCCGCAGCCGGATCCGGCCCTGAAGGAGAAATTCGAGGCCGAGGCCTTCGAGCATATGGATGCGTTGTACCGGACCGCACTCCGGATGACGCGCAACCCCAAGGACGCAGAGGATCTGGTTCAGGAGACGTACCTGCGGGCGTACCGGTTCTACCATCAGTATCAGCAGGGATCGAACTTTCGGGCCTGGATTTTCACGATCCTGGTCAACACCTTCACGAATCAGTACCGGAAACGGGTGAAGGAGCCGCCGAAGGTCGATTTTGCCCAGGTCGAGGGAGTCTACGAAGACCTCGAAAAGGAACCGCGCTACGTCCGGCTGGCGGACCTGGATCGGATCAAGGAGCGATTCTCCGACGAAGTGAAGCAGGCGATCGACCAGCTGCCCGAGGACTATCGGCTGGTGTTCCTGCTCGCGGCGCTGGAGGACCTCTCCTACAAGGAGATCGCCGAAATCGTGGGCTGTCCGATCGGGACCGTGATGTCCCGACTGTTCCGCGCGCGGCAACTGCTGCAGCGGGAACTGTCCGAATATGCGCACCGGGAAGGGATCGTGCGGCAAGAGCAGCAGGGGGGACGGAACGATGCTGTGCGCTGAAGCGCGACGGGAGGTCTGCGCGTTCCTCGACGAGGAACTCGAGCCCGGCCGCCGGCGGGAGATCGAATCGCACCTGACGGCGTGCGAACCCTGCCGGGAATACATCACCTCCCTGGACGGGCTGGAGCGGCGGTTGCGCGAGGAACACCGGGCGGTGCGGGCGCCGGAGTCCCTGCGCGCGCGCATCCGCGTCGAACTCGGGCGGAACGGGCACCCTGCCGCGCGCGCCCGCCGCCGCCCGTGGCACCTGACGGGGGCCGCGGCGGCGGCGGCGATCGTGCTCGCCGCCCTCGGCTTCGTCGCCTTCGGCCCTCCCGAGGCCATCGAAGGCTCCCCCCACCCGGCCGTCCGGGAGATGGTGCGGATCCACGGCGACCTGACCGCGGGCGTGCGCACGCCCGCGATGCAGTCGAGCGTGCTGTCGGAAGTGCGCGAGTTCCTGGGCTGCCGATGCAAGTTTCAGGCCTGCACCCACGACCTCGCGGAGGCCGGCCTGTCCCTCACCGGCGCGGACGCGGCCGACATGGCAACCGCGCCGGGAACCACGCTCGCCTTGACGCCCTACGTGCACGAGGACGGGCGCCGGGTGACCCACTTCTCGGTGAAGGCGAACTGCATCGAGGTGCAGGCCCTTCCCGCGACGCATCGGCGCGAACAGGGGCGGGTGGTCTACTATCTGGTCCAGGCGGACCGCTGCACGATCCTTCTCATCCCGCACGGCGACATGCTCTGCATTTTCGTCTTCGCGGCCGAGGCGGCGATGGAGACGGTGCTGGTGACCGCGCTGGCGGGATAGCCATGCGCACCTGGGCCTGGCGTGCCCCGCTTGCGGCGATCGCCGCAGCCGGGCAATGGTCGGTCAACCTGGCCCCCGGCTACGGCTCCCTGCAGCGCGTCATTCCCGTCCTATTGCTCGGCGTCGGCGCCGCGGGCCTCGGCGTGCTGCTCGAGCATGACCGCAAGCGTTCCGGCGGGACCGGCCCCGTATTTGCCCGCCTCGCGCTCGTCTACCTCCTCCTCGGCGCCGGCGTGGGCTCCTGGGCCGCCTGGGGCACCCAGTGGGACGACGGATTGCGAGACCCCGCGGTCATGGTCACCCTTCTGCACGGCCTGCTCCCCGTCGCGGGCGTCGGCTTGGCCTTCGGCGCCGCCAAGGCCGACGAGGCGCTGTGGGGCGGAACGGCCTATGGCGTCGGGATGCTCGGCGGCTTCTACGCCACCTTCCCGTACGTCTCGCCGCTGACTCTCCCGGAGACGACCTTGGTCTACGTCGTCAACCAAGCCTGGTGCTTCGGCGCCGTCGGCTCCGGGTTGCACGGGGTCCGCCGCCTGTTTCGTCCGACCCGCGCCGAGGAGTGGCCGATCTGGGCGGCCGCGGGCATGAGCCTGGGCATCATGATCCCGGCCGCGATCCTGTTTTCCCGTTGAGCGGGCAGGGGCCGCCGCTCTCCCTGCGCCCGGTCGTCCGGCCTTCCGTCATCGCGGCGAATCCGGACCCGACGTGAGAATCTCGTCCAGCACCCGCCCCTCGCAGTGCGGGGGCACGGGATACCCGAGCAGGCGCAGCACGGTCGGCGCGACGTCTTCGATATGGGCGCGCGACTCCGCCACCAGACCGAGCCGCGCGATGCCGGGGCCGCGCGCGAACAGCAGGCCGTCCCGGGAGTGATAGGCGACGAAGTCCAGGAGCGCGGCCCGCTCCATGCCATGATCGCTCAGCACGATCACGGTCGTGTCCCGGTCGAGTTGCGCGAGGATCTCGCCGATCCACCGGTCCGTCAGTTTCCAGGTTCCGGGGATGATGTCGCGATAGCGGAGTCGTTCGGCGGGAAGGACCTGTCCGCGAGCCGGGTAGGCCGCGTCGTACCAGTAGTGGGCGGCGATGTCGACCCCATAGAACGCGCACAGGGTGAGGTCCCGGGGCCCCTCGTCCCGGAGCAGGCGGGTCGCGACTCCGCCGATCCAACGGTCGCCGGCCAGCACCATGCTGAGAAACGCGAGCGGGCGCCGCTCCGTCAGGCTCATCGACCAGCGCCCGAGATCCGCGCGATCCGCCTCCGTCCATTCGGCGAGCCGCTCCAGGTCCTCCCACGGCACGTCCGAGTGTCCGGGAACATCGCGGTGCAACCGCCGGAACAGTCCCCCGGGATAGGCGAGGCCGCAGGCGTGCCCCTGGAACGGCCGGAAGACTTCGACGTGCGGCGCCCGACGCGCCCGCTCGGTGACGACCTCTCCGTGGACGGCCTCCGCCGGCCAGGTGGTCGGCCAGCCGATCACCCGCACGGAACCGCCGGACTCCGACACCACGTTGCCGAGGGCGGGCACCGCGCGACAGTTGCTCGGCGGGGGCGTGGCATCGACGAGGTCGAGGGCGAGGTACGCGGTGAAGAGGAGCAGCAGCGGGGTGTTGAGGGGGCCGATGAAGTCCGGTTCGATCTCGATCGCAGCGAGGCCGGGAGCGATCACGGTCAGCATCGCCTCGATCCGGTGGGTGGCGGGGCGCACGCCGGTGGCGATCGTCGTCCAGAGGGCCGGGGAACCCAGGACGTAGTCATCGGACCACAGGCGGAGGCCGACGCCGTCCTCGATCAGGCTGCGCAGGTTGGGGAGCGCCCCCTGTCGGAGCAGGGGCAGCGCCTCGTCCAGATCGGCGCCATCGATGCCGATGACAACGACCCGACGGCCGGAGGGGGCGGCGAGACCCGGGGAGGCCTCGGGTACGACCGCCTCCGCCCGACGACAGGCCTCCGTGGGAGACTCCCATGCCGGGGTCGCCCATGTCCGCGCGGTGAGGCCGATCCCGAAGCCGGCGAGGAGGAGGCCGGCGGTCCACGCGAGGCCGATTCGGACCAGCCCGGCGCGATTGCGAAGCCCCCGGGTGCACCGGCGCAGGAGGACGCCGATCGCCCACCATCCCGCGAGGGCGCCGAGACAGCCCGCGGCGACGCGGGGCCAGGATTTCCCCGCCATCGGGCCGAGAAACGCCTCCAGCGCGAGCGTGAGCAGCAGCGAGCCGAACAACCCCATGCCGAGGACGTCGCGAAAGGCGGCGGCGGCCGGCGGGACGCCGGGCACCCACCGGCCCCGCCCGCGCAGGAGGGCGCGGAGGAGCGCCGCCGGCGCGACCAGGGCAAACTCGTACCCGAAGAGGGCGAACGGGGCCGCCAGGTGTCGTCCATACTGCTCCAGCGTCCAACACGCCGCGCAGGCGTGCGCCGCGGTCAGCATCGCCGCGACCGCCAGTCCCGCGATCGCGCGGTCCGCCAGAACCGGCGCGCCGGCGCCCTCGGGCACGGCAGGATCGGACATCGGCGGATGCTCCCGGGTCGGAATCTCGAGCGGACAACCAGTGCTACCATACCCACGTCGCCGGGTCGAGCGTATGCGCTCCGATCCGGTCGGTCCCCCGGGACCTCGACTCGGGCAGGGCCGGTTAATCCTTGAGAAATCCCGCCCGCAGGGAAATAATGGCCCTTTGCCGCCCCACCGGAGATCCTCACGCCATGGACCGATCCGGCTCGGAGAGTCCAGAATCCGACGCCCGCCTGGGCTCGCTCGCGGTGCAGCTCGGGCTCGTGACGGAAGATCAGCTCGCCGAGGTCCTTCACCCCGCGGACGCAGGCTCCGCAAAGCTCGCCCTCGGCGCCCGCCTGCTCATGGCCGGGTTGCTCGACGAAGAGGGGTTGAACCGGCTGCTGATCGAGTTCGAACAGCGGCAGGAGCCGGGAGGCGGTTCGGACCTGATCGGGGCGCCGGTCCCCCGCGCGAAGGGGAACGAGGACGCGACGATCCTCAACCTGAACGCCGACGCGGTCCGCGCCGCCGCCTTCGGCATGGTCTCCACCCCCGCCGCCGCGCCATCCCGCGGTCAGGAGGACGAGACCGGCGTCGAAGGGATGATCACGATCGACGCACCCCGCCCGGGAGGGCGCCGGGGTCCTCCGCCGCCTCCGCCGCCGGCCCAGGGCGGATTGCGCCGGGTCATCGAGGGGCGCTTCGAGCTCCTCGACCAGCTCGGTCGCGGCGGCATGGGAGTGGTCTACAAGGCAACCGACCGGACCGACGGGAAGGTCGTAGCCCTCAAGATGCTGATCAACAAGGAGGCGCTCGAGTCCTCCTACAAGCGCTTCGTCCGCGAGGCGAAGGCGATCATGAAGCTCGACCATCCCAACATCGTGAAGGTCTATCACCTCGGGGAATGGGAGGGGAATCCGTACTATGCCATGGAGTATGTCGAGGGGCAGTCTTTCGGCGACATGATTGAATCCGGGAAACTGCCCCTGGAAACGGTGGCCTCGGTCGGCCGCGACGTGGCGCGAGCGCTTTCGGCCGCCCACGCCAACGGCATCATTCACCGCGACATCAAGCCGGACAACATTCTGGTGACGCGCGACGGCGTGCCCAAGGTGGCGGACTTCGGACTGGCGAAGGACAAGGCCGCGCAGACGCAGCTGACCATGGGCGGGAACGCGCTCGGGACTCCTGTCTACATGCCGCCGGAGCAGGCGACCGGCCAGCTCAGCGAAGTCGACCGGCGCAGCGATGTCTACAGCCTCGGCGCAACCTTGTACGAAGCCGCGACCGGCAAGGCCCCGTTCCGCGGCGACGATCCGTTCAAGATCATGGAGAACGTGGTTCACCAGCCCCTGGTGGCGCCTTCCCGGTTCCGCCAGGGACTCGGCGATCTGGAGAAGATCATCGTGAAAGCCATGGCGAAGAACAAGAAGCACCGCTACTCCGAGACGCAGTTGATGGCCGAGGATCTGGATCGCTACCTGCGCGGGGAGCCGGTCGCGGGTCGGGCGGTGCGGGCGGAGGGATCCGGATTGCGCGGGCGTCTCTGGCTCTGGATCCTGGTCGGGACGGTCCTGGCGTTCCTGATCGGGGCCGCCTTCGCCTGGATGGGATCCGCGCACGCCCAGGAACCGCCGCAAGCCAAAGCCGCCGGGCTCGCGAAAGACGCGCGCCAGTCCCTGCAGGATGCCGAGACCGACCGCCTCCTCGGCAAACGCGACGCCATGAAGGCCAGCCTCGAGAAGGCGCTGGCGACCGCGGAACAGGCGCTCGCGCTCGATGCGACCCAGGCCCAGGCCTGCGCCGTGACGGGCATGGCGCGGCGACGGCTCGCGGTCATGACCGGCGATGAGCAGCACTACCTCGAAGCCGGGGCCGCGCTCGACCGGGCGGTCGGACTCAATGCCGAGGACCCCGAAATCCGCATGGAACGCGCCCTCGCCTACTGGTTCGTGTTCGTCCGCTTCACCCGCGCCGCCTGGCCGATCCTGAGCGATCCCAACGTGGCGTTCCCGGCCGTCCAGCCGCGCCTGGACCGCCCCGCCGAGGAGGCGGAAAAGTACCGCAAGCTGGCTGCCGCCGACCTCGAATCGCTGGCCGGGCATGCGGACGAAGGCATCGCGCGCGCGGCGCAGGCCTTCCTCACCGCCATGACCGCGGAACCGGCGCAGACCCTGGAGGCCGCCGAAAAGGCGCTGCAAGGACAGAAGTATCGACCGGAACTCCTGCGCGTGCGCGGGCGCGCCCGCATGGACCTCGGGAACGCGGACTCCGCCCGCGACGCCGTCGTGGACTTCAACGCCTACCTCAACCTGTCCCCCGGCGAGGCGGGCGTGTACGCGGAAAGGGGCACCGCGCACCATCGCTGCGGCATGCACGCGGAGGCGATCGCCGACTACGCCCAGGCGGAAACCCTGGGCGCCCCGAAGACGGAGATGGCCTGGAACCGCACGGTGTGCCGGGTCGCCGCCGAGGATGCCGAAGCGGCCCTGAGCGAGTTCGAGGCCGTCCTCGCGGCCGGGACCCAGGATGCGCACCGCTGGACCTCCCGCGCGCTCCTCCACGCCCGCGCCGACCGTTGGGACGAGGCCATGAAGGACCTCACCCGCGCCCACGGCCTCTCGCCCGGCAACCCGGACGTCGCGCTCCTCCTCGCCAGCTGGCAGGAGGCCCTTGGCGAGGAACGCGCCGCGATCAAGACCCTCAACACGCTGCTCGAGCGCAAACCCGACTTTGCGGACGCCTGGGCGGCGCGCGCGCGACTCCGGGAGCACGTCAACGAGCTGGCCGCGGGCATCGAGGATTTCACGAAAGCGCTCCAATGGAAGCCCGACGACGTCGCGATCCTGCTCGAGCGGGCGGAGTTCCATGCAAAGCGCGGCGCCTGGGACAAGTCCGAGGCCGATCTCGCCCGCGCCATCGAACTCGACCCCCGGAATCCGCAGGGCCACGTCCAACGCGCCCGAAACGCCTCGCGCAACAAGAAGTGGGGCGAGGCCGTCACCTCCTCCGAGCACGCGCTCGCCCTCGCCCCGAACGACGAGGCCGCCCTCCTCCTCAAGGCGGGGGCCCTGTTCGAGGACGGCAAGGCGGAAAAAGCGTTTGCCTCGTTCGATGACGCCGTTCGCGCCCAGCCCGAGTCCGTCGAGGCGAGGCTTGCGCGCGGAACCACCGCGCTGAAGCACTACGATGCGCTCAAGGCGAAGCCCGATGCCGCCCGCAAGTGGCTGGAAAAGGGACGCGCCGACCTGAAGGAGGTCGAGCGCCTCGACCCCGACGGCGACGACGGCAAGCGCGCCCGCAAACTGCTCGCCAAATACGCGGACGCGAAATGACCGCCGCGGGCCGGGCGGGAGACGCCCCCCGGCCGGTCCGGGTCCGAACCGCGAATCCTTGACCCTGCCGCGCGGGGCCCGTTAGGATCCGCCGCCATCCATCCCATCCCCTGCAGGAGGTGCCGCCGATGCTCAAGGATAAGTCCGCCGTCGTGCTGGGCGTGGCCAACAAGCGCTCGATCGCCTGGGCGGTGGCGCAGGACCTTGCCAAACAGGGGGTCCGACTCCTGCTGAACTACCAGGGGGAACGGGTGGGCGAGAACGTCAAGGAACTCGCCGCCGGCATCCCCGGCACCCTGACCCATCCGTGCGACGTCACCGACGACGCGCAGATCGCCGAGCTCTTTCAGAAAGCGGAAGCCGAGATGGGGGGAGTCGATTTTCTCGTCCACAGTGTCGCCTTCGCCCGCACCGAGGATCTCGAGGGAGACTTTTCCAAAGTCACCCGCGAGGGTTGGCGCACGGCTCTGGAGGTCAGCGCCTATTCCCTGATCGCGACGACACGGGCGGCCGCGCCCCTGATGGAAAAGCGCGGGGGCGGCTCGGTCGTCACGATGACCTTCCTGGGGTCGACGCGCGTCGCACCGAACTACAACATCATGGGCGTGGCCAAGGCCGCGCTCGAGTGCAGCGTTCGGTACCTCGCCGGCGAATACGGCCCGCGCTCCATCCGGGTCAATGCCGTGTCGGCCGGCCCCATTCGCACGCTGTCCGCGGCCGCCGTCGGCAACTTCAAGTCGATGCACGACCTGATGAAGGACAAGGCGCCCCTGAAGCGGAACGTCGACGCCGGCGAAGTTGCCACTACCACCCGCTTCCTCCTCTCCCCCGACGCCTCGGGCATCACCGGACAGGTGATCTACGTCGATTCCGGCTACTCGATCATGTGCGTATAGGCCGAATCGACCCGGCCATGTGGATCGCCCTCGTCCTCGTGTTGTCGGCCACGGCGGTGGCGCACTCGGTCTCCCTGTTTCGGCGCGCGCGCACCCACGGCAACTCGCTTGCCGATCCGGCGGTGACCCCCAAGGACCTGCGTGCCCTCGCCTGGCTGCGCGGCGGCAACTCCAACCTCGTCCTCCTCACCACCTACGAACTGATCCGCAGCGGCAACCTGTGCGTGGTCGAAAAGAACGGGAAACCCACCAACCGGATCTCCCGCACCGATCAGGTACCGGACTTCCATCGTCTCGACCCGCTGCAGACCGCCATCCTCCTCGCCTTCGACAAGCCGCGCACCTTGGCCAACCTGCTGACGCTCGATGCGGTCCTGCAGCGCGCCCGGGAGGCCGGCGAGGAAGTGCAGGAGGGACTGGTCGCCGTCGGCCTTGCCGTCCCCGGCCCGGAGAACGCGCGCCGCGGCTGGACCCTGGCGGGACACGGCGCCGCCCTCGCGGCGGCGGTGACCTTCGCGATCCTCTTCACGCCCATGTCCGACGGTCTGATCCTCCTGCTCCTCGCCGCCGCCGTCGTCTCCCTCTGCGTGGCCGCCGCGTTCTCCACTCCGATCCGCCTCACCACGGACGGACGAAAACTCCTCACCGCCAATGAACGGGAACTCGACGGCGCCCGCCTCCGCCTGCTCTACCCGGTGCAGGGGGAGGTCGAGTTCGCGCGCCTGCGCGCGACCTATGGTTGGAACGTGTCGTTGGGTGCGGAGGAGGGTTCCATGGCCAAGCCCTTCGAAGGCATGGACGACTGGACTTCGTGACCGCCTTTTGCCTTGCCCGTCGGATCCCTGCGGGTATACTCGCCCGGTCCCTTCGGGAGTTTGCCGATGCTCGCCGCCCGTACCGCCTGGCTCCTCGTCCCCCTCCTCTTCCTCGGTCCCGTCGCTTCCGCCCAGTCTCCCGGGACCCGGGTCCGCCTCGAAGGGAACACGCTGGACGCGCTCACCCTGCAGATCTCCTACACGGGCGTCGACTTCAGCGATCCTGCGAGCGTGATCCGCGCGAAGGCGGAGATCGACGCGATCCTGGAAGCGCGCCTGGAGACGCACTTCGCGCTCGTCCTGGTCGGCGAAATGACGCGCGCCTATGCTTCCCTGCTCGATCCGGCCGTCCTGGAACGGGAGTTGCAGCGCGAGGACCTCGAAGACGCGCGCGGCCGCAACGAACGCTACGCGCGCGCGGGGGTGGCGGTGACCCTGGGCCGACCGGAGTCCCGGGCGCAGGACCGCTATCTCTACCCCGTGATCGTGACCACGAGCGCGGACGGGACGGAACTGGAGAAACGAAGCTTCCGCATGGACGTCGCCAAGGGACCCGACGGGCGATGGCTCGTACTGCGCTCCGAATACCTGTGCGGGGACTGCCAGGGAATCGGCAAGCGCGGGGAAACGGCCTGCGATCCGTGCGCCGGGCTCGGCTGGGTGGAGAAGCCGCTCGTCGCGCTGCCGGGCGGGATCGACGCCCCGGGGGGCGATCCGGCCGGACCGGCCGGGGACGACGCCAAGTCCGTGGCGGCCGCCTTCCTGCGCGCACGGGCGTCGGTCTCGCGCCGCGTCCTGGCCGGGTATGCGAGGCAGGTTGGAACCGTGTATCGGGAGTATTGCGCCCGCTTCGCCGCGCCGTCTTCCGTGCCGCCCGCGGGCGATGGCGGATCGCCCTTTTCGGGCGACCTCACCTACGAGACGGGCGAGCTCCAGCCCGACGAGGATTCGGTGTACGTCGCCGTGCGCGAGACTCAGTCTGTCGCCGGCGCCCGGCCGACCGTCACTCCCATGATGGTCCACGTGATCCGAACGCCGGCGGGCCTTCGGGTGGAGTCGTTCGGCATTCCCTGTCGGGCGTGCGCGGGGACCGGGGGTTGTTCGCTCTGCCAGGGCACCGGACTGGTCGACGACAGGCCATGCACGGGGTGTGAAGGCACCCGCACGTGCATGGCCTGCCAGGGGAAGCGCGTCGTGCTCACGGAGCCGTTCGCCCCGCGGTTCTAGCCCGGATCATTCTCGAACCGCTTCTCGGTTCGCGAACCAACCCGCTCCGGCCGGCCACGAAGACCGTCCGGAGCAGGACTGCCTCGCCCGGCGTGCGCCACCGTGGGTCGCGCACCGGTCGCCCCGCGGTCCCGGCTGCGGACGCAGCCAGGAGCCCGCGGGCGGATTCTTCGCGAAGCGCTGTCGCGGCTTCATGAATCCTCCGGGTTAGCGCCCCTCTTCACCCTCACCGGGACGCGGCGGGCGACGTCCGCCGGAACCCGCGCCGCCGCCCAGTTCCAATTCGCCGACCACCTTCATCTCCAGGGGGTCGACCTTGACGAGCTTGGTGCCCGTCAGGACGTAAAGATGGTCCTTGTGGGCCACCAGCGCGCTCCCGCCCCCCATCGGCGGACCCATCATGCCGCCGCGGCGTCCGCCGCCGCCCCCGGGCCCTCCCCCGGGATCCTCCTGGGCCAGCGTCGACACACCGGCCAGCAACCCGACGCACACGAGCAGGACCGCAACAAGACCCAGCGTTCGCGACATGGCATTCCCCTTCCGTGGTTCGATGGCGCGCGCACCCGTCGTGGGGTTCAACCCCCCACTCACCTGAGAGGAACGCGCGATCCGCCCGATTATTGCAGCGTCCCGAGGGGTATCCCCGACCGGACGGTTTCTCTATTCGTAACGCAGGGCGTCGATCGGATTCAGCCGCGACGCCTTCATCGCGGGGTAGACCCCGAAGAACACGCCCACCAGGAAGGAGAACCCGAACGCGATGCCCAGCGTCCAGGCCGACAGGTTCACCGGCATCCCCGGAACCAGCGTCTTGGCCAGCGCGACCCCTCCCCCTCCGAGAGCGATTCCCAGCGCGCCACCCAGCGAACTCAGCACCACCGACTCGACGAGGAATTGCGCCAGGATGTCCCGGCGTTTCGCCCCCACCGCCATGCGGATCCCGATCTCCTTCGTCCGCTCGCCGACCGACACGAGCAGGATGTTCATGATCCCGATCCCGCCCACGAGCAGCGAAATCCCCGCGATTCCCCCGAGGGCGTACGTCAGCCCCGTCAGCACGTTGCCCAGGATCGCCAGCATGTCCCCCTGGTTGATGACGGTGAAGTCCTCTTCGCCGTCATGGCGCCGCAGCATGACCTCGCGGATCTGACGCTGGGCGCGCGCGAGATCCTCGTGACGCTCCGTGGAGCACAACACTTCCATCAACCCGTCGACGTTGAACAGTTTCTGGCTCGCCTTGACGGGGACGAACACGAGGTCGTCGAGGTCCATCCCCAGGCTTCGCCCCTTGGTGCGCATGACGCCGACGACGCGAAACTTGGTCTCGCCGATGCTGACCATCTTCCCCAGCGGATTGTCGTCGCCGAAGATCTCGCTCTTCACGGTTCGTCCCAGCACGACCACCCGTTTCTCGCTGAAGACGTCGCCGCCGGGCAAGAAACTGCCGACCTCCACCCACAGGTTGCGCACCGCCTGGAACTCCTCGGTCGCCCCGATCACGGGCACGCTGCGGGTGCGGTTCCTGTACTTGACGGTCGACGTGCCGACGAAGATCGGCGCCACCTGCTTCACGGATGGACAATGGTTGCGCACTTCGACGACGTCACGCAGGGTAATCGGATTGATCGTGTGCAGCATCGGCGGTCCCGCGCCGTGGGTCTGCGTCCGCCCGGGGATCAGGATGATCACGTTGCTGCCCAGTTCGGCGAACTGCTCCTCCACGTAACGCTTGGCGCCGTCGCCGATCGAGACGAGCAGGATCACCGCCGATACGCCGATGATCACTCCCAGCATGGTCAGGAACGCCCGCACCTTGCTGGCGATCAACGCCTCCCACGCGACCAGCACCGCCTCGGCCATGTTCATGCCGCGATCCTCTCGTCGGAGTGGATCACGCCGTCCCGGATGTGGAGGATCCGGTCCGCGCTCCCCGCCACCTCGCGATCGTGGGTCACCATCACGATGGTGAGACCGCGGTCGCGGTTGAGTCCCTGGAACAGGCGGATGATCTCCTGCCCCACACGGCTGTCGAGGTTGCCCGTCGGCTCGTCCGCCAGGAGCAACGCGGGCTCGTTGACGAGCGCGCGCGCGATCGCCACGCGTTGCCGTTCTCCCCCGGAGAGTTCGTTGGGGCGATGGTCGATCCGGTGCGTCAGCTCGACCGCGGCCAGCGCCGTCTCCGCCCGCCGCAGCCGCTCCCGTCGCCCCAGCCCGAAGTAGGTCAGCGGCAGCTCCACGTTTTTCAGCGCGGTGAAGCGCGGCAGCAGGTTGAAGGTCTGAAACACGAAGCCGATCTTCTTGTTGCGGACGTCCGCGAGCTGGTCGTGGCTGAACATCTCCACCCGCGTGCCGTCCAGCGCGTAACTCCCGGCCGACGGAGTGTCCAGGCAGCCGAGGATGTTCATCAAGGTCGACTTGCCCGAGCCCGACGGACCCATCACCGAGACGAATTCGCCCCGCTCCACCCGGAACGAGACTCCCTTGAGGACCTCGACGGCGACCCGGCCGAGTTCATACGACTTGACGAGGTCGCGCACGTCGAGGATCGCGGGGCCGGTTTCGGACATGGGGGTGAGCCTCACTCCTCCCTGCGCGGAGAGGCCTTCCGGCCCTGGAGGTCGCCCTTCACGTCGAGATCCAGGAGCGAGACGACCGCTTCGCCTTCCGCCAGGCCCGAGACCACCTGAGTGGTGTCCCAGTTGGTGACGCCCAACTCGAGGCGACGGGCCGTCACCGTCCCGTCTTCGACGACGTAGGCGAGACGGTGGTCCTTGACCGCCTTGGAGGGGACGAACAGCGCGTCCTCGACGAACACGTCGGCCCCGGTCAGGGCGTTCATCAGGG
>CAZWCX010000061.1:0-40998 GCA_964632945.1 uncultured Planctomycetia bacterium | reverse complement strand
ATGTCGGTTCCCCGTCTTGCCGCTCTCGTGTTGGCGATTCTTGCCTGCCTCACCCTGTTCGGCTGTCGCACGACCTCGAGCGACCACGCCGATCACTGCGGTCCGTACAACTCGATGGACCGCTATCGCTGCCAGTACTGCGACATGGAGTACTACCGCGGCGGCACCTGCTGCGGCGGGAAGACCCTGGTGAAGATCCACCAGCACCGTTAGTCCGGCGCGGGAATTCGCGAGCCGGAGCGCCGGTCTCCGGCCCGTCTCCGGAGACCGGGCGATTCGACGGCGTCTCGCGCCTACGCCTTCACGGCGATTCGGGTGCCCACCCGCACGAAACTCTCCATCCCGTCGCGGCTGGCGCGTACGAGATCCTCATCGAGCCGGAGACGGCCGGGTTCGGCGATCAGAACGGTCGTCGACCCGCCGAAGCAGAAGTAGCCCTTTTCCTGGCCGCGCTCCACCGGACCCGGTTCGTAGGTCTGCACGATCGTTCCGACGACCATGGCGCCGATCTCGATCAGCGCGAGGTCGCCGAAGTTCCGGCTCGCGAGCCGGCACACCATGCGCTTGTTCCGGAACGCGGGCGCGCCGCCGAGCAGCGCGATCGGGTGAACCGAATGAAGTCCCGTCCCCGCACGGCGCGAGGCGGAAGCCCATCCGGCGTCGGGAAAGTGGAACCGGTGATAGTCCGCCGGGGCGAGCCGGACGACGATCACCGTGCCGCCCCGGAATCGCGGCAGCAGGACGGCATCGTCGAGGAGTTCCTCGAGCGTGACCTCCGATCCCTTGATGCGCAGCGGCGCGGAGGTTACCTCGGGATAGACGAGGACGCGGCCCTCCGCGGGACAGGGGAGGTGCGCGGAGTCGGCCTCCCACGGACGGGCCTCCGGTTTCAGTCGCCGGGTGAAGAACTCGTCGAGCGTCGCGTACTGCTCCAGGGGCTTCTCGGCCTCGGCGGGATCGATGCCCAGGCGGTCGATGAACGCACGGATGCGGCCGCGGCTGCCCTTGGAGCGCTGGTACCAGCCGTAGATGTGATTGAACGCCTCCCGCGAGAGCAGTCGGGAGAGTAATCGACCGGAGCGGCTGTGATACAGGTACCGCAGCTCGCGCTCGCTGTACATCAGTTCGGTCCGGATGCGTCCGGTGTCGCGCTCCCGGAACCGGATTTCGTGTGCAGTGGCCATCAGACGGGTCGTCTCCGCGGGAGAGTCGGGAACTCGTTCGCGGACACGCTACCCGCGCGAGCGTCGGATGTCAACCGACGCCGCCCGGGTCGGGCAGCGGTGGAGGAGGGAATCGAATGCGGTTTCGCGTCGTGTGCGGCGATGCGCTCGAGATTCGGGGGGTGCCCGGGCTCGTCGTTCCGGCGAATCGACAGTTGACGTTGGGCTGGGGGACGCATGTCGCGGAAGCGGTCGCGCGGCGGGCGGGGCCCGAACCGGAACGCCAGGCCTTGGCGGCACATCCGGAGGGGATTGCCCTCGGCGAGGCCGTGACCACCCCCGCCGGGCTCCTCCCCGGCTTCACCCATCTGATTCACGCCGCCGTGCTTGACAAGTACGACTTCAATCCCCTGTTCCTGCTCCGGCTTCGCGAGCGGACCAGCGGCGAGACTCTGGCGCGCGCGACCCGTGCGGCCCTGGACCGGGCGGAAGAGGCGGGACTGTCCGGACTCGTGTTCACCCCCATGGGAGCGGGGATCGGCGGCATGCGGGATGCCCGGTGCGCGGAGATCATGGTCCGGGAGGCCCGTCGATTCGCGCGCGAGCGCCCGGGCGGCCCGCTCGCCGAGGTGGTGTTCGCCTGCGCCAAGGAGCGGACCGCGGAGGCCTTCCGTGCGCGACTGGCGCTCCCGGAGGCGTGAGGAGCGCGGGTCGGGTTCAGAATCGAAACGGCAGGGCCACGCCGAGGACGCCGAGAAACTCGCGGTAACCCTGGTGGAGCGGTCCGAACACCTGCTGCATGATCATCCCGCCGACGACGAAGGCGAGCAGGATGCCGGCGCCGAGTCCCACCTGACGGAACGGCTGCCGCAGGCCCGGGAAGAGGGCGGCCAGCATGTGCGAACCGTCCATCGGCGGGATGGGAATGAGATTGAAGGTCGCGATGAACAGGTTGAAAAGCGCGAGTTTGTAGAGTATCGGGGTGAGGCTGGGCCCTTCCACCCAGATCATGCCCACCGTGGCGCACCCGCACAGCCAGAGATTCATGAGGGGGCCCGCCCCCGCCACCAGGAATTCGTCCCGGCGCGGATTGCGGAGGTTGTACGGATTGACCGGGCACGCGCCGCCGCCGATGATTCCCGCGCCCCCCGAGAGCACGAAGCTGAGCACCGGGATCACCAGCGTCGCGATCGGCGAGGTCTGGATGTGCGGAATCGGATTCCAGGTAACCTTGCCGGCCCGCCGGGGCGTGTCGTCGCCGAGCCAATCGGAGGCGTGGGCATGTCCGGCCTCGTGCAGGCAGATCGAGGCGATCATGCCCACGAGGACGGTCCCGCTCTCCAGGGTGAAGACGTCCGGCATCAAGGGAGCCTCCATAGCCCGACCCGGGGTCACCCAGGATAACAACCGGTGTCCCGGCGGCCAAGGTCCATTCTTGTCCGGGTCCCCGGGGGGTGCTAAGATCGCTCCGTTCGCTGGCCCGTTCCCCGATGCCCCTCCGCGGCGTGACCCATGTCCTTCGACACCAAAACCGAGCTGTTCGAACCCGCCGGACCGCCGCCGGTGACCGAAGACCGGTCGTACGAGCGCTACGCGCGCCCGGACCTCGCCGGATTGCTGCGCGTGCTGAAACTCGACCTGGCCTTTCACCGGGCGGAAGGGGACCGGCTGTGGTTCCGGGACGAGGAGGGGGATCGAGAGATTCTCGATCTGCTCGGCGGCAGCGGGGCGTGCCTGCTCGGGCACAACCACCCGGAGATCGTCGCCGAGGCGAGGCGCCTGCTGGACGAGCGAGTCCCCGTGCAGGCGCAGGGGTCCCTTCGCAAGGCCGCCGGCGAACTCGCCCGCGTCCTTTCCGACCGGGTTCGGCCCTGGCTGGGGGAGGAGAGTGTCGTCACGCTGTGCAACTCCGGCTCCGAAGCGATCGAGGCGGCGATCCGGATGGCCGAACTCGAGCGGGTACGGAGGCGGGACGAGATTCTGGAGGAGTTCGCGCAGCGTTCTTCGTTGATCCGCCGTCGCGTGCGGGACGGGACCTGCACGATTCCGGACGACTTCTATCCGCGCCTGGCCGTGCGCGTGGGGACTCCGTCGATCCGCGACCTCGACGAGGCCCTGTTCCACTGGAACCGGGTGGTCCTCCACACCTTCGACCGCCGGCCGGTCTTCCTCGCTCTCGAAGGGGCCTTCCACGGGCGCACCTGCGGGGCGGTCCAGCTCACGCATGAGCGCGAGGAACGGTTGCCCTTTCTCGGCCTCGGATTCCCGGTCGTTTTCGTCCCTCACGGGGACACCGACGGGCTCCAGCGGGCGGTCCGCGAGCAGGAATTCGACGTACTCGAGCTCGACATCGACGCGGGCAATGCGCTGGAGATCCGCTCCCTCAAGCGCTCGAACGTCGCCGCCATCTTCGTCGAGCCGGTTCAGGGGGAGGGGGGCGTGCGCGTGCTCGACCGGGGCTTTGCGGCCGCGATTCGGGCCGTGGCCGACCGGGTGCGCTTTCCCGTGGTCGCGGACGAGGTCCAGTCGGGGCTGGGGCGCACCGGCTGGTTCCTGGCCGCCGAGGCGGTCGGCCTGAAACCCGATTACGTGGTCTGGTCGGGCGGGCTCGGCGGTGGGCTGGCGAAGATCGGGGCGGTTGCCGTGTCGCGGGGGAGATTCCCGGTCGACCCGGCGCTGCGGCATGCGTCGACGTTCGCCGAAGACGAACCTTCGTGCCGGATCGCCCTGAAGACGCTCGAAATTCTCTCGCGCGACGACGGCGCCCTGATCGAAGAATGCCGCCAGAAGGGCGAGTACCTGTTGCGCCGGCTCGAATTCGTGCGCGAGAAGCACCCGACCATTCTCAAGGAGGTGCGCGGCCTCGGTCTCATGGTCGGCATCGAGTTTCATGAGCAGACGCGCACCTCGTCGCGCCTCCTGTATACGCTCTCCCGCCAGCGGTTGCTGGCCCAGGTGCTCTGCGGCTGGCTTCTTCATGAAGAGGGCGTTCGGGTGGGGGCCGGCTCGTCCGGCGCGCCGACCCTGCGCGTGGAACCGTCCGCCCTCGTCGATGCGGAGGAGTTGGAACGGTTCATTGCGGCGCTGGACCGCTTGTGCGAGATCCTGAAGAAGGCCAACATGTTCCAGTTGGTCCGCCATCTGGTCGGCCTCGCCGCGCCGGGATCGCGGGGCCGCGTTCTGGACTTTTCCCAGAACCGGCCGATGACGCCCGTGCCGCGGTTTGCGAAGCGGGTGGCGATCCTGGGACACTACGCCTCCCCCGAGCACATGGCCCTGTGGGAACCGTCGCTCTACCTCATGCCGCGCATTCGCCTCGAGGAGTTCTTTCGCAACACCTGCCGGGTGCTCGATCCGGAGTTTTGCGACCAGTTCCTGGTGCGCAGCCAGACCGGCGAGTGCGTGGCGCTGGCCTTCATCGGGTTGTCGATCACGGCGGACAACATTCTGGAAAGCCTGCGCAACCGGGACCTGGAGTGGATCCAGGCGAAGATCGATCGCGGCGTGCGCATGGCCAAGGACATGGGATGTACGGTGGTGGGATTCGGGGGATTCACCTCGATCGTCACCAACGAGTGCAAGAGCGTGCGCGAGGGCGGCATCGGCCTGACCACCGGGAGTTCGTTGACGACGGCGGCCGGGCTGGTCGCGGTGGCGGAGGAGTGCGCACGGATCGGGATCGACTTGGGGAAGGCTCGCGTGGCGGCGGTCGGCGCGTCGGGGAACATCTGCGCCGTCTACGCCATGCTCCTGGCCGAGCGCGCGCCGGAGATCGTCCTGGTCGGACGACCGGGTACCGAGGAGGCGCTGCGCCGGATCGCGGCCGAGATCTGCTTCGAGGCGTACAAGGCCGTGCGGGTCGATCCGTCCAGCGATCCGGGCGGTGTGGCCGGCAGGCTGCGCGAGACCCGGGCGATGGCCCGTGTGCTCGAGTCGACCGAGGGAATTCCGCGCATCGGGGAATTCCTGTTCGACGCCCTGCGTGAGGAACTCGGCGCCGATCGCTGGGTACGGACGACGACGGACTTCGCGGCAATCCGGGAGTGCGACGTGATCGTGACGGCGACCGGGGGCGGGACGCCCTCCATCCTGCCCGAACATCTCCGTCCCGGCCCGGTGCTGATCTGCGACATCGCCGTGCCGCGGGACGTCTCCCCGCTCGTCGCGGCCCAGCGGCCCGACGCGCTCGTCATCCATGGGGGCGCCGTCCGGCTGCCCGGGGACCAGGAAGTCGTGGTCCCCGGCATCCCCGTGGAGGAGGGACAGACGTTCGCGTGCATGGCCGAGACCATGCTGCTTGGCCTGACGGGCATCGCGACCGACTATTCCTACGGGGCAATCACGAAAATGCAGGTTCGGAAGATCATGGAGCTGGCCAAGATCCACGGCTTCCGACTCGGCCGGGGGGGCGCGGACCGGCCGGCCTGACCCCCGCCCTCCACCCTTTCCCGGAATTGTCTCGCTCCGGCAGCCCTGCGGTTGCTAAACTCCGCGCTGGTGTCCGGGTCGTTTTGTGTTTCGACGGGTCCGCACGTTCCAGTCGAGGCCGAAGCGAATGTCGCTCGTCCATACGCGCTCCCGCAGTCGGCGGGGGCAGACCTCCAGCGAGACCATCCTGGTTGTGGTCGGGGTGGCGATCGCCTGTCTGCTCGTCGTCACGTTCTACGGGCAGAAGATCTCCCGCCTCTTCACCGCGAGCTCGACCACGCTCGATGGCGGCAAGCCGGTGAATCCGGCCAAGTCCGATCTCGATTCCGCATCGGCCCCCTCGGTCGGGTTGGACCACGCCAACCCGGCGGTCGTTCCGGGCGCCGGCGGCGGTTCGAGCGGCGGCGGCAATTCGCCGGGAGCGGGCAGCGGCTCCTCGGGCGGCGGCGGGGGAACGGGCGGTTCCTCCCCGGCCTCCGGCGGGGGCTCCGGGGGAAGCGCCGGTTCCGGCGGCGGCGGCACGGGCGGAGGCTCCGCCGCTTCGGGCGGCTCCGGACTTCCGGTCAGCGTTCCGCTCGTGAACACGGGCGGGGGCGCCGGGGGAAGCGGTGGAGCCGGCGGCGGCGGCGGTTCGGGCGGTGGGGGCGGTGGCGGGGGCGGTGGCGGCACGGGGAGCGGGACCGCCGCGGATGGTGCGCCGCCCGCGGCGCCGGCTTCCGTCATGGGCACCACGGACTACTACCGATGGCGGTACGACGACTACGTCCGGCGGCACCCGAACGGTCCGCCGCCGCCCGACTACTACCTGGACTACGGCGAGAAGTACGCGAAGCGGTTCAGCAACGAACTGCGTCCGAAATTGAGCGACAAGGGTAAGGCCTGGCTGGATCGGGCGCGGCTGAACCTGCAACAGGCGATCGAGCGGGAGCGCGCGCGCGACCCGGAAGCCTTCGCGGAACTGGAAGAGGACGCCGACGCATTCCGGAAGTTCGCCTACGACACCCACGCGGACGCCTACTGGAACGCCGGCTTGGCGGACCTGCCGATCAGCGATCTCGCGCGGATCGGCCTGACGCCGGACATCAAGGACCTGTTCACCAAGGCCGGCCTGGGGCAGGTCGCCGACATTGCCGGGCGCCTGGCGGCGGAGTACGCGCGCCGCACCGGCCGGGCGATCAGCGATCTCGCGGACGGGGCGGTCGAGAAGGGCAAGGAAGTATACGACTCGGTCACCAGGGAGATTGCGGACCGATGGAGACGCATTTTCAAATGACGGACCCGCGCCGGGGAACCGGGGCCCGGGCAGCGACGGCGTACGTCCTCGCCGCCCTGATGGGCGTGCTGGCCTTCGGGGGCCGCGCGGTCGGGGAGGAAGACATCGTCTGGTATCCGGGCGCCTCGCTCCCAGCCGATCTGAAGATTCGAGCGGTCGCGCTTTCGGGACCCTCGACCGGCGTAGTCGCGGGATATCGCGCCGCGCCATTGCCCGCGGGGGCGTCCCCGCGCGCCCTGCTCGAGGCGGAACAGGCCGTCGTGATGCACTCCGCCGACGGCGGCGATACATTCACCGCGGCCCTCGAGACCTCGGGGGCCGTCATCGCGGTCGACTTCTGCGACGAGCGACATGGATGGGCCGTGGTTTCCCGGCCGCGGCCGACCGGGGAAGGGAGCCTCTACTTCCTTTTCACCTCGGAAAACGGCGGCGCCGCGTGGCGCGAAATTTCCGCCATCTCCGCTCGCAGCGTCACGCAGGTCGTGCGCTCGTCCGTGGACTGCGGCTGGATCCTCGGCTCCGGTACGCTCATGCGCTCCTCGGACGCGGGGGTCAGTTGGACCGAGGTGACGGCCCCGGGCAAGCGGTCCTCGTCCAAGGAGCGGATCTCCGCGGACGGTCGGGACGGCCTGATCATCGCGGGTCCCGTCGTCTACCGAACCCGCAACCTGGGTGAAGCATGGGAGACCGTCGACCTCGCGGGGGGCCGCGCCCAGGCCGCCGGCGGGCCATGGCTGGTCGTCCAAAAGGGGGACGCGGTCTCTTTCGGCTCGATCCAGGGGACCGCGTTCGAGGCCAAGGGCCGACTGCCCGGCGGGGTCCGGGCGGAGCGGATCGTGGTCATGGACGGGACCGTGCGCGTCCTCGCCGATCACTCCGGCTCCGGGGATGCCCGCGAGGTTGCGTTGCTGCACTCCACCGATGGCGGCGCGACGTTTCGCGAGGAGACGTTGCCCGCGCCCGCGACCGGCCACGTGGGCCTCTGGGGAGCGGATGGGGCCTGGGTGGTGACGCTCGACCGTCGCCTGCTTTCGACCCGCTGACTCCGCCCGCAACGGGCGCTCCCGCCGTGGTCCGAACCCGCCCCGCGGGGCATCCGCGGCGGCCGGGCTCCTTACTTGCCCAGTTGCTCCAGCAGTTCCAGGGCCTTTTCCGGATCGATCCCCCGCCCGGGCGGCGCGCCGCCGGGGAGCCCGCCGCCGAACAGCATTCGCAGTAGATCCGCCGGGCTCATGCCCATCACTTCGGTCGCATTGCGCAAGGCCCCGGCCGTTTCCGCGTCGAACATCGAAGCCATCACGAAGTCGCCCCGCTCGTCGACCCCCAGATCGTCGTCGCCGTGGGCCTCTTCGAGCCAGCGCCGGGCCAGGTCGCGTACGCCGGACCGGGATCCGCCGGACGCCTCCTCGAGTTCGTCGATCCATTGCTCGGTGGTCAGGATGCGGAAGCGGTGCCGCTGAACCACCTCCCGGATCGCGGCGTGCAACCGGTCGTCGCCGAGTTTCTCGCGCAGCGTCACGTAGAGGTAGGGAGCCTTGCCGTAGACCAGTCCGGCGTATTCGATCCCCGTGCGAAACGTCTGCACGTCCCTCAACACGGGAGCGTCCGGTCCTCGGAGGAGCCGGTAAAGGGCGTAGTTCAACTTCACGTTTCCGTCCATGGCCCGTTTCGCCCCCTCGGGTCCGTCGCGGTCCTCGATCGCCAGGGCCGCCGCATACTGGGCCATCGGTTCGTCCAGCGAGGGGTGCCGGTGGGTGTCGCATCCGACCAGCCCCGCGAAGTACTGGTGCGCCACTTCGTGCGCCACCGTGTAGTCGAACGCGGGCGCGAGGAGGTCGTCGTCCCCGCCGCCCCCGGCCGTAGGTCGCCGCTTCGAATTGCCGTCCAGGCCTTCCGTCAGACCGGAGCCGAGCGCGCCCCACAGGTCCATCAGCATCTTGAGCTGGCTGTTCGACTGCTCCATCGGCCGGTAGAACATTCCGGCGATCAGAACCATCCCGCAAAACTCGACACCGCCCGCGCCCCCCACCAGCGTCGCTTCCGCAATGTCGAGCTCGACGTAGGGGTAGGGACCGAAGCGACTCTCGAAGGAGGCGAGCGACCGTGCGGCGGTGTCCAGCGCGCGTTCGCCGGCCGCCCGGTCGCGAGCCCGGAACCAGGAGCGAACTTGCGTGCGGCCGACGGCTCGCGCCTCGCTCTTCAAGTCCCGTCCGCCCACGAGGACGAAGTCGCGCACGATCGCTCCCCGCGAGGTCACCACCTGCGTGCCCTCCCCGGCCTTCACCGGTTCCGCGTCCACCAGGTTGGTCACGAGCGCGAATCCCTTCGGCACGATCGTGCGCACCTGGAAGTTCGCCACGTCGTTGTAGGCGAGGTCGCCGTACCGCGTGGGACGACCAATGTCGAATCCGCCCTCCCGCCAGGGGGCCAGCATCGGATACGCCGTGGCGAAGGTCAGAAGCCCGTCCCCCACGCCCACCAGTCCGTAATCGGCCGCGCCGGTCCCCGAGATGGAGCCCAGCGAACTCATGGCCTGTCCGAACGCGTCGTTGGCCGAGTGCGCCAGGGACCGCAACCGGCCGCCGTACCGGATCCGCAGTTGCAGGCGTTCTCCGGATGCGACCGGCGGAGCGAGCGTCAGTTCCACCAGGGTCGCCCGTTTCTCCGTCAGCGTGACTTGTCGCCCGCCGTCGCAGGTCGCCTCGGACACCCGCATCGACCCGGATCCCGCCGCGTCGGCGCCGAGTTCCTCCGGGGCATTCGGATGCAGCAACAGCGGGATCGCCGATACCGTGCGGCCGGTCCGGTTGGTCCAGTGCAGCGTCAAACGTCCTTCGAATGTCGCCGATCCGTCGTCGATCGCCTGGTCGATCTCGTACAGCGGCAGGTCGCCCAGCGAATTCACTCCGAGTTGCTGCTCCAGACCGGGGCGCGCCTCGGGATGCAGCAGGGCGAGCAGCGGTGCGGGATCGTACGTGGCCGGCGTCCCCTGTCCGTACGCGACCACCATCGCCAGGGCCAGCAGGCCGGCTCCGGCAACCAGGATCACGCGACGCGCGCGGGGAGATGCGGGCAAGTCGGTCGTCATGCCAAACCACTCCGAGCGGGACCGGGGGAATCCGAGCGACGACCATTGTACCGGGGAAGCCGAGGGACGGTCAACGCCGCCCCCGGGCCCGACCCCGCGATCGGTCCACCGGAGACTTGCAAGGAGCGGGAACGGGAAGTAGAAAGAAGACTCTTCGGGACCTGCCGCGTCCAATCGTCGGGCCGGGCCCGCAAGCAGGGAGGAACGGCATGAAGACTTCCGTCGGGTGGATGGCCCTGGTACTCCTCCTCGTCGCGACGGCGGTCGCCGCCCAACCGGCGGAAAAGGCCCCCGGTCGATTGGGGATCACACTCCATCCGCAGGCGGCCCTGCCGACCGTCTCGGAGGTTTCCCCCGGCTCCGCCGCCGAATCGATGGGCCTGGCCGTCGGCGACGTCATCAAGGCCATCGACGGGCGGCCGGTGGCCACCCCCCAGGATCTGGTCGAGGCCATCCGCCCCCGCGCCGCCGGAGACGCGATCTCGTTGACGGTCGAACGGGCGGGTGAAACCCTGGAGTTGCGCGGCACGTTGAAGTCGCCCCCGCCCGATCCCTCGGCGACCGGCAAACCGGCGCCGGAGTGGAAGGCGGAACGATGGGGGAACCTCCCGGAAGCGGCCGCCCCACCCACCGTCGAGTCCCTGCGCGGACAGGTGGCGGTGCTGTTCTGCTTCCAGGCCTGGTGACCCGGTTGCCATTCGCGGGGGTTCCCCGTGCACAAGGCCCTTGAGGCCGCCTTCTCGTCCGAACCGCGGGTCCGTTTCCTCTACTTCCATACCGTGTTCGAAGGCTTCGCGACCAACTCCTTCGAGAACGGCCTGAAGTCGCTCGAGAAACACGCGATCAAGTCGGCGTACGCCCATGATCCCGGAGATCCCGCCCGGCGACAGCCATCCTCGGTCATGGCCGGGTACCACACGCGCGGGACCCCGTGGACCATCATCGTCGGTCCCGATGGCGTCGTCGACTTTTCCGCCTTCACTCCCGCGGCCCCCGAAGACCTGATCGAGATCGTCCGCCGGGCGCTCGCGCGGATCCCGGACGCGAACGGCGGATCCGGCGATCCGGGGAACGGGGGCCGGTAAGGCCGTCGCGCAGCCGCTCGAACGAATCGGATCGCCCGCCTCGCCCGCTTCGCCTGCGCGCCCGCTCGCCGTCATCGCCGCCCATTCGGTTGCCGCGGCCTCCGGGGGCTGCCGGAGCGGACCGTGCCGGAGATCCGATCCGGGCCCTTCCCCCCGGGGCAGGTCCGGTCCGCGGAACCTTCGGGTCTTCCGCCGCGACGGAGCGGCTTTTCTTCCCCAATCCCGCCGATCCGGGCAAAATCCGCGAACCGGGGCGGCGTCTCCCGGATAGACAGGCACGGAGGGCCCATGGAAGCGACCGTCACCGATCGCGAGCTCGTCACCGGGTTCCGCAGGGGAGACGCCGGCATGTTCACCGAACTCGTGCGCCGATACGAGGCGCCGCTCTACCGATTCTTCCGCCGCTACGCGGTCCCCGCCGCGACGGCGGATGACCTGTTCCAGGAGACGTTCCTGCGCGTGTACAAGGGGATCGGGACGTACGACGAGGGGCGGGAGTTCCGGCCCTGGTTGTACACCGTGGCGCTCAACTGCCTGCGACGGCGGATCGAGCGCGCCACGCCCCCGCCCCGGCCGCTGGAGGCCGTCGAATCGGGATCCGGGGCGGGTGGAACGTCCCCCGATCCCGGACCCGCCGACCGGGCCGCCGCGGGGGAACTGGCCGACCGCGTTCGCCGCGCCGTCGAGTCGCTCCCCGAGGGCCCGCGCGAGGTGTTCGTGCTCCACCACTACCAGGGACTCTCCTACGCCGAGATCGCCGCCGCGGCGGATCGTCCGCTCGGGACGGTGAAGTCCCAGATGCACGCCGCGCTGCTCGACCTGCGCCGCGTTCTCGGCCGTTACCTCGAAGCTTGACCCGCGCCGGAGGCTGGTGCCATGACTTGCGCCGAAGCCCGTGAACGGATGCTCGATCACCAGTTCCAACTGCTCGACTTTGCCGACGCGGAGGCGATCGAACGTCACCTTGCATCGTGCGCCGATTGCACCCGGACCCGGGATGGCCTCGCCGAGCGGTCGCGCATTCTCGACGCGTGGCAGCCGGAGGATCCGGCATCGGACCTCGCCGAACGGACGGTCGCGGCCGCGCATCGCGAGGCCGGAGCGCTTCCGGACGCCCCGGGAACCGGCGGGGAGCCGGGCCAGGCCGGAACACCGGGAGCAACGTCGTCTTGCGCCCCCGCCCGTCTCCCGGCGCGGGAAGGACTCTTCCGGCGCAGCCTGCGCTGGGGTCTGGCCGCGGCGGTGCTCCTGGCCGTGACGATGATCGGCACCCACCTCTATGTCGAGGCGCTCGATCCCAATCCCCAGGAGACGATCGTCCTCGGCGAAACCGAGATGCTGACCGGCGCACCCGCCTCGCTTCGCGTGCTCGTGCGCGACCACCGCAGCGGTCTCCCGGTCGCGGATGCCGGGGTCGCCGTGTGGCTGCGCCGCATCGCCGGTGCGGGCGGTCCCGACGCGGAGGCGCCGCGGGTGCTCGGGCGCTACCGCACCGATGCGTCCGGGAGCGGCGAGTTCCGCTTCGAGATTCCCGATCTCCCCTCCGGCGACTACCGGATCACCGTGGAAACCGAATCCGGCCTGGGTACGGATCGCATCGAACGGCCGGTACGGCTGCGCCGCGCCTTCGCCTGCTTCCTGTCGACCGACAAGCCCGTCTACCAGCCCGGACAAACGCTGCATCTGCGGGTGCTGGCGCTGCGGCTCCCCGGACGCGCCCCCGTTCGCGGGGAAGAAGCGCAGTTCACCGTCGAAGACGCCAGGGGGAACCTGGTCTTCAAGAAGGCCGTACCCACCTCCGAGTTCGGCATCGCGGCCGCGGACTTCGACCTGGCGACCGAGGTGAATTCGGGACGCTGGCGGGTCGCCGTGCGCGTGGGAGATACCCGGTCGGACCGCACCGTTACGGTCCGGCCGTACGTCCTGCCGCGTTTCCGCGTGGACCTCGCCCCGGACACCCCGTTTGCCCGCCCGGACTCCGTGGTGACGGGCCGGCTCGAGGGCCGGTATTTCTTCGGGAAGCCGGTCGCCGGCGGCCGGGCGACCCTGGAAGCGTGGGTGGCGGGAGAGGAGCAGCCGTTCCTCACCGTGACCGGGAACCTGGACCCCGATGGCGTGATGCCGTTCGAGGTCCGACTCCCGAAGGTCCTGGCCGGACTTCCGCGCGACCGGGGGGATGCCACCGTCCTCCTGCAGGCCTCCGTCGTCGACGGCGCGGGGCATCGCGAGGAAGGGCGTGTGCCGATCGTGGTCTCCTCCGTCGATCTCCGCGCGCTCGTGGTGCCGGTCCAGAACGCGGTCGTGGCGGGAGTGGAGAACGAGTACTTCGTCTTTGCCGCCTATCCCGATGGCACGCCCGTGCGGGCCCACACGGCGCTCTGGTTCCGGACCGGCCGGACTCCCCTCTCGGGCGGAGAGGCCCGGGGACGAACCGACGAGGCCGGCATTGCCCGCATCCGGGCGACACCGCCGGCGGGGGCGAACACGGTACAGGTCCGACTCGACGACGGCCGCGGGCATGTCGCCGAGGCCCTGGCGGCGCTCGACGTCCGCGCCGCGGAGTCCTCCTTTCTGGCCTGGACGGAGCAGGGCCTCCACCGGGTGGGGGAGACCCTGCGCCTCCACCTGCTGCGGCCGGAGGGGAAGGGGCCGGTCTACGTCGACGTGGCCCATGAGGGCCGCACCGTCTCGACCCGGGTCGTGGAGCTCACCAACGGTCGCGGCTTGTTCGAGATGGACCTGCCGGAGGACCTCGCCGGGACGCTCGAGTTGCACGCCTGGACGCTGCGTCCGAATGGGGAACATGCCCGCGAAACGCGGCTCGTGCGGGTGGCTTCCGACGGGGCGCTGGCCGTGCAGCTCGAGCTCGATCGGGAAACCTATCGACCGGGCGAGAGCGCTCGACTGCGCTGGCAGGTGCTCGACTCGCGCGGCAGGCCCACGCCGGCAGCCCTGGGGGTGGCGGCGGTGGACGAAGCGGTATTCGCGCTCGCCGAGAAGGCCCCGGGACTGGCGGAGACCCAGGAGGGAATCGAAGCCGACTTGATGCGCCCGCTGGTCCAGATCAAGTACCCCTGGTCGCCGGCGCTGCTCCAACGCACGCCGGATGCGGCGGCGGCGATCCTGGCGCTCGCCTCCAAGCCGTATGAGGCGGTGTCGCCGGAACGTCGCGCGCAACTGGAACGGCAGGCAGGGGACGAGGAAGGGTATCTCGACGGGGAAGATGCCGCCGGCAGCGAATTGGCCGTTTCACGCCTCCGGCATGCGCGCGAGCACGTGAATTCGTACCGTGAGAAGGCGGTCGCGCTGACCCGGGAAAAGCGGAACTTCGATCAATTCGCCGGCGGCGTCTATCGGATTCTCGGATCCGTTACGTTCGTCCTCGCGGCCCTGCTGGCCACGACGTACATGGGCCGGCGGGGGAATGTGATCTTCGGCGTGGTTCTCCTCCTGCTGCTCTGCGCCGGCGGATTTTTCCTGCTGATGCTCACGCCCCTGGGCATGCGATTCGACGGCATGGCCCCGGGGTCGGTGGCCTCGGCCGCGAACCGTTCGCACGGTCCAGCCGGCGGACGGACCCAGGGGGGGCGCATTCGGGAACATTTTCCCGAGCTGGCGTACTGGAATCCGCAGATCGTGACAGATGCGGAGGGGCGCGCAGAGGTCGAGATCCCGCTGCCGGATTCGATCACCACGTGGCGCGTGACCCAGTCGGCGGTCGCCCGCGATGGACGGATGGGGACGGCGACCACGGGTCTGCGGGTGTTTCAGGACTTCTTCGTCGACCTGGACCTGCCGTTGTTCCTGACGCAAGGGGACGAGGTGGCGATCCCGGTTGCGATCCACAATCACCTGGATCGAGCGCAGACGGTCGTGCTGGAACTGGAAGAGTTCGACGGCTTCGAGCTCCTCGACGGCGACGTTCGATCGGTGCCGATGCAGGCCGGCGAGGTGGGCGTCACGGCCTTCCGGATGCGCGCAACCCGGTTCGGTACGCTCTCGCTCAGGGTGAGCGCCCGCGGGGATGCGGGGCTGACGGACGCGGTACGGCGCAGCGTCCGCGTCCGTCCGGACGGCACGGAGCGGACCTTCACGTCGGGCGGCCGCCTGCGGCGGGAGGAAGAAGTCGTCGTCGATCTGCCCGAAGACCTCATTCCGGGCACCGGGGACCTGCTCGTGCGCCTGTTCCCGAGCCGCTTCAGCGAGGTTGTCCAGGGGCTCGAGAACATCGTTCGCCTGCCGTACGGCTGATTCGAGCAGACGACTTCGGTGACCTATCCGAACGTGCTCGTGATGGGTTACCTGGAGGCGACGGGTCAGTTGACCCCCGAACGGAGAATGAAGCTGGAGCACGCGATTCACGACGGGGCGCAGCGGCTGCTGACCTTCGAGGCGCCCGGCGGCGGATTCGAGTGGTACGGCCGGTCCCCGGGACACGTGATGCTCACCGCCTACGGGCTTCTCGAGCTCTCGGACATGGCGCGTGTCCACCCGGTCGACCCGAAGTTCATCGACCGGATCGCCGGCTGGCTGCTCCGGCAGCAGCGGACCGACGGGACGTTCCCGGCGGAAGGCGGGCCGCGCGGCTGGACGGAGAAGGACCCCGACGGGGTCGCCGCGACCGCCTATGTGGCCTGGTCGCTGCTGCAGTCGGGTCGGCGGCAGGAAGCGGAGACTTCGATTCGCTGGCTGCGGGAGCGCGTCGAGTCGGCGCGGGACCCGTACGTCCTGGCCTTGGTCGCCAACGCCCTGGCGTCCTACCATCCCGAGCAGGACTACACGCGGGACGCGTTGGAGCGCTTGGGCGCGTTGGCCCGGCGGGATGCCTCGGGGGTCCATTGGACGGGAGAGATGGCGGGATTCACCGGAGCCCGGGGCGGCGCCCTGGCGGTCGAGACCACCGCATTGGCCGTGATCGCGCTTCTCCAGGGGCGCGGTGACCCCGCGCTGACCGACGGGGCGCTCGAGTGGCTGCTCCGCCGGCGGGACGAGGCAGGCACCTGGGGATCCACCCAGGCGACGATCCTGGCGATCAAGGCGCTTCTCGACTCCGCGCGGAAGGGGGACAGCGTGGTGCGCGGGACGTTGCGCGTGCAGGTCGCTCTCGAGGACGGATCGTCCGAGACCCTGACGTTCGAGGAGGGGAAGACGGACACCGTTCAGCAGGCCTTTTTCGCCGCGCGCGGCCGGCCGGGGAAGAACCGGGTTCGCCTGGAGGCGGACGCGGATGCCGGGATCGGCTGGCAGGTGGTGGGCCGGGCCTGGACGCCCGGTCGGGAGGAGCCTCCCGCGGAAGGTCCGCTCGCCCTGCGCATGACGCTCGACCGGACCACGCTGGCGACCGACGAGACCGTTCGCGCCGAGGTCGAGGTGAGCACCCGGGATGTCGATCCCACCTTCATGGTGATCGCGGACCTGGGGATTCCGCCCGGTTTCTCGCCCGTGACGAGCGACCTCGAGGACTTGGTGACGCGCGGGGTCGTCGACAAGTTCACGATCGCGGGGCGAAGGGTGACCCTGTACCTCGGGACGCTGACGTCGGGGGCGCCGATCCGGTTCTCCTATCGGCTGCAGGCGAGGATGCCGGTGAAGGCGGCCATGCCCCCGGCGGAGGCGTACGAGTACTATACCCCGGACCGGCGCGCCCGGGCGATCGGGCTGCCGGTATCGATCGAAGTGAGGTGACGCGGGGGGGCGGATTCGCCGCCGCCGCGGCGGCGCGGCGGGGCGCCCCGCCGGCGGCCCCGGGGACCGCGCGCGAAACGGACGGGGCGGACCGGATCGCCGCGGCGGGCACGGGTCAGTGTGCGCCCAGCGTCTCCCGGTTGACGAACGCCTCGAAGGTCTTCTTGTCCTGCGCCTTCATGTAGGCCTCGTCGCCGCTGATCCGGCCGGCCTTGAGATTCTCCATCAGGGCGTCGTCCATCAACTGCATCCCCTGGCCGCGACCGCCTTCGATGACCGAGACGATCTTGCTGACCGTTCCCTCGCGGATGATGTTGCCGAGCGCGGAATTGGCGATCAGAATCTCGTTGCAGGCCACGCGTCCCTTGCCGTCCGTCGTGCGGCAGAGGATCTGGCTGACCACGCCCTTCAGGCTCTGCGCGAGTTGGGTGCGTACCTGCTGCTGCTGATCGGCCGGGAATACTTCGATAATCCGGTCGATCGTCTTGGCGGCGCTGTTCGTGTGCAGAGTGCCGAAGACGAGCACGCCCATTTCCGCCGCCGAGATCGCCATGCCGATCGTCTCGGGGTCGCGCATCTCGCCGATCAGCACGACGTCCGGATCCTGGCGCATCGACGCCTTCAGCGCCGAGGCGAAGTCCGTCGCATCCGCGCCCACCTCGCGGTGCACGATGATCGACTTCTTGTTGCGGTGGAGGAACTCGACGGGGTCTTCGATCGTGATGATGTGCTTGCGCTGGTTCGTATTGATGTGGTCGATCAGCGCGGCCAGCGTGGTCGATTTTCCGCTGCCGGTGGGACCGGTCACGAGCACGAGGCCGGCGTTGAGCTTCGAAAACTCCAGCAAGACCGGTTTCAGCTTCAGTTGCTCGATGGTCTTGATTTCGGTCGGAATGATCCGGAAGACCGCCCCGTATCCGTTCTGTTGATTGAGATAGTTGCAGCGGAAGCGGGCCACGCCTTCGACCGTGTGGGCGAAGTCGAGATCGCGGCGCTCCATGAACCGGTTCCACAGCCCGGCGGTGCACAGCCCGCTCAAGTAATCCTCCATCGCCGACTGGGTCATGACGGGGTGGTTCTTCACCATCTCGAGATGCCCGTGGACGCGGATCTTGGGCGGCAGGCCCGCCATGAGGTGCAGGTCGCTCCCGCCCGTGGTGTGCACCAGCTTGAGCAGTTTTTCCAGTTCCCCGGCCATGGTCTGTTTCTCCCTACGCCGCCGTGAAAGTCGCCTTGTTCTCCGCCCGCTTCATCCCTTCCTCCAGCGTGATGATCTTTCGCCGCACCAAGTCCTGGAGGGCGTCGTCCATCCGCTGCATGCCGAGCTTGCGCCCGGTCTGCATCTGGCCGGGAATCTGGAAGGTCCGTTCGTCCCGAATCAGGTTGGCGATCGCCGGGGTGTTGAAGAGGATTTCGCACGCCGCCACCCGTCCCTTGCCGTCCGCGCGCGGGACCAGCTGCTGGGAGACTACCCCGCGCAGGCTTTCGCTCACCATCGCCCGCACCTGCGCCGCTTCCTTGGGCGGGAAGACGTCGAGAATGCGGTCCACGGTACGCGCGGCGCTCGAGGTGTGGAGCGACCCGAGGACGAGGTGCCCCGTCTCGGCCGCCGTGATCGCGATCGAGATCGTGTCCAGGTCGCGCATCTCTCCGATCATGATGACGTCCGGATCCTCGCGCAGGGCGCCCCGGAGAGCGTTGGCGAAGCTCAGACTGTCGCGGGGGATTTCGCGCTGGACCACGTTGCAGGATGCGCTGGGGATCAGGTACTCGATGGGCTGCTCCAGGCAGATGATGTTGTCTTTGCGCGACTGGTTCACCAACTGCATCAGGGCCGCCAGCGTGGTCGTCTTTCCCGAACCGGCCGGACCCGTGACCAGAATCAGGCCCTGCCCGAAGTGAGTGAGTTTTTCGATCACGGTTGGAATCCCCAACTCGGAAAGGGTCGGGATCCGGGCGGGGATGTACCGGAACGAGCCGTCGATGCCGTTTCGATGATGGAAGATGTTCGCGCGGAACCGTCCGGCCCCGCCGAGCGTCAAACAGAAATCGAGATCCTTGTTCTGGAAGAAGGTTCCCTTCTGCTCCTCGGTGAGCAGGGAAAGGAGCATCTCGCGGGTTTGATCCGCCGTGAGCGGCGGGTGGTTCGCGTTGCGCAGGGAACCGTTCAGGCGCACGATCGGGGGAGAACCCACGTTGACGTGGAGATCGCTCACCTTGAGGTCGGCGGCCTGGCGGAGAAGCTGGTCCATCGTCTCGCGCGCCTTGCCGACCGCCGGGGTCGGCTCCTTCGGGGCGGCGGCGGGCTGACGCATGCGCAGCATCGCCAGCAGCTGTTCCAGATGGTCCTTGCGCAGGTAGCCCATCTCGACCATCAGCATGCCCAGGGGCTTGGTGGGATTGGTGCGCTGGATGGCGAGACACTCGAGGACCTGTTCCTGAGTGGCCATCTTGTTGGCGAGGACGAGTTTTCCGAACAGCTGGGGATCGGCCTTCCCGGGCTCCCCTCCGGTGGCCGCCGGGGCGCCCGGGGCCGCCCCGACCGGGCGAGCCGGAGGGGCGGGAGCCTGCGGGGTCGGAGCCGCCCCGGCCGGGCGCGGGGCAGCGGCTACCCCCGTAGGCTGGGTCGCCGGGGTGGCTAGTCCTCCCGCGCCCGACGCGGGGGATGGGGGGCTCTGCGGAACCGGGGCGGGTTCTTGGCTCACGGAGATCCTCCTTGGGGGTGCGGAAGGCGCGCGCGCGCACGACAAGTGGGAAAGATAGGGTTCCGGGTCGCCGAGGGTCAAGGAATAAACACTCGTTTTTGGTTGTAGGAGGAATTGCCGCAATCGATGCGGGGATGAACCGAAACACCCGCGTCTCGTTAGGAGAATGGGGATTCCGGCACGGCCCCCACGGGCCTCGCCTGGCTTTCCGTCCCGGGTGCGCGGGACGTTTGTGGGTCAGAACCCTCTAGTCGTCTCCGGGTGAAGGTTCACCTGGAGCGATCCCGTCGGCCGGGGATGGTCGACGGCCGTTGTTCGCTCCGCCGCGCCGACGCCTCCCGCGGGAGGCGTGCGCCGGGGGAGATCCAGGTCAGGACCCGTGGGGCCGCGGCCGGTGCCTCCTTCCCCCGAACGGAGTCGCGCCGCACTTGATAGGAGCGCCTCCCGAGTACCGCGCGTCCCCGCGAACTTCGCAGCGGGATGAGGATCGACGCGGAGGGTGGCGCGCCCCCTCACCCCTCCGGGGGGTGCGGCGGGGCGGACCTTCGTACGCCCGGCGGGGGCTCCGCACACCCGGCCGTGCTCCGCGGGCCGGTCTACTTGGACCATTCCGTCGTCGGCGCGATCTTCTCCGCGAGCCCGCTGAAGAGCCCCTTGTGGACGGCGGGAAACGTGGTCTCGATCGCATAGAAGCGGTCGGCTTCGAAGATGGCCACGATCTCCGTCTGCCGCCGATCCTGCGTGGGTCCGTGCGTCACCCGCCAGGCACGGGCGGGGCGACTTCCCGCCTTGAGTTCGTTGCCGGATTCGACGCGGGCGACGTCGCGCTTGCGCCAGCGCCGGGACTGCAGCCAAGCTTCGAACGCAGCGGCCCCTCCCGGACAGGATCCGCTGGTCATCCGAACCCCCAGGTCCGGCGCGCGCTCCGGGGACCATCGGAGCCCGTGCTCGGCGCGGGGCGCCCCTTCCGGTTCGTCGAACAGATACTCCGGGACGGTCGCCCAGCGGGCGGGGATGCGGACGCGCGCCCGTCCGCCCCAGACTTCCACCGGCTCGGCCGGCGTCGGCGGGCGTTCCGGGAGCGGACCCAGCATCGGCTCCACCCGGGCCGCCGCCAGGCATTGCTCCCAGGGAAGCAGGTCCCCAGGGGGCCGTTCGCCGACGAACCCGAATCCCAACGAGGCGATCTCCCCCTTGCCGGAAATGCGGTAGAGCATGACCGTGGTCAGGTAGCGCACTCCCTCGCGGGCGAGATGGAATCGGGTCAGGATGGCGGGCTTCCCGGCCACTTCGAGTGAATCCTGGGTAAGCCCGTCGACCGCAAACCCCCCGCTCTCGTCGGCGTCGAATCCCTGCGTGTCCCAGCGGGCCCAATCGTCGGGGGACAAGGGAGTACGCATGCGCGCAGCGCGGAAACTCACCCCCGCCGCCGTCCACTCCACATTCACCTCGAGGGGTGTTTCCCGGGCCGTTCCCCCAGCAGGCAGATCGATGGCGAGGCCGTAGGCCGCAAACGTGTGCGGTTCGAACCGCGGGGTCCTCGCGTCGGGATCCGATAGCGTGAGGCTGGCCAGGATCTCGGGAAGTACGGCCCGGGCTTGCGGCGATACCGGTTCCGGGCTCGTCAGGCTGACCAGGACCTTGATCGCGCCTCCGTCGACGAGTACCTGGAGGACGCGGAACGGGAGCTGCTCGTCCGCCTCTTGGTACTCATAGCCCCAGGCTTTGCGTTCGCCACAGACCGTCTCGGATTCGTTGTCCAGGGCGAACCCGCGCTGCCGGAAAGAGGACCGGATCTGCTCGATCAGGGCCGCCATCGGCATCGGCTGCCGCAGGGTCTCGATTCGCAACACCGTGAGCGGGCCTTCGGGGCCGGTGAGTCGCAAGGAATCGGCCCCCGAATCGTTCTCGGTAACCGGGTCCGGAGTCCACCCGGCCGGCGGCTGGACGCTCCAGGCTCCCGACGGGCTGCGCAGGGTCCCGCCGGCAGGATCGGCGAAGCCCGCAACTCCCCACAGGACCGCCGCCCATGTCGCTCCAAGGGCCGCAAGCCGGAGACCGCGGGTTTTCATGGCCGCCTCCTTTCGCTGGAGCATCCTCCGCCGGCATCCGCGTTCGTGCGGGGGCGAACTCGAGCCGTGGAATAATCCCATTTCCCACCGATCCGGCCTCCTCCCGGGACGGTTCCGGGTTGGATCGACCGCGTGGAGTCCGGCGGACATCTTACCGGTCGCCTGCCCTCCTTGACACGCCTTTCACGACGCTGCTATCATCCTCCCGTTCGAGGTTCCTCCCCCGGGCCCATGCGCATGCCGGCGGGTGCCCCCTGTCCCTAGGAGGTTCGATGGACCGCAACCAACTCCTGATCGGCAAGATCGCCGAGGAGATGGGCTATGTGACCGCTCCGCAGCTGGACGAGTGTGTCGAGGCCCAGAAGACGACGCCGGGCGACGTGGCCATCGGTCAGATCATGATCGAGCGGGGCTATCTCAATGTGGACCAGCTCGAAGAGGTCCTCGACATCCAGAAGGAACGATTTCGCGAACGGGATCCCCACACCTACGAGAAGCTCGAGGACATCCTCTTCGGGCGGCTGCTGGTTCGTGAGGGTCTGGTCACGGAGCGGCAAGTGCGTGAAGCCCTGCGGGATCAGGCGGCCTGCGAGAAGACGGAGGACTTCAAGTATCTGGGCGAGTTGCTCGTGGAGCGCGGATTCCTGAAGGCGGAAGACGTGGTGCGATTGCTGAAGCTGCAACGCAAGGCGATTCTCTATTGCGAAGAGTGCCTCATCCAATTCAATGTGACCGATTTTCACGACTCGTCCGAGTTCAAGTGCAAGAAGTGTGAGGGCGTCCTGACGGCGCCGCCGATTCTCTCCTCGGTCGCCGCCGAATCCCTGGCCGAGGAGGGGGACGACGAGGGGGAGGGGTAGGCGCGCAGATTTTCGCGGGCAGACCCCCAAAGAATTAAGATTCCTCCATCTCTCTCTTCGGGGTGTGCCCCCCGGCACGGACGTACGGTCTAATGCGGGGAACTCCTTAGGGTTCAAGCGCCCGAGTTGAGGCCGAAGGGGCGCGAAGGCGGTGTTTCGCCGGGCGCCGGGGTGAGGTCACGCTTGACAGGTGCCCCTCAGCCCGGTATAATTTCCGCGTGCTTCATCGCCGGTGGGGATTCTGGCGGGGAGCGCCTCTCCTTATGGTCGTACACCGTGTGAGTCCCGGACGGTAGGTACCGGCCCAAGACGAGCTTGGGTGGCGGACCGGCACCGATTCCGGTATGCAGTTGGGTCTTGCCCGGCTGCGGTCAGGGACTCATCCTGCCAGTTCCCGCCATCTGAACCTGCCTCGGACCGATTCTGCGGTTCTTTTGTTTTCTGATCGGTTCCTCGGTCCTCGATTCGGCCACCGGGTGTCACTTTCTCGCCGCGTCTAGGGATCCTCTTTGAGGGCAAGTCTATGCGGTCACGTAGTCTCGTGGTCCTGGCCATGCTCCTCGCGATGACGCTCACGATTCCGTCGAGCACGCACGCGGGGTTCTTCTCCATCTTCCGCAAGCTGCTGCCTCTGCGGTTGAGGATCCTGCTGGGGCTGTGCCGCAGCAAGGACATTCCCAAGATCATCGAGAAGGTCGAGGGGCTCTATGCATTCCCGCAGCAGGAAGGCCTCCAGACCTTCAAGGCGGAGATGCTCGAACTGTCCACTCGCGCGGCGAACGACTTCAACAAGCAGTGGACGCAGGTGTCCTACCAGTCCACTCCGGAAGGCGGCGACGCCAAGATCGAGCAGATGAACAAGGGGACGGTGAGCAAGGACACGCAGAAGGGTGTCAATCAGGGGATGAACGTCGCGGGTGCGAAGGAGTTCGGGAATGCCCTGTTCCCGCGCAGCGCGAACAACGAGAAGGTGGCGTATCCGAACGTGAAGGTGCGGCGCAAGCCGATGTTCCCCTTCTCGTTCTTCATCAATGATGCGGCGCTCGAGTTCCGACCGTACAGCGCGAAGAGCTATGGCTGGAAGATCGACAGCGCCTCGCAGAACGGCCAGTCGGCCAACAACGCGCTCGGACTCGCGGGCGGGAACGTGGGGAATGCGAATTCGGCGATCGGCGACGTGACCGGCGGCCTGAATTCGCTGACCCAGATGAACGTTGGGCAGGGCGGATTGAGCAGCGTGATTCAGTTCCTGCAGATGGCCACGAGCCTGCTCACGGGATTCCAGGGCAGGGTCGGCGGCATCAACGGGCTGTTGAACCAGTCGCTGGGCTACCTCAAGCAGGGCCGCAGCGGCATCGACCAGGCCCGCGGAATGATTCAGGACGGTTCCGGCAAGATCTCCGAGATCAATGACAAGCTCGGCTCCATCGGCGGTGGGACCAATCAGACGATCAACAAGGTCCAGAACGCGATGGGCAAGCTTCAGGAGGCCGGGCAGCAGGCGGATCTGGTGCTTGCCGCGGTCGACAAGTTCGCCGGCGAAGTGCAGAACCTCGGCGGCCAGGTGGGCGGCAAGCTCCAGGAGATGATCGGACAGGCCCAGCAGATCCAGGGCCAGATCGGTCAGATCATCAGCATTCTCAATATGATCATGAGCCTGCTCGGCGGCGGGGACGGCGCGGGCGGGGGCATTCAGCAGGCGCTGCAGGGCCTCGGGCAAGCGAACGGCGCGCTCGGCGCGATCGCCGGGATCGTCGACCAGTTCGCCGGCGGCGGCTCGGGCGGCGGCACCAATCTCTTCGGTGAGAAGGTCAAGACCTGGGTCGTGCAGCCGACCTATACCGTCCGCGCGCAGCAGTCGATGGCGGAAGGTGGCGGCGGCGGCGGGTGGGCCTACGTCTTCCCGAAGGTCGGCAACTCGGCCGGCCGCACCAAGCTCATCATGTACACCTGGCTCGGCGTGAAGTTCTACTACTTCCCGTTCCCCGAGTCGATCACGATCCGCGGCACCAAGAACGTCTCCGGCTTCCCCGTTCCTCGGCACATCCTCAACGTCAACTGGGACACCACCCAGTGGCCGCCGCTGAAGGTGAAGCTGATCTTCTTCCGCAATCAGCAGGTCAACGTCCCGGTCAACATGGGCAGCCAGGGGACCGAGGACGAGCTTCCGGTCGATGACCCGGCGGAGCAGGAAAAGGACCGCCAGAAGACCTATCAGGACCTCCGCGACACGGCCGAGGCCGTTGCGGAGAACAAGATGGCGGCCGGTCACATCCTTGCCGCGTCCCGGATCGCGGCCCTCGCGGCTGCTTCCGGCGCCTACAATACGCTGGCCGACGTTCTCGACCACATGGAGGAGATCGTCAAGAACACCGTGATCTCCGAGGTCGGCGCGGCCGACTCCGGTCGCGCGAGCGAGGACCTCTTCGTCCAGGCGGCGAAGAAGGCCCAGTCGACGATCGACGAGCTGATCGCGGCGGTGCCGGTCCAGAAGGATCAGAACGGCAACTACACGGCGAAGCCGATCGATCCCGCCAAGCTGAAGAGCATCCTGAAGGGCCTCTGCAGCCCGGTCCGGAAGGCGGCGGCCTCCGCGGCGCGCACTCTCGAAGCGCTTGCGGCGGCGACCGACTCCGAGGCAACCAAGCGGTTCAGCGAGATCAAATTCAACCGGATGGTCGAGTGGGCCCTGCGCGCCGAATCGCAGGCGAACATCGCGTTGGCGACGTCGGAAGCCAAGGTCGCTCAGCGCGCATCCAAGATCGCCCAGGCGTTCGAAGCACAGTCCAAGAAGGACTCCGGCCAGGTCTCCCAGGCGGCCAGCCTCTCCTCCGAAGAGTCCAAGCGCGTCGTCAGCGCGCTCGACAAGGCCGTTGCCGGCACGGGCCGGCTCATCCCGGACCTGACCCTGTCCCAGCGCGTGCTCGCGAATGCCGAGGATCTCCAGACCGATCAGGTCTTCGATTCCGGCACGTCGGCGGAGTCCGATGACGCCAGCATCGACGTCTTCGGCGACTACGATCCGTACGACCACGACGACAGCGACGGTTCCACGGCCGATACCCAGCGCGGACCGTTCTCCAACCAGTCGGCCGACCTGGTGAACCAGGCGTTCGAGGCCGCCAAGAACCTCGCCAACAGCCTGCCCTATCCCGGTTCGAACTTCGTTTCCAGCGGCCCCCCCTCGAACAAAGAGCAGGAGGCGAAGCTCACGCAGGTGGTGAACGAGGTTGGCACCCTGAACAACATCCGCCGCCTCCTGAACCTGGCGACCTATTACGAGTTCATCGGCGTGCAGATGACCCGGTCCCGCGCCCTCTCGGCGCGTGGAAAGATCGGCACCTACGCCTCGCGCGAGACTCAGTATCGCAACAAGGCCAAGGAGCTGATCACCCAGGCCGCCAACATCGGCGATGATCCGGCGGTCATCACGGAGGATTGGACGAAGCCCGGCAAGTTCACGGCGGACACGGTCTTCGCCTCGACCCACCTGAAGAAGCTCACGCCCCAGCAGCTCGCCATGCTGGTCGCTCAGGCCCAGGGGAACGCGCAGCGGACCGCGGCGCGCTCGGCGCAGCTCGCCGAAATCGCCAACCAGAAGGAGGCCACGGCCTTCACCCTGGAGAATAAGTTCATCAAGAAGCTCCTGGGCGCCATCCTTCGCTACCCCGTCCGCGCGCATCGTCGCTCGGCCCGGGCCTACCAGGCGGCGGCGTCGATCTGCGGCACCTCCGGCAGCGAGAAGTCCAGCGCCGACAAGGCGGTCGAGGAAGCCGACAAACTCGGCACCGAAACCGAATCGGACGCCAACGATGTCAACAGCGCGATCAACACGGCCGACACCGCCCACAATGACGCGCACCAGGCCCGCATCGACGCCATCCTGGCTCAGGTCGACGCGACCCTCGCGGAAGAGGAGTTGGCCCGCCTCCAGGACGTCCTGCGCACCAAGACGCAGGGCAGCGGCGGCACCGGCGGCACCAAGCCCGGCACCGGCACGGGAACCGGGACCGGTTCCGGTACCGGCGGGACTTCCGGCATTCCCGACAAGGGCCCGGGTTCCGTCACCGACGAACTGATCAAAAAGATCCAGGATCTGATGAACGACGGGAAGTTCGATGAACTGGTCAAGCTCCTCGTCGACATCATCAAGACCCGCGGTCTCGGCGACCCGCTGGGCCGCCTGGCCAAGGGCATCCTGGACCAGCTGCTGGCGGATGCGATCCGGGTCCTCGAAGAGATCCGCGAAAGCACCAACAGCAACAACAACGGCACGATCTTCACCGGTGGCGGCAACCTCAACAACCTGCTCGACCTGTTCGGCGGCACCCCGGTCGGGACCGCGGGCAACGACCTGAACAAGCGGCTCCGTGAGCTCTCCAAGAACTTCATCACGGGGACCGACAATCCGACGAAGGGCCCGTCCGACGGCACCACCGGCTCGATCACCGGGTCCGGCGGAAACACCGGGTCGGGCACGGGTTCGACGGACAACTCGGGTCTGGGCAAGGGCATCGGCTCCGGCGGCCTCCTCTTCGGCGGCGGCTCGGGCGGAACCGGCACCGGCAGCGGGTTCGCGGGTCGCGGACTCGCCGAAGGCGATCCGAACAAGCAGGCGGAAAACCTGTTCCTCATCGCCCAGCAGAAGGAAAAGGAAGGCCTGATCACCGACGCGCTCAAGCTCTACAACACGATCATCGAACAGTTCCCGAAGAGCGAGTTCGTCGATCCGTCGCGCGAGCGGATCCGCGCCCTGATGGGCGATCCGAACGTGCAAAAGAACGTCGGGGACGGCGCCCAGGTGTTCCTGGATCGGGGCATCGCGCTCATGAACCAGGGCGACACGGACGGCGCGCTCCAGATGTTCAACGTGGTGCTCAACGACTTCCCGACCTCGCCGCAGGCCAAGGAAGCCGACGGGTATCGCAAGAAGATCCTCTCGGGCGGTCTGGTCGGCGGGACCAGCACGGGCGGCACCCCGCACGGCAGGATCAGCGATCCGCAGGGCACCGTCGATGAGGCGGCCCAGTTGTTCGCCCAGGCCCAGCAGTTCGAGAAGGACGGAGCGTTCCCGGAGGCGATCAAGAACTACCAGACCATCGTCTCCTCGTTCCCGGAGAGCGCGTTCGTCAAACCCTCGCAGGGGCGTCTGGACGCCCTGCTGGGAGATCCGCGGATCAAGCAGGCCATCGAGGATCAGGCCGCGATCCTGATGAGCCGCGGGGCCTCCTTGATGGAAGTGGGTAACCTCGGCGGCGCGCTCCAGATGTTCAACAGCGTGATCGAGGACTACCCGACCTCCCGCGAAGTGCCGAAGGCACAGGGCCTGGTGGCCGACATTCAGAATCGGCTCCAGGGCGGGAAGTAACCACACTCGGGTGGGATCACCCGGACGACGAAACCCCGGCGGGGGCGGGCCGAAAGGTCCTCCCCCGCCGGTTCCTTTTTCTCCCCGGAGGCATCGGACCTGCCGGGGAAACGGCGCGCCGGGGTGCCGTCGAATCACGGCAAACTCTCTCTACCGTCCGCCCCGAGGAACCGTCGGTGCGACGGCGATGGGCGCCCGAGCCGTCGGCGTCAACCCAGGACGACGCCGGTCGGGACGCGTCCGCCCATCCCGTGTTTCCCCGGCCGGCGCAATCGGCGATAAACCTCACTCGGAGGGGATCGAAACGAATGGAGGGGGGGCTGGACGGGCTCGGGCGGGTGCGGTTGGATTCGGGCGGGGCCGATTCGCCGGCGAGCGTCGAGAGAGGGCACGGGACGGGCCGCCGTGTAGACTCGCCCGCGCGCCCCTCGCGAATGGCCGATCTCGCGCCGCGATCCACCCGGTAGCTTCTATGGTCAGCGACTCTGGCCGATCCGTCGCAGGAGCGCGTCGAATCCGGGGAAGGACACATCCATCGCGCCAGCCTCCTCGATCGTCGTCAGGCCCGAGGCGACCAGGCCCGCCACGTAAAGCGCCAGGCCGATACGGTGGTCCCCATGGCTATTCGTCGGCGCCCCCCGCAACTTCGTGGGACCGTCGATCACCATCCCGTCCGGCAACGGCTCGACGCGGGCCCCCAGTCGTCGAAGCTCCCGTACGAGGGTCTCGATCCGGTCGCTCTCTTTGACGCGCAATTCCCCGGCGTCGCGGATGACCGTTCTGCCCGTGGCCTGCGTGGCGGCGACCGCGAGGATGGGCACTTCGTCGATCAGGTTGGGGACCTCCGCGCCCTGGATCGTGGTTCCGCGGAGGGGCGAGGACGCCACCAGGATCTTTCCCAGCGGCTCGCCCGCGCGTCGGAGCCGGGATTGGACCGAAATCGATGCGCCCATCCGGCGCAGGGCATACAGCGCGGCGGTTCGCGTGGGGTTCAACCCGACATCCCGCAGGAGGAGCTTCGAGCCGGGGAGGAGGAGGGCCGCGACGATCGGAAACATCGCCGAAGATACGTCGCCTGGAACCTCGAGATCGATCGGCGCGAGCCGTTCGGTCGGTTCGATCCGGATCGTGGACCCCCGCTTTTCCAGCCGCGCGCCCATGCGCGTCAACAGGCGCTCGGTGTGGTCGCGGGTCGGCCCGGGCTCCACGATCGTCGTGCGGCCGCGGGCCTGGAGGGCGGCCAGGATCAGGCAGCTCTTCACCTGCGCACTGGCCACCGGAAGTTCGTAGCGGATGCCGCGGAGATTCCCCCCCTGAATCGACAGCGGCGCGAACGCACCCTCTCCCCGTCCCCGGATCTCGCACGCCATCCGACGGAGCGGGTCGGTGATCCGGCCCATGGGGCGCCGGCGCAGCGATGCGTCGCCGGTCAGCACGCTGTGAAACGGCCTTCCCGCCAGCAGCCCGGAAAGCAGCCGCAGGGTCGTTCCGGAGTTTCCGGCATCGAGAACCCCGTCGGGCTCCCGCAAACCCGCCCAGCCCCGCCCTGCGACCCGCACGCTCGTGCCCGGACCGCGGCGGAGGGAGACCCCGAGCGATTCGAGACAGGTCAGGGTGCTCAGGCAGTCGAGGGAGGGGAGAAAATTGCGAATTCGGCTCTCGCCCTCGGCCACGGCGGCGAAGATCAGGGCGCGATGGGAGATGCTCTTGTCGCCCGGGACGCGGGCGACTCCACGGAGACTCGCCAATCGGGGGACCCGGAGGGGCTCGGTCATGGCATCGACCTCGCGTCTTGCAAAGTTCTCTGGTGGGGCTGCAACCTTGATCTCCTGGGTTGGTCCGATCGCCATTCGCGCCGGGCTTCGTTGCTCGCCGCCGGCGCTGCGCGGGGGCATCGCCTCCTCCTCGCGCCTCGCCGGGCGCGAAAAACGCCTCGGCCGAATCCAGGATCTCGAGATGGAAGCCCCCCTAGTCCTGAGGAGCGCCGCCCGGGGGAGGGACCAGCTCCTCGCGTACGTCCCGGGCGCGCCTCAGGAGGGCCTCGAGGGTCCGTTCGTCCCCTTCGAGCAGGGCGGCCTTGATCCGGCCCAACTCCTCGACGCACTCGTCGATCGATCGCGCCACATTCGTCCGATTGGTGAGCAGGATGTCCATCGCCATGCGCAGGTCGCTTGCGGCGACGCGGGTGCCGTCGCGGAAGCTGCCGCCGACGACGCGCGCGATGGGGGAGGAGGTACGGGTGTCCCGTCCGGCGCACCGTGCCATCGCCGCGGCGGCGCAGTAGGGAAGGTGGCTGGTCACGGCGAGCAGCGCGTCGTGCCCTTCCGGGTCCATGAAGATCGGCTCTGCTCCGAGGGCGCGGATCAGTTCCACGACCCGCCAGCTCGGGCCGCCCGGCGCGAGCGGGTCGGCGGTCAGATTGAGCGCGCTCGCCTTGTCCGTCAGCCGTCGCGGAGGCGTGAGCAGGAAGATCCGGTCCTGGAACAGCGCGGCGTCGGCGGCGTCCACGCCCGACTTTTCGGTGCCGCAGATCGGATGCCCGCCCGCGTAGCGGATGTGCCCGGGGACGTCGCTCTTGAAGTGTTTCTCGAACGCCTTCATCACCTCGGACTTCGTCGAGCACACATCCATGAGAAAGCTGTCGTAGTGGGCGAGCGTCGCGATTTCCGGGATCATCTTCAGCACCTCGCGCACCGGGGCGGCGAGGAGCACGAGGTCGGCGGTGAGCAGCGGGCGGGTGAACGCGGTCGCCCCTTCGTGGATGATGCGGCGTTCGAGGGCCTTGGCGACGGCGGCCTGGTCCCGGTCGATGCCGCGGACGCGCTCGACGATGCGACGCTGCGTCAACGCGGCGGCGAAGGAGCCTCCGATCTGGCCCAATCCGACGATCGTCACCGTCCAGGACTTGAGAGGGCGCATGGCGCTCCTACATTTCTCGACCGACCACCCGGGCGATCGAACGAAGTTCATCCATGAGCTTCGCGAAATCGGCGGGGATCAGGCTTTGCGGACCGTCGCACAGGGCGGTTTCGGGATGGGGGTGGACGTCCACGAGGAGGCCGTCGGCGCCGACCGCCACCGCGGCGCGCGCCAGCGCCGGGACCAGTTCCCGGTGCCCGGAGGCGTGCGAAGGGTCGACGATGACCGGCAGATGGCTCAGGCGCTTGATCACCGGCACGGCCGAGATGTCGAGCGTGTTGCGGGTGTACTTTTCAAACGTGCGGATGCCCCGCTCGCAAAGCATGACGTTCGGATTCCCCTTCGACAGGATGTACTCCGCCGAGAGGAGCAGTTCCTCGATGGTGGAACTCATGCCGCGCTTGAGCAGTACGGGCCGGTCGATCCGGCCGACCTCCTCGAGGAGGTTGAAGTTCTGCATGTTGCGGGCGCCGATCTGGATGATGTCTGCATACTCCGCGACCGCGGGAAGGTCGGCCACGGACAACGCCTCCGTCACCACGGGCAGCCCCGTCTTGGCGCGTACTTCCTGCAGGATTTCCAGACCCTTGCGGCCGAGCCCCTGGAAGGCGTACGGCGAGGTGCGCGGCTTGTAGGCCCCGCCTCGCAGGACCAGGGCGCCCGCGGCCTTGACCGCCTCCGCGGAGGCCATCGTCTGCTCGAGCGATTCGACCGCGCAAGGACCGGCCATCATGATCACCTTGCGGCCGCCGATGGGCACTCCCTTGACGACGATCTCGCTGTTGGCCGGCCGGAACTCGCGGCTCGCGAGCTTGAACGGCTTGAGGACGGGGATGACCTTCTCGACCCCCGGAAGGGCCTCGAACGTCGACGGCTCGACTTTGCGCTCGTTGCCGATCACGCCGATCACGGTGCGCTCCTCGCCGCGCGAAAGGTGGGGCTTGAAGCCCAGGTCCTCGATCACCTTGAGCACCGACCCCACCTCCTTTGCGCTTGCCTGACTGCGCATCACCACGATCATGGCCGTTTCCCCTTGATGTCCGGACGTAGACACGCCGTTTCTCCTAAGTATACGTGGACGACCTCTTCCTGGCGGAGCGACGTCTCCACGTGGATCAGCACCCGGATCACCCGCGCCGGGGCGCCCGACTTCGCGATCTCCTGGGCGCAGAGGAGCGGCACCCCGGTCCAGCCGAGCTCGCGCGCGGCCCGCGCCGGAAACTCGGCATCCAGATCGGGAGTGGCCGTGAACAGGACGCTCGCCACGTCCTCCGTGGCAAAGCGGTTCGCCTCCTGCAGGGCCAACAGCAACTGCCGCGTAACCGAGAGGATCTCCTCCGTCGTATTGCCGGGGGCGTCGACCGCCCCGCGAATCCCACGCATCATCGCTGAAACGACTCCCACCCTCCGTTCGTCCACCCCGCCGGCGGATCGCTTCGCCTTCGATCGCCCGGCGACTCCCGGGTTCACCGGAGGAACCTGCATCGTCCCTTCGGCCCTGGGCTGCGTCCCGCCCGGGGTTTCCGCGCCGGGACCCGGGGGGGCTCGCGCGCACCGTCCTGGCCGGTCCGCGCGGGGTCACCGGCGCTCGCGGCGCGCCGCGCGGACGAGCGCGCGAACGAATCGACCTGCCGCAGCCGCGCGCGCGCGTTTCGGCGCATCGCGTATCACTTCGACCAGGGCGCTGCCCACGATCACCCCATCCGCGATTCGGGCAACCTCTCGCGCCTGTTGCGGGCCCGAAATCCCGAATCCCACACACAGCGGCAGGTCCCCGGCCCGCGCGCGTACCCGGCGCACGAATCGCTCGAGATCGGGATTCGACCCCCGGCGCACGCCCGTCACCCCCGTGACGGAGACAAGATACAGGAATCCGCGGGAGTCCTCGGCGAGGGCCCGCACCCGCTCCGGGGTGCTGGTCGGCGCGACGAGATGCACCCGTTCGAGTCCCGAGTCGTCGAGGTCCCTCTTCCAGCCCTCCAGGGCCTCGAGCGATAGGTCCGGGATGATCAGGCCGGACAGTCCCGCCGCGCGAAGCGCCGACAGCGTTCGCGCCAACCCCCGCGAGAGCAAGAGGTTGAAATAGGTCATCAAGACTATAGGGGGGGTCCCCGGCCCCGTCAAGGTCGAAATCGCTGCGATGCAGGCTTGCGGGGTGGTGTGTGCGTCCAGGGCGACCTGTCCGGCGTGCTGGATCACCGGTCCGTCGGCGAGCGGATCCGAAAACGGGATCCCCACTTCGATGAGGTCCGCGCCGGCATCCATGGCCGCCCGCACGCACGCCACCGACTCGGGGAGCGTCGGATATCCGAGCATGAAGTAAGGGATCACCGCGGCCCGGCCATCCTGCCGGGCGTCGAGGATCGCCCGGGTGATTCGCGAAGCCGGTCCACCCGCGCGGTTCCGGTCGCGACTCCGATCGTGAACCGCGTCGGGTCGCCGCCGGCCCCGTCGGGCCTTGGGCGAGGCGGCGGTCGCCGGTTCGCCGGACGAGTGACAACAGGAGGGCCCGGCCGGCAGCGAGGGGGGCTTCGCCGTCCTTTGGTCCGGCGGGGATCCTCCCGGAATCCGATCTCGGATCATGATTTCACCTCCAACGCGGCCAGGACCGTACCGAGGTCCTTGTCGCCGCGCCCGGAGAGGTTGACGAGGACCGGGGGAACCAATCGGCGGGTTCCGGCTGCGCGCTTGACCCACGCCAGCGCATGGGCGGGTTCGAGGGCGGGAATGATCCCCTCCAGTCGGCTCACCTCCCCGAACGCCGACAGCGCCTCCGCATCGGTCGCGCTTTCATAGCGGCACCGTCCGAGGTCCTTGAGCCAGGAGTGTTCGGGGCCGACTCCCGGATAGTCGAGGCCGGCGGAGATGCTGTGGGTGCCGGTGACCTGTCCATGCGGGTCCTGCAGCAAGTAGCTGTAGGCACCGTGGAGGACTCCGGGGCGGCCGCGCGACAGAGTTGCGGCGTGCCGCCCGGAACGGAGGCCCTCCCCGGCCGCCTCGACCCCGATCAACCGGACGCGCGCATCGTTCCGGAATGCGTGGAAGATTCCCATCGCGTTGCTGCCTCCCCCGACGCACGCGACGACCGTTCCGGGGAGCCGCCGGGTCCTTCGACGGAATTGCATCCGGGCCTCCCGTCCGATCACCGATTGGAAGTGGCGTACGATCGTCGGATAAGGGTGGGGGCCGACCGTCGACCCGATGATGTAGTGCGTGGAGCGCACGTTCGTGACCCAGTCGCGGATCGCCTCGTTGGTGGCGTCTTTGAGGGTCCGGGTTCCCGAGGAGACCCCGATCACCCGGGCGCCGAGGAGCTTCATCCGTTGGACGTTGATGGCTTGGCGTGCCATGTCCTCCTCGCCCATATAGACGTCGCACTCGAGTCCGAAGTGGGCGCAGACTGTGGCGGTCGCGACGCCGTGCTGGCCGGCCCCGGTTTCCGCGATGATGCGTTTCTTCCCCAGGTGGGCCGCCAACAGGGCTTGGCCGAGGCAGTTGTTGATCTTGTGCGCCCCCGTGTGGTTCAGGTCTTCGCGCTTGAGAAAGAGGGGACCGCAACGCCAGTGTTCCGAAAGGCGGCGCGCCTCGTACAGGGGTGTGGGCCGACCGGAGAAGTGCCGCATCAGGTCGCGCAACTCGGAGCGAAAGCGTCGGTTCTTGGTGCAAAGCCGGAACGCCCGCTCCAGGTCGTGGAGCGCGGCCATCAGCGTTTCGGGGACGAATTGGCCCCCGTAGGGGCCGAAGCATCCGGGGGTGGGCATGGCGGTCGGTCCGGTCCTTTCAGAGCAGGCAGCGGTCGCCGGCCCGCGGGCCGGAGTACCGGGGGACGAGGGGAAGCGGCATCATTCCAAACGAGTCCCGATCGATGGGCGGATCCACAGGGGTCCGCGGCGGAGGCGCGCCGGCGCGGCCCGCCGGTCAAGGTACCGGCGGTTCGAGTCCGGCCTTCCGTACGGCATCGACGAACGCCCTCATCCGCGTCGGGTCCTTCACTCCGGGCGCGGACTCCAGGCTGCTGCTCGCGTCGACGCCGAACGGACGGACGCGCCGCATCGCATCGGCGACGTTTTCCGGGGACAATCCGCCCGCCAGGATTACCCGGTGCTTCTTCGCGGGCTCGGCGGCAAGCGACCAGTCGAAGGTCTCGCCCGTCCCGCCGGCCTTCCCGGAGACGAAGGCGTCCAGCAGGATCATCACCGCGGTTTCGGCGAACGCATCGACCCGGGACAGGTCGTCGACGGTGCGGACGCGCAGGGCCTTGATGACCGGGATCGGCAGGGCGCGCGCGATCGCGGGCGACTCGGTCCCGTGGAGCTGCGCGTGCGTCAATCCGCAGAAGCCGGCGACGATGGCGATTCGTTCGGGGGATTCATCGACGAAAATGCCCACGCGGTGGATTCCGTCGGGTACCGCGGATGCGATCTCGCGCGCCCGTTCCGGGGTCAAATGACGCGGGCTGGCGGCGTGGAACACCAGGCCGATCGCCTGAATGCCCAGGTCCGCCGCGATGCGGGCGTCTTCCACGGACGTCATGCCGCACAGTTTGATGTAGGTCATTCGCCTGCCTTTCGACGGTCGGCGGGGACTCCCGACGGGCGCGGCCGGCGCCCCGGAGTCCGCGCATCGGCGCGGACGCGGGAGATCATGACACGCCGCCCATCAACTCGCGGATCCGGCCGGCGGGATCGAATTCCCGGTCCGATGTCTCCGCGGTTCGCGCTGCCACGAGGGCGCTCCCGATCAAGACCGCATCATAGCCGGCCGATCGGACTTCCTGTACGTCCGCGGCGCGCTCCAGGCCCGATTCCGCCACGCTGAGCGTTCCGGCGGGGATCCCCGAACGCAGCCGCGGCGCCGTTGCGCGGTCGATGGCCAGCGTTCGCAGGTTGCGATTGTTCACGCCGACCAGCCGGGGCCCGAGATGGCGCGCGACTTCCAACTCCTCCGCCTCGTGGACCTCCACGAGCGGCGTCATGCCGAGTTCCAGCGCCACCTGGTGCATGCGCGCCAGCACCGCGACGTGCACCGCGCCGACGATCAGCAGGACCGCATCCGCGCCCGCCGCCCGCGCCTCCCAGACCATGTACTCGTCCAGGAGGAAATCCTTGCGCAGGACCGGCAGCGGGACCGCCGCGCGCACGGCGCGCAGATCGTCGAGCGAACCGTGGAAGTGGCGCGCTTCGGTCAGGACCGAGATCGCCGCGGCTCCCGCGTCCCGGTAGGCGCGGGCCAGCCCGACGGGATCGAGCGATGCGCGCAGGAGTCCGCGGGAGGGGGAGGCCCGTTTGACCTCGGCGATGAGCGCCGGACGCGTCCGGGCGGCGACCAGGGCCGCCAGAAAGTCGCGCGGCGGGGGGGCGGAGCGGGCTTCCCGCTTCACCTCCTCGAGCGGAACGCGGGTGCGAAGCGCGTCCAGGTCGCGGCGACGTTCGGAGAGGATTCGTTCAAGCATGGGAAACCGCGCGCAGCGTCTTGAGGACCTGGAGTGCGCGTTCGGAGTCGACGGCCTCCCGGGCCCGATCGAGGGCCTCGGCCAGCGTCAGTCCGTCGTGCGTCACCTGAATGACCAGCGCGGCATTGAGCACCGCGGCGTCCCGCTTCGGTCCCGGTTTCCCCTCCAGCACTCCCTGGATGATCTGGGCATTCTCCATCGCCGTCCCGCCGGCGAGGTCCGCCAGCGTGGACATCGGCAAACCGTGATCCTCGGGACGGATCGCGAAAGTGTGGGCCTGCTCCGGCGAAATCGCGTAGACCTGCGTGGTCCCGCCCGGGCTCGCCTCGTCCAGTCCCTGCGACCCGTGGATCACCCACGCGCGCCGGCTGCCGAGGCCTCGCAGGGCCTGACCCACCTTCTCCAGAAAGTCCTCGTGGTAGACGCCGACGACCTGACGCGTCGGGCGTGCGGGGTTGCAGATCGGCCCGAGCACATTGAAGATCGTTCCGACCCCCAGTTCGCGCCGCGGACCCATGACGTGTTTCATGCCGGGGTGGTAGAGCGGAGCGAACAGAAATCCCATGCCGGCCTTGTCGATGCAGGCGGCGACCCGATCGGGAGGGAGGTCGATCTTCACCCCCAGGACTTCGAGTACGTCCGCGCTTCCGCATCGGCTCGACACCGAGCGGTTCCCGTGCTTGGCGATCCGGCAGCCCGCCCCTGTGGCGATGAAGGCGGCGGCGGTGGAGAGGTTGTACGTCCCCGACGCGTCTCCGCCGGTCCCGCAGGTGTCGACCAGCCCCTCTCCGGAGATCGGCAGCCGAACCGAGTGCTCCAGCAAGGCCGAGGCGCTTCCGGCAATCTCTTCGGAGGTCTCTCCGAGCACCCGGAGCGCCGTCAGATACGCCGCCACGACCGGCGCCGAGGCTTCCCCCCGAAGAACCTGAAGGAGCGCTTCCTGGGCTTCGCCGGGCGTCAGGTGTTCGCGGCGACAGAGTTTCGTCAGGGCCTCGCGAATGGCCATGGTCACGGACTCTCCCGTAGACGGTCCCAAGGTCCGATCCGGCATCGGGCAAGTTCCCGGATTTTGCGAGCCGCGTCGGGCTCGGCGGTCCGGTCCGGCCCGGTTGCCCGGATCCCCGCCCTTGCGCCGGGGCGATCGCTCAGCCGGGGGGGCGCTGTCCGGAACCGCCCGGTACGGCCCGGGAGAGCCGCTCCGGGGGACCTCGCGCTCCCCGCGATCGCCGGCTTCTACGCCTTGATTTCCAGGAAATTTCTCAGAATCGTCCGGCCGGCCGTGGTCAGAATCGACTCGGGATGGAATTGGACGCCTTCCACCCCACGGCCCTTGACGCGCAGGCCCATGATCTCGCCGGCCGACGTGTGCGCCGACACCTCCAGATCCGGCGTGAGCGATTCTTCTTTTACGATCAGGGAGTGGTACCGCGTGGCCTGGAATGGATTGGGGACGCCCCGGTAGAGCGTCCGCCCGTCATGATAGACCAGGGAGACCTTGCCGTGCATCAGCCGGTCCGAGCGCACGACCTCGGCGCCGAAGACTTCGCCGATGCACTGATGGCCGAGGCAGACCCCCAGGACCGGGATTCGACCGGAAAAGTGGCGGAGAAGGTCGTTGGAGGCACGCGCCTGCCGCGGCGCGCCGGGTCCGGGCGAAATCACCAGGTGCGTGGGGTGGAGCGTCTCCGCCTTCGCGACGTCGATCTCATCGTTCCGCGACACGTGGATCGGACGGCCGAACTCGCCGAAGTACTGCACCAGGTTGTAGGTGAAGGAGTCGTAGTTGTCGATGACCAGGATCACGTCAAAGCCCTTCCTCGGCCATGTAGACGGCGCGGCGAAGCGCCTCGATCTTGTTCAGGGTCTCCTGAAACTCCCGCTCCGGCACGGAATCCGCCACGATTCCGGCGCCGGCCTGCAGGTGCACCTGGTCGGCGTGGACGACAACGGTGCGGATGGTGATGCAGAGGTCCAGGTCTCCGGTCAGCCCGATGTACCCCACGGCGCCCGCGTAGGGCCCGCGGCGGGTCGGTTCCAGCTCGTGGATGATCTCCATCGCGCGCACCTTGGGGGCGCCGCTGACCGTCCCGGCCGGGAAAGTCGCGCGGAGGAGAGAGAAGGGGTCCTGGGACTCCGCCAGGGTTCCGGTCACCTCGGACACGATGTGCATCACATGTGAATAGCGTTCGATCTGGAACAGCTTCTCGGCGCGCACCGTGCCGTACTCGCACACGCGTCCGAGGTCGTTTCGCGCCAGGTCCACGAGCATGACGTGTTCGGCGCGCTCCTTCTCGTCGGCGAGGAGCTCGGTCTCCAGGTGACGGTCCTCCTCCTCGCTGCCGCCGCGCGGGCGGGTCCCCGCGATCGGGCGCGACAGCGCCCGACGCCCCTCCAGCTTCACGAGGGCTTCGGGGCTCGATCCGATCAGCTGCACATCCCCGAAGTTCAGGTAGAACATGTACGGAGACGGATTGAGCATGCGGAGGGCACGGTAGATCTGGAACGGCGGGATGGTGAGGGGTCCGCTCAACCGTTGCGAAAGCACCACCTGGAAGATGTCGCCGGCGCGGATGTGCTCTTGCGCCGAGCGCACGGCCGCGCAGTAGCCCTCCCGATCCAGGTTCGACGTGAATTGCGCGTGCAGCTTGGCCTTGGCCGAAACGATGGCCGGGTCGAGCGGCGAGGTCCGCAGGATGGTCAGAATCTGGTTGACCCGATCGCGGGCCGCGGCCTCATCGAGCGCTCCGCGTCCGGCCAGGCTGACGGCGACGATCTTGCGCTTCAGATGGTCGAACAGGAGCAGCGTGTTCACGAGATAGAACTGCGCCATCGGCAGGTCGAACGGTTCCCGGCCGCCCGCCGGCAGGCGCTCGAGGAAGCGGACGTAGTCGTACCCCACGTAGCCGACGGCGCCCCCCAGGAGGTGGGGGACCGAGGGATGCGGAGCGACGGTGAACGAGCGGAGGGCGTCGCGAACCGGCCGCAGAGGGTCCGCGGAGGTCGGGACCGTCAACTGCGGCCCGCGTCCGCCCTGAATCGCGGTGCCGCGCTCGGAAATCTTGAACCACTGGAGGTAGTCGAGGCCGATGAAGCTGTAGCGTCCGAGGCTCTCTCCCTGTTCGACGCTCTCGAGAAGGAAGCAGGCCCCATGGTGGGCGAGTTTCAAGTACGCCGAGACGGGAGTTTCCAGGTCCGCCGGCATCTCCCGGGTGACGGCGGTGAGCGCGGAGCTCGGCTCGAGCGCATACGTCTTGGTGGCGAGGTCGTCGATCATGGGTGCTGGGATTCGCTCCTGGTCGTTCCCGTCGCGGGCCGGCCCCGGGAAGGCGGGGCCGCGCGGGATCACGGCGTTCGCGCCGTGGATCCCGTGTCCGCCGCCTGAATCCGGGCCACGATGGCGTCGAGCGGCAGAGTCTCCTCGGATTTTTCCTGCATCGATTTCAGCTTGGCGGCGCCTCGCGACCACTCTTCGGGCCCGAACATGACGACCCAACGAGCGCGCAGCCGGTCGGCATTGCGCATCTGGGCCTTGAGGCTCTTGCCCTCGAAATCGAGGTCGCAGGGAATTCCCGCCTGACGCACGCGACGGGCGAACGCGAAGGCGGGCGCGCGCAGGGCGTCCTCCACCGTGCAAAGGTAGACCGCCACGGGCGTGATGTGGTCCTCGTTCGCGTCCCGCCCGCCCGCCTGCGCGTCCAGGGCGAGCATCACGCGCTCGATCCCCATCGCGAAGCCGACCGCGCCGGTCGGCGGCCCGCCGAACTCCGCCACCAGATTGTCGTATCGTCCGCCGCCCCCGATCGCATTTTGCGCGCCGAGCGTCGGATAGGTCAGTTCGTACACGGTGCGCGTGTAGTAATCCAGCCCGCGGACGAGGAGCGGGTCCGGCGTGAAGGGGATGCCGTGTTCGCCCAGGGTGGCCGTGACCACGGCGTGATGGCCGCGGCAGTCCGCGCACAGGTGCTCCTGGATCGAGGGCAGCCGCTGGATCACCGGCCGGCAGGAGTCGCGCTTGCAGTCGAGGACGCGAAATACGTTTCGTTCGAACCGGCTGCGGCAGTCCTCGCACACCCGCTCCAGATCGGGGGTCAGCCGTTCGCGCAGGACCACCCGAAAGGAGTTCCGGCAGGTCGCGCATCCGGTGGAATTCAGGCGCACCGTGTGTTCTCGAAGCCCGAGCGCCTCCAGCACGGCAACCGCGAGTTCGATCGTCTCCGCGTCCAGGACCGGCGAATGAGAGCCGAGAGCCTCGACGCCGAACTGGTGGAACTGGCGCAAGCGCCCCTTCTGCGGGCGCTCGCGACGGAACGCCGCCCCGAGGTAGAACAGCTTGTGGAACGGGCGTTTCGCGAACAGGCTGTGTTCGAGGCACGCGCGCACGATCGGTGCCGTCAACTCGGGGCGCAGCGTCACGCTGTCTTCCGGAGCGTTCGCATGGCCGAACGTGTACATCTCCTTTTCCACGATGTCGGTGGCCTCGCCCACCGAGCGGACGAAGAGGGACGTGGCCTCCAGCATCGGCGTGCGGATCTCGCCGTAGCCGTACGTTGCCATCACGCGGCGGACCTTGTCCTCGACCTTGCGCCAGTGCGCCAGGCGGCCGGGCAGGAGATCCTCCATGCCCGCCGGAGCCTTGATCTTCATGGTGCAGGGTGCTTCCTTGTCGGTGGGGGGGGCGCGGGAGGTCGCACCGGGCCGCGCAGGGGGCCCGGAACATGCCTCGGTCCTCCCGGCCGCGGGCGCAGGAGGGGAGATCCGTCCGGGATCGGCGAGCGAACGTCCTACTTCAGGTTGGTGACGTAGGTGATCCACTCTTGCTCGACGGCGGAGATGTCGCCGAAGATTTCCTTGAACGTGTCTTTACCCCCCTGGCCGTTGATCTCCTTGAGGAAGTAGTCCT
>CAZWCX010000060.1:18824-42040 GCA_964632945.1 uncultured Planctomycetia bacterium | reverse complement strand
GGTCCTCTCGCGCACCCCGGGGCGGCCCACGGGGCGCGCGCGGCGCGCGCCCCCGCCGCCCGCGACCCTCACCCGGCCGTCCGGGAGGCCGCCCGGAAGGCCCTCGAGGGGAAGTGAGCCCTTAGAAAGCCCCCGCATTGAGCAGCGGCTCCGCCGACCCGTCGGTGTCGCCGCTGAACCCGGAGGGGCCGGCCTGGGGGAAGGCATGGTCGATCAGCGCCTGCCGCACCTCGGCAGGCGAAGCGCCCGGATGGGCGGCGCGATACAGCGCCGCAGCCCCGCCGACGAAGGGCGCCGACGCGCTGGTCCCGCTGACCGTCTGGTAGAGTCCGTCCTTCCAGGTCGAAACGATCCCGCTCCCCGGCGCCGCGATGTCCACGGCCGGACCCCGATTGCTGAACGACGCCAGCGTGTCGTCGGCGCCATCCTCGGTCGCCGCGCCCAGTCCCCCCGGTCTCCCGTCGGTGTCGACGATTGCCGAGACCGCAAGCACGTGCGGATTCGAGGCCGGTGTGTAGTTCGCCGCATCACCGCCGCCGTTCCCTGCCGCAACCGCGTACGTCACACCGGCGGCCGTGGATCCGGCGAGAGCCGTGTCCAGGAAGGAAGCCGTGCCGGCGAACGCCAGCGTCACCACGGCGACGTCGATCGAGGACGCATTCCGCGTCACGTAGTCGATCCCCAGCAGCAGCACCGAGGTGTAACTCGAGCCGCTTTGGTCGGCCACCTTCACCGACCACAGGCGCGCCCCGGGCGCCACACCCACGGTGCCCACTCCATCGTCCTTCGCCGCCGCCGTGCCGGCCACGTGCGATCCGTGACCATGATCGTCATTGCCCGACGCCACGCCCGACACGAACGACACATGCGAGACCACATTCAGATCGGGGTGGTCGAGGTCGATGCCCGTGTCGAGAACCGCAATGTCGACGTCGACCGCTCCCTGACCATCCCCCGACGCCGCCGAACTCAGCTCCGCGTCCACGCGATCGATCCCGGTCGGCAGGGTTCCCGGGGGCACGGTCGGGGGCGGATCGTCATGGTGGCAGCCGGGAAGGTGGAACTGCACGTCGGGCTCGACGAACTCGACGGTCGCGTGCGCCATCAACTTCGCCAGCTTGTTCTCCGGGATCTCGGCCGCGCAGATGTTGTGTCCGTGGATGATGACGTGGACTTCCCCGTCTTCACCCTGGATCACCTCCACCTGAGGCGTGACGTTGAACTTCACGAGCACCTTGAGGACGGACTTGAGCCCTTTGACTTTTTTCGAGGACTTCGACTTCGCTTCGGAAATCCCCGGACCCGAAATTCCGAATGCCAACGCCATCGCCAGAATGATCAACACCGGCCGCCTGTCCATCGCCGTTACCCTTCTGCAGGCCCGATCCACCTGCATCACGCAAGGAGCCCCTGGTCGCCCGGACCCACTCACACGCTGACCAACACATTAATCATGTACCCACGATTCTCTCCGCGCCGCGCCCAAATGTCAATGGCGGAACGTATAAATATTTGTTTGTGATAGAAATCTTTACAATTTAACCATTTGCGTCGATGTTGTCATCCGTGAACTCACCGGGATGGAGGCCGAGCGGGCGGTCGAACGATCGGCGGAACGGACCGCCTGAGCGCAAGTGACACCCAGGGACCCGCGCCAGGAGGGGGGCGCCCGCGGGATCGCGCACCTTGGGAGCCGATGGTTTCCGGGGAACTTGACGGACGCGGGAGACTCCGTGGGAGGGTCGCAAAGTTGCCCGGCTGGAGGTGCGGTGCCCGGGTCGACGGCTTGAGGACTAGCCGGTCCTCCGGCGCGAGGGCGCGGTCACGGGTGACCTCGAGCCACCCCTCATGGGTCCGCAGGACGATCGTCGCGGGTCCCGAATCACCCGCCCCCTGCCGCGAGAGGGCCGGCGGCCAGCTCGCGACCTCCGCGCTTGCCTTGTCCCGGTCCCGATCCGGACCGGCGGGTACGTTGTGGTGCGCGGTCTTGTGGCGCACCGTCCAGGCGGCCCATGGCTTGTCGTCCGCCCTCGCGGCGGGCGCGGCGACGCAGAGGGCCGCCGCCGCGGGCAGCCGATGCACAAGGCGAAACGTCAGGGTGAATGTTCACCGGGACGGCGATCGGATCGATCCGGGAGCGAAGTGCGGACTCCCTGCCGGCGCCAAGTTGCTGCTCTCGAGCAAGCCCCCTCTCGTCCTCCCTCTCACTTTGGCGGAAACCGTCTTCTTAATTCTTCGAACCGGGGATCCGAGGCCAGCGGCGCGAAGTCCGGATCCCGGCGCAGCAGGTCCCGATCCGGGAAGTCCAGGAGCAGCCCCGCCTCGAGGTGGTGAAGGGCCGCCGCGCTTGCGTGTTCCCGGTCCATCGCGTCCCGCGCTCCCCGAACGCGAAGACGAGCAAGCAGACAGGCGACGTTGACGTGGGCATTCGCTCGCAGATCGGAAACTCCGGGTCGATCGCGGTCGGGCGCGGGCATCGTCTCGAGTCCCTGCTGGAACAAGCGGAGGGCCGACTCCCCGTCGCCCGCATCCTCCGCCCGCCAGGCCTGCAAGAGGCTGCTCGCCCAGGGCGCATCCTGGAACGAGGCCAGGACGCGCGTGGAACCGAACACCTGGTTCAGCCAAGCCGCGCGCGCAGGAAACGCGCGCGCGAGGGAATCGACCAGGGAGATTGCCGCTTCGTATCGGCCCAGTCCACGCATCACCAGGGCCAGGTTCACGCTGGCAGAGGCATCTCCGGCCTCCGTCGCCGCGCGCAAGTCCGATAACGCCCGTTCCACCTCCGGGGCCGGGTCTTCCCCCGCCCGCTCGAGATGCCAGGACAATCGCCAGGCCGCGATGCCGCGTTGCGTACGGACATCGCGATCGCGCTTGAAGTTCGCGGGGAAAACGGAGAGGCGGTTGACCGCGTCCCGCCACCGCGCAAGCGAGGGATGACCGTGGCGCGCCTCGGCCCGCGCAAACTCGGCGACGAATCGGGCGGTCTCGAGGCGGTGGGCGGCCGCCAGAAATCCGCTGCGATGAGCCTCGTCCAACTGTGCCAGGATCGACTCCGCGCGCGGGGAAGGGTCGATGCCGTGTTTCGCCTCCGACGTGGCCATGACACTGGCCGTGCGGGCCAGGACATCCCAGGCCCGGGTGTAGCCGGGGCGCAGGCGGGCGGCCTCGGCGGCGTCGATGAGGGACTCTTGGTACCAGGAACGCGGGTCCGCTCCTTCCGACTCCTGCCACTGGCCGGCGTAAAAACAGAGCAACGCCCGGTTGCCCCACGCGTCGGCGTTTCCCGGGTCGAGTTCGACGGCCCGGTCGAAATCCCTGCGGGAGTCCGCGACGGCCCCGAAAGGGTCCTCCCGCGCGAGGATCCGACTCCGCGCGCGCAGGAAATGCAGGCAGCCGCGTGCGTCCCAAAGCCAGGATTGCCCCGAAGTCACTCGGATCGCCTGGTCGAGGTCCGCGATCCCCTCGGCGATGACGCGGGACGGATCGCCCGTTCCCATCAGGAACTCGGCCTGCGCCCGACAGACGCGGGCACGCTGCCCCAGTGCATCCGGGTTCTGCGGCCCCGCGCGCAGGCACTCGTCGATTTCCGCCCGGGCGGCGGCGAGGTCCGCATCGACATCGGCGCCCTCCGCCCGACCGCGATCGCAGCGGGCCAACAGGAAATCGGATCGCTTCAGCCGACCGACCACCGAATCGGGCCGCAATCGGACGACGCGTTCGAGATCGGACCACTGCCGGGTTCGCCAGGGTTCCGGATCCTCCCCCCTGCGCTGCGCCTGGGTCGCCCACTGCTCGAGAACCTCGCTCCGGTTGAGCAGGCCCGGGAGGAAGTCGGGACTGACCGCCAGGACCGCGTCCATGTCCTCGAGGGCGCCCGCGAGCGCCTCCCGCGCATCGGCGTTGCGGGCCAGGAGGCTGGCGGCATGCAACGACCGGACGATTCCGCGAAAGCCGCGGTGGGTCGCGTCGTTGTCGAGGGAGATCAGGAGATCCATGTCCTCGAGAACGAGCGCGTAGAGTTTCTCGGGTTCGGCTGGACCGAGCCGACGGTGCTCCCCCGCCCAGGCCAGCCGGGCCTGCGCCCGCACATACCGGGTCGGTCGATCCTGCGGCCAGGCCGCGAGCGCGCGATCGAGTTCCTCCATCGCCTCCCGGTGTCGCCCGCGGTAGTAGTGTGCCAGCCCGCGCAACCGGACGGCCCGGACATCGTCGCGCCCCGCCAGGAGGGCGATCGCCCGATCCGGGCCACGGGAGTCCTCGCCGGCCAACGCAGCCATGGCCCGCCCCAGCAGACTCAAGTCCTCCGACATCGACGCGGTCGCCGTCGCGATCGACGTTGCCTTTTCCAGGTCGCTCAATCCGGACCATCGGAGGGCGCGATCGGCCGGGCTCTCCGCCGCCGGCTCCCCCAGGATCGTGCGGCCGGAATAGACCTGCCACGAGCGGTTGTTGCGCCGCGCGACGTACCGCTCCAGGAGGGTCATCCCGCGCAGGACCCAGACCACGGGAACGTCGGGAGAACGCTCGCACGCGCGGGTCAGATCCTCATCCGCCTGCCCGGGCGACCCGAGCCATTCCAGCACGCGTCCGCGCCACGCCAGGGCCGGGCCCCAGTCCGGAGCCTCCCGCGCGGAACGATCGAGCAGGGCGAACATCTGTTCCGCCGCGCGGCGACGGCCCTCCTCCGGGAGCGGAACCTGGAGCAGGGCATCCTCGAGCCGTCCGGCTTCCGCCTCCACTTCGCGGAGCCAGGCCCGGCGCCGTTGGTTCGCGGTATCGCGTTCCCATGCCGCCCAACCGGCCAGGGCTGCGACCAGACCCGCCACCGCCAGCATGCCGACAAGCGGGCCGCGCCGGCGCCGCCCCCATCGCAGCGCCCGAGCGCCGCGACCGGGCGGGCGGGTGCGCACGGGCTCGCCTTTCAGCCAGCGCTCCAGCTCCACCGCCAGTTCCGCTCCCGACGGATAACGACAGGCCGGATCGCGATCCAACGCCTTCAGGCAGACGGCCTCGAGATCGACCGGGACCTCGCTCCACCAGATCCGAGGCGGACGGACCTCGTCGCGAACGACCGCCGCGAGGACCTCCAGAGCCGTGGCTTCCTCGTGAGGTCTGCGTCCGGTGAGGATCTCATAGAGGATTGCGCCCAGGGCCCAAACGTCGCTCGCGGGACCGATCGCGTCGATCCGGCCCATGGCCGCTTCCGGGCTCATGTACGCAGGCGTGCCGAGCAACTGCCCGCTCGCGGTCAGACGTTGGACGACTTCCGGCGCGCCGGCCATCCCCTCGACCTGGCGGGCCAGACCGAAGTCGCAGACGAGCGGGTCCCCGTTGCGGTCGAGAATCACGTTGCCGGGCTTGAGGTCCCGATGGACGATGGCTTGGCCGTGGGCATGGCCCACGGCGGCGGCGACGCGCGCAAGGACCCGGATTCGCTCCTTCAGAATCTTCGGGCGCTCCGACGCGGACGCGGCCGAAATCGGGCCGTCGGCCAGGTGCCGATCCCAGGACTTCCCCTCCACGCAGTCCATCGCCAGATACGGCACGCCGTCGCTTTCGCCGACGTCATGAACGGCCACGATGTGGGGATGGCGAAGTCTTGCCGCCAGCCGGGCCTCGCGCAGGAATCGCGCCCGCGCACGCGGATCCGCCGCTTCGGGTCCGCGAATCTGCTTGATCGCCACCGGTCTTCCCAGGGCCGGGTCCCAGCCCTTCCAGACCACCCCCATCGCGCCCCGGCCGAGCTGGCCGACGAGTCGATAGCGGGCGAAGGCAACGCCGCCGACCTCATCGCGTTTCGCAGAACCGGGATCTGGATCCGGACGGGTGCGATCGACCTGAGACCCCGCACCGACGGATGGGGAGACGTTTCCACTCAATGGGCGATCCGGATCGGGGGCGGGCTGCTGGCCGCGGAGCGGCGTGGGATGGGCGTCGGATTCCGGAAGCACCGGCCCGCCATCCCTGGCCCCGCTGCTCGACATCGATTCCCTCGCGATGGATCTCCCGATTCACCCCGGCGGGCCGGGGCACGGCGAAGAAGGCAGTGGTCAGGATACCGGACCGCGGCGGCGTATTCCAGGCAGGTCTGCGGGGCGCCCGAGATTTTCCTCCCCGCAGGCTTCGCACCGCGCTAGATTTCCCCCGCTTCCGCCCGCGCGCCGGCATGGACCCGCAAGAGTTCGGCCATGCGCGAGGCGGCGGCGGCCGCGATCGCCCGCATGGCCGGGGGCGCGTAGAGAATGCCCAGGGCGCGCGTGGTCCCGGCGTGGGTCTTGGTCGCCTGACTGTCCTTGACCGGCGACGCGCACGGGCGATCGTCCGGGAGCGCGGCCACGAGCAACAGGTCGCGCAGCCCCAGAACCTGGCCGGACGGATTGAACACGTACTCCTCCCCCTCCCGCCCGCGCCGGATCCGGAACGCCTCGGTCCCGGCCCGATCCAGGTCGATCAGGGAAATCGGCAGCCCGGTGTCGACCGAGACGAGGTTGTTGATATCGACCAGATTGTTCACGCGCGGGAAGGCCCCTTCCGCCGCGGCCTGGGCGAGATACTCGCCGGCCGGCTTGCCCCGCCCGGTGGGCTTGTAGGTCCCGTGCCGGAGCAGGTCGCGCACGGCGCGACGGACCGACTCCGTCGCGGGGGACTCCCGGCGCGCGAGGGCGCCGGCGGTCGCCGCGGCAACCTCCGCTTGCAGCGCCGCGGAGGCCTCGCCCACGTGACACCCCTCGGCTACGACCCACCCCACCGCGACCAGCGGGTCCTGACATTCAAGGCGCAGCCTGCCGGGTTCGGTCATTCGGTTGCTCCTTTCCGGGAGTTCCCCCGGAATGCTAGCCGCAGGCTCGGGTGACCGTCAAGGAGACGCCCAGGACGCTCCCTGACCCGGGGGAAAGGCCCACTGCTTGATCGGACGCCGTCCGCCGGGTACACTGCGGGCCGTGCGCGGCGCCGGACCAACCTGCCCCGCGCCGACTCTCCCGGCCCTCCCGCTTGCGACGATGACGTGGACTCACTTCTTGATCGTCCCGCATTGGAACTCGCCGCGCTGCTGAAACGCGGCGAAGTCACTTCCGAAGAGCTCACCCGCGGGTACTGCGAGCGGATCGAACGGTGGAATCCCCACCTGACCGCCTTCGTCGACTTCTCCCGTCGCAAGGCGCTGGCCTCGGCCCGCGCGCGCGACCGCGAGCGTCGCGCCGGTCGCGAGCGCTCTCCCTTGCACGGCATCCCCATCGGCATCAAGGACCTGAATCTCGTGCGCGGCTTCCGCGCGCGCTTCGGCTCCCGCGCCTGGCGGTGGGTCTGGTCGCCCATCGACGACGTCATCTCCGCGCACATTCGCCGTGGCGGTTGCGTGGTGATCGGAAAACTCGCCACCTCCGAATTCGGGGCGCTGCCGGTTACCGAGCCCGACATCCACCCGCCCACGCGCAATCCCTGGAACCCGGCGATCACCGCGGGCGGCTCCAGCGGCGGGTCCGCCTCCGCGCTCGCCGCGGGGTTGATCCCGCTCGCGCACGGCTCGGACGGGGCCGGCTCCATCCGGATCCCCTCTTCCTTCTGTCACCTGTTCGGGCACAAGCCTTCACGCGGACGTCTGCCGAACCCGTACAACCAGGTGGACCGGATCGACATCAGCACCGTGGGTCCGATCTGCCACACGGTCGAGGACGCCGCCGCGCTGCTCGCGGTCATGGGGGGGGACATGCGCCTGCCGGTCCTCCCCTCTCCCGGCCGGCAGCGGATTCGATTCACGACCCGCGGCGCCCTGGTCGAGACCCGGCCGGAGATCGCGGTCGCCGTCGAAGGGGTCGCGCGCACGCTGGCCGGCCTGGGCCACTCGGTCGAGGAGGGTCCGCCGATCCGGGGCGAGCTGGAGGAGTTCCTTCCCATCTGGCAGCGCCAGGTCGCCGAAGTCCCGGTCCTTCGCGAATCGGTCCTGCAACCGGCCACGCGCTGGTTGCGCGAGGCCGGCCGGCGACTCCCGCGGGAACAGGTTCGCGCCGCGCACCGCGCACTCGGCGCCCGCATCCTGGAGTGGTTCGGCGACGCCGATCTCTGGCTCACCCCGACCGTCGCGGTGGCGCCTCCGCAGGTCGGGGCATGGCTCGGGCTGGAAGGCCGCGAAATCTTTCACCAGGCCGCTCCGCTGGGCCAATTCACGGCGCCCTTCAACGTGACCGGACAGCCGGCCGCCAGCCTTCCCGCCGGGCTCTCCGCAGCGGGGCTTCCGATCGGCGTGCAGCTGGTCGGTCGCCTGGGCGCGGACGAACTCGTCCTCGCCGTATCGAAATCTCTGGAAGAGGCGATGCCCTGGCGGCAGCGACGCGCGCCGCTCGAGGCCCTCGCCCCGAGCGCTTCCCCCGGCGTCGGCGGCGCCTGAAACCTCCTCGAACCCGCGCCAAGGGGCAGATGGATCCTCGCGGCCCGCGTGGATCGCACGGGGCCCCGGCGCGGGCCGACCGGTCGCGTCGTGCCACCTTCGCCCCATCCCGCACGAACCCTTGCAGCGCCGAGACCCCGGGGGTTAGCATCGGGGGCGCTCGACGGGTCCCGTGCTTCCGGAGGACCGATGGTGCGCATTCTGTCCGTGGTGCTGCTTGCGTGCTCGTGGAACGGCGCCGCAGCCGCCCAGCAACCCGTCCAGGGCCCCCCATGGCGCCTCGAGTTCACCGGCGCCCGTCGCGAGGCCCTGCGCAGCGGTCGGCCGATCGTTGTTTACCTCCGCACCCAGAATTCCATGTCCGAGCAGGCGGAGAGGGATGAATTGCCCAGCGCGGAACTCGCCCCGGTGTACGACGCGGCGGTCTGGCTATGGATGGATCGGGACGAGTCCGGAAGCCCCGCCGACCTCGCCGCCGAACGGATGATCCTGCGATACGACCTCGGGGCGACTCCCCCGGCCCTGCTCATCCTGCACCCTTCCACGCTGGCCGTACTCGACCGCCCAGGCCGGCAGGCGCGGTGGCTGGCGCGCTCCATCCGCGAGGCGGCCGGGAAGATCAAGAAGCCCGAGGCCTCGATCAAGCCCCTGCTGGCGAAAATGACCAAGGCCACCAAGTTGATGACGGACGGGGCGGCGGCCAAGGCCAGGACGGAACTCGCCGCCCTGGCCAAGGGCAAAGACCCCTGGGAGTTCGCCTGGGAGGCCCGCGAGCGGATGCAAACGCTGCCGGATGCCACGCCGCCCAGCCTGGCCGAGCGACTGGAGGACCCGGTTGCCGAGACCCGCGCGCTGGCGCTGGAGGAGTGGCGACGGCGCTCCGACGCCGATTCGGCGCCGGTCCCCCGATTCGTCGCCTTGCTCGAGGACCCGGACGGCGCGGTCCGACATCGCGCACTCCAGTGTCTCGGGAAATTCGCCCCGAAGGAACTCGTGAGCCGCGCCGCCCGGCAGCTCGAGAGCCCTTCGGTCCTCTTCCGGACGGAATTCCTGAATGTGTGCCGCGACGCCGGCGACCCCGCCCCGGCGGCGTTGATCCGGGACAAGATCGCCAAGCTGGACTTCGGAAAGGAACTGGCCGCGGGCATCGAGGCGCTGGGGACGTGCGGGGATGCCGGGATGCTCGAAGCCCTCCGCCCCCACGCGCAGCGCGGAAGTGCCGACGTCGTCACCTTCGCCGCCACCGAGGCGATCGAGCGCATCGTCGCGCGCGCAGGTGACCCGGCCCGGGTCAAGGCAGCCCAGATCCTGATCGACGCCTTCCCCCCGGCCGCGGATCCCGCCCATGAAGCGGCGGTTCACAACGCGCCGATCCTGGCCGGCAACGTGAACAGCGCACTGCGCGCCGTGACCGGCGAATCCGGGCCGCCGATGCCCGCGCAGTGGACCGCGGCCACCCGCGAACAACACCGATCCGCCTGGCGCAACCTGCTGAACCCGAAGCGGTGAAGGCGGGGGGAGCGGCCACGGCCGCCTGCCACGGATCCGCCCCCCCCGAGCTTCCGCGCGGCGATCTCCGACGGAGAAAAAGACCGGCAGGCGCCTCTGAGACGCCGGGGGGGGGTGCCGCTGGGGGCCGGGACTACGGGAACCCGGCTGCATCCCACGGGTCTTCGCCACCGGGAGCGGAGCGGATCCTCGCGTGTCGAGGCTCGCAACCTGGATCCGCGGGAGGACGGCTGCGCCTATGCGTAGGCGCGACCGAGTTCCTCCAGGCCGGCCGCAGCCAGGTCTTCCGGTCTCATGGCCGGATGGAGATGCACCGCGGCGTCGAACCACAGAAACCAGGGTTCGGCGAGCGCGGGGATCTGTGATTCCTTCTCAATTTGGACCACCAGGATTCCGCCTCGCTTCCCGTCTTCTTCCCAGAAGTAGGCCGCCTCCGGCTTGGTACGTTCCAGAATCTGTTGGATCTTCCGACCTGCGCTTCCGTCCCGAACGGCCGCGTTGAACTTCTCGACGGGCAGACTGACCTTCATGACGAATCGCATGGACTTGGCTCCTGGCGGGGCGGATTCCGGATTCCCGCAGCGCGGGATTCCGCAACGTCTGCGGCAACTGGTCAAGCGGGCCTCTCCCGGCCCCACGCGGGACGGTCCCCGGCGACGCTCAGGTTAGCACGGACGGGAACTCCGGACCAGCAAGACGGGAGAATTCGGGGCGGGGTGGCCGAGGCAGGCGGGAGGGGAAGACCCAGGCGACGTGTCGAACCGTGAATCGGCACGGGCCGCGGCGGATCGCCGGGGCGATCGATCCTCGTCGGAACCCGGGACGCGGAACCACCTCCGCGCGGTCGCCGCGAACCCCACGCTCCGCGCCGGCCGTTTTCCATGCCGGCAGCGACACTCCGATCGAACGACCGTTCCGTTTCACAGGTGCATCCGGCTCCTCCCGACTCGCCGGATCGACCGTCCTGCCCTGGCGCGGAAGCACCTTTGAGGAGAAGAAGTGTCTCCCGTGTAATCCCATTCCTTCCCGAATCGGCTTCGACCTCCTAGACTGGAGGAAGATGGTTGAGCCCCGAAAGAGACCCGATCGTGCCTGAAGACCCGCCCTCCCTGCCGATCCCGACCGGGCCCGCATCCGGAAACGAGGAGCCTACGATCCGGCAGTCGAGCCCCGAACTCCCCGGAGAGGAGCCGGACGATCGTACACGAGTCGACCGATCCTGCGGGCCGACGGGACCGTCCGTGGGTACCGGCGGCAGCGATGGGAGTACGCTGTTCCGCCCCCCCGCCGCCCGCCTGGGCGCGTACCGGATCCTGCGCGAGATCGGTCGCGGCGGCATGGGTGTGGTCTACGAGGCGGTCCAAGAGGGGTTGGACCGGCACGTCGCCCTCAAGGTCCTCCCGGCCTACCGCACGCCCGACGAGGAGTCGATCCGCCGATTCCGACGCGAGGCCGGCGCTGCTGCGCGGCTGCACCACGACAACATCGTCAAGATTCACGACCTCGGCGAGGATCGCGGGAACTATTTCTACGCCATGGAGTACGTCGAGGGGGTCAGCCTGACCGCGCTCTGCCGGTCGGAGCCGCTCTCCCCGTCTCGTGCGGCAAGGCTCTTTTTGCAGGTCGCCAAGGCGCTGGACTACGCCCATGACCACGACCTCATCCACCGCGACATCAAGCCGGAGAACATCCTGGTCGCCGCGGGAGACAAGGCGTATGTGACCGACTTCGGCCTGGTCAAGGAGATGGGCACCGAGGGGGCGACCCAATCGGGCGATGTCCTGGGCACCCCCACCTACATGTCGCCGGAGCAGGCGGCGGGCCAGTCCGCGCACGGCGACCGGCGCATGGATGTCTACTCGCTCGGCGCGACCCTGTATCGGGTGATCACGGGGCTCCCCCCCTTTTCCGGATCCACGGCGGTCGCGGTGATGCGCAAGGTCTTCGAGGAGGCGCCCACCCCGCTGCGTCGGCTGCGTCCGGAGATTCCGGCCGACCTCGAGCAGATCGTCCTGAAGGCGATGGAGAAGGATCCGACGCGGCGGTACCCGACCGCGGGGGCGATGGCGGAGGACCTGCGCCGGTTCACCCGCGGAGAGCCGGTCCTGGCCCGGCCGCCGGGACCTGCGTATCGATTGCACCGCTGGCTGATGCGGCACCGGGCCGCGGCGGTGGCGACCACCGCCGTCATGGCGGTGATCGCGGCCGCGTGGGGCTGGCAGGCGACGCGACCCGGTTTTCTCCGCCTCACCTCCCGTCCGGCGGGGGCGCGGATCCTCCTCGACGGGAAGGAAACCGGGCGGACCACGCCGGTCGATCGCCTCGACATCTCCCGGGGCCGTCACGACCTTGCCTTCGTCCTCGACGGATACCGGACTTCGCTTCTCGCCCTGACCGTGACGCCCGGGGCCGTCGCGGTGGTCGACCGGGAACTCGAACCTCTCACCGGGTTCCTGACCATCGAGGGGACGCCGGACCCCATGGCGGTGGAGGCGACCCGATATCCGGAAGGAGCGTGGGCGACCGAGCGATTCAGCGCCCCGCAGGAGCGGCGAGTCCTGCCGGCCGGGGACTACCGGCTGCGCGCCGTCCGGCCGGGATATGCGGCATCCACGCGGAGCGTGTCGATACCGCCGGACGGCGAAGAGCGCGTTCGCTTCAGCCTGCCCCGAAGGCTGGCCTGGCGCGCCGCCGGGGCGTACGGTTGCTTGACCCTCGACACCGACGGCGACGGCCGGCTCGAAGTGCTGGCCTGGGGCAACATCGACGTCGGACAGGGTCGGTTGGCCCTCTATGCGGGATCGACCGTGATGCCCGAAGGGATGCAAGACCGGATCGCGCCTCTTTGGGCCCACACCACGCCCCTGCTCGGACCGCCCGCGATCCTGGATCTCGACGGTGACGGGACGCCGGAGATCCTGATCCACGAGCGGGATCGCGGGATGATCGTGCGGGCGGCCGCAAGCGGAGAAGTCCTCGGGAGCCTCGAAGGGATCGGCGCGGGCCTTGCGCCCCTGGCCGCGAGTTTCGACGGCGACGACCGCCCGGAGCTCTTGGTGGCTCGCGACGACGGTCGCCTCGTCTGTCTCGCTCTCCCGGACCGGCGGACGATCTGGGAGGCCGAATCCGAATCCGGAGCGGAGCATGTCGTGGGCACTCGCGTACCGGGAACGAAGGACCGGCCTCCTGCGCTGGCGATCGTTCAGGGGAGCTTCCTCGTCATTCGGGATGGCGCGACCGGTTCGAATCTGGCCAGTCACGAACTGAGGTCGACAACGGTGCACTCCCCCCTGGCGGCGGTGCGGATCGAAGGTCCCCATCCGGTCTGGGGCGCGGTCGGATTGACGCGCGAGGGGGAATGGATCCTGCTTTCCCCCCCCTGGATCGACTCGCCCGCGCGTGGCGCGCTCGGCGCGGCCGCGGCGTACGGTCCCGCCGCCCTGGACGTGGACGGGGACGGCATCGACGAGTTGTTCGCGGCCCTGGCTTCCGAGGAGGCGATCTGCCTGTCCCTGGCGGAACGCCGGGTGAGGTGGCGGGCGAATCTCGGCGCGCCCGCCTCCTGCGCGCCCCTGCTCGTTGCGGCAACGGGCAGCCGTCCGCCACGGGCGATCTTCGGACTGGCATCGGGTGAACTCCTCCATCTGGATGCCGGCACCGGCGCGGTCTTGTGGCGGGAGAATCTGGAGTCGCAACCCCTCGACGTCGTGGCGAGCGACGTGGACGGCGACGGCGTGGTCGATCTGTTGGCAGGATGCCGGGACGTGAACATCCGGTGCCTGCGGGGAAGCCGCATGCAGTGGCGATTCGAGGTTGCCGACCAACTCCGGGCCCATCCGCAAGTGATCGACGTGGACGGCGACGGCCTCGCGGAGATCCTCGCGGTGGCCGTCCGCGGGCCGAGGGAAAACGTCTACGCGCTCGCGGGTTCGGACGGACGGCCGCTCTGGACCGCCCGGGTCGCGGGGGACTCCGCATCCGATCCTCAGGCGGCCGACCTGGATGGAGACGGTCGCCCCGAGGTGGTCCTCGGCGCGTGGCAACCGGGCCGCGTGGAATGCCTCGAGGGCGCGACCGGGGCGCTACGATGGACCTGGCGGGCACCGGGCCCGGTGAACGGACCCACGAGGATCGCCGACGTACATCCCGCGCCGGGTCCCGAGGTCCTCGGGGGCGACTGGTCGGGCAACGTCTTCTGCCTCTCGGGACGAGACGGGTCGGTCCTGTGGATGCATCGGCAGGAAGAAGCGGTCGATGCCGCCCCCGCGGTCGCCGACGTCGACGGCGACGGCACGCCGGAAATCCTCACGGCCTCCGTCGCGGGTCGGAGCGTCCACTTGCGGTCGGGCGCCACCGGCGAAATCCGCTGGTCGGCGGAGGTCGGCGCCGGAATTCGCGTGTCCCCGTGCCCCACACCGTCAGAGGATCGTGCCGACGCAATGGACTGGATCGCCGGTACGGTGGACGGACGGCTCGTGCGGATCCGGGGCCTCGACGGCGGCGTGATCTGGTCGCATTCGATGGGTACCCCCATCCGCACGCCGCCCGCGCCCGGTCCCGATGCGGACACGGTGCTGATCGCCGCCGGCGCGCAAGTCCGTGCGATCCGTCGGTCCGACGGCGAGGTCCGCTGGCAGGGCTCGACGGGCGCGCCGATCAGCGCCGGCCCGCTCGCCGCGGATCTCGACGGAGACGGACACGCGGAAGTCATTGCCGGCACCGCGAACGGCACCCTGTTCGTCTGGCAAGCCGACGGCGCGCTCCGGTGGAAGCACACGGCAGGACATGCCATCACCGGAGGACCGGCGGTCGCCGACCTGGACGGCGACGGGGTCCCCGAGATCGTCTTCGGCTGCGGCGACGAGCGGGCGGTGTACTCCATCCACACCCGGGGTGCGCACCCCGGCCGCCCGTGGTCCCACCTCGGGGGCGGACCCGAGCGGCGAAGGGCCGCCGCAGAATAGCAACCCGAGGGGTCGAGCGCACTCCGCGTCCCTTGGGCCTCAGCGGGCGTCCGCGGAAATCGGCGCCGGCGCAACCGCCGCACCCCGGGCGCGCGCACCCGCGCGGGAATCACGGGGCATCAGCGCCCAACGGTTGAGCGCGCCCCGGAGCATCCGCACGTAATCGTCTCCCTGCGTGATCGGGGCGCCGCCGCCGACGTCCTCCGGATTGAGGAGCACCTTCCCGTCCGGACTGGTCACCACGCTCCGGACCAGAAACGTCCGCGAGAACCCGGCCGACACCCTCCGATCGGCATCGAGAGAAACCACCAGCTTGTCCGCGGCCAGGGCCGGCACATCGGGAACTGCGGTGGTCCGGACATCGAGCCACACCGGCACGAGTTCCTCGTTGGCCATGCGGATCACGCGCGGGTCGGACAGGGCTCCGTCCCGGAGCAGGGCGCCGCCGATTCAGCACTGATCGAGAATGTCCCCGCCGATCATGCAGACCAGCACCGGCCGCTCGCTCGCGGCGGCTTCCCGCTGAGCGGAGGCAAAGTCGGGGGACCAGCGAATGTCCCGTGCATGCACCGGATCACGATCGGTCGGCATGTGGGAGAGGCAGCCGGTGACGAGAAACGCGAGGGGAAGCGCAAGGATCCAGGATTTCATGCGTTACCCTCCGGAAGACCGTGTTCGACTCTCCAGGGTCCAGCCAATCAGGCAGCGAGCGCACCCGGCCTTGCGCGGTCGATCGACCCGGCACGGGTGGATGGACTCCCGGCGGCGAACCACTCGATCGCTTCGGGATCCGTGAGCACGGAGAGGGTCCAGGCCCCCGTGAGGGTATGGACCGGGAAGTTCCACAACCGGAAGATACTCAGCACCATCCCCGCCGTTCGAGCCCAGGGTCTGCCCGAGCGGAGCGCGTTGCCCAGAGCCACAAGAAACCAGGCAAAGCCTCCCAAGGCCGCCGCGAATCCCACCCACACCGCCGAGCCGGCGAGTATCGCGGTCCTCGCCGACTCCGCAGACTCCTTCGGAGAGCCCGTCGCATTCATAGCAAACAGGAAAATCACCGCCGAAATCAACAGGCAGCCGAAAGCAAGGCAACCGATAATGAACCCCTCCACGATGTGGAGCATTCCAATGGCCTGAATCTGTCGCTTCATGATCGTTCTCCCTCTCCGGTGCTTCCCCGGTGTTTGCAGGTCCAGTTTCACGAGGACTCGGGTCCGTGTCGGCCAAACGCGGGAAACGCACGCGGGATGCCGTCGCGACCGGAACGCCGAGAAGAGTCTCAACGTCATGAAAAGAAAAACCTTACAGCACGCTTGTGGAGTAGATTCGAGTCCCGGAAGGGACGTATCGAACCGTAACACTCGGGGGGGTGGTTACGGCGGGTAACGCGGAAGAGACCCGGGGGATGCCCCACCCACCTCTGGGTCGCCGCGAAACGGGAGGATTCTGAGCCCACGCGCGCGCGCAGCGGTGCTCGATGCGCAAGACCGCCCACGTGCTGAACGGCCGGCCCAAGAGCCAGCCGCCGCATGCGAAGCAACCGATGCACGAGATCCGGAGGGCGGAGACGCGGCCGTGCGCGACGTGGAAGGATAGGATTGACCGTCGGACCATGCCCAGAGGTCGGGGAACGGGAGGCGCAACCCCTCGACGTCGTGGCGAGCAGGGCCGTGGACGGAGATTCCATTGCGCCCCCCCGTTCTTCGGGGTAGCGTCGGCGGTCGGTGGACTCCCTTGCCTCGTCCCCGGAGGGTTTGCATGCTTCCGGACGGTCTCTACGAGCGGTTGGTGACCCGCGACCTGCAATCGGCGCTGCGGGCGCTGCCGGGTCGCACGCCGGAGACGGCGGCGCTCGAGAAGGCCGACTGTCACGTGCGCCTGGCGCGCCATCTGGCGGACGAGATCGCCCGGGTGCTCCAGGACCTGCCCGGGGGGGTCGCGGCGCAGGCCGGGTTCGCGAACGCGGTGCTGGGGTTCTTGCGGGCGCAGGGGGCGGAGACGCCGGCCGGGGAGGAGATCGCCCACCCGGAGCAGTTGCTCTGGGCGGTCCATGCGGGGAAGGCGCCGCCCCGGCCCGAGACCCCTCTGGCCCTGTCGACCTTGCTCGCGCGACCGGGGAAGCCCGAGTTGGGTCATGAGCTGGCGCGCGAGATCGCCGCGTCCGACCGCGTGGACGCGCTGGTGAGCTTCGTGAAGTGGGAAGGCGTGCGCCGGCTGTGGTGGGCGCTCCAGGAGGCTTCCGACGCGGGCCGGCCGCTGCGGATCATCTCCACGACGTACGTGGGCGCCACCGAGGCGGACGCGATCCGGAGGCTGGCCCGGCTTCCGCATGTTCAGGTGCGCATCTCCCTCGACGGCCGCCGTTCGCGGCTGCACGCGAAGGCGTGGCTGTTCCGGCGCCAGACGGGCTTCAGTACGGCGTACATCGGCAGCGCCAACCTGTCGGCGTCGGCGCTCTCCACCGGTCTCGAGTGGGTGATGAAGGTGACGGAGGCCGACCTGAAGCATGTCATCGACCTGTTTCAAGGCGCCTTCGATTCGCTGTGGAACGACCCGGAGTTCGAGCCCTTCGATCCGGAGCGGGACTACTATCGACTGCAGATCGCGCTGGGCGCGGCGCGACCGGAGAGTCGCGGCGGGGGCGACGCCCCCGGGCTGTTTTTCGCCCTGCGGCCCTATCCGTTCCAGCAGGAGATCCTCGACGACCTCGCGGAGCAACGGGCCTTCTTCGGACGCCGGCGCAACCTGTTGGTCGCCGCCACGGGCACCGGGAAGACGATGATCGCCGCGTTCGACTACGCGCGCCAGGCTCCGGCGACGCGTCTCTTGTTCCTCGCCCACCGGCGCGAGCTGTTGGAGCAGGCGCGCGTCATGTTCCGGCACGTGCTGCGGGACGGCGCGTTCGGCGAGCTGCTCACGGGAGAGGAGAAGCCGGGGGCCGCGAACCATCTGTTCGCCACCATCCCGAGCCTGCTCCGCAGCGACCTTCTGGAGCGCCTTGGTCCGGAGCACTGGCCCTACGTGGTGATCGACGAGTGCCATCATCTGCCGGCGCCTACGTACCAGGCGGTGATCGAGCGGTTGCGCCCACAGATCCTGCTGGGACTCACGGCCACCCCGGAGCGCGCGGACAATCGGTCGCTCCTGCCCGACTTCGACGGGCGCATTGCGGGCGAAGTCCGACTCTGGCATGCGCTCGAGCGCGAGTTGGTGGTGCCGTTCGAGTACTACGGGTTGAGCGACGGCACGGACCTGCGAGGAATGGCGTGGCAGCGGGGCGCGTACGCGGCGGGCGACCTCGAGGCCGCCTTCTCGGCCGACGGCCGGCGGGCCGAACTGGTGGCCGCGCAATTCACGCGCCTGCGTGGGCGCTGGCAGGAGGCGCGGGCGCTCGGCTTCTGCGTGAGCATCCGGCATGCCGAGTTCATGGCCGAGTCCTTCCGGCGGATCGGCATCCCGGCGCAGGCGGTGCATGGCGGTTCTCCCAAGCCGGAGCGTGACGAGGCGCCGGGGCGGTTGCGTCGACGCGACGTCAACGTCCTGTTCACGTGCGACCTCTACAACGAGGGCATCGACCTGCCGTTCCTGGACACCCTGTTGCTGCTGCGGCCGACATCGAGCGCCACGGTGTTCCTGCAACAGCTCGGGCGCGGTTTGCGCCTGGACGAGGGAAAAAGCTCGTGCCTGGTTCTCGACTTCATCGGCCAGCACCGGCGCGAATTCCGCTTCGACGGCATGCTCTCCGCCCTGACGGGAATTCCGCGCGGGCAGCTTGCCACCGCCGTGGAGCGCGACTTTCCGACGCTGCCTCCCGGATGCCACCTCCAGCTCGATCGCGTGGCGAAGGGCACGATCCTCGCGAGCCTGAGGGAGTCGATCGGCGGGGGTCCGGTGCGGCTGGCCCGGGAGATTGCGGGACTGGCGGCCCTTTCACCGGACCGGTCCTTGACGCTCGCGCGCTGGCTCGAAGAATCGGGGCGCAACCTGGGGGAATTGTACGGTGCCGGAGGTTGGACGACGCTGCGGCGGCATGCCGGACTGCTGCCGCGGCTCGCCCCGGCAGACGAAGCGCGCTGGAACAAGCGGTTCGCCAAGCTCCTGCACGTGGATGAAGCGGACCGGCTCCGTGCGTGGCGGGAGGCGCTGGGAGATCCCGCCGCCGATCGTGGCGCGCAAGACGATCTCCGGGTGCACATGCTTGCCCACCAGATTTTCCACGAACCGGACGACCGGCTCACGACCGGGGCGTTCCTCGACCGGCTCCGCGACAAGCCGGAGTTGGCCGGCGAACTTGCAGAATTGATCGACGTCCTCCTCGAGCGCGCACACCGGGCCCCGACGCGGATGCCCGTGGCGGAGTGGCCGCTTGCGGTGCATCGGAACTACGCCCGGCGGGAGGTGCAGACGGCCGTGGGACACTGGAGCGCGACCCGGAAGCCGAGCTCGCGCGAAGGCGTCTTGCGCCTGACGGACGCGCGGGCGGAGTTGCTGTTCGTCACCCTCGACAAATCGGCGCGCCGGTTCTCCCCGACGACGAGCTATCGTGACTACGCGATCGCCCCGGATCGCTTTCACTGGCAGTCCCAGTCCCAGGCGAGCGACGGCTCGGCCGCCGGTCGGCGCTACGTCGAGCAGGCGGCGAATGGCTGGCGGTTCTTTCTCTTCGTGCGCGCGACGATCGAAGACGCCTACGTCTTCCTCGGGCCCGCGCAGTACGAAGGGCACACGGGCAATCGGCCGATGAGCATCACCTGGCGTCTGGACGTGCCGATGCCCGCGCGTCTGTTCGAGCGGTTCGCGACGTTGCTGGCGGCGTGAGGGGACGCGCGCGGCACGATTGGGGATCCCCCACCGCATCGCCGTCCTGCGCCGATTCCCGCGCGGGACTGCTTGACGCGTCCCGCAGCCTGATGCATCCTCGTGAGGTCGCAGGGTTCCCGATCCGCCCGCGCGGCCGCAGGAAAGGCCCCTCATGCCGAGTCCATACCCCCGGTTGTTCTCTCCGCTCACGGTCCACGGAGTCACGCTGCGCAACCGGATCGTCATGGGGTCGATGCACACCGGCCTCGAGGAGGCGCCGGGCGGATTCGAGCGCATGGCCGCATACTACGCCGAACGCGCGCGGGGGGGCGCCGGGCTGATCATCAGCGGCGGGGTCGCCCCGGATCTGGCGGGGTGCGTCGCCCCCTTTTCCCTTCGCCTGACCTCGTCCCGCGGCGCGCGCCGGCACCGGGTCATCACCGACGCCGTACACCGGGAGAACGGCCGGATCTGCCTGCAGATCCTTCATGCCGGCCGATACGGATACCATCCCTTCAACGTCGCTCCTTCCCGGATCAAGGCCCCGATCGGAATCTTCACGCCCTTTGCGTTGCCGGGATGGGGCGTGCGCTGGACGATCCGGAACTTCGTCCGCTGCGCCGTCCTCGCCCGCGAAGCCGGGTACGACGGCGTCGAGATCATGGGATCCGAGGGCTACCTGATCAACCAGTTCATCGCCCGCAGGACCAATCGGCGCACCGACGAATGGGGCGGCGACTACGAACAGCGTATCCGCTTCCCGCTGGAGATCGTCCGCCGTACTCGCGCGGCCGCCGGTCCGGATTTCATCCTCGTCTACCGCCTCAGCATGCTCGACCTCGTCGAGGAGGGAAGCACCTGGGAGGAGATCGAACTCCTGGCGCGCCGGCTCGAGGAGGCGGGCGCATCCATCCTCAATACCGGCATCGGCTGGCACGAGGCCCGCGTCCCCACCATCGCGACCATGGTCCCGCGCGGGGGGTTCAGTTGGGTCACCAAGCGTCTCATGGGCAAGGTCGGCATTCCCCTGGTCACCGTCAATCGGATCAATACTCCGGAAACGGCCGAGACGATCCTCGCCGACGGTCACGCGGACATGGTCTGTCTCGCCCGTCCGTTCCTGGCCGACCCCGAGTTCCCCCTCAAGGCCGAACAGGGACGGGCGGACGAGATCAACACCTGCATCGCCTGCAATCAGGCCTGCCTCGATCATGTCTTCGAGCGGAAGATCGCCTCCTGTCTCGTCAACCCCCGCGCCTGTCATGAGACGGAGATCAACGCCGCCCCGGCCACGGTGAAAAAGCGCCTGGCCGTCGTGGGTGCAGGGCCCGCCGGGTTGAGCTGCGCCGTCGGAGCCGCCCGCCGCGGCCACGCGGTCGTGCTCTTCGAGGCCGCGGCGGAGATCGGCGGCCAGTTCAACATGGCCAAGCGGGTGCCGGGGAAGGAGGAATTCCACGAGACGCTGCGCTACTTCCGGAGACAGATCGGGTTGTCGGGGGTCCGGCTCGTCCTGAACCGGCGCGTGACCCCGCAGGAGCTCGTCGAGGGCGGCTTCGACGAGGTCGTACTCGCTACCGGAGTCGCCCCCAGGCGGTCCGGCATCCCCGGGGAGAATCGCCCGAACGTCTTGAGCTATGTGGATGTCCTGCTCGCCGGCCGACCCGTGGGAGGTCGCGTCGCGGTCGTCGGCGCCGGCGGGATCGGTTTCGACGTCGCCTGCTTCCTCGCCCAGGACGGCGAGTCCCCCAGCCTGAACGTGGACCGTTTCCTGGAGGAGTGGGGCGTGGACCCCACCTACGCCCGACCCGGCGGCATCCGCCCCGTTCAACCGACCGCCCCGGCGAGGGAGATCCACCTGCTCCAGCGCTCTCCGGGCGCGCCGGGAAGGCGATTGGGCAAGACCACCGGTTGGGTCCACCGCACCCACCTGAGGATGAAAGGGGTCCACCTGCTCGGCGGCTGCGCGTACGAGCAGATCGACGATGCGGGACTGCACTTGCGGGTGGACGGCGAGGCGCGCGTCCTGGCGGTCGACCACGTCGTCATCTGCGCCGGGCAGGTGGAACAGCGCGCGCTCCTCGAACCCCTCCGGGAGGCGGGCCTTCCGGTCCACCTCATCGGCGGCGCCGACGTCTCCGCCGAACTCGACGCCAAGCGGGCCATCCACCAGGGGACGACCCTGGCGAACCGGATCTGAAGCGGGGCCGATTCCCGGGGGGCGCCCCCGGCGATTCACGACTCGCTGCCCTGCCCCGATCGTTCGGCCGAGCGAGTTCCGCATCGGCAGGCGGCTCCGGGCGGGAGCCGGCACACCATTCCGATCCGGCTCCCGCACGGCGGGTCATCACTGGGGCAACTGCCAGCCCGCGACCGCCTGTTGGAACGACTTGCCGATCACGTGCTCCTTGAGAGCGGCTTTCACCGCCGATTTCACCTTCCCGGTGACGTCGATGGTGAGAAAGCCCCAAATCTGGGCCTTTGCCGTCAGGTTCACGTCCAGCGAGTTCACCAGCACGGTGACGGTGGTGCCCGTGGGGGTGATCTTGACGACCGCGGAACCGGAGGCGGCCGCGCTCATCCGGTTCACCGTCAGGTCGGGATCCGGGGCGTTGGACAGGCCCACCACCATCGTGGCGCGGGCCCCGTTCCCCGCCGGCCAGTTCACCGTCCAACTCGGGTACAGGTACATGGTTCCGGTGGAGTTCGATCCGTAGTGGGACATCGTCGTGATGGCGGCAGCGGGCGCAAGGCTGCCCAGCTTCACGTCCACGTTGGAGGCGCCGGTGAGCTTTACCGTGGGCCAGTACCAGACGTCCCAAACCACCATCCCCGCCTGCGAATCGACCGCAGACTCCAGTTCTTTCTCCAGCAGGACCTCCGCCTGCGCCTTCTTGGCCGCGTTCGACCAGAGGGAGCCGATCTCCGAGTTCAGGAACCACGAAAGGTACGCCTGGTACAACGTGTCGGTCTGGTCGGCGATCGCGATCCCGCCGCCGACGAGGAAAGCCGCCGCCAAGAACGTCCCGCCGAGGAACTTCCTGTTCATCATCTCTCGATCCCTTTCCAAACGATTGCGCACGCGAACCCGGTCCGCGCCGCACGGTACGGCCCGTCGGACCGTGGATCCTCGAAGGCCATGTCATGACCGTCCGGGCTTCCGGCATTCCCTTACCCTTCGGGACCCCGAATCCATCGGCACGACGCCGAAATCACAGATTCCGTGCCGGCGTCCGCTGGACCATTGAATCCCAAGGAGCCCGCGCGTATCCTGGCGGGACGCGCACGAGGGAGTCGGCGGATGTGGCTCGACGACGCAAAGATGGAGTATCTGCTGAAGGTGGGACTGGCGCCCGCCGAGGCTTCGCCCGTGGGGCAGGACCTGATCGCCACGCAACCCATCGGCCCCCGGGACGGGGATGCCTCACCAGGGCCTTCGCCGTCCTCCCCGACGCCGCCCCCCCCCCCCCCCCCCCAGGGCCCCCCCCCCCCCCCGGGCCCCCCCCCCCCCCGCCCCGGCCGGCCCCCCCCCCCCCGGCCCCCCATAGGCCCCCAACAAA
>CAZWCX010000060.1:0-18814 GCA_964632945.1 uncultured Planctomycetia bacterium | reverse complement strand
GCCGCCCTCCCACCCCCCCACGCTGGCCCCGCTGACCCAGCTGGACACCCCCGCCTCCTGCGCGGACGGGCCGATCGCCGCCGGAACCCGATTCGGCCCCTATCAAATTCTGGGCGAACTGGGCCGCGGGGGGATGGCGGTGGTGTATCGGGCCGTCGATACGCGCCTGAACCGGATCGTGGCGCTCAAGACCCTGCGTCTGGCAGAACTCCGGGATCCGGAGATCGCGCTGCGCCTGCAGCGCGAGGCGCAGACGGCGGGCGCGCTCCATCACGAGTCGATCGTGCCCGTCTACGAGTCCGGCGAAGTAAACGGGATCCCCTACTACGCGATGGGATTGGTCACCGGGCGGACCCTCGCGGACGCGCTCGAGCAGGGGGATCTTCCCGGCCTCCGGGAGCGCGTGCGCCTGATCCACGAGGCGGCCTCGGCGGTCGCCCATGCCCACGAGAACGGGGTGATTCACCGGGACCTGAAGCCCTCGAACCTGATGCTCGACGAACGGGGCCGGATGCAGGTGGTGGATTTCGGATTGGCGCGGAATCTCAACGATCCCGGGAGAATTACGGTCACCGGGCAGATCCTGGGCACACCGCAATACATGGCCCCGGAGCAGGTCGAAGGGAACGCGGAGCAGTTCGGCCCCGCGACGGACGTCTTCGCCCTGGGCGGGATTCTCTACCTGGCGCTGACGGACCATCTGGCTTTCGAAGCGGATACCTACCACGAGGTCCTGCGTCGGGTCCTGCTGGTGGATCCGAAGCCTCCCTCGAAGTGGAATCCCGCGGTCCCGGCCGATCTCGAGGTCATCGCGCTCAAGGCCTTGGACAAGGAGATCCCGCGGCGCTATCCGAGCGCCCGGGAATTCGCCGCCGACCTCGGGCAGTACCTCAAGGGAGAGGCGATCTCCGCCCGACGCGAGGCTTGGTGGGAACGGGGACGGCGGTGGCTGCTGCGGAGAAAGGCGCTGGCTCTGCTGGCGGCGACGGTGCTGCTCTCCACCGTGGCCGCCGTCGGCCTGGGATGGCGCGCCGGCGTGGAAGGTCGGGAGCGTCGCCGATTGGAACAGGAGCGCCTGCTCGCCCTGCGTGACACGGCTGCGCTCACGGTGGAGGGCGCCCTGCTCGTGCGCCGGTCCGGGGGACGAATGGATCAGGCCGCGGCCGCCTTTCTGGCGCCGCTGGAACGTGCGGCGGAGGCGGTCGTTCGTCAAGCGCCGGAACTGCCGGAGCCCCATTTTCACCTCGGCCGCATGTACCGGGCGCTGATGCGTTTCGATTCGGCGCTGCGGGAACAGGAGCGCGCGCTGGTCAAGGACCCGAACTACGCGCCCAGCCTGTACGAACGCAGCATCCTGAACTCGCGTGCCTGCGCCGCCCGGATTCAGGATCTGCAGACGCCCCTGAGACGCTCACCCGATCCGCACGGACCGAAAGCGGCCCCGCAACTGACGGGGACCATCGAGGACCAGGGGGTTCACGAGCTCCGCCGGCAGGTGGCCGCGGATCTCGAGCGGCTGCGGGCTGCGCGGGGAGCGCTCGCCGAGTCGGGCGTCGCGTTGCCCCCCGGATCCGCGGAGTGCGCCGAAGGTCTGTTCCTCCTCTACACGACCGATTCGGACCCGGATCGGGAGCGCGCCCAACGCCTGCTCGAGGCGGCGGTGGCCGCCAATCCGCTTCTGGAGGAGGCGTACGAGGGGCTCGCCCACGGCGCGAGCGGGCGGCAGAATCAGGAAGGGGCGGTCGATGCGTTTCGCCGCGGCCTGGAATCCGATCGCGGCAACGTCTCGTTCCTGCTGGGGCGTGGGCAGCTGGTGGGATTCCTCGCCATCCGCGCGGCTGGCGCGGGCGCCAACGCCGATGCGCAACTCGGCGAGGCCTTGGCCGACTTGACGCGAGCCGTGGAACTCTCCCCCACGGATTTTCGCGGCTGGCGATTGCGCGGCGAGGTATGGCTCGAGCTGGCGCTCGGCCGGATGCGGCGGGGGGAGGATTGCGAGGATCCCTTCGCACACGCGGTCGCCGATTTCACCCGCGCCCTCGAAATCGATCCCGGGTCCGCGGAAACCGCGTGCAAACGAGGCACGGCGCGTTCCGACTGGGGCCTGGCCCGGCAACAGCGCGGCCTGGATCCCGGGTCCCTGTACCGGGAGGCGGAGGTCGATTTCCAGGCCGCGGAGCGGCGGGCGCCGAACCTGGTCGAGATCCCGCGTCAGCGCGGCAACCTGCACCTGAACTGGAGCCGGTACCTGCTCGACCGCGGCGGCGACCCGGAGGCGCACTGCGCCCTCGCCGCCACCGAATTGGCCCGGACCCGGGACCTTCGCCCCGAGAACGCGGAGGCGTGGAGTGCGTATGCCGCGGCGTTGGCGTTCTGGGGGGACTGCCGCGCGGCGCGGGGTGGGGATCCGCGCGATCGCTATCGCGAGGCCGACGAAGTCTTCGAGCGCGCCCGGACGCTGGCGCCGTCCACCGCCGCGGTCCGGGTCGCTCGGGCCGACCTGCTCCGCGCCTGGGGGACCTGGCTGTACCAACACGGACAGGACGGCGCGGAGTCGCTGCGACGGGCGCGCGAGGATCTCGATCGGGCGCTGGAACTCGAACCGACCAACCCGCAGGCCCGCTCGAGCCGGGGTACGCTGGCGATGAACTCCGCCACCGTCCGGCTGATGGCCGGGGAGGACGCGGAGGCCGAATTCGCGCAGGCGGAGGCGGATTTGACGGCGGCGATCCAGTCCCTGCCGAACGACGCGGTGCTGCACCTGGACCGGGCCTCGATGCGCATGAACTGGGCGAGCGGGAGGGCGGCCGGCGGGGGAGACGCAGCGTCGCTGCTGGCGGGCGCGGACGCGGACCTCGGTCGGGCCATCACCCTCGCCCCCCACGACGCTGCCGCCTGGCAGCGGCGCGGCGACCTGCGCTGGAATCGGGCACTGTGGGCGGCACAGGTCGGAGGGGACCCGCGCCCGTGGTATCGGGACGCCGAATCCGACCTGAGCCGATCTCTGGAGCTGAATCCGCAGGACGCCGCGACCTGGATCAGCCGCGCGGGGGTCCGCGCCGCGAGCGCCCAGGACCTCGACGAACGGGGCGAAGACTCCGGTGCGCTCCACCAGGGGGCGGCCGGCGACTTCGCCCAGGGCCTGAAACTCGATCCGACCGATGCGGAATCATGGTTCCGCAGTGCCCACCACCTGGTCGCCCGGGCCAGGCGCGCCGCCCGCCATGGGCAGGACACCGGCGAGTTCGAACGCGAGGCGGAGCAGGCATTCCTGAAGGCCCGGGAGTGCAACCCCCGGCTCGCCGTCGCCCGCGAGCTCGCGACGCTGTACGCCGAGTCGGCGCAACGGGCCCGGGCGCGGGGCCAGGACGCCGAGCCTGGCTACTCCGCGGCGGATCGGGAGTACGCGCAGGCGATCGCGCACGCGCCCGACTCCGCCACCCTCCGATTGAGTCATGTCCTCCTCTTGATCGAGTGGGGAAAGCACCGGAACGCGCGCGGACTCGCCGCGGTGGAGTGGTTCGAGCGCGCCGAGGTCGAACTCGGCCGCGTGCTCGAGGCGGCGCCGGACCTCGCGGACGCGTGGTACGTGCGGGGGCGCCTGCGGTGTCAGCGCGGCATGCTCGAAGCCGACGCCGGGCACGATCCCGGCGCGTGGTTCGTTGGCGCGGGAGCGGACCTGGACCATGCGGCGCGCCTGGCGCCGACCAACCCGCAGGTGTTCGAAGGGCGGGCGATCCTTCGTCTGCTGCAGGATCGGGACGACGAGGCGATCCGCGATTTCGAGGCGCTGGCGGAACGTGCGCCCGAGCGCGCCGAACATTGCCGGGAGGCGATCCGGCGGGCGCGGGCGCGGATCGGGCGCCAGGCCGGGATCCAGCCCCAGCCGCGGTGGGTCGCCCTGTGCGACCAGGCCGAGCGGTTGCAGCAGATCAGCCTCGATCGGCAGGCCCTGGACGCCTACGAGCGCGCGTTCGCCGATTCGTCCGCTCCCGGCACGCCGGGCGCGGCTCCCCTGGGGGACGAACCGCGCCGACTACGCTGGTGCGCGGCACGGTACGAGGCGGCCTGCCTCCTGGCCGGGCAGGGGACGACGGAATCGGCCGCGCGAGCCGTGGAGCACCTCCGTGCGGCGCTGGCCGCCGGGTGGATCGCAGGCCTCGATCTCGCCGCCGACGAGCGCCTGGCTCCGCTGCGCGGGCACGCGGCCTGGAGCGAGCTGCTCACCGCCTGCGCCGCCCGCACGAAAGAGTAGTCCGAGTCTGCCCGCGGACCCGGGATCGACCCAGTCCGGCCGCGGGCAGGATGCGGTCAACCCTGCGCCGACTTGCGTCCGCGCAGCGGCAGGAGCCCGGGGTCTGCCCCCTTGCGCCCACCGGCGGCCGTACGGGGGAGGCGGAGGCACGAAACCTGCGGAAAATCTATCCGATTTCCATCGGTTGCGCCACCCTCCGCGTCCGAATTCACGCGGGCGCGAGGGCGTACCGCTCGTTCCCGCCCCGGCGGATGGCGACCCGGAATCGCCCCCGCTCAGCGTGAACCGACCGGGCGTCCGGGAGAGGGGGGCCCGGACGATTCCAGATCGTCCCGCTCCAATCCGTCCAGGGTTGCGCGCACGCGCGCGACCCGATCCTTGCCGAGCGTCCCCGGGTGCTCCCGTTCGATTTGCAACAGGCCGCGCAAGGCATGCAGTCGCGCGCCGAATTCCTCGCGCGCCGCGCCGCCGATCGCGTCGAGCGCATCCACCACCGCCGGGCGCGGGCTCCGATACTCGGACAGGAGCCAAGCCGCCTCGCGGCGCAATTCGGGGGCGGTCTCCTGCCGCACCGCGACCGCCAGTCGATCCAGCGACTCGGCTGCGAGTTCGGCCGGCAACCCAAGGAGCGCGGCGCGACGGCCGCTTTCTTCCCGCTCGCGCTCGACGCAATCGAGCAGCGTATCGACGTACGGGGCGTCGCGCCGCGGATCCCCGCTCACCGGCGCATGGGTGAGCAGCGCTTCCCGGCCCGGCCCGGAGGATTCCCCCGCAAGCGCGTCGCGCCAGCGATAGACCCCGCGCTCCGGGTCCAGCGCCGCCAGGAACAGCGTGCCCCGCAGGCGTTCCGCGGGGTCCTGCGAGCGCGCCAACGCCTCGAAAACGGGCAGCAGTTCCGCCCCCAGTTCCGCGTCGCCGGCCAGCGCGCGCGCCAGGCCGGCTACGTCCCCCGGGTCCTGGACGGCCGCCGCCATCTCACGCACACGGACCGCCGCCTGCTTCGCATCCAGTGCACCGCCGGAGGGATTGGGGATGGGCGCAGGTGCCCCCTCGGGCGCCACGCCCGGGAGCGCGGGCGATCGAGCCGGGGCGCTCGCGTCGCTCCTGGCAGGGGGGGGCGCCGTCGGCCGGACTTGCAACGGCGACGGCGACGGCCGACACGGCTCGGGTTCCACCCTTCCGCCGGGCGACCACCGCGAATGCATCGCCTTGGCGCCCTGACCGGCGGTCAACACGATCGAGCCGGCAACCACAAGAATGCTGCCGCATACCAGCATCAGCCTGAGCCGGTCGGACGAGTTCATCGTGGGTCCAGTTCCGAAGTTCGTCATGGGGTGTCCTCCGCGTAGTCGGCCGTCTCCGTCCCGTACCGGAGGTTCCATTACCGGCCACGGGAGAAGTCCATCAGCGGAGGTCGGGTTGATCGTTCCGGATTCCGCTCCGGCAGGGCCGATGGACGGAATCCCAGACTGGTGAACTCGTTGGACACGGCGGGCGCGGTGCAGGGGGTGGCGGCCCGGGAAGCGGCGCGCGGGCGGCAGGGCGGTGGCGCGCGCCCCCGTCAGCCGCGCTCGGGCCCCAGCAGCGCCCTCGCCTCAGCCTGGAAATCGTCGTCGTCGCCGGTGAGCTCGCGCAATCGCCCGAGCACGATCCCCCGGAATTCCTGCCGCGCGCGCACCAGCCAGTTCGTCACGTCGGTCGTGGAAATCGCGAATTCCGCCGCCAATTCCGCGTAGCTCGGCGGACGGTGATCGGACTCGCAAAGATCATGGCGTTGGAACACCTCGAATTGCCTGGCCCGTCCTCGAGCGGTCAGCGTCTTCTGCAGATCCTCGATCGCCAGGGTCAGGAGATGGCGTACCCATTCCTTCCGGAAGCCTTCCTCCGTCGGATCCGCCGCCGCGATCCCCTGGCGCTGCAGCTCGACCTCTGCTTCGTCGAACGGAAGTCCGACGATTTCCGCACCGCCGCCCCGCTTGAGCGCATGTGCCGCCCGGTCGACCTTGGACAAGTAGCCGTCCAGACACACGCGAAAAAAGGTGCGGAATCGCGCCTTGCTCGGATCGAAATCCAGGAAGAACCCTTTCTCCAGCGCCTGCGCGAAGAAGCCCTGGATCAAGTCCTTGGCATCCTCGTTGGACTTGCGCCACTTGATCCGCACATATTTGTAGGCGGGCTTCCAATACCCTTCGACAATGCGCTGCAAGGCCTCCTGGCGCACGATCAGGGATTCATTTCGCACCCGGAAGATGGCGGATACGGAGGTGGTGGGAAATCGGTTCAGGTCGCCGCCGATCTGGGTATCGTCCTGTCGATTGCCCATGTTCCCCCGCCTCCCATCGGGCTTGCGCGTGGTCATGACCGCGCCAAAGGTCCGTCGGGCGCTACCGCATCGCCCCGCGCATCTCCGACATCGGGCTCCGGCGACGGGTCATCCGGGAGGACGACGACGAGGAGTGCCGCCGCCGCGGCGCGCAGGGCGACGATCGCGAATCACCTTCGGTTCGAGGATCGGTCCGGGGATCCCGACGTGCGGGCCCACCCGGAGTGTCGCGGATCGAAGGCGTTTCTGGACAGGATTTTCACGCGAGCCGACCGCAGATCGAGTTCACGCGGGCTGATCAACGACCATCCGAATTCCCGGCGGGCGGCCATGAGAACTCGCGATCCGCTGCCGCCCGGGTGACGGGGCCCGGGGCGCACCAATCCGCGGACACGCGCGCGGGAGAGTCCTCGATGGCCGGCGGCGTCAAGAGGTCCTGCCCCCTCGCCGCCCCGGTTCCGCGGCGGATCCACCAAGTTCCGGCCACCTGCCCGCGCATGCGCCCGTCCTCCCGTTGCGGTTCCCAAGGTCGCCCCGCGCCGAACGGACGATCGGGGGCAAAGCAAGGAATTCCGAAGCATCCTTCGGCGGGCGCCGCGCGGCGTTCGTCCACGCCCAATAGGTTCTCCGATCCGCGGTTCCCTTGACGGCGCCCCGCCTCGAAGAGTACTGCTATCAAAGTCGGCAACCCGGGGCTGCGACCGATCTTGGCGATTCGGCGGGCGGGTCCGGAATGTCGGGAACCGGAATTCGGTCCGGAGCGTCGAACCCTCCGCCCGTGCGTCCGTTCAGGGGGAAGCCACCGATGCGTCACCGGCTTATCGGGATCATGATGGTCGCCTGTGTCCTCCCGACCGGTTGCCGCAACGAGTCTGCCAAGAGCCCGGCGGAGCTGACCGTCCAATTGCAATCGGACGACGCGGGGGCGCGCGCGCGCGCCCGTGAGTCCCTGGCCACGCGCGGCGAGGCTGCGGTGCCCGCGTTGGTGGAGGCGCTGCGAAACTCCGACGCGGTGGTCGCGTTGTCGGCGGCGGACGCGCTCGGGCGCATCGGTGCAACGGCCGTGCCGGCCCTGACCCAGGCGCTCCAGGGACCCGATGTGCGGGGCCGCGCCTGGGCGGCGTTCGCCCTCGGGCGGATCGGGCCGCCGGCGAAGGCGGCCATCCCCGCGCTGGAGGCGCTCCTGCGCGAACCCGCGACGCGCGGCCCCGCCCAGGAAGCGATCGACCGCATCCGACGTTGAAGCGCGGGCGGCGCGACCGCCCCGCGCGTATCCACTCTCCTTTTGCCATGGAGATGACCGATGCCGACCGCTCCCCGACGCCGGATCCTGCTCCCCGTCATGGCCTTGGTGGGACTCGTGACGGTCCTCGGCGTCCGACCCGAGCCGGCACGCGCCGCCTGCTGCTATTTCGCCGCCCAGGACAAGGACATCCTCCAACCGGGGCAAAAGGCCTTCGTGCAATGGCGGCCGGACGAGGGGATCGAGTCGTTCACGGTCCAGCCCAAGTTCGAAGGAAACGCCCTCGACTTCGGCATGGTCATCCCCACCCCCACGCAGCCCAAGCTGGATGAAATGCCGCGCGACTTCTTCAAGGACCTCGCGATCTATACCATCCTTCTGCCGCTGCCTGAGAACATCTGGGACGACCTGATCCCGAAACCGCGGACCACCGCCCTCGCTCTCGGAGGCAAGGCCAAGGGAGCGGACAAGAAAGAATCCGATCGGGGCGTCCGCGTCCTGGAGGCGGGGGTGGTGGGCTCGCTCGATTACAAGGTCATCATCGCCGAGCGTGCCGATGGCCTCTACGAGTGGCTCAAGGAGAACCAGTACTCCTATTCCGGCGACGAGGCCACCCTCCAGCACTACATCGCCAAGAAGTGGTTTTTCACCGTCATGAAGATCGATTCCAAACAGATGAAAAAGGCCGCCGACGGGTCGTACACCGGCGAAGTCACCCCCACCCGCTTCACCTTCGAAACCAAGGAGTGCATCTATCCGCTCAAGATCACACAGATCTCGGTGAAGGACGTCACCGACGCCCTTTTCTACGTCCAGGCCCCGGGCCAGATGGACCTCCCGGGCGACTGGTCGTGGATGCACTCCTGGCGGCCGATGTACCTGCAGTTCCTGCTCGGCTGCGGGGCGTCTCCCGAGGAGCAGCGGGAACTCGCCCAGCGCCAGGAGTGGGTGAGGGCGAAACAACAGAGCGATCCCCGCTACCAGACCACCAAGCTGGAGTGGGCCAAGAAACTCGGCGACGGAGAGATCGCCGTGCTCGACGATCCGCTCGCCCACTACCCCCAGGGCGGGGGCGGCGATCTTCCGCCCGGAGCCGAATTCGTCTCCCCGCAGACCTTCCTCCAGGAAATCTGGGCCGCCTACGAGAAGGATCGCCAGGGCTCCGACGACGCCTTTGCGCGCAACACCCTCCGGGAGTATGAACGGAAGTATGGGGCCGGCAACGGCAAGATCGTCCGCATCGCCAACCCGACCGGCTTCCAGACCCGGTGGATGTGGTATCCGGACCGGACCGCTCCCGCCGACGAGGTCAAGGGGCTTGCCCGCCTCAAGGGCCACCTGCAAAAGGGACAATGGTTGACGAAGTTCCGCAAGCAGATCCGCAAGGACGAAATGACCGACGACCTCGTCCTCGTGCCGGTCGATACCGGCCGGGAGCAGACCTATGTGCGCATCCTGCCGACGTCGCCTCCGTAGTCCGCGTCCGCCGGCGAAGGGAGTCGCCGCCGCGTTCCGCAACCCGAGTGGTTCAGGGATCCACGCCGTGTCGTGGCCGTGATTTCCGATAGGAGACACCCGATGATTCGCCGAGGGTCGACCCGCATCGCCGTTCTGGCCGCCTGCGCCTTGCTCGCGCTGCCGATGGGGATGCCGCGCCGGGGGGACGCCGCCTGCTGCTACTTTGCCGCCCAGGACAAGGACATCCTGCAGCCCGGGCAGAAGGCCTTCGTCCAGTGGCGCCCGGACGAGGGGATCGAGTCGTTCACGGTGCAACCCAAGTTCGAGGGAAACGCCCTCGACTTCGGCATGGTCATCCCCACTCCGTCGCAGCCCAAGCTGGACGAGATGCCCCGCGACTTCTTCAAGGACCTCGCCATCTACACCATTCTCTTGCCGCTGCCGGAAAACATCTGGACGGACCTGCTTCCGGCGCCGCCCACGGCCGGTACCGCTTTTCTGGCCGAGGAGGGCGGGTTCAACGGGGCGCCGGGGGGCGGCGACCTCGGCGTGCGCGTGCTGGAGGCGGGGGTGGTCGGCTCCCTCGACTACAAGATCATCACCGCCGAGCGCGCGGACGGGCTGTTCGAGTGGCTGAAGGAGAACCAGTACTCCTATTCCGGCGACGAGGCGACGCTCCAGCATTACGTGACCAAGAAGTGGTTCTTCACGGTCATGAAGATCGACCCCAAGCAGATGAAGCGGGCCGCGGACGGCTCGTACGCGGGGGAGGTGACTCCCACCCGCTTCACCTTCGAGACCAAGGAGTGCATCTACCCGCTCAAGATCACACAGATCTCCGTGAAGGACGTCACCGACGCCCTCTTCTATGTCCAGGCGCCGGGGCAGATGGATCTCCAGGGCGACTGGTCGTGGATGCACTCGTGGCGGCCGATGTACTTGCAGTTCCTCCTCGGCTGCGGCGCCAGTCCCGAGGAGCAGCAGGAACTCGCCCAACGCAGCCAGTGGGTGGTCGCGAAAAAGCAGAAAGACCCCCGCTACGAAACGACGAAGCTCGAATGGGCGAAGAAACTCGCGGACGCGGAAATCGCCGTGCTTGATGACCCGCTGGCGCACTACTCCCAGGGCGGCGCGGGCGACCTCCCGCCCGGCGCCCGATTCGTGTCCGTCCAGGGGTTCCTCGAGGAGGTCTGGTCCGACTACGAGAAATCGGAGCGCCGCGGCGGGGATGACGCTTTCGCCCGGGAACGGTTGAAGGACCTGGAACGAGAGTACGGCACCGGCAAGGGGAAGATCGTCCGTATCGACAACCCGTCCGGGATCCAGACGAAGTGGATGTGGTACCCCGACCGGGAAGCCCCCGACGAGGAGGTCAAGGGATTGGCGCGCCTCAAGGGCCACCTGCAGAAGGGGCAATGGCTGACGAAGTTCCGCAAGCAGATCCGCAAGGACGAGATGACCGACGACCTCGTCCTGATCCCGGTGGACGCGGGGAAGGAGCAGACCTACGTGCGCATCCTCCCCACGTCGCCCCCGTAGTCCCGATCTGCGCGCGAGCGGGATCAATGCCCCGCCCCGCCCCCCGTGACGACCCTCGTTCCCAACCCGAGCCGTTCTTTCGCTGATCGGAAAGGACTCCCGATGAACCGCCGCGTTTCCTCCTTCGCTCTCCTGGCGGCCGCGTGCTTCACCCTCGCGCTTCCCATCGGAACGGCGCGCCCGGGGGACGCCGCCTGCTGCTACTTCGCCGCCCAAGATAAGGACATCCTCCAGCCCGGGCAAAAGGCGTTCCTCCAATGGCGTCCGGACGAGGGGATCGAGTCGTTCACGGTGCAGCCCAAGTTCGAGGGGAACGCCCTCGACTTCGGCATGGTCATCCCCACCCCCTCGCAGCCCAAGCTCGACGAAATGCCCCGCGACTTCTTCAAGGACCTCGCCATCTACACGATCCTCCTGCCGCTGCCGACGAACATCTGGACCGAGGAGTTCGACGGCCGCCCGCAGCGAGGCGGAGTCGCGTTCGGAGGCAGCGGCGGGGCCAGGCTCGAAGAGAACTCGAGCCGGAAGGGCGTCCGGGTCCTGGAGGCGGGCGTCGTGGGCTCGCTCGACTACAAGGTCATCACCGCCGAACGCGCCGACGGGCTCTACGAATGGCTCAAGGAAAACCAGTACTCCTATTCCGGCGACGAGGCCACCCTGCAGCACTACATCACCAAGAAGTGGTTCTTCACCGTCATGAAGATCGATTCCAAGCAGATGAAGAAGGCCGCCGACGGCTCCTACACCGGGGAAGTCACCCCGACCCGGTTCACCTTCGAAACCCGAGAGTGCGTCTATCCGCTCAAGATTACCCAAATCTCCGTAAAGGACGTCACGGACGCCCTCTTCTACGTCCAGGCCCCGGCCCAGATGGATCTCCAGGGCGACTGGTCCTGGATGCATTCCTGGCGGCCGATGTACCTGCAGTTCATGCTCGGCTGCGGCGCCACGCCCGAGGAGCAGCAGGAGTTCCAGCAGCGCAGCCAGTGGGTGGCGGCGAAAAAGCAGAAGGATCCCCGCTATGAAACGACGAAGCTCGAGTGGGCGAAGAAACTCGAGGACGCGGAGGTCGCCGTGTTGAACGATCCGCGCGCCCTGTACTCCCAGGGAGGCGGGGGCGACCTGCCGCGCGGCGCCCGCTTCGTGTCGAAGGCGGAGTTCCTCGAAGAAGTGAAAGCGGACTGGGTCAAGGCCGGGGGGGAAGGGCTCGGTGAGGACAGGATCAAGGCCCGCCTGGACCGCCTGAACGCCCAGGTCGGGTCCGGCCCGGGCCGGATCGTGCGGATCGAAAACCCGTCCGGGATCCAGACGAAGTGGATGTGGTACCCCGACCGGGAAGCCCCCGACGAGGAGGTCAAGGGATTGGCGCGCCTCAAGGGCCACCTGCAGAAGGGGCAATGGCTGACGAAGTTCCGCAAGCAGATCCGCAAGGACGAGATGACCGACGACCTCGTCCTCGTCCCGGTGGACGCGGGCAAGGAACAGACCTACGTGCGCATCCTGCCGACCTCGCCTCCGTAGGACCGGCCCTGGTTTCCGACTGCACCCCTTCCCGAGGGATTCCTCGATGACCCCCGTCCCTGCTTCCCGACTCCGCCGGACGGCGTTCGCCGTCGCGCTTTGGCTCCTGCTCTCCGCGGTCGTCCGCTCGGAGGACCTGCGCCCGTCGCCGGAACGGCCGGGGAATTCGCACGACGACCCCGTCTTCCGGCCGAAGGACCTGTCCGGCCGCTCGGTCAAGTGCCGACGCGTGCGCGCGATCTCCTCGGCCGACCCGACGCACGAGGGGGCGACGGGCTGGCTTTTCGAGCGCGATCCGTGGCTCGCCTACCAGCTCGGGAGGGAACTCTTCGTGCGCGAATTCCCCGCCGGCGACGGCGCGTTCGGGGAAGCCGGACGGATGGCCGGCCAGGTCCTCGAGGACCAGTCGACGAAGATGCTGACGCGCGACCACGTCGCGTCGTGCGCGCTCTGCCACAACGTGCCGTTCCGCGATGCGGGGGCGGGGGCGACCATCTTCAAGAACGGCGGCACCGGCCGGAACACCACCCACGCCTTCGGCGCCGGGCTGGTCGAGATGCTCGGGGCACAGTTGCGGCTGGCGATCCTGGCCAAGGGGGACGTCAACCGCGACGGCTGGATCGCAAAAGGGGAGTCCGACCGCGTGCGCGCGATCGTCGAGAACCTGCCCGCCGCAACCGACGGGGAGCGCGTGAGCGTGGACTTCGGCAGTTTCGGCGACCTCGACGGCAACGGGAAGCCGGACCTGAATCCGGTCTGTTTCGTGTGGTACGTCGACGCCGAGGGGAAACGAATCTCCTGGGCCCGCCGGCTCGACGAGCCCGGCGTGGCCGGCTACTCGTTCGAGGTCCAGCTGTTCGGCTGGGGCCACCGCAAGGGCGCGGTCGCCTCGACGCTGCGCCACTTCTCCGCCAACGCCTTCGACCTGCACGCCGGACTGCAGGCCTTCGATCCGATCCTCAATGCGGAGCCGAACCAGGACGGCCTGGCGGGGGTCTCGCTCGCCGGTGCGCAGCAGTTCATCTCGGGGCGCACGCGCGACCGGGGGGTCGTGGTCGACGAATACGGCGTCTCCCGCGAGGACCCGGACCGCGACGGGGTGTGCGAGGAGATCACCGGCGGCGATCTCGACTTGATCGAGTGGTACCAGCTCAACCACCCTGCGCCGGCGGAGAAGCCGCGCACGCCGGTTCGCGCGCGCGGACGCGACCTGCTGGCTTCCCTCGGCTGCGTCTCCTGCCACGTCCCCGACTGGCACCTCGAGGCGCGCAACGCGGACGACCCGGATCCCCACCGGCGCACCGCCGGGGACCGGCGCTTCTTCGACCTCGTCGTGGCCCCGAATCCCGACACCGGCCGGCTCGAGGGGCAGGTCCGGCGCGTCGACCGCGCGGAGGGCGCGGCCTTCACAATCCGGGGCGTCTACTCCGACTTCGCCCATCACGATCTCGGACCGCGCTTCCACCAGATGCAGTTCGACGGCAGCCTGCTCACCCGCTTCCGCACCGCCCCGCTTTGGGGCGTCGGCAGCACCGCCCCCTACGGCCACGACGGCGCCAGCCTCGACCTCGACGACGTCATCCGCCGCCACGGCGGCGAGGCGGACCGCTCCGCCCGCGCCTATGAGGCGCTGCCGGAAGCCGACCGCGCGGCGGTTCTGGAGTTCCTGCGCGGGCTCGTGCTCTACCCGGTCGACGATCTGCCGTGCGACGTGAACGGGGACGGCGTGATCGCGGATCGTTTCGTGGTGGCCGGGATGGACACCGGGCCGGAACGGCTCAATCCGGAATGGCTCTTCCGCGTCCCCGGCCGGATCGAGGGGCGCGCCATCAATCCGGACGGCGTGCCGGTCCAGTCCTTCGCCCTGACCAACCTCGAGGAGGCGTACGGCGCCAACCTGCCCTACCTGCGCGACTCCGACCGGGACGGGTTTCCGGATGTCCGGGTCCCGCCGCGCAAGTAGGCCCGCCCCCCGCCGCCGACGCGCGGGCGGACGCATCCGCGGTGAGACCGCGCAACGCGACCGTCCCAACCCGCGGGATGGCGGTTGAAGACCCAAGAACCGGATGATTCAGGAAGCCGCGTCAGCGGCTTCGCGAAGAATCGCCCCCGGGGGCTCCCGGCTGCGTCAGCAGCCAGGACCGCGGGGCGACCGGCGTACGATACACGGAGTCGCACGCTGGGCGAGGCAGTCCGGCTCCGGACGGCCTTCCGGGCAGGCCGGAGCCGGATGGTTCGCGAAACGCGAAGCGGTTCGTGAATATCCGGTCTAGGACCGGCGCGCCTCGAACTCCGCCATGACCTGGGCGAAGGTCTGCAGCCGCGCCTCGACGCGCCGGTTGATCGAGCCCTCCGGATAGGTCCCGTCGGCGCGGCGCGCGCCGGCGGGGACGCCGGTCAGGATCTGGATCCCGTCGTCGACCGTCTCGACCGCCCACAGGTGGAAGCGCCCCTCCCGTACGGCCTCGACGACCTCGTCGCGGACCATGAGGTCCCGTTGGTTGGCGCGCGGGAACAGGACCCCCTGCTCCCCGGTCAGCCCGCGGGACGTGCAGGAGAGGAAAAACCCCTCGATCTTCTCGTTGATCCCGCCGATGGCCTGGATGCGTCCGTACTGATCCACGGACCCGGTGACGCCGATCGATTGCCGGACCGGAACCTGGGCCAAGGCGCTCAAGAGCGCGTACGCCTCGGTGCTCGAAGCGCTGTCTCCCTCCACGCCGTGATACGACTGCTCGAACGCCAGGCTCGCCGATAGTGAGAGCGGGAAGTTCTGCGCGAACCGGTTGCGCAGGAAGCCGGACAGGACGAGCACGCCCTTGTCGTGGATCCGGCCGCTCAAGCCCGCCTCGCGCTCGATGTTGATGATCCCCGCGCGGCCGATCGACACGGCGGCGGTGATGCGGGACGGCTTGCCGAAGGAGTAGCTGCCGAGGTCGAAGACCGACAACCCGTTCACCTGCCCGACCACGGCGCCGGTGAGATCGACGTGGAGCAGGCCGCGGTCGATCGCCTCCTGGATCTTCTCTTCGAGGAGGCCGTTGCGCTGCTCGAATTCGCGGATCGCACGTTCGACGTGGCGGGCGCCGGCCCGGGACGCCCCCTCCTGTTGCGCCCAATAGCACGTTTCGCGCACGAGGTCGGCAACGTCGCTGAACTTCGTGCTGATCCGGTCGCGGCGCCCGGCGCGGCGCACCGCCTCCCGGGTGAGCGCGTGCGCCGCATCCGGGGCCAACGGCAGAAGCTTCTCGTCCTCGCCGATCTTGTGCACGACGCCGAGGAAGTGGCCCAGCGTTTCACGGGCGAGCGGCATCTCGTGATCGAACTGCGCGAGGACCTTGAACACGGTCTTGAAGTCCTCTTCCCAGCGATAGAGCAGATCGTAAAGCCCGGTTTCCCCGATCAGGATCACTTTGACGTCCACTTCGATCGGCTCCGGCTTCATGGCGATGGGCCCGAACAGCCCGAGGAATTCCGGAGTCCGGATTTCCAGTCGACCGGTCTTGAGCACCCGCTTCAGCGCCGGCCACGCCCCGGGGGCGAGGAGGAGGTCGAGCGCCTGCAGGACGAGGAATCCCCCGTCGGCCTTGAGCACCGAGCCGGCCTTGATGTGCGTGAAGTCGGTCCGCGGAGCCCCCTTGGCCGCCCCCTCGACCTCGATGGTGCCGATCAGGTTGCCGTGGGAGGGCGCGTCCTCGAACTCCACCGGGCACCCGCTGCGATTCGAGTTGTCGAGCAGGACATTCACCTCGTACTTGACCAGGACGTCCTCGGCGTCTCGTCCCCGGCCGATGAGCGCGGACAGGTCCAGCCCCCCCTCCTTGGCGGGCGCGCGCTTGAAGAGGTCGATGTCCTCGAGGACCTCGGCGACGACACCGGCCAGATACTCCTGCACCTTCTCGTCCCTGTACTTGTCGCGGATTTCCCCGACGAGGGTCCCGGCCAGGTGCTCCACGGCCCGGCGCTCCAGGTCGCGGGTCTTCTGCCCGACCTCGCTGGCCAGGGCGCGGAGCTTCTTGAAGACCGACTGCATGTGGCGGCGCATCGGATCGGCGTCCTGCCGCAGGCGTTCGTAGGCGGCCCGGTCGAGCTTTCCCTCGGCAACCTGCTCGGAGGCCTTCTCCCAATCCACCGGCGTGTCGTCCACCAGCGGGAGGATGTCGGGCATGACCACATCCCCGGCGCGGATCTGGATGAGCGCGAAGCCCTTCTCCTTCAACTTCGCTTCGAGGTCGCCGATCATCGACTGCTCGATCCGCACCGCCTCGCCGTGAATCGCCTCCCGCTCCTTGCGGAAGACGTCCTCTTCCAGGATCGACGGCACGATCTCGCGAAGATGTTCGACGAATCGCGCCATGTCCCGGCCGAACTCGCGCGCCTTGCCGGCCGGGAACGTCAGGAGCCGCGGACAGGACGGGTCGGAGAAGTTGTACACGTAGGCCCGGTCCCGCAGTTCCGGACAACGGCGGCTCTTCATCCCGTCCAAGAGGCGGCGAACCGTACTGGTCCGTCCGGTGCCGTGAGGACCGGCCACGAACACGTTGTACCCCGGGGCCCGCAGGGCCAGTCCGAGGTCCAGCGCGGCCCCCGCCCGATCCTGGCCGATTGTGCCGCGAACGGATTCCACCTGCTCGTACGCAACATCCCGGAACTCCGGCGGAAGCCGCCACTCCAGATCCTCGGCGGACAGTTCGTGGTCCGATCCTGCCTTCATCGACGCCCCCTCTCTCGGAATCCCCCGTCCCGGCATTGGATTCGGCGGCCTTCAGCCTACACCGTCTCCATCCTGAAACGCAACAGAGGTGCCGGGGTCGGGAGCGCGGGGCGCGCGGGGGGGAGAAAACGACGACGGGAAGGGTGGCCCCTCCTTTGCGAGCCCGCCGCAGGTTCTGCGTGCGGGGCTCGAGGCGGGAGTCGGCCTCGCCGCTCCCCAGGGCCATTGCCCTTCCCGTTCGCCCAACCGGAGCTTCACCGGGATTCTCAAGAGCCGCCGGAGCCTCGCCGCATCCGCAACCCCGGGCGGGATGTCCTGCGTTCGCCCGCAAGCGGCTCGCGCGTCAGGGCCCGACATCCTCCGCGTGCCGATCGGGTCCTTGGCCGATCGTGGTTCCGCCCTGCGCGCCCGTCCCGGTGATCGTGCCGGGTGTCCTCCAGGATCACCCGCACAGAAACCTGAGATTCCTCCACTCGGGGTCCGCATTCTGCGGAGACTTCTGCGTTTCTCCCGTTGCATACTCCGATATCGCGGAGGAGGCGTCGCCCGGTTCGTCGTTGCCGCTCATTCCCTTTTTCTTCCACCCGTTTCGATCATCCCTCGACGCCCCCTCCTCCGTCCTATCCTCTCGCAACCTTCGTGCCCGCTCCAAATCGTGGTACCCGACTCCGCGACTGCAACCCTGGAGAAGGCGTGAAGATGGAGCTTTCCGCCCCCGGGGGCACAGGCGGATCGGAGAGGCAAGGCCGCCCACCCGACGCGGGCGCGTCCGATTCCCCAAGGGACCCGGAAATCCACCCCGGGCAACGGCGGAGCGCCGGACCGGAGATCGGACTGTCCTGTGCGCGCGACGACGGGAGTCGCCGATCGATCGGAGGGGACCTCGAGTCGATCCGTGGTCCGGTTGAATCGACGGGATCGCGCCCGCCCGCTTGCATCCCCGCCGGGTTCGGATACAATCCGGCGCAGGACCCATTCGACAGGAACCGTCCATGACCCACCCGCGTCCGGATCGCCTCGACGCCTTCGTAGGGGAACTGCGACGATTCGTCGCCGAACGCGACTGGCGCCAGTTCCACGACCCCAAGAACCTGGCGATGGCGCTTGCCTCGGAAGCGGGCGAACTGGTCGCGGAGTATCGCTGGGTACGGAACACACGCGCCGACGCGTGGTCGCGCGACCCGGAGAACCGGGCACGGGTCGAGGCGGAACTCGCCGATACCGCGATCGCCGTGCTCCTGATGGCGGACCGCCTCGGCATCGACCTGATCGAGGCGATGCGCGCCAAGCTGGAGCGCAATCGGCGCAACTATCCGGTGAAGCGGTCGCGCGGTCGAGCGGATCGTCCGCGAAAACGCTAGCCCGGACGATCGCGTGGCCGCCCGGGTCGCCCCGGGCACCTCCCACGGAACCGTACCGGCTTCTTCACCGCCTGGACGAACTTCTGGAAGGCGGCGATCCCGTCGCCGGCAGCCAGCTTGTCGAGCGCCCCGTCGGCCGCGGTGCCGCCGTCGTGACCGATCAGCTCGACCGACAAGCAACATCAACGATCCGCCAATCTATTACTGGAGTTCGTGTCCGTGGTCCTGCCACCATCTGCTCCAGGCTTCGAGGAATCGACGCTTCTCTTCCTGGTCGACAACCCAATGCCACGTACCATGCGGGCGATGTTCCCGTCGCCCAGGGATCGCCACACCAGGCCGATCGGTGATTCTCCCAAGCACCTGAAGGCAGACCAACTCCTCCGTCGAAAAGGCATCG
>CAZWCX010000059.1:0-42826 GCA_964632945.1 uncultured Planctomycetia bacterium | reverse complement strand
GGGGTGACAACCCGGTGTCCCGACGAGCCGTATGTGACCAGCACAAGTACGGTTCTGTGGGAGGTGCCCGGGGTAACCCGGGCGCCTACCCGATAACGAAGCCCGGCGCGAAAATCCACCGGACCAACCTGGAAAATCAAGTTTGAAGCCCCACTAGGCCCCCGCGCCGCCGCCCCGAAGCAGTCCGACCATCTCGGCCACGGAAAGTCGCGCCGCCTGGTCGGCGCCGTCGAGGAGGCCCGCGACCAGATCCCGCTTGTCGGCGTGAAGCGCCAGCACCCGTTCCTCGACGGTCCCCGTCGCAACCAGGCGGATCACGATCACGGGACGGGTCTGCCCCATCCGGTGCGCGCGATCGGTCGCCTGGTCCTCCACCGCGGGATTCCACCAGGGATCCAGATGAATCACGTAGTCGGCCGCCGTCAGATTCAGGCCCGTGCCGCCGGCCTTGAGGGAAATCAGGAACAGCTCCGCGTCGCCTCGCTGGAAGGCGTCCACCTGCTCCTGCCGCTTGCGCGTCGTCGTGCCGCCGTCCAGATATTGATAGCGGATTCCCCGCGCGTCCAGTTCGCGACGGACCAGGTCCAGGTGGCGGGTGAATTGACTGAAGACCAAAGCCCGGTGTCCGCCAGCGCGCAGTTCCTCGACGCGCTCGAGGAAGAGGCGCATCTTGCTCGACTCCGCCTGCAGGTCCGGGTAGACGAGACGCGGATGGCAGGCGAGCTGTCGGAGTTCAGTCAGGGCGGCCAGTGCGTGCATGCGCCGGTCGGCCTCCGCGAGATTCTCGGTCCGGTCGAGCCGGTCGACGGCGGCGAGTCGCGCGACGTCGTACAGCTCCCGCTCTTCGGGCGAGAGTTCCACCGACAGCGTCATCTCCGTACGCGGCGGCAGTTCCGTCAGCACCTCGGCCTTGGTGCGGCGCAGGAGAAAGGGCCGCACGAGCCGGGCCAGTTCATCGCGGCGCGACTCGTCGCGTTCGCGCGCGATCGGGCCGGCGAAGTGGTGGGCGAAATGCTCCCAGGTCCCGAGGAGACCCGGGCAGACGGCGCGGAACAGGCTCCAGAGGTCGCCGAGGCGGTTCTCCACCGGGGTCCCGGTGAGGGCGAGCCGCCAGTCGGCGCGGAGGGCGCGGACCGCCTGCGCGGTGCGGGTGTGGCTGTTCTTGAGCGCCTGCGCCTCGTCGAGAACGAGCGTGTGCCACGAGGTCCGCGCCAGGCGGTCGGCATCGCGCATGACGAGTCCGTAGCTGGCGACGACGAGCTGGCCGGGGCGGAAGTGATCGCGTCCCGCCGCGCGGTCGGTGCGCCGCCAGGTCAACGCTTCGAGGCCGGGACAAAAACTGCGCGCCTCGCGCAGCCAATTCCCCTCGACCGAGGTCGGGGCCACGATCAGGGCGGGACCGCCCCGCGCCCGCGCGGCCAGGACGGCGAGCGTCTGCACGGTCTTCCCGAGGCCCATGTCGTCGGCCAGGCACCCGCCCACGCCCCACTCGGCGAGCCGGCGCATCCAGGCGTACCCCTCCTGCTGATATGGTCGCATGCGGCCGAGAAACCCCGGCGGCGGGGCCGGGTCGATCCCCTGCGCCGATTCGAATCGGCGCATCAGGTCCTGCCAGGCCCGGCAGGCCTGGACCGTGCCGGCCTCGCGGACCCACTCGGCCAGCACGGGGGCGGCCGACTTCTCCACCGGCAGGCCTTTCTTGCCCGGCAGTCGGCCTTGGGCGAGGGCCTGCAGGCGTTCGGCAAGAAAGCGCGAAATGCGCACCCACTTGCCGTCTCCGACCGGGAGGTACTTTCGGCCCGAGCGCAGGCGGTCGAGGATGCGCGCAAGCGACACCAGCACCCCATCCACTTCCACGCCGCCGTCGAAGCGGAACGAGTCGTCGTCCTCCTCGATCTCCACGCGCAACCGGTCGGGACCGGCGGTTTGCACCGTGGGCAGCCCCGCCGTGCCGGCGGGCCACTCGATCACCAGGCCTTCGCGCGGCCGCGGACGCAGTTGTTCGATGAAGTCGAGCGCGGCCTCATCGTCGAGAATGCGCCACTCCCACGCGGCGGACTCGGTCACCCCCGCGAGCCCGAGCGCCTCCCGCTGCGCCGTCGCCCGCGCCGATTCCTCCGCGAGGTCGCGTCGCGCCCACAGACGCCGGTGCCCCACGGTGGCCCGCACCTCGATGGGACCTTCCCCGGGACGGAACAGACAAGTGTCCGTCGGCAGCGGCCTCACGCGCAAGGCCAGATGAAGCCCGGCGCTCCGGTGCGGGGTCAGGCGCAGCACCACCCGCGGGTCCGGGGCGGTCTCTTCGCCCTGCAGTTCGGACGGGAGATCCACCGGCAGCACGCCGGCCAGCAGCGGAATGCGCGACAGCAGTTCCTCGGCCGCCTCGGCGGGCAAGGTCCGGGCCCCCACCCGCAATTCCTGGAGGAGCGTGAGCGCCAGCGGCGTCGCCCGGGCCAGGACCACTCGCCCACCGGCGCGATCGACGAGGATCAACCCCTGGGCGCCGAGCGTGGCCGTCGCGCCGCGGCCGCCCACGAGCCCGCCGGCCGCCGGCAGCAGCCCGATCGCGCCGGCGGCGCCGACCTCGACCTGCAGCCGCAAATCTTCGGCGTCGATCCGGACGGCGCGGTCCCCCTCTTCGTCCCAGGTGACGTGCGGATGCCGGACGAGTCGCTCCAGGGCCTCGAAGAGATCGAAACGGCCGCCGCCGGCGAGTGCCGCGTTCAGCACCCTCGCGGCCGCCCGGTCCGCGGGGCCGATCCACGCTTCGGACGCGCGTTCCAGTTCCACCGGCGACAGCATCTTCCCCCGGGACCACGTCCCCGGGCGCGAGGCCTTCTGCAGATAGGGGACGAGCAGCGGATGGACCGGGTCCAGCACCAGGCGCCAGGCCAGGCGGACGGAACCGGATTCCGCGGGCGGCGCGCCGCCGCCTTCGGCCCCCGGGGGCGTCGGCGCGGGGGAGAGGATGTCATCGAGCCGGGAGAACAGGGATCGCCACTCCGCCGCCGGCGCGGGCGCAGGACCGACGACGGCCGGTTCGGAAACCGGAAGGTCCGCGGCGGGCGCGCGCGTCGCCGACGAGACGCCCGTCGACTTCGCGGACACCGGGCCGGCCTGGTGCGGGGAGGGCGCCCGAACGAATCGGCGCGTCCCCTCGCCTTCCACGATGCCGAACTCCCGCCGCCCCGCCAGCGACTCCGCCGGCGGACTCACCGGTCGACCGGCCCAGTCCTCGAAGCAGGAGGCCACCGCATGCAGGATCTGCCGCTCCGCGGTGACGGGTCCCGGCGGAGGGTCTTCCAACACTTCGCGCAGCGCATCCGCGAGCCGCTCTTCGCGATCCGCCCTTTCGGCCGGCTGATCGTCGCGGTAGGGCCCGAGCAGGTAGGCCCCGCGTCGAAAGTCGAAGCAGGTCGCGACCAGGTCGTCCCCCGCGCGCGCCGCGGCCGCGAGCGCCCCGACCAACCGATACGCCGGCAGGGGGAGCGGGTCCGTCCCGCCCGCGAGGAGCGCCTGCGCCTGGTCGGGGGGAAGCAGGCGAAGACAGCGCTCGGCGACTTCCCGCGGCACCTCCACCCGTTCACGCGGCAGCGGGGTACCGTCCGGCAGTTCCAGTCGGACGGCCGGCGGTTCCTGTTCCGCCGCTCCCGCGGGCGCGAACGGGACCAGCCGGTGACCCGCGACCAGGAGGGCGCGATCGCGCTCGAACGGCGTCGGCCTCAGCACGAACCGGCAGAGTCCGGCGAGGATGCGGGCGGTGTAGAACCGTCCTTCCGCGCACGCGACCTCCGGTTGCGCGCGCAGCACGCGCGCGACCGCCCGCGGGTCGGTCCCGCACCTTCCTTCGCCCGCGGCGACGGCCTCCTCCGCCGTGAAGGAAAGATCACGCTCGAGCATCCACCCGCGCAGCGCGGCCACGGCCTCGGCCGACAGGTCGGCGGCGGGGATGGGTGCGGGGGGCGGTTCCGGGGCGGGGCGAAGCGGAATCACGGACAGGGCATCATTCCCGCGCGGATCCCGTCGGGCGGGACGGTCGGTCCGCCGCGGGAGAGCCTGCAAATCTCTTGAACAAACTCGGCGCACAGGGGTTTACTGCCCGCAGCCCCCCTCCCGTGGAGCCCGACGACCCGCCGATGAGCCAGGAGCCCTCCACCCCCGCAGAGCCCGCGCCGCTCCCTGCCGCCGGTGCGCCGCCGGCGTGGAACTTCGCGGAATCGCGCGTCGGGCCGGTCCTGGCGCTCGTACTCGCCGTGGCCATCGCCTTCTCCGGCACCTTGGAGGGGGCCTTCGTCCACGATGACTCCACCCTGATCGTGCAGGACTATCGCATCCGCAGCCTGGACAACCTGGGGATCCTCTGGACGGGGGCATTCTACGGCCCGGGCAGTCCCTACCAGCATTATCGGCCGGTGACGACCACGACCTTTGCGCTCGACTACGCGATCTGGCAACTCGACCCCTTCGGGTATCACCTCACCAACCTGATCTTGCACCTTGCCGTCGTGCTTGCATGGTGGGCGTGGCTGCGGCGATTGTTCCCGGATGGTCGTCTCGCCCTGATCGCCGCCCTGTGGTTCGCCGTCCATCCCCTGCAGACCGAAGCGGTCGCCAACATCAAGGGACGGTGCGAACTGCTTTCGCTGCTGTTCCTCCTCGGGTCGCTGCACGCCCACCGGACCGCGCTGACCGCCTCTCGCGGGAGGTTCATCGCCTGGTCCGCGCTCGGGGGAGTCCTCCTCCTGCTGGGCCTCCTGTCGAAGGAGGGAGCCCTGGTGGGGCCGGGGTTGGTGCTCATCGCGGACCGCGCCGTCCCGGTCCACGGGACCGGGCGACGCACCATCGTCGCCGTCGCCCTCGGCACCCTCGCGGTCGCCCTCTTCTTCGTCCTGCACGCGGAGATGCTCGGCTCGTGGGGCACCGGCGTTCGCGCCTACTCCGACCTGGGGGCCGGAGCGGGGCTCCGGATCCCGCGCGCCCTCGCCGTGCTCGGCAGGTCCTTCCTGCTCCACCTCGCACCCACCGGAATGGCCGCCGATTACGCCCTCAATCATCGGCCCGAGCTTCTCCCCATCCCCTGGCTCCACCCCGCGGTACTCCTCGGATTCGGCGGGCTCGCCGCACTCGCGATCGCCGCCGCGCGTCGTGGATCGGGTGCGGATGCGGGTGCGGTGGCGTTCGGCGCCGGATGGGTGATTCTGAGTCTCGTGCCGGTCAGCAACCTCCTCGTGGAGATCGGCATCATCCAGGCCGACCGGCTGGCCTCGATGGCGTCCGCCGGGGGGTTGCTGCTGATCGCTTGCGTGCTTCCGGCACCCGCGCCCGCGGGCCGCCAAACGACGTACCTTGCGATCGTGGCGGCGGTGCTTGCCGCGTCGATCGCCTGCACGATGGATCGGAATGCCGATTGGGCGTCGGAGGACGCGCTTTGCCGGGATCTCTTGCGCAAGGACCCCGGGAACCCCGCTGGACACGCGGGATCCGCGGGCATCCTGCGCGACGAAGGGGCGTTCGACGAGGCGCTGGCCGCCGCACGCGAAGCCGTGCGCCTCGCGCCGCGTTGGGCCAACGCCTGGAGCGTCCTGGGCTCGATCACCTTCGCCCGCGGGGAGCGCGAGGCGAGTCTCGAGGCGTACTCCAAGGCGATCGAGTGCCGCCCGCTTCCCGCATGGTACCGGAAACGGGCCGCGATCCTGCACGCACTCGGCCGCCCGGATGAAGCGCGCGCCGACCTCGACCGATCCCTCGCGCTCGCACCCGACGATCCCGCGGCGTGGGTCGACCACGCCGTCTGGTTGGCCCGCGTCGCCGATCCGCCCGACCCCGAAGGCGCCGCCCGCGCGTACGCACACGCGCTCGAACTCGTCCCCACCCACGCGGGAGCCCTGTTCCAACGCGGCATCGACGCCATGCGCGCGACCCAACCCGTGCGCGCGCTGGCCGACTTCGCGGCCGCGATCCGGTGGGATCCGATCCACGTCCCGGCGCGCATCCATGCCGCCGAGGCCGCGCTCGCCTCGGGATCCCGGCTCCCCGACGCGGCCGTCTGGCTCGAGCAGGCCCTCGTCTGGGCGCCACGACAGGAACGCGCCTGGCGACTCCTCGAAAAGGTCTGCCGAACCCTGGGTGACGTCGAACGCCTCCGCGGCGTGCACGCGAAGATGCGCGAAGCCGGTTTTGCGCCCACGCAGGATTGATCGGACGGGAAGGGGGGGGCGCCGGATCCCGACGCGTCCAGGCGGATCCACGACCGATAATCCTCTTGACAGAGTATAAAGTATAAAATATAAATCATAAACGCACGACGCGAACCGCAAACCCCACGCGCCCCTGCGGCGACGGGGAAGCCGGTGACCGCGAGGGGTCCGGTGGGGTTGCGCGGGGATGCGTCGTTCCGGTCGGCAGGTCCACAGGGAGGCGGCGATGAAGCCGAAGAAACTCTACAAGATCGGTGAGTTGATCCGGCACACGGGGATCTCGCGGCAGACGCTTCACAACTACACCATGCTGGGACTGATCCACGAAGCGGAGCGCACGGAATCCGGACACCGGCTCTACGGGGAGGATGTGTTCGAGCGATTGGAGAAGGTGGAGCGGTTCAAGCGTCATCGCACGCTGCGGGAGGTCAAGGCGATCCTCGACGAGGAGGATGAGCGCCGCAAGGTGGAAGTGGCGGATCCGACCGCGCCGGCGGTGGGTTCGATGGGAAGCCAGTCGCTGTAGGCCGGGGGCGGCATGGAACTGGGCCGGATGAAGCGCTGGGTGACGCGGATTGGCGCGGAGCGGGTCCTGTTCGTGCTGGCGGTCGCGTCGGCGGCGCCGATGCTTCGGTACTTACCCACGGAGAACAACACCGCGCGCATGACGCGCGAGCGGTTCGATTGGGCGGCGGCCCGGGCGCGCACGGGGACGGCGGAGGAAGGGATCTCGGCGGTGAGCGTGTTCCTGACCGAACGTCCGGGAAGTCGTGAGGAGGGGGCGGCGCGGATGTTGCTCGCCGAGCTTTTCCACCAGCGCGCGCGATCCGCCGGCGATCGGGGCGGCGAATTTCACAAACAGGCGGCCGATCAGGCGCGGTTGGCCCGGAATGCGGGGGTGTCTCCCGCGCAGGCGTACGGGGTGCGGATTCGCGCGGTGCACTTTCTGATCGAGCTGGGCTCGGTGGATCGCGCGGTCGACATTCTGGAAGAACTTCGTCGCGAGGGTGGGATCGCCCCGCCGGAGTTGTTGATGCTGGCGCGGCTGTACATGCGCGTTGTGCCGCGTCGGCCCGCGCTCGCGCTCGAGCGGTTGGACGAGTTCGTGGCGCGGACCGCCGATGACCGTTCGGCGCAGATGACCGGCTGGATGGAACGGGCCGAGGTGCAGTCGAAGTTGGACCGCATGGCGGACGCCGTGACCAGCCTGGAGGAAGCCCTTGCGCGGTTTCCCGACGATCCGCGAGTCGCGGAGGTGAGGCTGGCGGTGGCCCGCCTGCTCTTTCGCGCGCGGCGGTTCGGCGACGTGCGGACCCGACTGAAAACGTGGGCCGAATCGGAGGACCCGGAGTCCCTGGAAGGTCGCCTCGAGGCCCGCTACTGGCTGGCGCGGGCCGACCTCGAGGAAGGCCGGGTTCAGGAGGCGATCGAGCGATTGCGGGCGATCCTGGTCAGCGGGCCGGGCAGCGCGTTGCGGGCCGCGACCGGGGTCATCGTGGCTTCCGCTTTCCGGGGCTTGCGGGAGTTGCGCTCGGCCTACGCGTATTGGGATGACATCGAGCCGGACCTCGCTTCCCTGGACTTCGAGCGGCCGCGGTTGCTGGAGTTCGCGGAGATGGCGGAGGAGGCGAGATTGATCGTCGAGTTGTCGGATTCCCGGGAGTTGCTGAACTTCGCGCTTCGGCTGTCGCGCGGCCTGGCTTCCCGGTTTCCGCCTCCCGACAACGGGCGGTTCCACGGCCTCCGCGCGACCTCGGCCGAGCGGTTGTCCCGGCGTGTCCGGGAGCAGGCGGAGGTCCAGTCGAGCAACCTTCGGCCGGAGGAGATCGCGGCGCTCCGGGAACGCGCCCACGCCCTGCGCATCGAGGCGGCAGAGGCCTACTGGGCGCGCTCCGAATTGCGCGAGCCGTCCCTGACCCCCGGGCGGCCCGCGTTCCACGCGGGAGAGAACTGGCACGCGGCCGGGGAGTTCCTGGATGCGGTCCGCGGGTTCCGGCGCTTCCTGGCGGATTGCGTTTACGATGACCCGATGCAACCGCGCGCGCTCTACCTTCTGGGGGTTTCCTACCTCGAACTGGGCGACGTGGAAAAGGCGGTCGATGCCCATCGCCGGAATCTGTGGCAGTTCCCGGACGCCTTTCCCGACGGATATGCCTCCCGCCGCGAAATGGGACGGTGCTACGAGCTCCAGGGCGACTGGCGGGCCGCCGAACTCGCCTACCTCGACGTCCTGAACGGCCAGGAACTTTCGTACGTGCATCCGGTCTGGCGGGAGAGTCTCGGCCGATTGGGGGAAGCGTACCACCAGATGTACAAGACGGCGCGGGCGGCCGGCGATGTCGAGGCCGGGGAAATCGCGCTGCGTCGGGGGATCGAACGGCTCGACGAGTATCGCCGCCGCTATCCCGATGGCGCGCAGGATTTGATCCCGGTGCTGCGCACCCTCGGCACGCTCTACCTGCACGTGCGCAAATTCGGGAGCGCGGCCGATGCGTTCCGTCAGGCCGTGGACATCGGGCAGGGCGTGGGACGGCCCTCGGAGGCGTTCCGCCTGGATGCGGAATTCGCCCCGGCGCTGCGCGAGGCCGCGTTGCTGCTCGGCGACGCGCTGTTCCTGAACGGAGACCTCGCGGAGGCGGCGGACCGGTATGCCGACTTCCGGCAGCGCTATTCCCGCGGTCGGACGGAATTGTGGGTGCTGCACCAACTGGAGAAATGCGCGACCCGCCGCGGCGACGCGCGCGAGGCGGCGCGCTACCGGGAGCTTTACGGACACTCGCTCCAGGCGCTTTCGCCGACGGAGCGCGGGGAGGGTCCGCCGGGCTTTGCCTACGACTTCTGGGCGAGTTGGCTCAAGGACAATTGACGGGACGGGGGTGCGGGGGAACCCGGAAACCGGCCCGGTGCCGGTTCCGGGGCGCGGGTGCAGCGAAAGCGGTGCAGCGTCCCGCCGCCCCGAAGGCCCGCGAACGGTCGAGGAAGGGAAGATTCATGGAACTGCCGACCGTGGACGCCCTGTTGGCCAGCATGGGCCGCCAGCGCGACCTCTACCGGGCAATGATGATGGAGTCCGGGCGGCAGAAGGCCGCCCTGGAAGCCCAGGATACGCAGGCCCTGCTGGAAATCCTGGACCGGAAGCGCCGGCTGGTGACCGCCCTCGACGAGGTCGACCGGCAGGTGGCGCCGTGGCGGGCGCGCTGGCCCGAAGTGCGCGATTCGCTCTCCGCGGAGGATCGCGGCCGCGTGGAGGCGGTCGTGGACGAAGTGGGGGGGGTGCTGCAGTCGCTCCTGGCCCTGGAAGAGGAGTGTACCCGCATGGCCGCTCAGGGAATTGCGGCCACCGGGGAGGAGATCCGCGGCGTGGCCGAGGCGCGCCGGGCGAATTCCGCGTACCGGCCGCCGACCGCCGGCGAATCGAAGTTCCTGGACCGGACCGAGTGAGCGTGATGTCGACCGAACCGACCCTGCGCGCGGACGCCGCCCAACCGGCGCCGCCGGCTCCCCTGCCGGCCGACGCGGGGGCGCTCGCGGAGTTGATGCGTTCGTTCAACGATACGGCCGAGCGACTCCAGCGTTCCCACGATCTCCTTCAGGAACGCGTCGCGGAGTTGCAGCGCGAGCTGGAACAGAAAAACCAGGAGCTCGAAACCAAGCGGCGTCTCGCCGTGCTCGGCGAGATGGCGGCCTGCATCGCGCACGAGATCCGCAACCCGCTCGGCGGGATCGGCCTCTATGCCGGTTTGCTTCAGCGGGAAGTGGCGCAGAACCAGGATCAGGCGCGGTTGGCGGAACGGATCGTCTCCGGCGTCAAGGGGCTCAACGCCCTGGTCGAGGACATCCTGACCTTCACCGGGGGCCTGCAGCCGAGCGTGGCCCCCGTGCGCATCGAGGCGGTGCTGGACGAGGCGCTTTCCTTCTGCGTGGACCGGGTGGCGGAACGGAAGATCCGGGTCGAGCGCCGGCCGGCCGCGGAGGATGCGCGGGTGGTTGCCGATCCCGGAATGCTGGTGCGGGTCTTCCTGAATCTCTTCATCAACGCCATCCAGGCGATGGAGGTCGGCGGGCGGCTGACGCTGGAGACGCGGGAGGATCCGCTGGACGGCCGACCGGGATGGCTGGTCTCCGTGCGGGATACCGGGCCGGGAATTCCCGCCGAGGCCCTGGCTCGCCTGTTCACTCCGTTCTACACCGCCAAATCCCGCGGGACCGGGCTGGGCCTGGCGATCGCGGCACGAATCGTGGAAAGTCACCGCGGCCGCGTCGAGGGGCGCAACCACCCCGACGGGGGCGCGGAGTTCGTCGTTCGCTTGCCGCGTTGAGGCGACCATGCATCGGGTGATGATCATCGAGGACACCGACCTCATGCGCGAGTCGCTGGAGGAAACGCTCCGTCGAGCCGGCTACGAGGTCGCGGGCTACCCGTCCGCCGTCGAGGCCCTGGAGGTTGCGCGGCGGGAGCCGCCCGATCTGGTCGTCACCGACCTGAAATTGCCGCGCATGAGCGGCCTCGAAGCCCTCGACGAACTCAAACGGATCGCGCCGGAGACGCCCGTGATCGTCATTACCGCGCATGCGACCGTGCAAACCGCGGTCGACGCCATGAAGCGCGGAGCCTATGACTACATCACCAAGCCGTTCGAGCCCGCCGAGATCGAGGTCCTGGTCAAGCGCGCGCTGGAACATCGCTGGCTCGTCGCGGAAAACGAGGCGTTGAAAGCCGAGCTGCAGCGCCAGCGACCCCAGGCCGATCTCGTCGGTGCGGGCCGCGCCATCGCCGCGGTCCGCGAGCGCATCGCCCGCGCCGCGGCGTCGGACGCCACCGTCCTCATCACCGGCGAGAGCGGCACCGGCAAGGAGGTCGTCGCACGCGCCATTCACCAGTCCGGCGTCCGCGCGGCCCGCCCCTTCCTGTGCGTCAACTGCGCCGCCCTCTCCGCCGGCCTGCTCGAGAGCGAACTCTTCGGCCATGAAAAGGGCGCCTTTACCGGCGCGGACAAGATGCGCCGCGGCCGCTTCGAGCTCGCCGACGGCGGCACCCTCCTCCTGGACGAAGTCAGTGAAATCGACCCGTCGCTCCAGGCAAAGCTTCTGCGCGCCCTGCAGGAACGCGCGTTCGAACGCGTGGGCAGCAGCCAGACCCGTCGGACCGACGTGCGCATCCTCGCCACCACCAACCGCGACCTGGAGCTCGCCGTCAAGCAGGGCCGCTTCCGGCAGGACCTCTTCTTCCGCCTGAATGTCGTCCCCATCCATCTTCCTCCCCTGCGCGAACGCCGGGAGGACCTTCCCGCGCTCGTCGATCACTTCCTGCGCCGCTTCGGCGGCGAGGGCGCCGTGTCGCGGCTCGAAATGTCCGACGAGATGAACCGCCTGCTCGCCGGATACGACTGGCCGGGCAACGTGCGCGAACTCGGCAACATCGTCGAGCGCGCCCTCGTCCTGTTCCCCTCCGGGCCGATTCGCGCGACCGATCTCACCGGATGGCTGCGGGGCTCATTATTAGGCGAAGGTGCCCTCCCGGAAATGCCGAAGATCACTCTGGAGGAGATGGAAAAGGCGATGATTCGCGCCGCCCTCGCGCGCGCCGGGGGAAATCGTCAGCGGACCGCCGAATTGCTCGGCATCGCGGAGCGCACCCTGAGAGACAAGATCAAGCGTTGGGCCTTGGCTCCGGAGTCGACTTCCGAGACCCCGTCTCCGGGGAGGACCTGAACGGCAGATCCCGCCGGGCATGGCAGGAATTGCCGCCGGCCGGAATTCGTTGCTCCGGCGGCCCGGACGCGGCGAGGCGATTCGTGCGGCGATGAGTTTGTAAAGAATTGTGTATCAAGAGGTTGAGGGTGTGTTTCCGGGGCCCGCAACCACCGGGTTCCGGGCCGAGGCGGACGACCGGGGGACCCGGATGGCACGGAGGTTGCTTCGGCTACCCCGGGACCCCGCAGGGAGTGAAGGATGTCGATCCTGGAAACGATGTTCGACAAGGGAGCGCTGCCGGTTCTCGAGCGCACCCTGCAGTTCGGACGCATGCGGCATCGCGTCATTGCCAACAACATCGCCAACGTCGCGACGCCGCACTACCGGGCGCAGGACCTCCCGGTGGACGAGTTCCAGCGCCTGCTGCAGACCTCGATTGCCCGTCAGCAGCGCCAAACCATTCCGCGATTCCGGTTGGAGCATGGGTTCGACGTGCGCGCGGCCCGCGACGGCGGGTTGGAAGTCTCCCGGCTCGTGTTTCCGAACACGGGGGTGTTGCGGCACGACGGCAACAACGTCAGCATCGACATGGAGATGGCCAAGCTCTCGCGCAATGCGATCCTGCAGGACACCGTCCTGCAGATGCTGCGGCATCAGTTCGACCTGATTTCGACGGCGATCTCCGAGCGGGTCGTGACCTAGCGGGGCGTAGGAGGCAGGAAGAATGTTCTCGATCCTGGACATCAGCGCGTCGGGGTTGTACGCCCAGCGCGTGCGCATGGACGCGATTGCCAACAATCTGGCCAACGTCAGCACGACGCGCGATGCGCAGGGGAGACCGAATCCCTACCGGCGTCAGGACGTGATCTTCAAGGTCGGCGCTCCCGCGCTCGGCCTGCCCGGGGAAGGCGTGTCCGTGCCGGCGGTCGTGGACGACCCCACGCCGTTCCGTCGCGAGTACAAGCCGGGGCATCCCGACGCGATTCGCGAGGGGCCGGAGGCCGGCTACGTGCGAATGCCGAATGTGGACCCGGTGGTCGAGATGGTGAACATGATCGACGCCACCCGCGCATACGAGGCGAACATCACGGTGATGGACGCCACGAAGAGCCTGTTTGCGTCGGCGCTGCGGATCCTGGCGTAACGGAGGGATGAATCGTGGTGGACCCTGCTGCCGTGACCGGGCCGGGCGGGATACTCCCCATCGGTCCCGGCGCATCGCCGGCCGCGAAGACGGGGGTGACGGAGGGGAAGTCCTTCCAGGACGTCCTCCAGGAGTCGATCGACCGCGTCAATCAGCTGCAGAAGGATGCCGAGGCGGCGCAGGCGGCCCTGGCCTCGGGTCGCACCGACAACGTCGAAGAGGTCATGATCGCCGTTCGGAAGGCCGAACTGGCGTTCAAGACTCTCATGCAGATTCGCAACAAGCTCATCGACGCGTACGACGAGTTGCAGCGGATGCGCATCTGAGGGAATTCGGGCTTCGAACGGGTCCCGCCGGTGTGGGGCCCGCGCGATGGGGGTGGACCCGGGCGCCACGTGTCCGAGCGGTTCGGATACGCCGGGACCTGTGGGCGACGGCCCTCAGGAATGGGCGGCAGGCATCGGTATCGGAGGTGCGGGAAGCGGGACGGCGCCACGCGCGATGGGCCGTCCAGGGATCGGAGAGGGCCCGACACCAGGCGCGCAAGGGGGGGTGTGCAATGGGCGTGCTGGCGCAATGGGCCTTGAGGGTGCAGGAGATGTCTCAACGGGACGAGAGCATGCCGGTGATGGCATCGGTCTCGGGGATGGCGATCCTGCTGCTGGGAATCACGTTGCACGGAGTCCTGGTCGCCCAGAAGGGCGATCTGGTGCCGCTGTTCGAGCGCCCGCTGGCGGAAGGGGAGCATCGCCGGGTGGCGCGCGTGCTTGAAGAGGAGAGCGCGGCCTACGTCTTCTCTCCGGCGGCCGTGCTGGTCTCGAGCAAGAGTCGCGGGCGCATTCTCGAGCGGCTCGGCCGCGCCGATGGCGGCGGGGCGGATCCGGATCCGCTCGTGGAACTACTGACCCGGCCCGGGGACCGCGGTGCGAGCGGGGAGGAGCCGGAATCCCGCGAGGCCCGCTCCCCTTCCCGGGGCGTGGTGACCGCGGCCTCCTCGGGTGCCGCGGGCACGGGGGCGGTGGTGGTGGTGGAGCGACGCGATGCGGCGGGGACTGCTCCCGCCGGCTGGCCGCTCTACAATCTGACGTGTGACGACGAACCCGGTGGCCGTGGGGCCCAGCGACTGCCCGCACCCCGCGACGGGATTCTCGGCGGGCGCTAACCCTCCTCCAGGACGAACGAGAGCATGAATTTCATCCGCCGCGCGATCGACCAGGCCCGCGACCTCTACCGCCGCATGTCCTACTCCCAGCGGTGGAGCACGGGCCTGGCGCTCTTGACCATCCTCGTCTCCCTCATCCTGCTCGTGGTCTGGACCGGGCGCGTGGATATGGTCCCGCTCCTCCTGGGCGCGCCCCCGGACGTCACCCATCGCGTCATCCAGAATCTCGAGTCGAAGTCCGTGCCGTACGAGTATCGCGGTAACGTGCTCTACGTCGCCGCGGACCGCAAGGACCGTCTCGAGCTGGACCTGGTCGGCGAGGGTCTCTTCCCGGACGGACAGGATGTCTTCTCCTGGGTCTACGATCCGGACATCACCGAAACCAAGGGGAAGCGCGAGATGAAGTACCTGCGCAGCCTGACGCGGCGGCTGCAGGTCATGATCGAATCCCTCGGTCCGGTCAAATCCGCGCGCGTCGAGATCACTCCCGCCCCGCAGAGCGTCTTCCTCACCCAGGCGGAGCCGGCCAAGGCCGCCGTCACCCTGCAGATGCACGCCGGGCAGAAGCTCAAGAAGGAAACCGCCCTGGCGATCGCGCGCACGGTCGCCGCGACCGACCGTACGCTCAAGCCCGAGCATGTGACCATCGTCGACACCGACGGGAACTACTACCCGATCCCGGACGAGCGCGATCTGATCGCCTTCACGACCAACCAGCTGGAATCCAAGCGCAACTGGGAGGAACACTATCAGCAGAAGGCGGTCCAGCTCTTGCAGTTCCTCGGCAAGAAGATCGTGACGGTTGATGTCACGCTCGATTTCGAAACCAAGCGGGAACACAGCCGCGTCCTCGACCCGGAGCGCACCGTGCCCGTGGAGGAACGCGAGCGGACGCGCAACACCCAGGGATTCCCGTTCGGCGGACAGCCCGGTCTCGACTCCAACCTCGGCCTCTCCACGCTGCCGCTCGTCACCGGGACCGGCGAGAAAGTCGCCCCGGCGACCGACAACCAGAACGAGAGCGAGGTCCGCAGCGAGACCTCCTTCACGGAGACGGATCGGTCCAAGCCGCCCGGCGAGGTGAAGGACGTGACGTTCGCGGTGATCGTCGACAAGGACGAACTGGCGTCGCGCCAGACGACCGTCGAACAGATCCAGGTCGACCTCGCCAAGCACGTCCCCGGCCGGGACGTGAAGAAGGTGAGCGTGACCACGGTCTCGTTCGCGCCTCCGCCGTCGATTCCCAGCCCGACCGCCGCCGAGCAATTCGAGGAGCTCCAGCGCAAGTACGGCGACCAGGCCATCCTGCTCGTCCTCATTCTGGCCGCCCTCGCCATGGTATCATGGGTCGTTCGACGGGCCCTCCCGCGCGATGCGCTGGCGGAACTGGAGCGCGCGCGTGCCGGCCTGCGCGAGGAGCAGGCGCTCTCGTCGATGGAGCCGGCGGAGCCGCCCACCGACCTGGCCGCCGAGCAGATGAAAGGCCGGCTCCAGTCCATGGTGCAGGAGAATCCCCGGACCGCGGCGGCGCTGCTGCGCCGCTGGATTGTCGGGAACCGCGAATGACGCGTCCAAAGGACTTCAGCGATCCGGCCAAGAAACTCGGGGGCGCCGGCCTGCGCAAGGCCGCGATTCTGCTCGTGTCCCTGGATCCCGACCTCGCGGCCAAGGTCCTGGAGCAGTTCGGCGATCGCGACTTGATCGAGCGGCTCTCGCTCGAGATCGCCCGCCTCGACAACGTCAGTCGTGCCGAGCGGGACAAGGCCCTGGAGGAGTTCTACAACCTGAACGTCGCCCACCGCTACGTCGAACAGGGCGGCATGGACTACGCCAAGAGCCTCCTCGAAAAGGTCCTTCCCCCGGAAGAATCCGGCCGCGTCCTGGAGACCATCCAGGTTTCCGTGCGCGACACGCCGTTCTCCTTCCTCCAGAAGGCCGAGCCGGAAAGTCTGCTCACCTTCCTCCAGGAGGAACACCCCCAGACCATCGCCCTCATCTTGGCCCACCTGGCCCCTTCGCAGTCTGCCGCCATTCTCGCCGGCATTCCGGCGAAGAAACAGGTCGACGTGATCCGGCGGCTGGCCACCATGCAGCAGACCAGTCCGGAAATCGTCTCGCAGGTCGAATCCGCCCTGCAGAAGAAGATGTCGGCCGTCGTGGAGGAAGAACTGAAGGAGACCGGCGGCGTGACCGCCGTCGCCGGAATTCTCAACCTCGCCGACCGCGGCACCGAGCGCACCATCCTCGACAGCCTCGAGGAGGAGGACCCGGAACTGGTCGACAAGATTCGCAGGCTGATGTTCGTCTTCGACGACGTCATGCGCGTCAACGACCGCGGCATCCAGGCGGTCCTCAAAGAGATCGACCGGGAGCAGCTGGCGCTCGCGCTGCGCACCGCCAATCCGGAGCTCAAGGAGAAGTTCTTCAAGAACATGTCCAAGAACGCCTCCAATCTCATCAAGGAGGAGATGGAGTTCATGGGGCCCGTCCGGCTCGCCGACGTGGAGACGGCGCAGCAGCAGATCATGGACATCGTCCGCAAGCTCGAGGAAGCGGGGGACGTGATCATCCAGGGCCGCAGCGGAGAAGAGGAGATCATCGTGTGAGGCGGGCGGGCGCGTCGCCCGCCGCCGCACCGGGGAATACGACCGTATGGCCAAGATCGTCAAGTCCGATGACGTGCCGAGCCGCCTGCCGGATCTCCAGGGGCTCGACGTGCGGGACCTCCACGAGGAGGCGCGCCGGATCGTCGAGTCCGCCAAGGCGCGGGCCGATGCGATGATGGCGGAGGCAAAGCGCGTCGCGGAAGAGTTGCGCATCGCGGCGCGCGAGGAGGGTCGCAAGGCCGGCCTCGCGCAGGGGCGGACCGAGGGGGTGGAGCAGGGGCGCAAGGAAGGCCGCGAGCAGGCGGCTCGCCAGGTTTCCGAGCGGACCGCCACCACGGCGCTGGCGATCGAGGCCGCGCTGCGCGCCCTCGAGGATGCCAAGCGGGCGATGGAGCGCGACGCCCACGCGGAACTGCTCGCGCTCGCCCTGCAAATCGCCGCCAAGGTCGTCGGCGCCGCGGCGGGTGATCCGGAAGTGGTCCGCCTCTCGGTCACGCGCGCCGTGGAGTTGGCGTGCACCCGCATCGGCGTGGTGGTCCGCCTGCACCCTCGCGATCTCGACGCGGTGCGCGACTTCCTTCCCGAATTGCACCGGCGATTCGCCGACCTGGAACCCGTCCAGATCGTCGCGGACGAGTCGGTCGGACCGGGAGGTTGCGTGGTCACCACCCGCGAGGGGAGCGTGGACGCCACCCTCGCCACGCAGATGGAGGAAATCGGTCGTCTCCTTGCCGGGGAACACGCGTCGGAGGGCCCCCGATGAGCCCGCCGACCCGCGCCCCGGCCGCCCGGTTCGCCGGCGAACGCCGGCTGCTCGCGCAACTCGTCCCGGTGCGCATCCGCGGCCGCGTCGCTCGGATCGCCGGGCTCGTCATCGAATGCGAGGGGCTGTCCGTCCCGGTCGGAAGTCTGTGCCGGATCGAGGCCGGGTTCGGGGGGCGCGGGGTGGACGCCGAAGTGGTGGGCTTCAACGACCGGCGCACGCTGCTGATGTCCCTCGGCGAGATGGAGGGAATCCGCCGCCATGACCCGGTGACCTGCCGGAGCACGGCGCAGACGACCCCGGTCGGCGAGGAGCTCCTCGGTCGCGTGCTGAACGCCTTCGGGGAGCCGATCGACGGCGGGCCGCCGCTCCGGGCCTCCCTGCGCGGCGCCGTGTTCGGATCTCCCCCTCGCGCGATGGAGCGGCCGCGCATTACGGCACCCCTGTCCGTGGGGGTGCGATCCATCGACGGCCTCATCACCTGCGGAAAAGGCCAGCGCATCGGCCTGTTCTCCGGCTCCGGCGTGGGCAAGAGCGTGCTCATGGGCATGGTCGCCCGCGGGACCACCGCGGACGTCAATGTCATCGTCCTGGTGGGGGAGCGCGGCCGCGAGCTGAGGGAGTTCGTGGAAAAGGATCTCGGCGCGGATGGGTTGCGCCGTTCCGTCGTGGTCGTGGCCACCTCCGACGAGCCCGCCTTGCGGCGTGTGCGCGCTCCCTTCGTCGGCAGCGCGGTGGCGGAGTACTTCCGCGATCAGGGCAGGGACGTTCTCCTCCTGCTCGATTCGCTCACGCGGCTCGCCTACGCGCAGCGCGAAGTCGGGCTTTCGGTGGGCGAACCGCCGACGACGAAAGGGTACCCGCCGTCCGTGTTCGCCATGCTCCCGCGCCTGCTCGAGCGGGCCGGACGGGCCCCGGGCGGAACCATCACCGGCATTTACACCGTCCTCGTCGACGGGGACGACCTGGCCGAGCCGATCGCCGATTCGGCGCGCAGCATCCTCGACGGCCACGTCTGGCTGTCCCGCGCGCTGGCCTCCCGCGGACAGTATCCGGCCATCGATCCGCTCGAGAGCGTGAGCCGCCTCATGATCGACGTTGCAACCCCGGCGCACGTCGCCGCCGCCCGCGCCGTGAAGGCGGCCCTGGCGACTTGGCGCTCCGCGGAAGACCTCATCAACATCGGCGCCTACGTGGCCGGGTCGAATCCCGAAATCGACCGTGCCATCAAGGTGCACGGCGCCATTCAGGCGTTCCTGCGTCAGGACTTTCGCGAGCGCTGCGAATTCGCCGCCAGCGTGGCCGAGCTCGAGCGTATCGCCGGCGCGGCAGGCCCGTCCCAGGCGCCCGATGGAGGGCGCGCCTGATTCGTCGTTCCAAGGGAGGTTGCGGTCGATGAGCATCCAGCCTGATCTGCGGACGTCGTTCCCGGAGCGGACGAAACCGGGGGATGCGTCGCTGCCGGCGCGGTTGCCGGAACTGAGGCTGGGTCGGTGGTGGGATGTGGAAGAGGAGACGCGGGGAGTCGACGCCGGGGACCTGGTGCGTTTCGTCGCCCCGTATCTGCACGAAGCCGTGCGCCGGGAGGAGTACGAGCAACTCTTGCGCGTGGCGTCGATCTGCTGGGTCTATGCGGCCGCGGGAGCGGTTCGACGCGTCGAGTTGGTTCGCGCGCTCGGCCAGGGCGGAATGATGCCGGCCCGGCGTGCGGAGGTGCTCGCGTTCCTGAACGGCATGGCCGCGCGTCACCGGCGGATGTTCACGGATCGGCACGAAGTCGGCCGGACCCCGCGTCTGGTCGCGAAGTTCGCGACCGGCGGGTGCGCGGGCCCGGTGCCGGCAGCGGGAGGCAGACGGTGAGGTCGTTCCGGTTTTCGCTCGAGCCGGTGCTCTCGTACCGGCGACAGGTGGAAGAGATGCGCAAGCGCGAGTTCGCGCTCGCCCACCGGGCGATGCGGGAACACATGGAGCGGTTGCAGAGCCTGTTCGTCGAAGAAGCGCGGGTCAAGGGCGACCTTCGCGTTCAGGAGGCGGGGGCGTTGGATCTGGGAGAAATTCGGGCCCAACGCCGCTACCTGGCGGCGGTCGTGCGCAGGATCGTCGCCGCCCGCGAGCAGGCGCAGCGGCGCGCGGAGGAACAGGCGGTCGCGCGGGCCGCCTATCTGAAGGCCGGGCGGGAACGCCGCGTGCTCGAGCGCCTGCGCGAGCGGCGGCACGAAGATTGGGCGCGCGAGGCGTCGCGCGAGGAACAGAAGTTCATGGACGAGATCGCCGGTCGGACGAGAAGGCCCGGACCGGATGCGGAATCGGCCTGAGCTTCCCGGAACGGATGGTGAGACATGACGGTAAAGGATCTGCGCGCGACCCTTCGGTCCGTGGTCGGATACACGGTCCTGATGCTCGCCTTCTCCTTCGTCGGCCTGGTGATCATCGTCGGATTCCTGTGGATGGACGGCCACCTGAATGCGACCAAACTTGAACGGATCGGCGCCATCCTGCGCGAGGACCCGAGGGCAGCACCGATCGAGGCCGATCCGAAGCCCGCACTGGGCGCGCAGACGGAAATCGACGCCGCCCGAAAGGCCTTGGCCGAGCGGGATCAGCGGTGGCGCGAAGAGCATGCCCTGCTGAGCGGGGCGCTGCGCACCGTCAAGGAGGAGCTCGAACGGGAACGGAAGGAGCTTGCCGTTGCCGCCGAGGAGTTCCGCGAGGAGCGGAGACAGTTCGAGGCGGAGCGGGCGGCCGACCTCGCGCTCCGCTCGTCGGACAGCTTCCAGAACAATGTGCGCATTCTGGCGGCCCTTTCCCCCAAGGACGCGGCCGCGTTCCTCCGGGATTGGGATTCGAAGGTGATCGTGCCCTACGTGCGACGGTTGCGCGACCGGGATTCCTCGAAGCTCCTGGTGGAGTTGAACGTGCTCGACGAACGCAAGGCCACGGAGGTGAGAAGCCTGCTCCGCGACCAGGCCCTCGAGGCCGCCGTGCCGCCCCCCTCGGGGGGCGACCGGGACGGAGCATCGATCCCCTCCGCCCCCGCGGCCCCGGGACGCTGAAGAAGACTTGTTGAACCCGTGTGATCGGATCCATCCAAGAACCCCGAATGCTGCACGAAAGGAGGTGAATGCCATGCAGCCATCCCCGCTATCCACTCTGTTCCCGGATGCGGGCGCGTCGCGGGCGGCAACTTCCGCGACGACGAGCCGGCGCGATCCGGCCGCGAATCCGGGTGGAGGCTTCGCCGACGTCTTTTCCCAGGTGAGACGTCCCGCGGAGTCCGCCGCCCGTGAGGAGCGCACGCTCGATCGCGCCGACACCGTGCCCGCACCCGAGCGCGCGAACCGGAATCCGTCCGGACGCGCGGAAGAACCCGTCCCCCGAGGGCGCACGGAGGCGCCTGAGCGGCCGCGGACAGCGAACGAGGAGGAGTCGACGCTCGAGGATCGCGACCGTACGGTCGAGGAGGAAATCGCCTCCGCGGCCGCGGTTGCCGCTCCCCCTGCCGTCGATTCGTCCGCGCCGACCGCGACCGGGGGCGAGGCCGGGGCGCATGCCCGGGCACCGCTCGCGGAGACGGCCGTTCCGCCGCTCGTTCCGTCCGGCAGGGCGCCGGTTGAAGCGGCCGAGCTTCCGGTCGATCCGGCGCCGCCGACGGCGATCTTCGACGTCGCCGCGGCAACCGCAGGTGCGGAACTCCCGGTCGACGCGTCGGTCGGGACACCGGCGGCGGAGTCGCACGTCCCGGACAAGGGTTCGGGTTCGTCGGCGCCGTCGATCGAGGTCCCGTCGGCCCCGTTGCCGGTTCCCCCGGCCGGGGCGGCCGAAGCACCCGCTCCCGAAGGAAGCGGACTCCCCGCTCCGGTGGTTCCGGCCGAGGCATCGCATCCGACGGTCGCGCACGCTGCGCCGCCTGCGGTTGAACCGATCCCGACGATGGACGAGGTTGCGCCCCCCGGCGCGGCCCCGCCTCCGCCGAACGGATCGCTCCCTCCGGCCGTGGCCGTCGACGCGGCCGCACCCGTGGTCGCCGCCGACTCCGCGGGCGCCGGCGACGGCTCCCGCGCCGGCACGACCGCATCCGGTCAGGGGGAAACCCAAGCGATCGCCGGCGGCGCTCCGGCCGATCGGGTCCGCGGCAGCGACTTCGCGGAAACGCTGCGGCGGGCGGACCCGTCCTCTCCGACGTCGCGCGCGGAACGCATCGAAACCATCGAACGGATCGTCGCGGCGACCCGCCTCACGTTGAATCGGGGGGAGACCCGGCTTCGTATGCTCCTCCACCCGCCTCAATTGGGCGGACTTCGGGTCGATCTGTCGGTGAAGGACGGTGTCCTGGATGCCTCGCTGTCGGCGGAAACGCACGCGGCGCGGCACGTCCTGGCCGCCAATCTCGATTCGCTGCGCGACTCCCTGGTCGAGCAGGGGATCGCCGTCCATCGTCTCGAGGTCTCCGTGTGGGACGGTTTCTCCCGGGATGCCCATGGTTCGCACTCGTCCCGCGACGAATCGGGCCGGGACGGCGCAGGCCCCGGTTCGGGGCGGGCGCAAGAAATGGAACCCGAGTCCCTGGCGGCCATCCGCCGGCGCCTGGCGCTTCTCGAGCAACGGCGCGTCGACGTGATGGTCTGAGTTTCTCGAAACCCTGACAAGGATGAAGCCCATGAATTCGATTCCGGAGATCAATCCTTCCCTGCTGCGGAAGGACGTGGCTCCGATCGAGCGCGCGCGCATGAGCCGCGACGAATTCCTCCGGATCCTGGTGTCCGAGATTTCGAACCAGGACCCGCTGGATCCGCTGGACCACAAGGAGTTCCTGGGCCAGCTCGCGACTCTCCAGGAGCTGGAGGCGACGTCGACCCTGACCGAGGGGATCCAGTCGCTTTCCCGCTTCCAGGAAATGGGCGCCGCCAGCGCGCTGATCGGCCGGTCGGTGACCGGCAATGACGATACCGGCGTCCCGGTGTCCGGCGTCGTCGATCGGGTCACGGTGGAAGGTCCCAACGTTCGATTGCTGGTGGATGGTCGCGCGGTGGCGATGGCCAACGTGCGGGAAATCCAAGCGGCGCCGTCCGCGTCAACTTCGGCAGGATCCCGGTAGGAGGCCGGAGTCATGACGGTCGACGGGACGAGAGACGTCGGGGGAATCGGACCCGCGCGGGGACCGCAAGGCGCCCCGCTCGGCGGTGCGAGACCCGCGGCGGATTTCGGGAAAGTCCTCCGGGACAAGCTGGCGGAGACCGCGGCGCGGACGGCGGAGGCCGCTGCGCCGGGAACCCTCAAGTTCTCCGCCCACGCGAAGGAACGCCTGGAGAAGCGCGGGATCGCGCTTTCCCAGCAGGACCTCGCCGCCCTGGATGCCGGGCTCGCCAAGGCCCGCGCCAAGGGCGCCCGCGAGGCGTTGTTTCTGATGCGCGGACTCGGTTTCATCGTCGGCGTGGCCCAGGGGACGGTGGTTACCGCGATGGACGCGACGGAACTCAAAGACCGGGTCTTCACCAACATCGACAGTACGATCATCCTGTAGGGACGATTCGTTTACCCCAGGCGTGTGGGCCGGACCTCCCGTAGGAGGCCCCGGGCCCCTCCCCGACCGGGAGGGGTCCCGCCGGAAAGGAGATGCATGACGCTCGTTCGTGCCCTGAATGCGGGCATTTCCGGGCTCCTGGCGTTCCAGGTCCGCGTGGACGTGATCGGCGACAACCTCGCCAACGTCGACACGACGGGCTTCAAGACCGCCCGGGCCGAATTCCAGAACCTGTTGAGCCAGAATCTGGGCCAGGGCTCCGGCCCCTCCGGTTCGCTCGGGGGCGTGAACCCCGTGCAGATCGGACTGGGGACCAGCGTGAAGTCCACGCCCAAGAACTTCAGCCAGGGGGACTTGAAGGCCACCGGGCTGCCCTCGGATCTCGCCATCGAGGGGGACGGGTTCTTCATCCTCCATGACGCCGGCGGCGCCGATGTCTATTCTCGGGACGGAGCCTTCGCGCTCAATTCGACCAACTTCCTGGTCGATCCGAGCAAGGGTTTTTTCGTCCAGGGGTTCCAGGCGGACTTCACCACCTTCGCGATCGCCGCGGGCGGGACGCCGACCAATCTCGAGATCCCGGTCGGCGACCTGAGGATCGCGCGTGAAACCGACAACGCTTTCTTCGACGGCAATCTGAACGGGGCGGGCGCGATCGCGGGATCCGGCACCGTGCTGGAGTCGGAGACGTTCCTCCAGCTGGCGGGTGCACCGGGGGCGCGCGTGCCGGTGGCCGGCGCGGAGCGTGCGGGGCTCGGCACGCTGTTGATCGAACTGGGACGCCAGTCGGTGGGAGCCGCGTTCACCGACTTCCAGCTTTCCGACGGGACCATCGATGCCAACGGCGACGGGCTCATCGATCCGGCCTCGGTCATCGAGGTGCAGGTGGGCAAGGGCAACCGCCTGCTGCCGACCAAGCGCTTCCAGGTCGCGCCGACGTCGGGTTCGCCGCCGCCGCCGGGAATCGATGACGCGGGGGCGACGCTCCGCGACTTCATCGATTTCCTGGAGAACATTCTCGGAATCAACAACGGCCTTTCGGCGGTCTCGGACGAGACCTACGGCGGATTCATCGCCGGCGGGGCGGTGGTGGCGACCGCCGGCGTGCCGGTTTCTTCGGTGAGCTTCGCCGATGCCGGCGGGCTGGTGGCGGCCCAGCTCGAGGTCGACGACTACATCCGATTCACTTCGGGGGCGGGCGCGGGCCAGATCGGCCAGCTGACCGCCCCGCCGGTCACCGTGGCGGGGGTCACCACCCTGACCTTTACGGCCCTGGATCCGACCCGCCCGGCGCCCGTGGCGGGTGACTTTTTCGAGCTCAACGAGGCCGCCCGGGTCACGGTGGGGACCGGCGCTCCGCCGCTCGGGGATCCCTTCCCCGGTCTGGATCCGACCGCGCCGGTTCCCGCGGAGGCGACGCCTGCCGCCAAGGAGGACCTGCACTCGGCCGGCGGCCGAATCCGGATTGCCGGCAATGCCGGACTGGCGAACGCCATCACCAACTTGCAGATCAGCGTCAACAACCAGCGCCTGTCGGTCTTCCAGCAGCTCAAGCAGGCGACCGGCGAGAGCGTGATCTCCAACGCGACCTTCTTCGACAGCCTCGGCGGCGGTCACCCGGTGGAGGTCACCTATGTCCTCCAGAGCAAGAGCGATCTGGGCAACCGGTTCCGCTGGTTCGCGGAAAGCGAGGACAATGCCGGCGCCCGGCGGGTGGTGGGAACGGGCCTGATCGAGTTCGCGCCGGATGGGAGTTTCCGGCTCGATACGCCGATCGACGCGGTTACCATCGACCTGTCCACCACCGGCGCGGCGACGCCGCTGGTCGTGAACCTGAACCACTCGCGGGTGACCGGATTCGCGAGTCAGCCGAGCGAGGTTGCGGTCGTGGACCAGGACGGCTTCGAGGAAGGGACGCTGCGCGACTTCAGTGTGAACGCGGACGGCATCATCAAGGGGATCTTCACCAACGGACAGGTGCGCGACCTGGGACAGTTGGCCATGGCGCGGTTCGCCAACAACAACGGATTGATCAGCGCCGGGGACAACATCTTCCGCGTGGGGGTCAACTCCGGGCTGCCGCTGGTCGGCACTCCGGGGTCCTTCGGCCGGGGGATCATTCGCGGGGGGTTCCTGGAAAACAGCAACGTGGACATCTCCGAGCAGTTCACGGACCTGATCATCAGCCAGCGGGCGTTCCAGGCCAACGCGCGCACGATCTCGGTGGCCAATGAAATGCTGCAGGACCTGGTCAACCTCGTATAGCATCCAGCCCGGTCCCCGGGCCGCCCGCGGGCGGCCCGGGACGGCCGCGGCGGGAGGGGAACGATGATTCAACTGACGCGCCTCAACGACAGGCCTTTCGTCGTGAACGCGGAGGCGATTCTGTTCGTGGAGGCGACGCCCGACACGGTGATCACGCTCACCAACCACGAGAAGCTGGTGGTCAAGGAACCGGTGGAGGAGGTGACGAAGCGGGTGATCGAATACGCGCGCAGCGTGCGGGGAATGGTGCATTGACCGGGGATGGCCGCGGCGCGGAGCGCAGGGCGGCCAAATCGGAACCCATAGCCCGGGGCGCCGAACCGGGTCGCGGCGCCCCGGGCTCGGGGTTGCGGAGGATCCGCAGGGGATCCTGTGGAATCTCCGGGTCGCGGGATGCCGCAGAGTCTCGAGTACGAGAGGGAGAGTCTGGTGGACTTCGCTTCGATCGTCGGCGTCGTCGTCGGCGGGTCGCTCATCGTGGCGGCCATTTTCCTCGGCGGCGCGGGGATGGGAATCTACGTGAACGTGCCGGCCCTGATGATCACGTTCGGCGGCGGCATTTCCGCCACGATCGCGCAGTTCTCGCTGCGCGATCTGGTCCGGCTGCCGCAGTTGATGCGCAAGGCGTTCAAGCAGGAGAACGAGTCTCCGCTGAAACTCATCTCCGACCTCGTGCGGTTCGCCGAAATCGCGCGGCGCGACGGCATCCTGGCCCTGGAAGGGTTCGGGGACCAGATCGACGACGCGTTTCTGAAGCGCGGAATCCAGCTCGCCGTCGACGGCACGGATCCGGAACTGATCGAACAGATGCTGAGCGCGGAACTCGAGCAGCTCGAGGAGCGGCATGACCGCGGCAAGAAGGTGTTGGAAGCCCTGGCCGCGTACTTCCCGGCGTACGGCCTGATCGGGACGCTCATCGGGCTGGTGGCGATGCTCAACAACCTGACCGATCCCAAGGTCATCGGTCCCGCCATGGCCGTCGCACTGTTGACGACGCTGTACGGGTCGATCGCGTGTTATCTTGTCTTCCAACCGATGGCGAAAAAACTGGACTCCAAGTCCAAGGACGAACGGTTGGTAAAGGGGATGGTGATCCAGGGAGTCATGGCGATTCAATCCGGGGACAACCCGCGCATCGTCGAACAGAAACTGAAGACGTTCCTTCCCCCGAAGTTGCGCAAGCCGTCCTAGGGACGTGAGGAGACTCGATCATGGCACGCCGGGAGCGGACGAAGAAACCGGAGGAGAAGGAGGAGGGGGCGCCGGCCTGGATGCTCACCTTCACGGATCTGACCCAGCAGGTGCTGGTGTTTTTCGTCCTCCTGTTTTCGATGTCCAATCTGGATCCGGTGCGCATGATGCGACTCGCGGAGCAGTTCCGGTCGATCGCCGGCGGAGCTCCGATCGTGGCGCCCGACAAGTCGAATTTCGTGCCCTGGGTGGTGATGGAATTCAAGGACGTGGACACCCCGGGGGGCGCTGTCGTCAAAAGCGTGGAAGGCAGCGATGTCGTGGTGGAACGAACGCGCGAGGGGATCAAGATCTCGGTCGAAGGGGATGCTTTCTTCGCGGAAGGCTCCGCGGAGGTTCCCTCGCGCGGCAAGGCCGTGCTGCGGGAGATCGCGGACCTGGTGCGCGGCACCTACAACAAGATCGAGGTGCGCGGCTACACCGCGGCCAACGTCGAAGACTCGGTCGCGGGCGACCACTGGGTCCTGGGCTACCGGAGGGCCCTCAACGTCGCCCGCTTGCTGATCGAGGGGGGCGTGGCCGAGGCCAGGCTTCGGATGGCGAGCGGGGCCCGCAACGACCCGGTCGCCTCGAATCTGCTGCCGGAAAGGCGCGGTCGCAATCGCCGCGTCGAGATTATCGTCAGCGAGGAAATCTGGGTCGAGAGCCAATAGCAAGGAGGGATCGGGATGCCGGTGGAAACTGAGTCCCCGCGACAGCCGGAAGCGCAGGCGGAGGTCGTCCGCGGCGGGGAAGGTGCGCCCTGGACCTCCGGATACGTGCTGCTGGTGGTGCTGGCACTCCTCCTCGCCGAGGGGATCGTCGTGTACCTGGTCACCGCCTACGTGAAGGCGCCCCCGCGGGAGGCGATGCTCGCCATCGAAGGACTCGAATTCGTCGATCTGGGGGAGGTGACCGCGACGCTCCCGCTGGAAGGGACGCCCACGGTGCGGTACTTCCGGATCCAGGTGGCCTGCTACCTCTCGGCGCGCAACCGGGAAGACACTCGGGTCATGCTCGAACGCCTGAAACCCAAACTTCAAGACGAGATTCAGAGCGTCATGATGCAGGAATCGTATCCCACGGTGCGCCATCCGGAGGCCAAGCGCCGCGTGAAAGAGCGGATCAAGGACCTGCTCGTGCGTACGCTCGGCCCGGATCGCATCGACGAGGTCGTTCTGCCGGTCTACGAGCCGCAATAGAGGTCCCCGCTCCGGCGGGGCGCGATCGACGAGGAAGGTGAACATGCCCGACCAGCCGAAGGATCCGGATCCGCGGGACTCCCGCGGTCCCACCGAGGAAGAGATCGACGCGCTGCTCCGGCAGTATGCGAAGGGTGCCGATCCGGTCCGGGCGGGCGAGTCCTCCGCCCCGGGCGCCGCCTCGCCGCGAGGGGGGGAGTCGGCGACCCGCGGGGGAGCGGCCGCCGCCGGCGGGCCCGCAGCCGAAATCGGACCGGCCGCGTTTCCCCTGCTCGGCGCCGAGGGAGTCGAGAAGGTAGAACACCCGATCGAGATGCTGCTCGACGTCCCGGTCAAGATTCGCGTGGAGTTGGGACGCTGCCGCATGCAGGTGCAGGACATCCTCCGGCTGGGTCGGGGCGCGGTGGTGGAACTGGACAAGCTCGCCGGAGATTCGCTGGATCTCTACGTCAACGACCGGCTCGTGGCGCGCGGCGAAGTCCTGGTGCAGAACCAGAGTTTCTGCGTGCGCATCACCGAGATTCTCGGCCCCAAGGAACGGAAGAAGGGATCGAAGGCATGAAGAAGTTCGGGGCGATCGTCGCGCTCGCCTGGTTCGCGGCGATCGCGGGCATCGCGCAGCCGGCCGCGCAGGAGGGGACGCCGCCTGCGGGCGGCGGCGCCGAAGCGACGCACCAGGCCGCCCCCGGGACGGATGCCCACGACCGTCCCGCCGCCCCGGCGGGAGCCGCCGGCGCCGGGGAGCCCGTCCGACGGCCGGATGCGGGCACGGGCACCGCTCGCTTCGAGGAGCAGCCGGCGTTCAGCCGGGCACTCGCGGATGCCGCTGCGACGACGCCGGGCGCCGCCCGCCGCCGGGAGCCGGACCTGCCCGTGACCGGCTTCTTCGTCTCCGCCGGCGTCGTCCTGCTCGCCCTGTTCGGGGGCCTTACCCTGTTGCGCCGGCTGGGGCGCAGCCGGGGCTGGATCGCGGGGTCGGACGCCGTGCAGGTCTTGGCGCGAAAGGCGCTCGGACCTCACCAGACCATCGTCCTCGTGGAGGTCGGTTCCCGCATCCTGCAGGTCGGCCTCACCAAGGATTCCATGGTCCACCTGGGCGAAGTGACCGATCCGGAGGAAGTGGCGCGACTCAAGGGCAAGTGCGCCTCCAACCGGGCCGACTCGTCCGTCGCCTCGTTCCAGAAGAGTCTTCAGGAAAGCGCGACCGACCTGGAAGGGGCGGGGAAGGAAACGGAGCGCCCGGTCTCGCCGCAGATCCGCGACGTCAAGCGGGAACTGGCTTCCATTCGCAACGCCGTTCAGGGGTGGGCGTCGCTCGCGCGCCTTCGCGATCGCGACGGCGGGGATTTGATCGATCGGCAGTAGCCTGCCGGTCACAGGGGAGGAAACCCAGAATGAGCACGGATCACGATCGGGACTCGAAGCGCGCAACCCCGCAGGGCCGCGGCCGGCGCGGAATCCGCCTGGCGACGGCGGCCGGCGCAGCGGCGCTTGCGCTCGCCCTCGCGCCCGAGGCGTCCGCCGAGGGCTGGGTCCCGACCTGGAGCGGTTGGGGACGCTCGGAGAATCCCGCCGATGTCGCCACCACCCTCGAAATCCTCCTTCTCCTCACCATCCTCGGCCTCGCGCCCACCCTGCTCGTCATGACCACGGCCTTCACCCGCATCGTCATCGTCTTGTCCTTCCTGCGCCAGGCGCTGGCCACCCAGGCCTTGCCGCCCAACAACATCATTATCGGTCTCTCGCTCATCCTCACCTTCCTCGTCATGACCCCGACCATCCATCGCATCAAGAGCGAGGCCGTGATGCCCTACCTCGACAGCGAGATCACCCAGGCGGAAGCGTTCGATCGGGCGGTCGTCCCCCTGCGCGAGTTCATGTTCTCCCAGACCCGGGAGAAAGACCTCAAACTGTTTCTCGACCTCTCCAAGACGGAACTTCCGGATCCGGAAAACGTCCTCCGCTCCCATATCCCGACCGCGGTCCTGGTACCCTCCTTTGTGGTCAGTGAACTCCGACGCTCCTTCATCATGGGCTTCGCGCTCTTCCTCCCGTTCGTCATCATCGACCTCGTCGTGTCCTCGACGCTCATCTCGATGGGCATGCTCGTGCTCCCGCCCATCCTGATCTCGCTGCCGTTCAAGATCCTCCTGTTCGTCCTCGTCGATGGCTGGCATCTACTCGTCGGCTCGCTCGTCCATAGCTTCCAGGTCGGGTGAGGTCCCCACGCATGGCGATTTCCCGACGAAATCCCGCGGGCCCCGATGCGCCCCCCCGGGAGCCCAACGAATCCGCGGGCTGGAGCGGATCTCGGATCTAAGTCGTTTGTGTCTGGGGGTATAAATATTTCTTCCATTTATGCTTTATAAAATGTAAAGTATGAAATTACGGCGAGCCGAAGAGACCTTGTTTCGGCCCTCGCCGAGCGGAGCGGGGGAACCGGAGATGGGGCGTCCCCTCGCGGCTCCCGTCGTGACGCCCGTCGCTTGCGAACGCGGAGGCCTTCACCCATGTGGTCCGACCCCGTGATGGAAGCGGTCGATCTCGGCCGCAGCGCGTTGTGGCTGTCGTTCAAGCTGTCCATGCCCCTGCTTCTCGTCGGTCTGGTCGTCGGCCTCGGGGTCAGCATCCTGCAAGCCGCGACCCAGGTGCAGGAACAGACGCTCTCCTTCGTCCCCAAGATGATCGCCGTCGTGGCGGCGCTCTTCTTCCTCCTGCCGTGGTTTCTCTTGGAGATGATCGAGTACACGGAAGATCTCTTCATTCACATGGGCGGATTCTTCCTCCACTGATCGTCGTTGGAAGGGGCGGCCGGTGACGCTGGTCGACTTCACGCTGGAAGGGTTCCTGATCTTCACGCTGGTGCTGTTCCGCACCAGCGGGGTCATGCTCACCGCTCCCGTGATCGGCTCGCAAAATCTCCCGGTGCAGCTGAAACTCGGGCTCTCGATGCTGCTGTCCCTGCTGGTCCTTCCGCTTCTGATGACGAAGTCGATCGAACTGCCCGCGACCCTCGGGGGATACGCATCGGCGGCGGTCGCGGAGACCGCGATCGGCTTGATCCTCGGCTTCTCGGCCACCCTTCTCTTCGCCGCCGTCCAGCTGGCGGGAATGCTCATCGACCAGGAGCTCGGGATGAGCCTGGCCAACGTCATCGACCCGCTCTCCAATGAGCAGGTGAGCGTGGTCGGCCAGCTCAAGCTGCTGCTGGCCACCGCGCTTTTCCTTGCCGTGGAAGGCCATCACATGGTCCTCGCGGCGCTTTCCGACAGTTTTGCCGCCGTCCCCCTCCTCTCGTTTCGCTTCACTCCCGAACTCGCTCGTCACCTCGGCGACGATGCGTTCCGCGATCTGTTCGACATCGCCGTCCGTCTGGCGGGGCCGACGATCGTGGTCATGTTGATTTCGACGGTGGCGCTGGGATTCCTGGCGCGCGCCGTTCCGGAGATGAACATCTTCATCGTCGGATTCTCCCTCCGCATCATGATCGGGTTGTTGATCATCGCCCTCACCGTGGGCGTGTTCTCGGGTGTGTTCCTGGATGCCGCGGCAACGACCCGGTCGACCCTGACCGGCTTGTTCCCGCTCATGAGGTAGGATCGTGGCCGACGAACGCCTGGAAGAGCGAACCGAGCCCGCGAGCCCGCGCAAGCGGGAAGAGTCCCGCGAACGCGGTCACGTTGCGCGCAGCCAGGACCTCTCCGCGGCGGTCATCCTGCTCGCCTCCCTGCTGGCGTTCTGGCTCTACGGCGAGGAGCTCATGTCCGACCTGATGAACGGCACGATCAGCGTCCTCGGCTCGATGGGCGAATGGGAGATCGACCCGGGCGGGATCGCCGGGCATTCGCTGGTGATGGGACTTTACGTCGCGCGCCTCCTGTTGCCGTTCCTGCTCGTGGTTTCCGCCGGTGCGCTGGCGGTTCACCTGCTCCAGGTCGGCTTCCTGTTCACCACGACGCCGCTGGAGGCGGATCTCGCGCGCCTCAACCCCGTGGAAGGGATTCAACGCATCCTCTCCCTGCGCGGCTTGGCGCGGCTGTTTTTCGGAATGGGGAAAATGGCCGTGATCCTGACCGTGGTCGTCGCCACCCTGTACGGGCAGCGGATCAACGTCTGGGTCCTGGCCGAGATGGAGGTGGGCGGCATCGCCCGCTACCTGTTCGACATCGGCTTCCTGGTCTCCCTGCGCGTCGTCATCGCGCTGCTCATCCTGGGCATCCTGGAGTACGGCTACCAGCGCTGGCAGTACGAGCAGGATCTGCGGATGACCCGCCAGGAGGTGAAGGAAGAACTCAAGCGCATGGAGGGGGATCCGCGCATTCGCGAACGCCGGCGCCAGGTGCAGCGCTCGCTGGCGCAGCAGCGAATGATGGCCGCCGTGCCGCGTGCGGCCGTCGTGGTGACCAACCCGACCGAACTCGCGATCGCCCTGGAGTACGAAGAGCACATGCCCGCGCCCAAGGTCGTCGCCAAGGGCGCGGACTTCGTGGCGGAACGCATCCGTGCGGTCGCCATGGAGCACCGCATCCCGATCGTGGAACGGAAGCCCCTGGCGCAGGCCCTGTTCGCCACCGTCCAGGTGGGACAGGAGATCCCCGCCAAGTTCTACGAGGCGATCGCGGAGATCCTGGCCTACGTCTACAGCCTCAAGCGCGAGGGGGCGCGCGCATGACTCCGGCGGTCCGGTGACCGATTTCAGCCGACCCTAGGCACGCAGGAACGGAATTCGATCCATGGCAACGGCGGTGGCGCAACGCGGTTGGGGGGAGACCCTCTTCCGCGATTATCTCGACCTGGTCCTGGTCTTCGGGATCGTCGGGATCCTGGTCGCCATCTTCGTCCCGCTTCCCACCTTCATCCTCGACCTCCTGCTCGTCGTCAACATCACGCTCGGTATCGTCGTCCTGCTCACCAGCGTCTACGTGCGCGAACCGCTGCAGTTCTCCGTCTTCCCCTCGCTCCTGCTGGTGACGACGGCCTTCCGGCTCGCGCTCAACGTCGCGACCACGCGCGTGATCCTGAGCAATGCGAAGGAGAGCGGGGTGTTTGCCGCCGGGCACGTGATCGCCGCCTTCGGCGACTTCGTCGCGGGCAAAGAACCGCTGATCGGCTTCGTGATCTTCGTGATCCTCATCATCGTGCAGTTCGTGGTCATTACCAAGGGCGCGACGCGGGTCTCGGAAGTGGCGGCCCGCTTCACCCTGGACGCGATGCCCGGCAAGCAGATGGCCATCGACGCCGACCTCAACGCCGGACTCATCCGGGAGGCGGAGGCGCGGCAGCGCCGGGCCCAGATCAGTCGCGAGGCGGACTTCTACGGGGCGATGGACGGCGCCAGCAAGTTCGTTCGCGGTGACGCCATCGCCGGCATCCTGATCACCCTCGTCAACATCGTGGGCGGCTTCGTTCTCGGCTGGCTCAAGTACGGGATGAGCCCGGGCGAAGCCCTCAAGGTCTTCACCTTGCTCACCGTCGGCGACGGTCTCGTGTCGCAGATTCCCGCCCTCATGATCTCGATCTCGGCCGGCCTCATCGTGACCCGGGCCACGGCGGAGAGCGATCTCGGGCGCGATCTGCTCAGCCAGATCTTCTCGTCCTCGCGCGCGCTCTGGGTCTCCGGGGGATTTCTGGTCTTCCTCGCCTTCACCCCCATGCCGGCGTTGCCCCTCGTCCTGATCGCCGCGGCGATCATGACGGTCGCCTACGTCACCCAACAGGTGAAGCAGAAGGAAACGGTGGAGACGACCAAGCGGCAGCAGCGGGAGGCGGCGGCGCCCAAGCCGGAGAAGGTGGAGGCGCTCCTCCACGTCGACCCGATGGAATTGGAGGTCGGTTGGGACCTGGTGCGGTTGGTCGACCCCAACCAGGGGGGCGATCTCGTCAACAAGATCACCGCAATCCGGCGCCAGATGGCTCTGGAGATGGGGTTCGTCCTTCCGCCTGTGCGAATCCGCGACAACGGCAATCTGCCGCCGGGCGGGTACGTGATCAAGATCCGCGGCGTCCCCGTGGCCCAGGGCAAGCTCCTGGTGGACCACTTCCTCGGCATGGATGCGGGGGCCGCTCGCGGGCGCCTCGACGGCGTGCCGACCAACGAGCCGGTCTTCGGCCGCGCCGCCACGTGGATCACCGAGTCCCAGAAGCAGCGGGCCGAGGCCCTCGGCTTCAACGTCGTCGGCGCCGTGGACGTGTTGACCACGCACTTGAGCGAGGTGATCCGGATCCACTCCTCCGAGTTGCTCACGCGCGAGGACGTCCATGGCCTCCTGCAGACCCTGAAGGAGACCGCCAAGACGCTGGTCGAGGAGGTCGTCCCTGCCCAGCTCAAGCCCGGGGAATTGCAGAAGGTCCTCCAGAGCCTGCTGCGGGAACGCGTGTCGATCCGGGATCTGGCGACGATCCTCGAAACCCTGGCGGACTACGCGCCGCGGACGAAGGATCCGGAGATTCTGACGGAATACTGCCGCAATGCGCTGGCGCGCTCGATCGGCCAGTCCCTGTTGGGCAAGGACGGCCGCCTGCACGTCCTGACGCTGGATCCGAAATTCGAGGACCTGATCAAGGGAGCGACGGAGCGGTCGGAGGCGGGGTCCTATGTGGCGCTGCCGCCGAAGGTGCTCCAGCGCGTCCTCCAGCGGATCACGACCGAGCTTTCCCGGGCGGACAAGCTCGGCCTCGCGCCGATGGTGATCCTGTGCTCCCCGCAGGTCCGGTTGCAGGTCAAACGGCTCGTGGACTCGGTCGCGCCGACCGTGGCCGTGATCAGCTTCAATGAGGTGGCCAAGGACGTCAAGGTCGAATCGCACGGGATGATCGCGGACGAGGGATAGCGTTCGCGGGATGGCCCGGAGGGGTGTCGGATGAAGATCAAGAAGTACGAGGGCAGGACGCTGGGGGAGGCGCTGCGAAAGGTCCGCGAGGACCTTGGCCGCGACGCCCTCATTCTCTACACCCAGATTCCCCGGACGAAGGGCTGGTTCGGGCTGTTCCGTCGGGAGAAGTACCTCATCGTGGCCGGCAAAGGATTCCAGGTCGTCAAGCCCGGCGAAAACGCCCCGGCCCTCGCCCCGGACGATCCGGTGCCGCTCGAGCACCGTCCGGCCCTCCTCGACGCCCTGCGGCAGGCGGGAACCCCTTCGATGCCGGCCGGAGTTGCGGGGCCGTTCGGTCCGGTCGACGGCGCGCACGGCGGCCCGATCCCATCGGCGCGGCGCGCCCCCCGCGCGCGTCCCGACGGCGACTCCGAACGGACACAGGTCGAGTCGCGTGAACTCGACGAAGTGAAACAGATGGTTCGTGAACTGCGGGAGATCGTTCGCGAGGGGGACTTGAGCCGCTGCGAGGACGAGGTCCTGCAGGCCTACCTCCACCTCCTCGAAAACAACGTCTCCGCGCTGCTCGCGCGCAACCTGGTGGGCCGGATCCAGAAATGCCTCGACCCGCGGGACCGCCACAACGGCGCCATCGTCCGTCAAGCGATGCGGAACCTGGTGACCGGGATGATTCAGGTGGGCGGCCCGATCCGGCTGGCGCGCTCGGGTTGCCGGAAAATCGCGCTGATCGGCCCCACCGGGGTCGGCAAGACCACCACCATCGCGAAGCTGGCGGCCAACTTCGCCCTCAAGGAGCAGCGCCGCGTGGCGATGCTCACGCTCGATACGTATCGGATCGCGGCGACCGACCAACTGCGCAAGATCGCGGAGATCATGGACGTCCCGCTGGCGGTCGTGCAGAGCCCCGCCGACCTCGGCCGGGCGGTGGCCGAGTTCAGCGATCGTGACGTCATCCTGATCGATACCGCGGGGCGAAGCCAGAACGACGCCGAGCGGCTCGCCGAGCTGCGGGGAATGATCGAGGCGGCGCAGCCCGACGAAGTGCATCTGGTGGTCAGCGTGACCAGTCACGTCGACCACTTTCTCGACGTCGTGAACCGGTTCTCGGCCGTCCGGGTCGACCGGATCATCCTGTCCAAGATCGACGAGGCGTCGCGGTTCGGCCTGATCCTGGACGTGCTGGCCCGGGTGAAAAAGGGGATTTCGTACCTCACGACCGGCCAACAGATCCCGCAGGACATCGAGCCGGCGAGCGTCCCACGCCTCGCCGGATTGATCCTGGGGGAGGACGCCTCGGCCGGGTCCGACAGCGGAGTGGTGGCGGCAACATCGGCGGGCGCCGCGGCGTCCGCGGCGGCGCGATAGGCAAGGCGGGAAGCCGAGTCAGGAGGGCGGAACGTGAATCCCGTGACGAAACTCAAGACCGGACCGTGGTCTCCCGCGGTCCGGGAGCCGGCTGCCGCGGCCCCGCTGCGCCCGGGCGACCAGGCGGAGGACCTGCGCCGCATGGTGCGCGAGCAGAAGCGCCGCGCCCAGGTGATCGCGGTCACCAGCGGCAAGGGCGGGGTCGGCAAGACCAATCTCGCCGTCAACCTCGCCATCGCCTGCGCCGCCATGAATCGGCGCGTCATCCTCGTCGACGTCGACCTCGGCCTCGCCAACGTGGACGTCCTGATGAACGTGAACTCCCGGTTCAATCTGTCGCACGTGATCGCGGGCAAGAAGGACATCCTGGACATCCTCACCCCCGCCCCCGGAAAAATCGAGATCGTGCCGGGCGCGACGGGAGTGGAGCGCGTCGCCAACCTCGGGGAGACCGAGCGCGAAAACCTGCTGCGCAACCTCGCCAAGCTCGAATCGCGGGCGGACCTGCTGTTCATCGACACCGGCGCCGGAATCTCGAAGAACGTGATGGGATTCACCGCCGCCGCGGACAAGGTCGTGGTGGTGACCACCCCCGATCCCACCGCGATCATCGATGCCTACGCCACGATCAAGATGATCCTGCGCGAAGAGCATCGGGGGGACGTGCACCTGGTGGTCAACCAAGCCTCCGGACGCGCCGAGGCGGACCGGATCGCGGGAGGCGTGGTCGAGGTCGTGCGAAAGTTCCTGAATGCGTACGTGGAGTACGCGGGCTGCGTCGTCACCGACCCGTCGGTCGTGCAATGCGTCCGCAAGAAGCGACCGTTCCTGCTCGGCGCCCCCTCGGCGCCGGCGAGCGAGTGCGTCCGGACCCTGGCGCGCACGCTGCTCACCCCGCCCAAGCGCGGGAGCGAGGACGAGGAGGATCGCCGGCCGGGATTCTTCGAGAAACTCTGGAGCGTGTTTTCCCGCGCGTGAGCGGCGCGCCCGGCGTGGCCCATTCCCGGCAGGGGACGCGGCCGGTCGGGTTGTTCGCTGAGCGCGGTGCGGGGTTCGGAGGAGGCGGAACCGGATGCGATGGGCGTTCGCCACGTGCTCGGTCCTGGTCGGCGTCGCCGCCGTGTGCCTGACGGCCATGGTGTTCCGGCGGCCGGTCGGCCGGGTGCTCGAGGTGCTCGCCGTCGCCGGACCGGTCTTCTTCGTCCTGGGCCTGCTGCTGGGAAGAATCGGGCGCGCGGCCGCGCGGGAGACGGTCGATCTGGAGTATCCCGCGATCGTCGAATCGGCGCGCGCGGAAGAGACGGAATCGGGCGGCGAGCCGGCCCCGGAGGCGGCGACGCCGCAAGGAACATGATCGGACGACGGGGCGGGAGCCTGCTCGGGGGACGGACGGGATAGGGAAGGGGGTGGCCGGAGTCGGCCGCGAATAAGGAGGAAGAACCGTGGCGAGGAGCAAGGAAGAGGCAACCAAGCTCTGGGTCAAATACAAGAAGTCGGGGGAAGAGAACCTCCGCAACCAGTTGATCGAGGACTATCTCCCGCTCGTGCGGTACACCGCCGAGCGCCTGTGCGCGAAACTGCCGCACAACGTCGACCCGGACGATCTGAAGAGCGCCGGCATCTTCGGGCTGATGGACGCGATCAACCGCTTCGACGTGGAACGCGGGGTGAAGTTCGAGACCTACTGCGTGATGCGCATCCGCGGGGCGATGCTGGACGAACTGCGCTCCATGGACTGGGTTCCGCGGTTGGTCCGCTCCCGGGTCCACAAGCTCGAGCGCGTCTACTCCGAACTGGAGTCGCGTCTGCGGCGCACGCCGACCGACCTCGAAGTGGCGGAGGAGATGGACCTCTCCCTCAAGGAGTACGACGATCTGCTCCGCGAGGTCAGCGCCGCCAGCGTTCTGCCGCAAGCCCGGAGGTTCGGGGAGCGTCAGGAGAACCCGATGGACCAGGTCGAGGTCCTGGAGGACCGGCGCACGCCCGATCCCGCGCTGGAGGCGCAGAAGAAGGAACTGGTCGACTACGTCACGAAGAACCTCACGCGCAAGGAGCGCCTGGTCCTCCTGCTGTACTACTTCGAAGAACTGACGATGAAGGAGATCGGCCTCACCCTGGACCTGTCGGAATCCCGTGTCTGTCAGATCCATGCGAAGGTGATGGCACGCCTCAAGTCCCAGTTGTCGAAGAACCGGTCGGACCTCGTGTAGGGGACCGGGGAAAGGCCGGGGGACGCGACCGCGGCCCCGGCCGGGGATCCGCGAGGAGGTGTCGGCGGGGCGGATGCGCAGGAGCCGCCGCTCGGCGGGCGCGAGTTTCGGATCGGGCTTGAACTCACGCCCTCGCGAGGGGATAATGCCTCCGGAGAACCCGGGAGGTGATGCGTGCCCATCGGTGTGGAAGGTTTGCCCCTCACCCTGCAACGCGCGGACACCGCGCAGACGCTGCAGACGCTCCACCTCAACACCGATCGCGCCCAGCAGGTCGCCGCGGCGGCCCAGAGTCAGGACGCGGGCCGAGCCCCGGAAGTCCGGGTCGACGCGCAGTCGGAGGCGAACCTGGACGGCCTCAAGGGCGATGAACGCGGCAGTCAGCCCGGGTATGAGGGCGGCGAGGGGGGATCCGAGCCCTCGCCTGCGCGGGTCGCTCCCCCCGATCCCCAAGGACGGGGTTCCCGCATTGACCTCCAGGCCTGATCGTTCGCCTCCGACTTCCGGTCGACGGGCGCGCGTTGCTCGCGCCGCACATCCCTCGGATTCGTTACGACGCTCCACTTCAATGTTTCGGACGTTGCTCCGCGAGGAGCCGTCAGGGAGGTTCCCCCAGCGAGGTGTCTCATGAGATTCGGCGCGCGCAATCAAATGGTCGGGGTGGTGACGTCGGTCAAGAAGGGCGGCGTGATGGCGGTCGTGAAGGTGAAGATCCCGGTCAACAGCGAGATGACGTCGGTGATGACCGGAGACTCGCTTCAGGAGCTCAAACTGAAGAAGGGGGACAAGGTCGTCGTGCTGGTCAAGGCCGTGAGCGTGCTTCTCGGCAAGCCGTGAACCTCGACCTCCGACCCCGCCGGCGGCCTTGCGGCGCCGCGATCCTGATCGCGGCGCTCGTCGCCGCAAGCGCCTGCCGGGCTCCTGCGGACGATGAGGTCGTGACCCTCACCGACGGCACGCGCCTCCGCGGCGCCGTCTCCTTCTCGGGAGACGCGCTGCTCGTCCGCACCGGAGAGCGGGATGTTCATCTCAGTCCCGCCCTGGTGGCCGCGCGAGAGCGAGCGCCTGGCTCGCGGGATTCGGCCCCCGAGTATCGATTCCACGAGCCCGCGTTGAAGGCGCCCAAGAAGGGCACGCTGGCCCTCGTGGTGGAGAAATTCGAGTGGCGCGGGTCGTTCGCGGTCGACGGGCGCGCCCCGGCCTCCTGCGTCGATCCGAAACTCGGGGCGATCGCGTTCGACGTCGTGGTGCACCGGATCACGCCCGAGCGCGTGTTCGTCGAAGCGGTCGAATACCGATGGTCCACCGCCTACGCGGCGCGGACCATGGCGCCGCTGGTGGTCTCTCTGGTGTCCGGCGCGGTTGACGGCGCCGATCCCCGGAGCGTGAGGAAAGCGGTGCGGTTCTTCCGCGAGTTCGGCGATGCCGATGCGGCAATGCGCTGGCTCGAGCGATGGGCGGAACTGGCGCCTGGGGACGGCGAACTCGAGGCCGAGAAGACGCAGATTGCGGTCGGGCGCTTCCTCGCGGCCGCGGAGGAATTCGAGACGCTGCGGGCCGCGGGGGACGAGGAGCGCGCCCTCCTGTGCGCCGACCGGGTCGAGATTTCACCCGAGGTCGAGAAGATCCTCGCGGAGCGCGTGCGGTTGTTTCGCGAGCAATCCGCCGCGCTGGCGCTCCGGAAGGAGGCCGTCTCGGCGGTGATGGCGGAGTTTCGGACCGTCGACCCCGCGCCACCCGCGCCCTCCGGGGCCCAGGCCGAACGCATCCGGTCGTTGCAGGGCCGCGTGGACGGCCCGATCGAGTCCGCGTGGCTGCCCGCGCTGGCGGGGGACTGGGCGGACGCCCTCGTGCGCGACCCGGCGGAGAAGCTCCCCGCCGCGTCGGTCGGGCGCGCCGTCGCCCTCGCCGGCCAGGTCGCCGCCTTCTTCTCCCAGCCGAAGCCCGTCGGCGCCCGTGAGCTCAGCCGCGCGCTCGAGCAGTCTCCGATTCCCTCGCCGTGGAAGTGGGAGATCTTTCGCCGCGCATATCGGTACGAGGAGCCCGCCGCCCGCTCCGGCTTCCAGCGATTCGAGTACGAACATCCGCGGCTCAAGAAGCGGTTTCACTACTTCGTCCAGATCCCGGCCGGCTATCGGCCGGATACCCCGTGCGCGGTCCTGTTGACGCTCCACGGACAGCACTCGTCGGCCGAGCACACGGTGGGGTGGTGGGGAGAGTTGGCCGAGCGGCACGGGTTTCTCCTGATCAGCCCGGAGTACATCTACGGGCGCCGCTACGGGTACGAGTGCTCCGAGACGGAACACCATGCCGTCCTGGGCGCGCTCTGGCACGCCTCCGGTTGGCTGAACGTCGACCTCGATCGCGTGTTCCTGCAAGGATCCTCCCAAGGGGGACACGCGGCCTGGGACATCGGGGGCGCGCACGCGGACCGCTTCGCCGGGGTGATCCCGATCATCGGAGCGTCGCTGGCCCCCCGGAAACTGGCCAACCTCACGCACACCGGGCTCTACTGCGTGGACGGCAGCGAGGACGGGGGATCGCCCGTGCTCAATCGCAAGGCGATCCAGGTGCTGGCGCGGCTGCGCGCCGACGCCCGCTATGTCGAATTTCCGGGGCGCGCACACGAGTCCTTCAGCGAGGAATACGAGTCCCTGTTTCGCTGGATGCGCGACCGTCGATCGCCGCCGGCCCCGACGGAGGCCCGGCTCCACGTCCATTGCCGCGGAAACGCCGGCCGGGGCTTCATCGAGATCGCCGGCTTCGCCCGGCAACCCCCGGCGACGAACCTGGCCCAGGCCGACATCGCCTCCGTCGAGGCGCGCATCGACCGCGCGGCGAATGCCGTGTCCGCGGAGAGCAAGGGCGTCACGCAGCTGCGGATCCGCATCTCCCCGCTCCAGTTCGACCTCGATCGGCCGGTGCGCGTGACCGTCAATGGAAAGGGAGTCCACGAGGCGGTGGTGCGTCCGAGCTGGGAGCGTGCGCTGGAAGACGCTCACTCCCGGCGGGACCGGCGGGGACTCTATCTCGGCGAAATCGTCGTCCCCGCCCGCTGACACCGATCGACCCGCAGGAAGACTTGCCTTCTACCCCCGCGCCAGGGCCGCTTCCTGATCCTGACGGCGTCGCTCCCGCCTCTCGCGATCGCGGCGTTCGCGTTCGGTTCCGACATAGGGCTCCCGCGTGCCCATGAGCCGGTCGAACCAGGGGCGCGTCACGCACCAGTTCGCTTCCTGGTTCGGGGCCAGATGGTGGTCGACGTGCCAGGGCAGTCGCCGATAGGCCCAGTCCGGGTCAAGGTGGGCCTTCCGGTGCACGCGGTAGTAGTTCGCCGCCCCGTACATCGCGCCCAGGGCGAAGCCGGGGACCACCCAAAGCAGCGGCGCGTGCACCAGGGCGGCGGCGAGCAACGCGGCGAGCTCCTTGGTCTGGCCGTTCCAGCCGCCGAGCGGGTTGAGGTAGTCGTCATCCACCATATCGTGCCGTCGCGCGGCACTGTGATGGTCGTACCAGTGGAAGTTCCAGAAACTGCCCCGTCGGCGTCCGAGGCCGTGGAGCACGTACTTGTGCATGAACCACTCCGACGCATTCGCGTAGAGGATCCCGAGCGGTACCCCGATGAGCAGGTGAAGCGTGAGCTGGACCGGATCCATGACGTTCCTCCTTCTCCATAAAGCATGACCATATAGTCACGATTTAAGGCGGCGCTGTCAAGGGGAATTCTTGCCGCCGTGGGGGAGGGGCGCCGGAGTCGGCGGATCGGACGGCCCGGGGCGGGGCGAGGACTGGACGGTGGCGGGCGGGAGCCGGTAGACTGGGCGACCGTCCGGATCGGAGGAGCGAATGGACCGACCGACCGAAGGGGTGGAGGCGCCGGCGCCGCGGCGCGTCCCGGGGAAGCGGCCCGGCCGCGAAGGCGGCAAGCGCGACGAGAACCGTCGTCAGCGAACGCGGGACATCTGCGCCGCGGGATTGTCGCTGTTCTTGGAGCGGGGCATCGAGGCGGTCGCGATCGATGACATCGTGAACGCCGCCGGGGTGGCGAAGGGGAGTTTCTATCGCTACTTCAAGGACAAGACCGACCTGGTCGACGCGATCCTGTCGCCGATGGCCGCTCGAGTGGACCAGGCGTTCGAGGAGACGGGGGGGACGCTGGCGGCCGCCCGGAATCGCAGGGAGCTCTTCGAGGCCTATCGGCTGCTCTCCGAGCGTCTTGCGGAGGCGATCCTGCAGGACACCCGCGTGTCCCTGCTCTACCTGCAGGAGTGCCGCTCTCCCGGTCGGGGGGCCAGCCGTCCCGTTCGCGAGGTCGCCGACCGGCTGGCGCGACACTCCATCGACTTGACCCGGGTGGCGCACGAGAAGCAGCTGCTGCGCCCGATCGATCCGCGCGTGAGCGCGCTGGCCGTCATCGGCGCGGTCGAGCGCCTCCTGTTCGGGGTCTTGAGCGACGAGGACGTGGGGGACATGCTGGCCATCCCGGAGGCGCTGATCGGGATGATCCTGGACGGGCTTCGCCCCAAGCGATCGGGCAGCCGCAAGGCGCGCCGATAACGGGGTCCCTCCTTCCGCGCGCCCCGGCTAGCCCGGATTATTCATGAAGCCGCGCCAGCGGCTTCGTGAAAAATCCG
>CAZWCX010000058.1:0-43039 GCA_964632945.1 uncultured Planctomycetia bacterium | reverse complement strand
CGCCGGCGCCGCCCTGGCCCTGCTGGCCCGTTTGTGCGAACTCGTCCCGCACTCGACGCCGGCGGCGGTGGCCCGCGCGGACGCCCACGCGGAGTGGGCGGCGGCGCTCGCCGCCGCCGGACGGGAGGAGGAACCGGCGCTGACCGCCGCCATCGAGGCCGCGCGCGCGGCGGCCGACCTCGCCCCCGCGCGGGGCGACGCCTGGGCCGCGCTGGCCTCCCTGCGCGGGCGCCGGAGCGCGCACATCGCCGCGCGGGGCGGGAACGGCCTGCCCGACCTGGACGCGGCGATCGAGGACTGGGGGCGCGCGATCGAGCGGTCGCCCGGGGACGCCTGGCTGTGGCTGCAGCGCGGCCTCGCGGGCTCGTTCGCGGCCGACGCGCTCCGGCAGGCGGGGGGGGACCCCGAGCCGCGACGGATCGCGGCCCTCGCCGACCTGGAGCGTGCCTCCACGCTCACGCCGAACGATCCCGAAGTCTGGCGCGCCCGGGCGCTCATCCGTTCCGGCCACGCCTCGACGCGGGCGCTCGACCGGCGGGAAGGGGACGACGGATTCGCCGCCGCGGATCGGGACTGGGAAACGGCGCTCCGGCTCGCCCCGGGTCGCGTCGACCTGCTCGACGGCCGGACGGGGACTCGATTGGCCTGGGCGATGGCGCTGGACCGGGCCGGCCGCGATCCGCGCCCCCTGTGCGAGTCGGTCGTGACGGCCGCGGACGCCTCCCTGGCGGCGGTCCCAGGCCGCGCCCTGCCGCGCGTCCACCGCGGGCTGGCCCGCCTGCAAGCCGCCGCCGCCGGACTGTCCCGGGGCGAAGACCCGGGCGCCGACCTGGACCGCGCCCGCGCCGATTTCGACGCCGCGGCGGACGATCCCGGGACCGCCTTCGACGCGCGCCTCGGGCGCGGCAGCTCCCACCTTCTCCAGGGCCTGGACGTCTCGATGCGCGGGAACGATGCGGCCCCCGACTTCATGCGGGCGGCGGAAGACTTCGCCGCCGCGGGACATCTCGCTCCCGGCGCCGCATGGCCGAAGGCCCGCCGCGCGGCGGCGCTGGCCGCGCACGCGCGCAATGCAGTGGAGCACGGACCCGACGCGACGCCGTTCTTCCGGGAAGCGGACGCGGAGGCCGGGCGGGCCCTCGCCCTCGACCCGGCCTTCGCGGAGGCGTGGATGGTCCGCGGCGCGCTGCGTACCGAGTGGGGCGCGTGGAAACGCTCGCGCGGGTCCGTCCCGTGGGACACCTGGGAGAGCGCTCTCGCCGATCTTGAGCGCGCGGTATCCATGGCCCCGGCGGAATGGGAGGGCTGGTTCTGGCGCGGGCGGCTGCGGACGACGCGCGGGATCGCCGCGCGCGCAAGCGACCTCGATCCCGCGGCCGACTGGGACGCCGCCGCCCGCGACCTCGAGCACGCCGTGGCGCTTTCTCCCGGGGGCGCCGAACCGCGGGTGGAGCTCGCGCGCCTGCTGCGCCATCGCGCCGCCGCGGCGAAGGCCCCGGCTCCCCTTCTCGCCGCCGCCCGCGATCGGCTGGACGAGGCGCTCGCGCGCAATCCCCGTTCCGCCCGCGCCTGCTGGCATCGCGCTCAGGTCAGCCTCGCCTTGGGACTCGACCCCAGCGGCGATCGCGACCGGGCCCATCGCATCCACCCGCGCGCCGGGGAGGTCTTCCGTCGCCTCGGCGAATGACCGGCGGAGCCGCGGACCGACCGCGAAGACTCCCCCCGCGCCCGCCTACTCGCGCACCTTCGCCGTGCCGTCGAAGTAGGTCTGATAGATCGGCCAACTGTAGTCCGCAATCTTGCGTCCCACCTCCAGACCGACATGGTTGTCGGTCGCAATGTGGTACCCGCCCAACATCCGAGACAGGGCCGCCAGATCGGCGGTGGCGCTGAAGGTGGGCAACTCGAGGCGCACCTCGCGATCGTCCGGGAGGGTCGGGTCGATCTTCCCGTCATGCGCCTGCATCTGCCCGACGGTGCAGCCCATCTCCGTCAATTCGCCCGCCCGGCGGAGCGCCACGCACTCGAATCGATCGCTGCCCGTGAACCGCTCCAGCATCCGGCCCGCAGCCCCGCTCGCGGTCGCATGGCCGGAGGTGTAGCCCGGGAACGGCGGGGTGACGAACGTCGACGGCGAATACGGGTGCCACTCCTCGGCCGGAATCTCCCCGAACCCCTTGCACGGGCCGAGGTACCCCTTGATCGTCCTGCCCTTGTAGTACCAGCGCACCAGCGTCCAGGGCCGCGAAGAGTCGTAGTATCGCTTCGTCTCCCAGCAGGAGATGAACGCGTCGAAGACGACGTTGGCGATCGCGAAGAAGAGTTTCACGTCCTGGTCGAGCGTGTAGCCGTCCCGCCGGGAGACATCGGCGGCGAAGCGCAACCAGTGGCCGGACTGCCCGGTCGAACGCGGGCCGTCGCGCATGAACTCGACGATCGCCTTCCGGTCCGGGGGCAGATCGGCGTTCGCGGCAATGCACTCGTCGACTTCCTTCTGCATCTGCTCCGAGCCGACCTTGGGGGGCGGTCCAGGACGGAATTGATCGCTCCGTTCCAGGGCAAACGGCTTCACGCGATACCAGTGCGGCGTGAGAAAGTTCGGATAGAACGTGCCCCCCTTTCCGTCATCGAACGGAAGGGGCTGCCAACGGTCGGGATCGAGGATGCGGTCGACCGGGTTGCGCGGCTCATAAAAGGTGTAGTCGGAGTAGGGTTTACCGTCGGACCCGGCCTCGTCGCCGTGCTGGTTGGCGCCGTCGCGACGCCGATGATCGATGACCGCCTGCGCGGCGAGGTTGCCCACGCCCGCGGGGGTCGCGGGGTCCATCGAGGCGTCCTTCGGGTCATGGCCGTCCGCGCGCATCTGCTGCTCGATCCAGGCCGCGTCCTCCGGGTAGGCGTAGAGGAGCGCCCGACCGGCGGCGTGCGCGATCGCCTTCGCCTTGTTGGCCGGCGTGCGCTCGGCAGGCGGGCGGCGCAGACGGTCGCCCAGGCGCGTGCCGACGGCCTTGTCGTCGTAGGCCGCCCAGGCGTCGTACATCGCGGTCGTAACGAGGATCATCTCGCGCGAAATGATGGTCGGGCGCGCGCCGACCCGGTCGACGGATCGACCGCTCGCCTCCTGCATGATCATCACCCACCGGTAGGCCGCGCTGGGCGAGGGATGGTCCGCCTGATGGACGACCCAGCCGGTCTTCGGGTCCTTCGCGCCGAGACGTTCGTCGGCATCGGCCGCCGTCGCGGCCCATGCGAGGGCGCACCCCACGAACCAGGTCAGGACCCCGGATCGATGCAACATGGCGGTTCCTCCGAATTCGAGCCCACCGGGTGATAAGCCCAGGGGGGGCCCCCGGCAAGGGCGCAAACGGACACGTCGGAAGAATCCTACAAGTCGTCCGGCCCGCCCATTGCGGGGTGGAATCCCCGACCGGTGAGAAGGCGGGGGGATGCTCGCCCCGCCTGCCCCGCGACCGACGGAATCGCGACGAAGCGCGCGATGGCGCGGGGGAGCCGCCTCCCGCGCCGGGAGAATCGGGCGCGGAGCGGCGCCCGCCGGGCAGGACCGCGCGGGTGCAGCGCGGCGGGTTCTTCGGCAAACCGGGTGCCCGTCCGGACCGCGGCCGGGGCGCGGCCCCGGGCGGGCCGCTGCCCCGGAACGGCCCGCATCCGCGTCGCCGTCCGGATTCGACGGGTCCGGCGCTGGCCGGGAGCCGGGGCGTGCCGGACCCTCCTCAATCGGTCGAGGGCTTCCGGGAAAGGAGCGTGGCCCCCGCCCCGGAGACGCGCTGCAGCACCCCCGCCGACGCCTGCGGCAATTCTGCGGCGTTCGCCTCGTCGGTGTCGATGTGCATCTCCAACCGGAACTCCGGGCTCACGCGGATCATCACATCCGCAAACGTCAGGTCACGCGACCCGCCGGTGACCCGGACCTCGACCTCGTCTCCCTGCTTCACGCCGTAGGCTTGGGCGTCCATGGGCGCCATGTGGATGTGACGCATGGCGCAGATGAGACCTTCGGGAAGGGTGACCGTCCCCTTGGGCCCCTCCAGCGTGATCGGGGCCGATCCCTTGACGTTGCCCGACAGGCGCACGGGGGCGTCGACACCGAGGTGAAATTCGTCGGTGCGCGAGATTTCCACCTGGTTGAGCGCCCGGCACGGCCCGAGGATGCGGACGTGGTCGAGCCGGCGGCGCGGGCCGATCAGGTTCACCGTCTCCTGCGCCGCGAACTGACCGGGCTGGGAGAGCGGGTTGCGCACGGTGAGCTGGGCCCCGGGCCCGAACAGGCGTTCGAGCGTCTCCTGCGTGACGTGGACGTGACGGGCGCTGACCGCGATCGGGATCGGCGCCGGGGTCTTGACCGCGGCGGCGCCGCCGACCACCGCGGCGGTTTCCTCCGCGATCCGCAATTCCTCGTCGGTGGCGACCACCAGCGCCTTCACGCGCGAATGGTCGGCGCTCACGACCGCGACCCGTTGCGCGTCGGAGACGCGCGCGTCCCCGTTGCGGGTCTCGTCCAGGACGAGCCCGAGGTACTCGAAGCGCTGGAGGATGCGGTTGCGCATCGCCGCGCCCTTCTCGCCGATGCCGGCGGTCAGCACGACCGCGTCCAGGCCGCCCATCACCGCGGCGTAGGCGCCGAGATACTTGCGCACGCGGTGGGCGAAGACGGCAACGGCCAACCGCGCGCCGTCGTCCCCCGCGGCGGCCTTTTCCTCCAGGTCGCGCAGGTCGTGGGAGAGACCGGAGACGCCCTTGAGGCCGCTTTCCTTGTTGAGGAGGCGGTCGAGGTCGGCGGCGGCGAACCCCGCCTGCTGGAGCGCCACGATCGCGCCCGGGTCGAGATCGCCCGAGCGCGTCCCCATGACCAGCCCTTCCAGCGGGGTCATGCCCATGCTGGTCTCGACCGAGCGCCCGAACTCGATCGCGCACGCGCTGGCGCCGTTGCCCAGATGCAGGCTGACGACACGGAGTTGCTCGAGGGGGGTCTTGAGGAAGGCCGCCGCCTCCGCGGCCACGAAGGCGTGCGAAGTCCCGTGGAACCCGTAGCGGCGGATGCCGTGCGTTTCGGCGACCGCGCGGGAGATCGCGTAGGTACGCGCGCGCCGGGGCAGCGTGTGGTGGAACGCGGTGTCGAACACGGCCACCTGGGGCACGCCGGGAAGCGCCGCGCATGCGGCGCGGATTCCCGCCAGGTTCGCCGGGTTGTGAAGCGGCGCCAGCGGGATACAGGCTTCGATGGCGGCGAGGGTGGCGTCGTCGATGCGGACCGACTGGAGGAAGCGCTCTCCCCCGTGCACGACCCGGTGGCCGACCGCCTCGATGCGCCCGCCGTTCACGCGCGCCAGCGCCTCCTTCACCGCGCCGGCGTGGGCCCCCTCCCCCACGAGCCGCTCGGCCTCCCCCTCCACTTTCACGGCGCGGGCGTCGGTGTCGACCAGCTTGTACTTGAGGCTGGAGGATCCGCAATTGAGCACGAGCACGTTCATCGGCGGCACTCCCTTCGGCGGCCGGCCTGCGCCCCGGCGCGGGACGGCGGCCGGCCCGGGACCGGCTCCCTGCACGCCCCCGGCGCCCGCCGCGTGGGAGGATCCTACGGCGGGGAACGTCGTTCGTCAACCGGTGCGGGCGGCGCCGCCCGGCCCCGGGGCGCGCGGCACGGCCCCGCGCCCCCCGGAGCGATTGACGCGGAAGGGCCGCATGGGTAAGCTAGCGCTCACCAACAGGAGCCTGACCCCGTCATGCCGCGCGAACTCACCGGCCCGGAACGCAGAACGTCCATCGTCCGATCCTCCATGCACCTGTTCGCCCGCAAGGGATTCGCCGGCGCAACCACCCGCGAGCTCGCCCGCGCCGCCGGCGTCTCCGAGGCCATGGTCTTCAAGCACTTCCCCACCAAGCGCCGCCTCTATCGCGCCATCCTCGAGAACAAGATCGCCGAGGCCGAAAGCGCGCTGCCGTTGCGCGCGCTCGCCGACTTCGCCGTCGACCCCGCCGCCTTCCTCGGCCGCATCGCCGGCACCCTGGTCCGCCGCATCGAAGCCGATCCGACCTTTCTCCGCCTCCTCCTCTATTGCGCCCTCGAGGGCCACCCGCTCGCGCGCGCGTTCGACCGCGCCCGCGCGTCCCGACTGCGCGTCGCCGTCGCCGACGCCGTACGCCGCTGGCGCGAGGAGGGCCGCATCCGCGCCGTCGATCCGGAGTACGCCGCCCGCGCCTTTCTCGGGCTCGTCTTTCACGCCATCCTCCAGCGCCAGGTATTCCGCGAACCGGGCAGCCTGCGCATTCCGCGCGAACGACTGATCGCCGAAATCGTCGAGTTTTCCCTTTGCGGCCTGGGCGTGACGCCCAGGCGAACCGCCCGGACCCCGCGCGCCGCGCGCGGTCATCGCACCCCGGCCGGGAGGACTCGCTGATGTCGCGGCTACCCCGCTCCTCCCCCCTCCTCCCGCTCGCCCTCCTCGCCCTGGCGGTCTTCGCCGGCGGCTGCGAGAAGTCCGCCCCCGCGTCCGCGGGCGCCGCCGCGCCCAAGGGCACGCGCGCCTTCCGCGTCGCCGTCGCCCCCGTCGAGACCCGCGCGCTCGCCTACGCCGTCACCGCCGTCGGCTCGCTCGAGGCCCACGAGGTGGTCGCCATCTCCGCCCGGGTCGAGGGGGCCCTCGAGAAGGTCGCCTTCGACGAAGGCAAGACCGTCACCCCCGACGACGTCCTCGCCGAGATCGACACCTCCCGCTACTCCCTGCGCGTGCGGGAAGCCGAGACCGAAGTCGCCCGCGCGGAGGCCGCGGTCGCCCGCGCCGCCCTCCAGGTCGCCCAGTCCGACGCGACCATCGCCCGCGCCCGCGCGCAGACCGCGCGCGCCGTCGCCGTCCTCCAGGAGGGGGAGGCCAACCTCGCCCGCCGTCGCGAACTGATCGCCCGCGACGCCGCCGCCGTCTCCCGCGAGGAACTCGCCACCTTCGAGGCGGTCGTCGCCCGCGCCCGGGCCGAGCTCGACATGGCCCGCGGCGGCGAACACGAGACCCAGACCGCCCTCGAAGTCGTCCGCGGCCAGGCCGCCGAGGCCAAGGCCGCGCTCGACCAGGCCCGCGCCCGCCTCGACATCGCCCGCAAGAACCTCGAGGACTCCCGCGTCCGCTCCCCCATCGCGGGCATCGTCCAGCAAAAGCGCGTCGCTTCCGGTCAGTACCTGAAGGTCGGGGAGCCGATCGCCACCCTCGTCGACGCCCGCCGCCTCCGGCTCCGCTTCCGCGTCGGCGAGGCCGAATCGGTCCATCTCAAGAACGGCCAGGCGGTCGCCTTCCGGGTCAAGGCGTTCCCCGAACGCCCGTTCGACGCCCGCCTCTTCCACATCCACGCCGTCGCCGATCCGGTCACCCGCATGGTCGAATGCGTGGCCGAGGTCGCGGACCCGGACCCGGCGCTCAAACCCGGCTTCTTCGCCACCGTCCGCATGGAGGTCGCGCGCAACGATCGCGCCGTGGTGATCCCGGAAGCGGCGGCGCTCCCGACCGAGGTCGGCTTCGTCGCCTTCACGGTCGAAACGGGCAAGGCCCGGCAGCGCCTCATCGTTCTCGGGCTGCACACCCCCGACGGCGGAGTCGAGGTCCTTTCCGGACTCGCCCCGGGTGAGGTCCTGGTCGTGCAGGGGGCGCCGATGCTTCAGGACGGCGTCCCCGTCGACGTCGTGGCGCCCGACGGCTCCGCCCCGCCGCGATCGGAGAAGTGATCCGTGGTCCTCTCCGACCTCTCGATCCGCAAGCCGGTTTTCGCCTGGATGCTCATGCTCGCGCTCCTCGTCGTCGGCGGCATCGGCGGCGCGCGGCTTGGGGTGAGCAAGATGCCCGACGTCGACTTCCCCCAGGTTTCGGTCACGCTCGGGCTGGAGGGGGCCGCGCCGGAGGTGATGGAGACCGACGTCCTCGAACCGGTCGAGGACGCGCTCATGACCGTGGAGGGGATCCGGGAGATCACCTCCACCAGCCGGCAGGGGGCGGCGACCGTCACCGTCGAATTCGAACTCGGCCGGGACATCGACGCCGCGCTCCAGGACGTGCAGACGCGGCTGAGCCAGGCGCAGCGCAACTTGCCGCGCGAGATGGACCCGCCGGTGGTGCGCAAGACCAATCCCGAGGATCAGCCCATCCTGTGGGTCGGCCTGTCGGGGACCCGGTCCCCGCAGGTGCTGTCCGACATCGCCCGCTACGTGGTCAAGGAGCAACTGCAGACGGTTCCCGGGGTGGGCGAGGTGCAGATGGGGGGCTTCCGCGAGCGCAACCTGCGCGTCTGGCTGGACGCCGACCGTCTCGACGCCTTCGGGCTCACCGCGGCGGAGGTGCTGGCCGCGATCCGCCGGCAGCACCTCGAACTGCCCGCCGGCCGGATCGAGTCGGGGGCGCGCGAGGCGAACGTGCGCACGCTGGGCGAGGCGATCGGGGTGGAGCAGTTTCGCTCGCTCGTGCTGTTCGAACGCGCGGGGGCGCCGGTCACGCTGGGCGACGTTTCGATCGTGGAGGACGGCCTCGAGGACCGGCGCCGGATCGCCCGCGCCATGGGCCTGCCGGCGCAGGGCATGGGCGTGAAGAAGCAGCGCGGCGCGAACGCGGTCTCGGTCGCCCACGGCATCCGGGACAAGCTGGTCGAATTGCGCAAACGCCTGCCGGAAGGCGTGTTCCTGGACGTGAACTTCGACAGCACGGTGGCGGTCGAGGAGGCGGTCGAGGAGATCGAGTTCACGCTCCTGCTGGCGGTCGGCCTCACGGCGGTGGTGATCTGGCTGTTCCTCGGCTCGTTGAGTTCGACGATCAACGTGCTGCTGGCGATCCCGACCTCGATCGTGGGCACGCTGGCGGCAATGTACTTTCTGGGGTTCACGCTCAACACCTTCACGCTGCTGGCGCTTTCGCTGGCGGTCGGGATCGTGGTCGACGACGCGATCATGGTGCTCGAGAACATTTTTCGTCATGCCGAGGCAGGCAAGCCGCGCATCCGGGCCGCGCTCGAGGGGGCGCGCGAGATCGCCTTCGCCGCGCTGGCGGCGACCGCGGCGATCGTGGCGATTTTCCTCCCGGTGGCGTTCATGAAGGGGATCATCGGCGCCTTCTTCTTCGAGTTCGGCGTGACCATCTCGGTGTGCGTGCTGCTCTCGCTGCTGGAGGCCCTGACGCTGACGCCGTCGCGCAGCGCGCAGTTCCTCTCGGTCGGGGAGCGTCGGGGGTTCCGGGGACGGCTGGTCGACCGCGCCTTCGACGGGCTGGCGGCCGCGTACCGGGCGACGCTCCGTCCCGCCCTGCGCGGGCGCTGGCTGGTCGTGATCGGGGCGCTGGCGGCGTTCGCGCTCTCCCTGCGAATCTTCCCCCTGCTCAACCGGGAAATGACGCCGCCCACCGACGTGGGCGTGTTCATGGCCCGCTTCACCACGCCGGTCGGTTCGTCGATCGACGTCGCCGACCGGGCGATGCGGTCATGCGAGGAACTGCTGGCGACGCGGCCGGAAGTGAAGCGCTATTTCGGCGCCGTCGGCGGTTTCGGCGGGGGCGAGATCACCTCCGGGATGATGTTCATCACCCTCGTGCCGGCCGCGGACCGCGCCGTCAAGCTGCAACAGTTCATGAGCGACATCCGCGGCCCGCTCAACCGTCTGCCCGGCGTGAAAGTCGCGCTCCAGGACTTGAGCCTCCAGGGATTCACGGCGGGCCGCGGCTACCCGGTCGAGTTCAGCGTGCAGGGGCCGGACTGGGAGCGGCTGGCGGCCTTCAGCGAGGAGATCCAGGCACGCATGCGGGAGACCGGGCTCTACCTGGACGTCGACTCGAACTACCTGGTCGGCATGCCGGAGGTGAGGCTGCTGCCCGACCGCGACCGGGCAGCGGCGCTCGGCGTGAGCATGGAGGACATCGCGCTGACGGTGAACGCGCTGGTGGGGGGCGTGCGCGCGGGGAAGTACAAGGACCGGGGGCGTCAGTTCGACATCCGGGTGCGGCTGCTCTCCGGGCAACGCTCGCGGCCGGAAGACATCGGCCTGCTCAAGGTGCGCGCGCGCGGCGGAGAGCTGGTGCCGCTGTCCACGTTGGTGCGCACCGACGAGCGCCCGAGCCTGCAATCGATCACGCGGCGGAACCGCGAGCGGGCGATCAACCTGTTCGCCAACGTCGCTCCGGGAAAGTCGCAGGCCCTCGCCGTGGAGGAGGCGGTGCGCATCGCCGGGGAGGTCCTGCCCGACGGGTATCACGCAAAGCTCTCCGGCAGCGCGCAGACGATGCAGGAGTCGTTCGTCGAACTCGCCTGGGCGCTGGTCCTCGGGGTCGTGGTCGCGTACATGATTCTCGCCAGCCAGTTCAACAGCTTCGTGCACCCGGTCACGATCCTGATGGCGATGCCGTTCAGCCTCTCGGGGGCGCTGGCCGCGCTCTGGCTGGCGGGCCTGTCGATCAACGTCTACAGCGCAATCGGGATGATTCTGCTGATGGGGATCGTGAAGAAGAATTCGATCCTGCTGGTCGAGTTCACCAACCATCGCCGGCTGCTCGGGGAATCGCGCGACGACGCGCTGCTCCACGCCTGCCCGGAGCGATTGCGGCCGATCCTGATGACGACGGTCAGCACGATCGCGGGGGCGCTGCCCGCCGCGCTGGCGGCCGGACCGGGCGGCGAGCTGCGCCAGTCGATGGCGATGGCCGTGGTCGGCGGGCTGGCGGTTTCGACGTTCCTCACCCTCTACGTCGTCCCGGCCCTCTACAGCCTGTTCGACGGCATCACCCAGAAGGTCGAAAGCGGCGCGCGGATCGAACGCGAGGCGCTGGCGGTGATGGCGGAGATGCAGGCGGAGGAGATCCGCAAGTTCGGCAAGGCGCCGTGAGCCGCGCCGGGCGGAGGGGAAGCGCACTGCCATCCGCCGGCGCTCCGGCAATCATCGGAAGCCCCCCGCACGAGGCCCTCCCACTGGAGTGGTTCCTGCGACCGTCGCCGCCCCCCGGTCGCGCCGCCCCCGTCGGTCGCCCTGACCGGAATGACCAAGGACTCCGGAACCTACCGCGCGCTCGACTCGCTCGAAGTGCGCATCGGCGGCGGGATGATGGTGCAGAGTCATGCCGCGCTGACCCAGGGAGTCGCTTCGGCCGAGCCCTGGATGGAGACGCTGGTGGACGAGGCGATCGTCCTCGGGAAATTCGCCGCCTCCGCCTGCGGAACCGCCATCGCCGCCCAGGTCAGCCTGTTGCTGTCGGTGTTCATCCTGGGGCCCGAAGACCCGATCCGCCTTTACTGGGGAGTGGCGTTGCCGGGAGCGGTCGCCCCGTTCGCGTTCGCCGCCATCTGTCTGTTGTTCGGCACGCTGTTCCTCCGGCACGCCATGGCGATCGCCGTCCTCTATGTACGGATCGTCGAAGTCGTGATCAGCTTCATCCCCGCCATCATCAATCGAGTCACCGTTTCGTACGCGCTGCGTTCGATGGGGGCCTGGGCGTTCGGGTTGGACAACGTGGAGTTGCAGGTGCTGGTCCAACCGGTCGTCGGCATCCACTTCCTCACGCCCGTCATCGCCATGGTTCTCGCGCTGACGGCCGCTTGCCTGATCCTGGAGCGGCGGCAGTTGACCGGCCGCCCGGGGATGTGACCTCCGCAAGCGGCGGTCCGGGCTACTCCGCCTCCGCCGCCAGCACGCTCGCGCACACCGAGACCGGCAGGACGCACGGCCGGGCGGGACCGACCGGGTTGAAGACGAGACCATCGACATCCTGCCCGACCATCTGCGCGAACAGGTCCTCCCCGACCACGGGAATGCGGAGGAGCCGGCGCGCCAACTCCAGCGGCATCGCCGCCAGACAGCGTTCGGCGCAGTCCGGAGCGGTGAAGACGACGGCGGGACGGTCGAACCCGCCGAATCCCGCCGCCGTGACGATGGCGTGATTGGGATGGAGCAGGATCTCGTATCCGAGGTAGCGGCGCAGCCGCGCCAGGAGCGGCGGATGCGTCGGGCTGGGCGCGCGCTCCAGTTCCCGCTCGACTGCGACCGCGCGCGCCCAGGACTTGGCGATGCGGATCGTGTCCTGCGGGATCGACAGCGCGTGCGCCGGATCCGATCCCGGGTTCACTTTCACGCCGGTCATCTCGCACTCGAGCGCTTCGAAGAGCGTGCAGCCGACGAGCCGCCCCGCGTAGGGTCCGAGCTCCGCCCCGCCGGCGAGCGCCGCCTGCGCCGCTTCGCCGTCGGTGAAGAGCCAGGCCTCACCGGGCGGAAGCCGTGTCGCTTCCCCGTAGCGCAAGAGCTGCGGGAGCACGACCCCTTCCCCGCCGAGCGCCTCCTGCGCCAGGCGAACGGGCGCCAGCCAGTCCGCGTGATTCATCAGGCCGCGCATGACTTCGTCGAAGCCGGCCCGATTCGAGTGGAAGCGAGCCAGCAGTTCGCGCGGGGCGGCCGACATGGAGGATTCCCCCCGGTTGAGGCGGGCGTCGGACGGTCGCGAACGCCCGCGAACGTCATCGAAATCGCGCGGCAGCCGCCTGATTGGCGCGGCGGAGCTCGTCGCGGATCGCCTCCAGGCCGGCGATCGCCTCTGCCGGAAGGGCGGCGATCGGCGCGGGGAAGCCGGCGGGGTCCTCGAGATCGTGCGCGTCGCCGAGGCCGGCGCCGCGACAGGCGCGCATCCGTTCGAGCAGCCAGTCGCGCAACTGGGCCGCGTCCCCCACCCCCTTGATGAGGCCGCGGTGCCCGGTCGGCTCCATCCCCGGCTCCTGGGCCCCGCCGCCGCCCCCGGCCGTCTCCACGATCAGGTCGGCGAGGCCGTACGCACGTTGAAGCGGCCCCTGTTCGAGGCGAACGTTCTGGATGTTCGCGTACGAAATGGTGACCTCCACCAGCTCGAGCACGCCGCGGCGCAGGCGCATGGCGCGGTCGGTGAACGTGTAGCGCAGCATCTCGACCTCGAGCGTGGTGACGAAGTACTGGAACCACACCCAGGCCGCGCTCAGGAGCAGGAACAGGACCATCCCGGTCCCCACGAGAATCCCCAGCAGGGGGTTCTTTTGCGACGCCGCGACGGCGGCGACCGCGCCGCCGATGCCGAGCGCTCCCAGGATCGGCGCACCGAGCACGCCCAACCCGATCCAGTACCAGAACAGCGCATAGGAGAGATACCGCGGCGCGGGCTCCACCCGGCGGACTTCCGCGGGAATTGCGGCCGGCAGTTCCGGGTTCCCGATCGGGAGCCGAAGGATCCGGCGGACCCATTCGCGCAGAGCCTGGTGCATGGCGGGAAAGTCCTTTCGCGAGGTCAGGCGCCGGGGCCGCGTCCCGAGGCGGCCTCCAGCGTCTTGCGCAACTCGACCACCTCGGCCCGGATCTCCCCCAGAATCGCCAACAGCCGGGGGTCGCCCTCGCCGGCGGACGCCGACACCGCGGCAGCCGTCCCTTCCGGTCGCGGCGGGGCGGACGCGGCCGCGGGACGGAGTCCCACCCGCATCCGCCCGTACAGATAGTCCCGCACCTCTTCGAAGGCGCGTACGCCGACGATCGACTCCTCCGCCATCGACGCCCCCGAGGCGGTCTGGATCGAAACCGTTCCGATCCCCAGCCATCTCTCGAACAGTCCCCGGGAGAGGTGAATGTCCTGGATCTTCTCGTAGGTCAGGTAGGTTTCGCTGCGGAAGAGGTACCCCCAACTCACCGCCACTCCCGACTCGTCGAACCGGTACCGCAGGGTGTGGTAGCGGATGTACGCGGGCAGGAAGGTCAGCGCAATCGGGAGCAGCGTCACGCCGAACGTGAACGGGGCGCCCGCGAGAAGGAGGGCATAAGGAAGGGCGGAGCGCAGCAGATAGAGGTGCAACAGCGCGGAATCGGGCCGCTCGATCCTGGCGATCGACGGGGGAACCATGGCGATCTCCGGTGCGTGGCCTGGGCAAGGAGCGACCATGATACGCGCCGCGCCGGCCCGGGTCAACGCCACGCTGCGGATCCCGCGCGGGCCGCTCCGCGCCCCCCCTTCCCCACTCATTGACTTCCCGTCCCCGGGTCGCTACCGTGCTCGGGTTCCCGTCCGCGCTCCTTGGTCACGCCAGCCCCTGCCGGGAGGCCTCGATGATCCTGCGATCGACCCTTGCGTTCTTCCTGGCCGCCCTCCTCCTCACCGCTCCCCCCGGCCGGTCTTTCGCCGAGGAAGCCGCCCCCCCGAAGGACGCCAAGGCGGTCCTGCAGAAGGCGGTGAAACAGTCGGCCGCACAGGAGGGGTACCATTTCAAGATGGTCTCCACCTCGGAGACCGCCCGCGCAGCCGCCGGGATGATGGGAGGCGGCGCGGGAGCCGCCGGCCTGGACGGCTCGGGCTTCGCCCGCAAGGGCGGCACCGTCCGGTTCGTCGATGCCCAGCTCGGCGAGATCTGGATGCGCGGGAAGAAGATGCTCATCCAGGCCCCGGGCACGCAGGACTGGAAGACTCCGGAAAGCCTGGGCCCGCTCCCGGCCGCGGGGGCGCGCCTGGTGCGCACGCCGCTCGAACTGGCGGAGGACATGCTCCGGATCGCCGGCTCCGCCACGGTCGAAGGAGCGGACAAGGCCGGCGAAATCGACTGCTGGGTGGTCGCCGCCGCCGGCAACCGGGCCGCGGCCGAAGCGTTCGTGAAGTCGACGATGGAACGGCTGGGAAGCCTCGCCGCCATGCTCGGCGGGGTCGCCCAATTCGACCTCGACAAGGCCGACATCGCCTATCGCGCCTGGATCGGAAAGGATGACGGACTCCTCTACCGGCTCGAGAACAAGTCCCGCGTGCCGGTGAAAGCGGGCGGAAATGCCGCCGGAGCCATGATGGGGGCGGGCCGGGACGTCGACCAGACGACCACGGCCGACTTCACCGTCTACAACCGGGATCTCGACCTCGCGCCGCCGGCGGACGTGAAGAAACGACTCGGCATCAAGTAGGGATCCGCGGAAGGCCGGACGCGCCACCGCAGGGCACCGATCGATCTCGTGAAGGAGCCACGCCCATGACCCTCTCGTGGACCGACGTCAACTTCCTCGCCATCCTGGTCTCCGTCGTGGCCCACCAGGCCTTCGGCGGTCTCTGGTACTCCCAGGCGCTCTGCGGCAAGGCCTGGATGGAGCTGACCGGAGTGAAAATCGAGGAGATCAAGCGACAGGACGTCGCCAAGGCGATGACTCAGGCGATCGTCTGGTCCCTGGTCAAGGCGTACGCCTTCGCCCTGCTCATCGTCGCGGCCGGAATCACCGGCGCGGTCGGCGGCATGGTCCTCGGCGCCCTGCTCGGGCTGGGCGCGGTCCTTCCCGCCATCGGAACGAACTATGCCTTCGAGTCGAAGCCGCCGAAGATGCTGGCGATCACGATCGGCAATCACGCCATCGGCTATGTGATCATGGGCGCGATCCTGGGCGCGTGGCGGTAAGTCGGATTCTGCGCCCCCCTCATGGGCAGGCCGCCCGGGGTTGCACGATCCTCCGCGTCGGTGGACGGAAGCGCCGAAATCGGGCCGCCCCGTTCCCGGAACCGCCTCCCGCCGCGGATGACGGCAAGGCCGCTCTTCCCCCAGGGGGCCGCCGGGCGATAGAGTAGGCGAGGCGCGGGAGGCCCTGCTGGGGGGCGCCCGCGCGGACTGCCCGATCCGGACGCCGGCCGCAAGAGCACGCGACCCGGCGCCGCAACGCAGGGCGCGAGTCGAGGGCGTTCGCATGACCCCCTACGGGGAAAAGGTCCACAAACCCGCCGATTATGCGTTCGACGAATTGTACGGCGAGCGGGTGCTGCAGAAGCAGGTGCGCAAGTTCCTCCTGCGACACCATCGCGACGAGGAAATCTGCCACTGGTTCCTCCGCATCGAGCTGGTCGAACGCTCGCTGGCGGCGCTGGATCTCCCCGCCGGCGCGCGGATCCTCGATCTGGGCACGCAGGTGGGGACCTTCGCCATTGAACTGGCCCGCAAGGGGTACGCGGTGACCGGACTTGACTTGAGCCCGGAGGCGATCGCGGCGGCCCAGGGTCTCGCGCGCCAGGTTCTCCCCGACGGTCGCGTGGACTTCGTCGTCGGCGACGTCGCCGATCCCGCGGCCGCACCCCGGGGGGAGTTCCACGCCATCGTGGCCGAGGACATCCTCGAACACCTGCACGAGGACGTGCTCCGCCGCGCGCTGCGCAATGTGTTCGACTGGCTGCGGCCGGGCGGATACTTCCTCTTCCACACCTGTCCGACCCGGTACGAGCACCTGTTTCATGCCACGAAACTCCCCCTGCGCTGGGCGTCGGTGCCGCTGATTCCGTTCGCACCGCTCCCCGACCGGACGTTCGAGCGGATCGTGGAGTGGGTCCACCGGGACCTGTTCGGACCGCTCTGGAAGGCGGTCACGGGCGAGGCGTGGGAGGGCCATCTGGCCCGCCAGGCGCACTGCAACCTGCTCACGCGCCGCGAGCTCAAGCGGCAACTGGCGGAGAGCGGGCTGGTCGACCTGTACACGGAGGCGACCAACCTGTACGCGGAGGCGCGACGGGGGTGGCGCGGCCTGGTGTTCGGGCGTCAGACCTGCTATCAGCGGAATCTCCATGGCGTCGCGTGGAAGCCGATACCGGAACTGGCGCATCTCTTCGGCGCGGCCGCGCTCGACCGGCGGCAACCGGGGGCCGCGGTCCCGGCAATCGCCGGGCCGTCCCCCGCGATCGGGGGAGACGCGGCCCGCACCGCTCCGGTGCAGCCGGATGGGGCACGGCCCACGGGATCATGATTCGGGCTCGGGCGGCCGGTCGGAACCTGCGCCCCCCTCCTCACGGGAAGACCGCGCGGGGCCCGGACCGGGGCCCTCCCGGCGCCATTCCCCGGTCGCAGCCGGTCGCGTCCGCAGGGGGGCGGCCCCCCCGCGTTTCGTTGACCCGCGCGGGGACCCGTGGTATCGTTCCGTTCTTCCCCGCGACCCCCCCCGGGCGGGTCGTGGCCTTGCCGTTTCGCCGATCCGCCCGCCTTCCCGCCGTGGGCGGTCGAAAACAGGAGAACCCGATGGCGGACGCCGCCGATCAGGACTTCGGCAAGATCGCCGTCGAGCTCAAGTTCCTCACTCAGGAGCAGCTCGACGAGGCGCTGGGGATCTTTGCCGACTACGAGTCCCAGGGGATGAAAGTCCGCCTCCGCGACATCCTCAAGGACATGGACTTCCTGAGCGACGAGCAGGTCAAGAAGATCAACGCCCGCCAGAAACTCGTCCACGTGCGCGAAACCGACCGGATCTTCATCAAGCTGGTCACGGTCCGCGGGCTCGTCTCCCCCGACATCGTCGCCGAGTACGTGAAGAAGCAGGAAGCCCATTGGAAGAAGACCGGTCAGGTCGACCGGGTGGGCGAGATGATGATGAGCGACGGGGCCCTCGACGGCCTCAAGTTCACCGAGTTGATCGTCGAGGTCGGTCAGCTCCAGGAGCGGATCCGCAAGGGGGAAGATCTCGACCTCGACGCGATCGCGGGCGCGGGGGCGGGTCAAGCCCAGGCGTTCGACCGCTTCAAGACCTGTCCCGACTGCGGCTACCCGATGCCGCTGAACGCGCGCGCGTGCAAGGTGTGCCAGGACCGCGCGGCGGGAATTCGCGTGGAACCCGCGCCGGCGGCGCCGGAGCAGGCCTCGAACAAGGTCGAGATCGAACTTCCGTCCCGCCCGGCCCCGGCGGAGAAGCCGACCGGATCCAGGGGCAAAGACAAGGCGAAAGAGTCGACCGGGGTGAAGAAGAAGCTCGCCGCGGTCCCCGATGCCCCCGACGCGGACGACTCCGGGCCTGCCACCGCCCGCGACATCCGGTTCCAACCGGAGGGGATCAAGCCCCCGCTCAAGGAACCGCCGAAGAAGACCAAGGACTCGCGCGTGGGACGCGCGGTGATGGGGGGCGCCCTGGCCGAACTGAAGGGGAAGGGGGCCCTGGACTCCGCCCCGCCCGAAGAGCCGGCCACCGCCGAGATTCCGACGCCGAACCTGCCCGCGCGCCCGGTCTCCGAGGTGCGGATGGCGAAGGTGCCGGCCCGCCGGGGCGCGCCGATGGGGCTGATCGTCGTCGGCGTCCTCGTCGTGCTCGGCGCCGGCGCAGGGATCTTCTTCATGATGAAGAAGCCGGACGACGGCGGGGTCACGGTCGCGAACAACGCCTCGCCCGCCAACACGAACGTCCCGGTCGCGGTCGAGCCGACCTCGCTCGAAGACCTGCTCGCGGCGGCGCAAAAGGAGCCCAAGGTGGAGCGCCGGCTCGAGCTGTTCGAGAAGGCGCTCGCCCTGAAGGCGGACGAATCCGACGCAATCCTCGGACGCGCTTCCTGTTTCGTCCTGCTCGGACGGGACGAGGATGCCCGCCGGGAACTCGACGCCGCCCTCAAGGCGAACCCGAAGAACGGCATGGCCGCGCTCTGGCGGGCGATGCTGGGTCTCCGCAACGGGGCGCCCGCCGCCGATGTCGAGACCGACCTGGCCGCCGCAGTCGCCAGCGCCGACCGCGCCGCCGGGCCCAGCGCCGCGGGATTCCAGTTCCTTCTCAAGCGGGAGTGGATCCCCGCCCATGGGCAATTCAACAAGGTGCTCGAGAATTTCAAGGGCTTCCACCCCGCCCTGGTCGGTCGCGCCCGCGCCTACCGCGGCCTCGGCAAGCACCGGGAATCCAGTTCCGACATCGAGGCCGCCCTCAACGGCTCGGCGGAGGCGCCGGACGCCCTGTTCTGGCGCGGCTTCCTGCGCAATGAGGACGGACGCTGCCAACCCGCGCTCGAAGATTTCACGCGCGCGACCCAACTCGGGCTCGACACCGACCACGCCACTTACCTGAGGTCCGTGGCCGCCCTGGGCTGCGGAAACTACGCGGCCGCGGCGTCGGGCCTGGATCGTCTCGTTCAGAAGAATCCCAAGCGCCCCGACTACCTCTTCGGCCGCGCCCAGGCGTACGAAGGTCAGGGGGAGTTCCAGCTCGCGCTCGCCGATCTCGACACCGCGCTCGCGGTGGATCCGGGCCTCATCCACGCCCGGGTGCTCAAAGTCCACCTTCTGCTCGCCCAGGACGAGGTCGCGAAGGCGCGCGCGGAGGCCGACGCGATCGTCTCCGAAAAGCCGGACCGCTGGGACGCGCTCCTCGCCCGTGCCGAGGTTCGCGTCGCCCAGGGGGATCTCGAGGGCGCGCGCGCGGAAGTGAAGAAGGCCGGCGATCTGGCCGGCGACCAGGAGGATGCGCTGCTCGGCCTCGTACGGATCCACTACGTGCTCGGCGACGAGAAGGAGGCCGACCGCACGGCGGAGAAGCTGGCCAAGGCGTTCCCGCGCAACGTCGCGGTCCAGGCGCTGCGCGGCACCTGGTTCGCCCGGCACGGTCGCCCGCAGGAAGCACGCGCCTGCGCCCACCGTTTGCTCGAGATCTCCACCGACGATGCGCTGGGGATCACCCTCCGCGGCACCGCCGACCTGCTCGAAGGCAAGAAAGCGGACGGCCTCGCGGCCTTCGAGGAGGCGATCCGGCGCAGCCCAGGCCTGATCGAGCCGCTGGTCGGCCGCGCCAAGGCGCACCTCGCCGTGCAGCAGGCGGGGACCGCCGGCAGCCTGCTCGGCGAGCTGATGAAAGACTACGAGCGACGCCCCTTCGGCCACAACCTCCGCGGCCTCATCTACCAGATCGAGGGGAAGACGGACGACGCCAGTCGCGCCTATCAAATTGCGCTCGATCGGGAACCCCGCTTCGCACCCGCGATCAACAACATCGGGGCGATCACGTTCGCCTCCGGCGACTACGCCGGGGCGATCAAGCAGTTCGACCGCGCCCTCGCCGTCGATCGCCTCCTTTCCGCGGCCCACGTCAATCGCGCCTACGCCCTGGTGGCATCGGGAGGGGACCTCCGGGATGCCCTGCGCTCCTGGCGCCGCGGCGTGGAACTCAACCCCATGTACGCCGAGGGCGTCTCCACCAACGGCGAGCCCGCCCCGATCAAACCCGCCGTCGGCTACCTGTTCGACGCCCAGGTCGTCGCGCCGCCCAAAAGCGCCCTCCACTGCCTCGCCGGGTACGTGCGCCTGGACTCGGGGCGCGTGCGCGACGCCATGGAGTGCTTCAAGACGGCGGCGGCGGCGGATTCCCAGAACACCTGGGCCCTCAACGGGCTCGGGCTCGCCGAGTCGGCCGACGGCCACCCCGAAGATGCCGCCAAGACCTTCGCGCGGGCCATCGAACTCCGCCGCGACGTGTCGGAATTCCACGCCAATCTCGGCCATGTCCTCTACAAGCTGGGCAAGCCGGAAGAGGCGGTCGCCCGATTCGACGAAGCCCTCCGGCTCGATCCCGCGTCCGGGTCGGCCTACGGCCACCGCGGACGCATCCAACTCGACCGACGCGACTACGCCAAGGCTCTGGAAGACCTTTCCAAGGCGCTCGAGTTCGATCCCGAAAACCCCGCGGCGCTGGCGTCCCGCGGCCGCGCCTTCATGGAGTCCGGCGACTTCGCCCGGGGACTCGTCGACCTCGACGCCGCGCTCAAGTTCACCGATCCCGTGCGCTTCCCCCCGAGCGAACGAAGAAACGCGCGCCTGCAACGCTTCGCCCTCCTCGCCCGCGCCGGCACCGGGCTGCGCGTGGCCCAGGAGTGGCCGACCCTGTTCCTCATCCACGAGGACAAGATCGACGAGGTGAAACCCGACCTCGATGCCCTCGACCGCTACCACAAGGAACTGAGCGACGAGATCGCCGACCTGGAGGGCAAGCGCTCGGACAACAAGATCCGCGCCCAGGCCTATCACCGGCGGGCCGTCGTCCGGATGATGAAGAGCGACTTCGTGAACGCCCTCGTCGATCTCGGCAAGTCGACCGAGGCGGACCCGTTGTGCGTCGAGTACCGCTTCTCGCGCGGATGCGCCTACCTGCTCCAGGGGGAACTCGACTCCGCGGTCCTGGAGTGGGGATACCTGCAACGCAAACGCCTGATGCCCGCCGGCGAACCCGGATCCCTCTACGCGCACGCCCGCTCCCCCTACAGCTCCCTGGGCGTGGTGGACGGGGAAGCGGAGTTGTACGAGTGGCTGATGAAACTCTCCAAGGAGGAGCGCGGCATCGCGGCCGCCGCCAGCTTCGAGTCCGCGAAGGACTACGAGCAGCGGATGGCGGCCGCGGGCGCGCAGTACGCGCTCAAGCTCCGCGACGACCTGGTCCGCGCCGAGGCCGAACCCCTGCTCAACGAGGCCGGGAAGGCCGCTGCGACCAACCGGGAGCGCGGCCGGGCCTATTACCAGGAAGTGATCCAGAAGTTCCCCCATACGAGTTTCGCGGACCTCGCCAAACAGAAGATCAAGGAACTGGACAAGCAATGACCCGGACGCGCGGCAACCGACCGCGCGACGGATGGACGACCCCGCGCATCCCGTTCCGGACGCGGCGGAGTCCCCAACCCGACCATCGAAGGAGACCCCTCATGCCCAGCCTGGAACCGATTCGTTACGCCGAGCAGGACGACGACAAGGACGGCGACAAGGGCCTGTCCATGAAGATGCTCAAGACCCGGACCGTCCTGGTCAGCGAAGTGGTTTCGGACAAGCTCTACCGCAAGGTCGTGTCCCAGCTCGTTCTGCTGGAGCAGGACAACCCGAGCGCCGTGATCAACGTGTACGTCAACTCTCCCGGGGGGAGCGCGGACAGCGGCTTTGCCATCTACGACATGCTGCGCTTCGTCCGCTCCCCGATCCGCACCGTCTGCACGGGGCTGTGCGCCAGCGCCGCGGTGCTGATCTACCTCGCCGCCCCGCGCGAGCGCCGCTACTCGCTGCCCAACTCGCGCTTCCTGCTCCACCAGCCGTCGACCCAGCTGTTCGGCGCGGCCAGCGACATCGAGATCAACGCCAACGAGATCCTGCGCCTGCGCGAGAACTACAACCGCATCGTCTCGGAACAGACCGGCAAGCCCGTGGACCAGATCACCAAGGACTCCGACCGCGATTTCTGGGTGTCCGCACCCAACGCGGTGGAGTACGGACTCGTAGGAAAGATCATCGTCAAGTCCGACGAGATGAAGTAGTCCTGTCCGACGGTCTCCAATCCGCCAAGGAGTGCGTCATGCGCATCCCGGCATCCCGCTTCCTGGCTGCGGCGCTGGTCGTCGCCGCAGCCGGCCTGCTGTTCGCCGACGACGGCAAGCAGGGCCCTTCGCCCCTCGAGCAGTTCGAGAAGAAGTACGCCGCCTACAAGACGAAGATCGCCGACGAGTTCTTCTCGCTGGGCGACGCCCTGCACAAGAAGAAGCAATACGCCACCGCCAAGACCGAGTTCGAGGCGGCCCTTCTGCACGACCCCGACCACGCGAAGTCGCGGCAGAAGCTCGGTTTCAAGAAGGGCGCCGGAGGTTGGGAACGGGACAGCAGCATCAAGGTGTATACCGCCAACGACGACAAGGGCGATCCGGACGGCCGCGTGGCCGACAAGCACAAGTCGGACCGCGCGAAGGCCGAGAAGAAGCTCGCGGACGAGGCGTACAAACTGGGCAAGTGGTCCGCGGATGCCAAGCTGGCGGAGCCGTCGGTCAAGATGTACCGCGAGGCGATCGACTGGGACAACAACCACGCCGACGCCCGCAAGGCGCTCGGACACCGCAAGGAAGGCGTGAAGTGGATCACGCCCGAGGAGGACGGCGATCGCAAGAAACGGGAGGAGGCCGCAAAGGCCACCGAGACCGGCGCCGAGGCGGCGACCGATCCGGACCTCGAGAAGGGGGTCGGCATCAAATTCTCCACCCGCAAGTCGACCCACTTCACCGTCTCCGCCTACTTCTCGCAGGAGCAAACCGGCAAGATGATCCGCGCCGGCGAGATGGCATTCAAGGAGTTCCACGAACTGTTCGACCTGGACGTCAACGCGCCGCTGCTGAACCACATCGGTGCCGTCTTCGTCAAGACGAAGGAGCAGCACGACATTTATCTCGCCAACGTCATCGGGCTCTCCGGCGAACACCTGGAGTTCCAGAAAAAGTACGGGCGCCACACCGACTTCCAGCGGCTCCGGATCGAGTCCCACCACGGCGAGGAGGCGGAACCGGACTTCCCCCAGGATTTCATGATTCACGACACCTACCATGTCCTGTTCAGCGCCCGGTACGGCGGCGGAGATTCCATCCGCGGCTGGCTGTACGAGTGTCCCGCCTATTGGTTCTCCGCGAAACTGAATGCCTCCGCCGATTGCGTGTGCGTGGGCGGCGAATCGTTCGCGTCCGGCGCATCCCGCGGACTGAGCAGCGACCCCCACTACTGGCCGCAGACGGTGAAGGACCTGGTCAACCAGGCCAAGGATCCGGAGATGCACGCCACGCTCAAGTCGACGATCAATTCGCTGACCGGGGAGATGATCGCCAAGGGCTGGAGCGTCTGGGACTTCATGGTGAAGGCGCATAAGCCCAAGCTCCTCAAGTTTCTGGACTACGTCTCCTCCGGCAACGAGCAGGAGGAGGCCCTGAAGTCGGCGTTCGGCTGGGATTACTCCGAACTGGATCACCAATGGGAAAAGTGGGTGCGGGAGAACTACTGACCGACGCAGGGGATGACCGGCCGGCTGCAAGCAAGGCGCGAACCGGATGTCGGGTGAAACGGGGGTGAGCGTCCACGGACCGGGATCCCGGCCGGGCGGGGTCCGGCGGGCGATCGCCGCGTGGTTGGCGGCCGCGGCGCTCCTGTGCCTTCCCGCGTGCGCCTCGAACGGCGCCGTGAGAACGGACGGCGCCGGCGGAGAGGCGGCCGGCGAGAGTCTCCCGGGCGGGAAGGATCCCGCACTCCGGGTCGAGTCGGGCCGCGCCTACGAGGCGCATACCTGGTTCAATCTGGCGCAACACCAGTATCTCGAAGCCCTGCGCCTGGAACCCGGCCACACCCCCGCCTATGAGGCCCTGGTCAACTATTTGGGCCGGATTCAGGCCTATGCCGCCGCCTGGCGGGTGGCGGCGCGCGCGCGCGCACGCGGGACGGTCCTGGACGCCGCGCTCCTGCAGAAGCTCGACCAGGCCAGCGGCTGGCCGATTTCGACCGGCGATCCCTCCTCCCCTCCCCCCGCGGTGCTGATCGAGGCCGAGGAGCGGGTGCGCGAACTCGCCGGGGTTTCGTTCGCGCCCGGGCTTCCCCGCGAGCGGGTCGTGGAATCCCTGCGGCGAGCGGAGGCGGCGCAGGACCGCCTGATCCAGATCGCCCCGCTGGTCGGCCCGCGCCTGCTCCAGGCGCTGCGCTCCCCGGCGGCCGATCCCTTCCAGCGGCTGGCGCTGGCGCAGGTCCTGCTGCGGACCGAACTGGCGCTGCGTGGGGTGGGCGAACCGCCGGACACCGACCTGGTCCGCGAGTCGGCGGAGGCGGCCCTCTCGGTGGATGCGAAGGAATGGTGGCATCCGCTGTGGGGGGCGGCGACCCTCTTCGCCCGCCTCGGCGACGTTCCGGGCCACGCCGTGATCGCCCGCGTGATGGGGATCGACGGCACGCGGGTGGGGGGCATCTACGCCGGCCGCATGGACTGGGATCTCATGCTGGTCTTCGCCGTCGGTCCGCTGGGCGAGGACGCCGAGCGGGTGCTGGGGCCGATCCTGCGCGGCGAGGATCCGATCGCCCGCGCGAACGCCTTGCGCGCCCTGGCGGTGCTCTTCGACGACCGCCTGCGCCCGGCGGTCCGGGGGGTTCACGACGGGGAGTGGGCCCCGGAGTACCGCCTCATGATCGCGCTGTTCCACCTGCAGTTCCTCGACCCGCGCGCCCTCAAAGACCTGGTCCAGGTCCTCGAGCATCCCGGGGCATCGGAAGCGCACCGGATGGCCGCCGTGCAGGCGCTCGGAGAGTTCGGCACGTCGGAGGCGCGCGAGGTCCTGGACCAGGTCGCGGATGCGGGAAACTCGGTGGTCAACCGCCACGCCCAGCAGGTCCGGACCGATCTCAAGGCGGGACGGCTGTCGCCGCCCGAACCCGCGGGATCGGCCCTGTCCCCGACCCAGGCGTCCCAGGCGCTGCGCGAACTCGCCGTGGAGTACGGCGTGGGCACGGCGCGACTCCAGGACTCGTTCCTGCGTTCCTGCCGGGCGGCGCACCTGCCGCTGCTCTACCGACTGCGCGGCCGGATCCTCTGGCGGGTGACCGACGAGGCGCTCGCCGACCTCAAGGCGGTCAACGAGGTGATCCGCCGCGTGCTGCGCCGGGAGTGAGCCGGCCTTCGCGCCCAGGCGATCCTTGACCGCGCGCCCCGAATGCGTCACCATCGCGCATGGACCCCGCGGTCTTGCTTCCCGGATCGCCCCTTCCCGGGGGACCGCGCACCGACGACGAGCCCGCCTTCATGCTGTGCCCGACCTGCGGCTTCCAGAGTCCGGAGGGATTCCGGTTCTGCGGAATGTGCGGGACGCGGCTTCCGGCCGCGGCGGCCGCCCCCTGCGGTCTCTGCGGCGCGACGGCCCCCCCGGACGCGCTCGAGTGCCCCCACTGCCGCGCCCCGCTCGAATTCGCGCTCGCGCGCATGCTCGGACAGGAACGCAAGGTGATCACGGTCGTCTTCGCCGACCTGGTCGGATTCACCCGCCGCGCGTCCGACCGCGATCCGGAGGAAGTCAAGGACCTGGTCGACCGCTGTTTCCGCCGGCTGACGAAATGCGTCGAGGAGCACGGCGGATATGTCGACAAGTACGTCGGCGACGGTCTGCTCGCCCTCTTCGGCGTTCCCCGGGCGCAGGAGGACGACGCGGACCGCGCCGTGCGCGCCGCGGCCGGCATTCAGGCCGCGCTCGCGGAGGAGGCCGGCGGACCCGCGGGAACGGCCTTGCGCATGCGCGTGGGCGTGAACACCGGCGAGGCGGTGATCGGCGCCATCGCCGGCCGCGAGGACCGCGGCATCACCGCCATCGGCGACACGGTCAACCTCGCCTCGCGCATCCAGGGCGCTTGCCAACCCGGATCGGTCTGGGTGAGCCAATCCACGCGCGACGCCTGCCGCTCGGAGTTCACCTTTCGCGAGATCGACCCCATCCAGGTGAAGGGAAAGTCCAAGCCGATCGTGGTGTTCGAACTCACCGGCGCCGGCGGCGCGCGCTCCTCCACCCGGCGGCTGTGGAACACCCGCTTCGTCGGTCGGGACGCCGAAATGACGCGGCTCCGCCGCCACCTCGACGAGTGCGCCGGAGCCCCGCGGGCGGGGATCGCGATCGTCGTCGGGGAGCCGGGAATCGGGAAGTCGCGCTTCCTGCGCGAGTTCCGGCGCAACTTGGGCCATGCCACGATCTGGTGGGCCGAAATCGACCCCTACCTGGCCGGCCCGTACACGCCGTTCCTGCGCATGGTCCGCGATCGCTACGCGGGCGGGGACGGCGCCGTCTCCGAGACCGCGTGGCGCACGGTTCTGCAGGGGGTGCACGCCGAATTCGGCCCCGCGTTGAGCCGTGAACTGGAGTCCGCGCTGGAACGGGTCGTCGCCCCCGGGCGCGCCCCCGCCGAGGAAAGCGACGCGACCGCGGAACGGCGCGAGCGCATCCGCCACGCCTTCGCCCGCCTGTTCGTCGAGTGCGCTCGCCAGCGCACCACCGTGCTCTGTCTCGACAACCTGCACGCGATCGACCCCTCTTCGCTCGAACTGCTCGTCCATCTGACGGAATTCGCCCCGGCGGTGCCGCTCTACCTGCTGCTGTCGTCCCGCCCGGAAAAGGGGGAACGGACGGCGTGGCTGAAAGACCGGGGGGCGCTCGCGATGACGCTTGCCCCGTTGCCGGAAGAGGCGAGCCGCTCCCTGGTCGAAGACGTGGCGAGACAGTCGGGCCTGGCCGATCGCGTGCGCGCGCAGATCGTCGAGCGGTCCGGCGGCAACCCCCTGTTTCTCGAGGAACTGGTCCGCGCCTTCCTGCAAGGCACCGCGGAAACGGGCACCCCGACCTCGGCGGGGGTCACGGCGGAAGTCCCGCGCACGCTCTATTCCGCTCTCGCCGCGCGCATCGACGCCTTGGAATCGCGCGAGAAGCAGGTCCTCCAGACGGCGTCGGTGATCGGGCGCGTGTTCTGGGCGGACATGGTCGCTCACCTTGCCGGGGGGGACGTCCTCCCCGTGCTCGCCCGCCTCGACGAGGAGGGCCTGATCTATGCCCAGGATGTCCTCCAGTTCAATCCGGGAACCGAATACGTCTTCCGACACGCGCTGGTCCACGAGGTGATCTACGGAACGCTGCTCAAGAAGACGCGGAAGGACTTGCACCGGTGGGTGGCGGAACGGATGGTGCAAGCCTACTCGCTCGACACGCTGGAACTGGTGACGCTGGCGGCCCGCCACTTCCAGGCGGCCGGCGAGTGGGAGGAGGCGGTCAAGCTGTTCGCGCGCGCTGGCGACCTGTCGATGAAGGCCAATGCGGAAGAGGAGGCCTCGGACTACTACGGACGGGCGCTCGAAATGCTGGAACCGCTGGCCTCGGCGCAGCCGCCGGCGGAGGGGGAAGCGAACGGCTCGGGAAACTCCGGACCGCCCAACGCCGCCATGGCGACGGGCACCGCCGCCGGCGAGGTTACGCTCACCGACTCGGAGCTGATGTCCCCGGACGATCTGACCGAGAACGCCGCCGGCGGGCCGGGAAAGTCGTTCGATCTCGAGGTCGCGCGGGCCCGGTTGGGGGCGCGCCGCGCCAGCGTCTTGCGTCGACTCGGTCGGTACGACGAGGCGCTCGCCGCCCTCGACGTCGTCGAGCGCTGCGCCTCCCGCCGGTCCAACCACGACCTCCTCGCGGATGCGGCCGCCGAGCGCGCGCGCATCCTCGGCTTCCAGAACCAGTTCGCCTCGGCCCTCGATCTCGCCCGGCGATCCGTGCAGTATTGGCAGGCGCGACAGGATTCCCCCCGCCTCGCCCAGGCCCACTTCCTCGAAAGCGAGCTGCACTTCCTGGCCGGCCGGCTCGAGAACGTATTCATGGCGCTGAAAAACGCGCAGGACCTGTTCCAGAAGCAGGGCGACGCCGCGGGACTGTCGAAGTGCCTGTTTCAGCTCGGCTTCGTCCTCGCCGCCCGCGGCTTCATCGACCAGGCCTACAAGGCCCTCGAACACTCGCTCGCCGGCATCGGCGATCGGGACAGCGCCCGTGCCCTGCTGGCGCAGGGAAAACTGGGCATCCTGACGGCCGATCGCGGCGACCTGGAGGCCGCCACCGCCACCCTGCGATCCACCGTCAAGGCGTGCGCCGAACGCGGCCTGCGCCGGGCGGAATCGGCGAATCGGGTCAGCCTGGCGTCCCTGCTCGTCCGCCAGGGCCAGACCTCCGCGGCGCGCGAGGAGATCGAACTGGCCCTCGCCCTCAAGGAGCGGATCGGCGACCGGCGCGGACGCGCCCTCTGCCACCTGAACCTGGCGGAATGTTGGCAGGCCGACGGTCGCTACGGCGCGGCGCTTGCCGCGTTCGCCTCCGCGCGCACCGAGGCCCGGGCGGCCTCCGACGTTTCCGTGGAGGCGAAGGTCCGCTGCGCGGAGGCGCGGGCGCGCTGGGAGATCGCCGACGAGAAGCGCGCCGAGGCGATGTTCGTGGAGGCGATGGATCTCTCCAAGGCGGCCGGCCTCCGCCTCGAGGAGGGCCTGAGCCTGCTCGGCAAGTGCCGCGCGGGCGCCGGGTCGATGATGTCCTCCCTGCAACTGGGCAAGGCCGAGGCGACGGCACGGGAGATCGGCCACCGGACGCTGGTCGCCGAACTCGCCCTCCTGCGGGCCGAGATCGCGCTCGCGCGCGGCGACGCGGCGCCCGCCCAGAGTCAGGCGCGGGCCGCGCTGTCCGCGGCAATGACGAGCGGGCAGCCGAGCCTCGAATTGCGCGCCCGCTTGACGATTCTGCGCAGCGCCCCGACCGACGACCGGTTCCGGGAGGAAACCCGACAGCTGGCCGGGAAACTGCGCCGTCCGTTGCTCGAAATGGAAACCGAAGGCGCCTTGGCCGAGGACTTCGAGAGGGCCGGCAACCGCGCGGAGGCGCGCGCCGCCCGTGCGCGCGGCGAGGCCCTGGCCGCCCGCATCGCGGCCGCCTGCGATGACCCCGCGCTCGCCAAAGCCTTCCTCGCGTCCGAGCGCGTGCGGCGGATCGTGCGCGGCGCCTGAATCGGGAGTCTCCCCACCCGTCATGACCGAACGACCCGCCCACAAGCCCGTCCTGCTGTCGGAAGCGCTGGCCGCGCTCGATCCCCGCCCCGGCGCCATCGCCGTCGATTGCACCGCCGGCCTCGGCGGCCATGCGCTCGAACTGCTGCGCCGGATCTCCCCCGGCGGACGCCTCGTCGCCCTCGACCTCGATCCCGCCAACCTGGAGAAGACCCGCGCGCGCCTGACCCCGGCCGGGGACGCCTTCTCGCTCCATCATGCCAATTTCGCCGGGCTTCCCCAGGTCCTGGCCGCCGCCGGACTCGACGGCGCCGACCTCGTGCTCGCCGACCTCGGCGTCGCCAGCACCCAGATCGACGACCCCGCGCGCGGGTTCAGCTACCGCAGACCCGGCCCGCTCGATCTCCGCATGGACCCGACCCGCGGGGAATCCGCCGCCCGGCTGCTCGCCCGCATCGACCTGCAATCGCTCGAAGACGCGCTGCGGGACCTGGGGGACGAGCCGGAAGCGGCGCGGATCGCCGCGCACATCGTCTCGCGGCGCGACTCGGAGCCGATCACGACCACCGAGGAACTCTCCGCCATCGTCGCCGCCGCCCGCGGCTTCACCATCCAGCGCGCCGCCGGCGCGAAACTCCACCCCGCGGCCCGCACCTTCCAGGCGCTGCGCATGCTCGTCAACCGGGAAGCCGCCAATCTGGAACGCCTGCTTGCCGTCCTGCCGACCGTCCTCCGGCCCGGCGGGCGCGCCGCGCTGATCGCCTTCCACAGCGGCGAAGATCGGCGCGTGAAACACGCCTTCCGCGAAGGCCTCCGCGCCGGCGTCTACTCCGCCGTCAGCGAAGATCCGATCGTCCCGGGGGCTCCCGAACGCGCCGAAAACCCCCGTTCGCGTTCCGCCAAGCTGCGCTGGGCCCGTCGCGCGATTCCGCCGCCCGCTCCGCCCGCCGACCGGCCCTGACGACCGGAAGCTTCTGCCTCCGGCAAGGACAATCCTCGTCGCTGCCGTGGACGCGCGCGGACCGTCGATGGACCCCTCGACACCCGCCGCCGCGGCCCTCGCAGGCACGGGTTCCCTCCGCGAAACGCCGACCGGATTCGCCTCTCGCCTTCCGGTCGCGCGTCCTCCACTCTGACCCCGGATCGGGCCGCGGGGAGGTTCCCCGCAATCCAGGTTCGAGGACACGGGTGGTGGGCGGACGCTTCCGTGTGGGGGGGGCGGAAGTGGAAAATCACACGAAAACCGTCGGTGCGACCGACGATTTCCGTGTGGACCATCCGCCCGTGGGGATGAGGCGGATGGCCGATTCAGTCGCCGGGCAGGAGTGGGGAAACGGACCTCCCGTGGAAGCTCTCCCGCTGGCAATCCACTCTCTTTGGGATTGCCCTGGTTGCAGTAAACCTGAGCTTCCTGCGTGTGAGCGTCTGGAGGAGCTTGTCTTTCGCCTTCGCATGACTTCACGCAGAGGCCCGTTTCCACCCCGGCAAACCGGACGCCGGACGTTGTAGCCCTTTTCGGTAGCGACCAGCGTCCTATCCGTTTCCTCCGACGCCCTCCTCCATGTCGATTGCGAGGCTTCCGAAGCACTCTTTAGCACATCCCATGCCGATCCGCACTCTTCGTTCTGCCTTTGGTCGCGTCGCAGGCCGTGATTCTCTCCCAATTTGCAGAATCTCCAACCACCCTGCCGCAATCGGACCCGCCTTCCGTCCCGCGGCCGATACACCCGGGGCCGGCGCCGCTCCGGCGGGGCGCGAGTTCGAACGTACGCCTTCCCACACCAAGGGGTAAAGACCTGTCATGCCGCTGAAACAGGATCCGCGCTCCCGCGTCGGAATGTGACAGGCGCGGCCCTCAGGCCCACCCATCTCGCTCCAGTCCGGCCGGCAGCGGCTGCACCGCCGTCCGGTCGCGCAACCGGGCGATGACGCGGCGCTTGCAGGAGGGCGGGAGCAGACGCTCCGCGAGCGGATAGACGAGGGTCTCGTCGCGATGGAGGTGGGCGTCGTACACGCGCAGGTACCTCGGGCAGAGCTTTCGGAAGGACCGCGCCTTCCACGGCCCGGGGTGGGCGGGGACGAAGTCGACCAGCCGGCGGGACCACGCGACCAGTTCTTCGTGCTCCTCGAGGGCGCACGCCACGCCGGCCAGCGCTTCGACCAGATTGGCCTCCGCCGCCCAAGGGCCTCCGGTCCGCGGATCCGCCTGTCGCATCGACCACCGATTCGAAGCCCGCTCGATGCATTCGAGCAGGTCCGGAAACAGGTCCTCCTCCTCGCGGCGGCGATGCGCCGCCCATTGTTCTTCCATCCACGGCAGCAGAACGCGAATCGACTTCGTGTCCAGATCCAGCAGCGCGCGCTCCAGCTCGAGTGCGGCCGTGCGCAAGTCCGGGCCATCGCGTCCGAGCAGTTCAGTGAGTGGGGTCATGAGGTTGACCTCCACCGGAGATTTCCGCGAGGGCCTCGGCAACGAGTCCGAGCAGAGATCGTTCCTCGCAGGGTTTGTACAGGAAGCTGCGGATGTTCTCGAGGTCGTCGCTAAACTGACCCTGGACGCGTCCGGGGTGCGCGGTCACGACCACGATGGGGATGCGGGAGGTGAGCCCGCCCTCTGCGAGCCTGCGCGCGACCGAGAATCCGTCCTGCCCGGGGAGATTGAGATCGAGCACGATCAGGTCGGGACGCATCAACTCGATGCGCGCCAATGCCTGCTCACCACTCTCCGCGAGGGTAACCGAGTAACCGGCCGATCTCAGAATGTACGATTGCACCATGGCGGTCGCCAGGTCATCTTCGACAAGAAGCACCCGGGGACCGGAATACGAACCCATCATGCGGCAGTACTCCCACGGACCGGACGCGGAGAAGTGAATCGTGATGCAACGGCCATGCCCGGGGAGCGGACTAGAACGAGCGGCACCGGAATGTCTCTAGTGAAGCAACCCGCCCGGGTTCCGTGCGGGGTTCGACGAGCCTCCCGGTCGGCCCCGGCTCTGCGTGTCGCAAGTTGGAGACGAACGGCCTTGCGAATTCGCGAAAGTATGGCGGGAGTGCATGGGAATCGAACCCACCCATCCCCTTGTGGAGGATGCGCTGGATTTGAAGTCCAGGGACGCGATTTCGGAACGCGCGCAGCGGGCGCAGCTTGCGGCGAGGGTGTCGGGTTGGGATAGCCCCCAGGATAGCCGAGTGACCACGAATCACACCCCTTCCGCGGGCTTCGCGGTCGGCTTCGGGTCGAGCGCAGAACCGAGCTTCTCCACCGCGGCCTTGGCGGCGTTGGGGGCGAACTTCGCGTAGTGCTTGGCGGTCACGGCGACGGTGGAGATTCCCAGGGTCATCGACGTGTCGAAGATCGACACCCCCGACGAGACGAGCATCGTCGCGGCGGTCCTGCGGCCCAGGTGGAACTTCACGCGCTCGCGCGCGATCCGGTCCTTCTTCTCCTGCGGGATCGCGGCGCAAGCGGCGATGGCGCGGGCGTAGTGCTCGCGCAGGACGCCCACGGACGCGGGCCGTCCGTGTTCGCCGAGGAACACGCGGTCCGGTCCGCCGACGCGCCGGGCGCGGTGCAGGTCGAGGAGCGCGGCGCGGAGGGCTTCCGTCATCGGAACCTCGCGGGTGCGGTGCGCCTTGTCGGCCGCGGCGCGGAACCGGATCACCCCGCGCTCGAAGATCACGTCCTCCCAGGCGAGGGCGAGCAAGGCGTTGATCCGGGCGCCGGTATGGAACGCGGCGAGCAGGACCGGCCGGAGGGTCGCGGACGCGCAGTCGAGGAGCGCCGAGACCTCGGCGGCGGTCAGGTACTCGTTGCGCTCGCGTCCCGCCTCGGAGAGCCGGTGGACGTGCCGGACCGGGTTCGCATCGCAGTAGCGCATCCGGTTCGCCCAGGTGTAGAGCGCCGACGCGAGGGCGAGATAGCGGTTGACGCTGGAGGGCGCGAGCCCGGCGGCGAGTCGTTCCTGTTTCCACCGCTCGATCTCGTCCGGCCCGATCTCGGACAGGTACTTCCCGGCCCAGGGCGCATCGAGCAGGACGCGAAAGCGGGCCACGTCCACCGCCCAGGTGGACGCGCGCTTCTCGGCCCGTGCGTGCTCCAGGTAGGCCGCGGCGGCGTCGCGGAACGAGAGCCGCGACCCGCGCGGGTCGCCGAAGCACTCGGCGAGCACGTCGTCGATGCGGGCGCCGGATTCCAGCATGGCGTGCGCCAGGGCGATCTTCTTCTCCGCCGTCGCCTTCGTCGGGCCGGCGGCGCGAAGCCAGGTCCGGCCCTGCCAGCGGAATTGCGCGTACCAGCCGGGCTTCCCGGCGCGCTCGAACACGGAGCCGAACGGCCTGCGCTTGCGCTTCATGGCATCCCCCTACTTGAAGCCGATGGGGTCGCGGGGTCCCTCCGGGCGGTCGCCCGCCATGAGGGCGCGGACGGCGGCGAACACGAGGCGAAAACTGGCGTCGTACTTCTTCTCCAGGGCGTCGATCCGGCGCACGAGGTCGCGGTGTCCCGCGGCGAGTTCGCGGAGGCGGACGAAGGCGCGAACGACGGCGATGCTCGCCTGGATCGCGACGGGGGATGAGAGAACGGCGGAGAGCATCAGCGCACCGTGTTCGGTGAACACGCGCGGCAGGTAGCGACGGCCGCCGTGGGTAGCGATCAAACTTGAGGTCGCATTTTGCGACCTCAAGATTGCAACCTCCTGTCGCGTAAGGCGAAACGCGAAGTCCTCGGGGAAGCGTCCGGGGTTGCGTCCGACTTGTTCATTCAGGCGTTTCGTCGAGACGCCGTAGAGGGCCGCAAGGTCCTCGTCGAGCATGACGCGGTGTCCGCGCACGGTGAAGATGCGGCGTTCGAGGTCCTCGGCGCCGGCGTCGGGGACGATGGCGCGGTCGGTCACCGGCGGCCCCTCCGCTGCGTTCCGATCATCCCGGCGAGGCGGGCGACCTCGGAGTTTCGCTCCATCGCGTCCTTGATCTTCAAGGCTTCGTCGAACAGGTCGAGACCTCGCGAGAGCGCCTCGCGGGCAAGCGCGGTCTTTGACATGCTCGGAAACATGGCGTGGAGTCGCTCCAATCGCTCCACGTCCTCGGGGTGCAGTCGGATCGGGACCGGATCGGACAGGCCCATGGGTCGGCTCCTTTCTGCTACGCGGTCTCGCCATAGGTACTTCGCGCGGAATCGCTTCGTGTCCATCTCCGCTAAGGTCCAGACTGATGACGCTCATCGGTAATTCGCAGCAGCAAGCTCGCCAGCATGACCATCTCCGCTGCCGCTGCCCCATCTTGAAGGCCAACCTGCCGGTGACTTCCAGGATTCTTGAACCGCCCAATTGCACCGGCGAACAGATGACTGAGCGCCTGCCGCTCTGGCACAAGCTCGGTCTTATCCGTGAGGGCACCCGTAGTCTCGTGAAACGCCTTCCGCATCAGATCCACACCCAAGTCGGATGGCGCGAGCCCCGCAGCACCGCGCACCGCAATCTCTACCTCCTTGAAAGCCTTGAAGACTGCACTGTCGTAGTTGCCCACGAGGAAGTCATGCCAGACGGCGGCCGCCACCTTGGGGTGTAGCACCTTGTGGGGAAGGAGCGAAGCTTGGCGCAGCTTCGCCAGGTCGATGCGGTTCTTGAGCTTTTCTCCGCGACGGGTGACGAATGCCCAGCCGCCATGCGCCGTCGGCCTCGTCGCAATCAGCCCTTCACGCTCCAGCCAGCCCCATGCTTCCATGATCGCGAGCGCGACCTTCTCGCGGTAATCCGATGCATACTCGCACGCCATGTTGTTCGGGTAGTTGCCGGGGTGAAGGTGATTGCGGCGGTCCGTTTCAGGCCATGAATTGAGTTGTTCCATGACGAAGCCCGCAAGTTCCTCGGGCTCCAGTCGGAGCAGATCTTCGACATTGGGAAGCAGATCAATCATTCGGAGCACGACGCCACTCCTGTTCAATGTTGGCCAGAATGTCCGCCGTGTTGTCGCGCACGAGGACCCTTGCGCCTGTTAATCTGATTTGCCACCCTGACGATCTCTTTCCTAGTGGCGGAGTATCGGACTTCAACTACACTCGCGAGCAATTCGAATCCATCCAAGACATCGTCTCGCGACAGACCTCCGGGATGGCTTGCTTCATTGCCGAGCCACTTGATGGCGAGACACAGCCGCGCCAGGTCCGGCTCTGCATTCTGGAGTTTCTCGATTCGTGCGTGGAGAGTTAGCCGGGCGCGCTTCCGCCCTGAAGCAAACCTCGGAATGCCGATGTCGGTGAGAAGCGCTTCAACAGCAATCCGAATTGCATTCCCGCAAGCGGAGTAGTCCGCCCAATAGAGAGAGAACGCCCGCTTGATCTCCACGGAAATATCATTGGGGACGGCAGCCGGTACCAAGAACAGCGGAGGAGCCGGTCTAAGAAGGTACGGCTGATAGGCGGTGTCGAAGACCCAGCCTGACGGATCATCCTCGTCTTCGCGGGGCTCCGCCGCCGCATCCCCACAGGCGACCACACAGCCCCCACACGAGCCGCAGCGGAGCCAGCAGGAGAAGTGAGCGTGATAGTCGTCAGGGTTGCGTGACCGTTCGAATGCTCGTTTTGCGGCTGGCGTCTCCACGGCCTTCAACGAACCTTGGTCCAATGCTAGCGCCCCACAACCGCAATGGGGACAGCCCCAGGCGGGAATCGATGACTCGAAGAACCAAGGGTACTTGAAGCTGAGGCGGTTAAAGTGCATCACTCGACTCCCCGCTTCCAGACATTCCTAGGACGCTTCGGCACGCCGCAACACCTTTCGCACGGTCTCGGGCGCCCATCGCCCGCCCTTCTTCGTCTTGCGGCCTTCGGCGTCGAGAGCCGCGGCGATCCTGCGGAGAGACTCGCCCGCGTCCCGCAGGTCGCGGATGCGGCGCACGGTCTCGACCTCCTCGACGATCTCGGCGACGGCCCGGCGCCCCTCGGCGTCGGTCTCGTCCGTTCGGCTCCAGCCCAAAGCTTCGCCCCCGAGACGGCCGCCTTCGGCCTTCACTTGCTGGAGGGCAGCACTCGTTCGCTCCCCGCAAGCCTCGCGCTCCCATTGCGCGACGCTTGCGAGCACGTTCAAGACCAAGCGGCCACCGGCGGAGCGCGTGTCGATGTTCTCGGCAACGGAGAGGAGCGCGGACTTGCCGGAGGCGAAGTAGGTCTCGACCAGTTCGCCCAGGTCCCGGACGCTGCGGGTCAAGCGGTCGAGCTTGGCAACGAGGATCGCGTCGGCCGCGCCGGAGTCGAGCATCGAAAGGGCGCGCTCCAGCCCGGGGCGGTTGAGCGACTTCGCGGACACGCCAGCGTCAACGATCACGTCCACGAGGGCGATTTCGTACAGGGCGGCGTAGGCTTCGAGCTTCGCCCGCTGCGCGTCGAGGGAAACGCCACCGTCGGCCTGTTGCTCGGTCGAAACGCGGATGTACGCCACGGCCTTCGTCGGGGTCGCTTCGGTCTTGTTCGCGCGCCTCATCGTTGCCGTCCTCCATCGTTCTGTATAGTATTGTATCCTATAGGCTACTCCCTGTCAAGGGGAATCCGTCAACATGACGGACGTTTCGTTGACGGCCGCGCTCGATTCGTTCGGGATTCGTGGCGATCCTCGCCCCGAATCCCGGACGCCGGATGTCCGGGGGCCGGCGCGCCAGGATGCCCGTAGGCGCGCGCGGACGGGGCGGGAGGGCCTGCGGGCCGGACGGGAGCCGGACCGTTCGCGGGCGGGCCGGCCGGCGCGGCGGGATCAGGCTTCCCGGGCGCCCAGGGTCGCCCATCCCGCGCTCTGGATCGCCGCGCCTTCGAGGGGGTCGTCCGCATCGAGCAGTTTGACGGCTTCCTCGGGCGAGGCGGCGACGTGCCACGTTACGGACGGCGCGCCCAGGATGCCCAGCGCGACGCGCCGGACGAGGATTGCCCCCTTCCGCGTTCTCGCAATCGTGAGTCGGCGCGACAGGATGCCCCAGTCCCCTCGGTCGGTCGTCGCCTCGCGGTCGAACACCACGGCCGCGACCTCGGCGCAACGGACCTCGCCGTCGATCAGGAACCGCACAGTCGTCTCCGGCTCGATCTTCTGCATGGTCTTCTCCTCTCGGCTCTCCCTGGGTCGCCGGGCCTGGGCGACGAGCATTTGCAGGTCGGCGAGGAGTCGCCGGTCCTCGGCTTCTTGCGCCAGGATCTTCCGTTGCCGCGGGGTCACTCGGAGGGCCTCGAAACGCACCTCGGCTCGACGCCGGGCAGGTCCTCGCCGCGCGCGCGCCGCTCGAGCGCGCGAACTCGCCTCATGACCGGCCCGCACGCGCGCCTCGCGGTCCGGTCGGCGACGGCGAACGGCACGGCATCGCGCCGGGAGTCCCAGGCGCGGCCCAGGAGTCCACCGTCTCGGACGGCCGCTTCGAGGGCGTCGCGCCGGACGCGAAGGACGCGGACCCAGAAGCCCGTTCCCGTGCGAAACCAGTCCCGGCTCACGATCCCCCGAACCCCGAGCCAGTAAAGCGTTCTGTGGAGCGCCGCACGGTCCACCCGCGCGGCCACACCCAAGCGCACGTCCCCGAGCAGGCACCGCCCCCGGCGGTCGGACGATTCGACCATGGCGACCAAGACGCGACGCTCGCGCTGAAGGAGACGGATGCTCCCGAGCAGATCTAAGACGCACTCGGCCCAGGGGCGGCGGCGGGGTGACGGCATCGTTGGACAGCCTCGAATCGACAGCACTATGGAATCGGTGGGTACAGTCTCCACCATGCCGCGGCCATGATCGGCAGGCATCGCGAGCACGGCCGGAGTCCGCCCGGGGTTGAACAGGCTGCGGCCACGGCGTCGTCGGCGTATCGCGGGTGCTTGATCCTGCCAGCCGAGAAGCACCCCCAGCGATGCAGGACGCCTCGGTCGGGCGTCCAGACGTAGGGGGGGCCGTGGTATTGGACGGTCTCGATGAAGTCCGGGTCCGGGTGCAGGGCCACTTGCTCAACCCTCCCACTCCACGCCTTCGAGCCCCGGGGCAGGGGGGTGGCATTTTGCGCAGACCCATGGACTTTCCCGGGTACGCCAGCGCCGGCGACAGGCGCAACACGGACAGGGCGGGGGGCTTTGCTCCCTTTCCTCCCTTTGCTCCCCGGTCGATGGTTCGTGAGCGCCCGCGCACCCATCGGCAGGCACGCTCCCCGTCAAGGTAGTGCCCAGCCCCTTCTTCACGGCGTGGAGCTTCCGCAAGGTGTCGGGATCGGGCCGGGCCTCCGCCAAGCAGTCGATCTCGTTCGGGGTGTACGCGACGTAACCCTTGGCCTGGACTCGCGGTACCAAGGCGGCGGACGATACCAGTGCGACCCGCTCCCCGAGGATTTCCGAATGAAGCCAGACGACGTAGCGGCCCGCCCCGAACCGGTCGGCGGGCATCTGCACCAGCCAGTCCCACCCGGCGTTTGGCGAGGCAACGGGGTGGGAGGAAAGGGAGCAAAGGGAGGAAAGGGGGGGTGGAGGGGGGCTTTGCTCCCTTTCCTCCCTTTCCTCCCCGGTCGTTTCGTTCCCAGATAGGAGCCGGAGAAGGTCCGGCTTGAGCGCGCGGATGGCGGCCACGAGGTCGGCCGCACGGTCCTTCGGGCGGAACAGCAGCCGGCCGTCCTTGGCCTCCAGCGTGACCCCCCGTTGCCGAAGCACCGCGAGTAGGGCCGGCGCGTCCATGGGTCACACCTCGCCTTGCTCGGGGTCGTTACGGACAGGATCGGGGCGGGAGATATGGGAGGAAAGGGAGGAAACTCCGTCCGCGGCGGCCGTCCACCGCTCGACCGGCCGCCCGCCCGAGTCTTCCACGGTAATCGTGGCGTGTCCACGCTCCAGGAGCGTCATCAGGGCGGTCGCGATCCGGTCGGCGGGGACGTGGTGTCCGACCACCTCCCGGATCTGCGTCCGGGTGAGTCCTCGCGGCACCCGCCGAAGGGCGGTCATAATCTCGTCCGCGATGGGGTCGCCGAGGCGATCGCCGAAGACGTATTCCGCCGACCTCCGACAGTAGTCCCAGAGGGCGAGCGCGGCCCGCAGGTGCGGGAGACCGATGGACGACGCCCCATCGAGCACGGCGTAGAGGAGGGCGAGCCGGAGCGTCTGCGCTTCGGCGCGCGCCGTCGCCGCACCAAGGAGCCCCGGGACCTCCGCGGACAGGTCGTGATAGACCTCGTGCCAGTGCTTCCGCGCGGCGTCGTCGAACCGGTAGAGCTTCTCGGCCCGGCCGGCTTCGAGGATTGGCTTGAGGCGATCCGCGTAGTCATCGACGATCTCGCGCCAGGACAGATCAGTCTCCGGTAGCTCTTGAGCGCGGCGGACGCACGCAATTAGGAACCGGTTGACGAGCCCGCCCGCGATCTCGCTGTCGCCGCAGTAGCGCAGGAACTCGTCCGCGACGGCGTGGCCGATGATCGAGACGTGCGGCCGGGTCGCGCAGGCGGGGTTGTTCTTCGTCGTGACGCGCAAAGTCACGCCGTCCCACGCGTCGCGGATCACCGGGGATAACGTGCAGGACTCGCGCGCGCAGACGCGCATCGTCCCGGTGAACTCTGAGGCGACGACAAGCAGGCGCTTGTCCTCGATTCCGTCGTCCACGATCACGTCCTGATACCCCGTCACGAGCCCGCCGCGCTTCTCCCGGATCGGTTCGCGCTTCTTGATCGCGTCCCGGACAGCCCAGATCAGCCCCTCCCCGGAGCCGAGTCCCGACGTGATGCGATTGGCCTCCCACGCTGGATCGACCGCAGCCAGCAGCGTGCGCGGGTAGTCCCAGGACGTACCTTTCCGCCCCTTCGAGGTTCGACCGACCATCAGCGCGTTGAGGTTCACGTGATGAGCCGACGCGCCGGCGAAGATATGCGGCCCGCGACCGATGCTGGAACCGCACGCGGTCAGCGACGAAAGAAGGAGCGCGAAGGAATCGGCCTCCGTGAACGGCGCGACCGCGCGGACGAAGTCGCCGACGATGCCGTAGTAGGCTTCAGGCGCGGGAGGGTGAGGCCACGGCCGCGGGCGACGGATCGAAGGATTGGACGGACGCGCGGCCTCCGCAGACTCTCGGTCGCCGTGGTGAGCGCTCACTGTCTGCATCGCTCGCCTTATGGTCTGGCCGATGTACGTCTCCTCTCCCCTCCGCTCCTCCCACTTCTCGCGTGCGAGTCGGCTCGATCTCATGATCCGCTCGATCTGAGCCGGATCGCGACTCCAGAATGCGAGGCTCGCCGCGAGCGCCGCGTCCGCCTCGGACGCGGAAGCATAGCCGGACGTGTCGCCGTCGAGGAGACGGCGGAGCTTGGCGCCGTTGCGGGCGGCGACGGCGCGGCGGAGGAGTTCCGCGTCGTCGCCGACCTCCTCTGCGACCTCGGGGCGAGGCGGCGTGGACGCCGGATGCGGCCACAGCCGGGCGCAGAGCGCTTCCACCTCGGCCTGGCGGTCGGGCAGGTCCTCGACGTCGCAGCCGATCAGGACGCGCCCCGTGACTGCGATGTATCTGCCGCCGGGGCCGCCGTAGACCTCGATCCCCGCGCGCCGCGATCCGGCATGCGCGGGCTTGCGGCCGCGCACCCAGACGTGGATGCCGCGGCCTGAGCGCGATACCTCCGTCCACCCCCGCATCGCCGCGACGATCTCGGCAGCCTCCGGGGTGAGCGCACCGTCCTCGCCGAGAGCGTGGTCCAGGTCGATGCAGACCTCCTCGTCGTCAAGGACGTAGCCGACGCCGCATCCCAGCCGCCGGGCGGCGGCAAGAGCCGTCTCATAGGTCGTCCAGGTCGAAGGATCGGTCGTCGATGCGGGTCGTCCGTCCGTCTGGATCGGGCGCTTGTCGCGACCGGAGACGATCCATCGCGGCGATGCGCGGAGCGATGCCGGGATGGCGGTCTCGACAGGGAGTAGGTCCACAGCGACGCTCACCGGACACCTCCCCGCCGGCCGCGACGAAGAAGGTCGAGGATCTCGGGTCGCGGCCGCGGCGGGACCGGGCGGCCGGGGGAGGCGGGGGCGACCTCACCCTCCTGGATCGCGGCGAGGAGCGCGACGCGGCGGATGCGCCAGCATCGGCCGAGTTTGGCGGCGGGAATCTCGCCGCGCGCGATCATCGCGCGGACGGCGCCGGGGGTGACGCCGAGGGCCTCGGCCACGTCCTCAACGGACAGGATCTCGGGGAGGCAGGCGAGCCGTACGGCACGGGCGTGATGCGGGGCGGGGGCAGGTGCGGCGGTCGAGAAGTCCATATGGGCAGGTCTCCACTACGGGCCTACCCATCGAGCCGCACGGCCAGCGGCGAGTGTCCTATGCGGTTTCGGATTTCTCGTCGATTTTTTCGGGCAGCGAGGCGAGCCACTCCCGAACGCGCGGATCACGCAGGGCAAGGCTCGCAGTTATCTTCCGCGCCTCCGAGAGCCTGCGGCGATCAATCCCTCTCTCTTCGACCACTTCGTCTACGTCCCTGCCGCTTCGGATCGCGTCGGCAATCGCCGTGAGCGCCTCGTTGCTCCGCCGGGTCATCTCCTCCAAGATCGTATCCCGGACGATCTCGGCAGCGTCGCGCGCGAGGTTGATCGCCGCCACTTCCTCCGCGGGGTCGGGCACACCGGAAGGAACAGCGTCCTTGGGCGCAAGCTCGTCCGTGTCGCCCGCGGCGCGGTCCAGCGGGACGGTACGAGCGTCTCGCTCGCGCGTCACTTCATTCGAGCGGAGGCGGTCGAGAACATTCGTCTCGTGCCACCGCCACTTGCCGTCGTCGCCCTTCCACCATACCCGCTCGGGATCGTCGAGCCCGCCCTGCGCCGCGGCCTCCTTGTAGGCCTCCCAGGCGACGGCCTCGTCCTTCTGCCGTTCCTGCGGGTCGAGCAGAAGGGCGTGCTTCCCCTGCGCCATGAGCCAACGCCCGGCGCGACGAAACGCCCGCAGCAGGTCAGTCCGGTGCACCAGCTCGCGCGGAAACGCAACCATGGTCAGCAACGCGTCCGCGTTCTCGCGCTCCCTCGGGTCGTGGTGGTTCGCTCCGACCTCGAACGGATCGTTCGCTCGGATCGCCTGGAGGAAGTAGTTCCACGCCTCCGCAAGCTGGGCGTCTCTTCCCGGGAGCATGCCGATGTTCCCGAGCACGTCCGGGATGCCGAGGAAGATCGCGCGCAGTGCCTCGACGTGCGCGCGCGCCAATGCCCCGCCGTCGAACGTCCCTGCCGGGTGCAGGTCGAATGCTCCCCGGATCGCCGCGCACGCAATCGCGATGGGGTCGGGCATGGACAAGTCTCCGCGCCGCGGGATGCGGTCGAGCACCTCCTGGCGGGTCCACGCCGGCGGCAGGCGGAAGAGGTCATCCTCGGTCATCGCGAATCCACGAATCTTGGGATAGCTTCCAGGATAGCCGAGTGAGTCGCTTTCGGTTGATTTCCGTTGTCGCCAGATCGCGTTGAACGCTCGGGTCCGGCAACACCGCCCCGCCCTGGAAGCCGCGGATTTGCTCGCCCGGCGGGGTTTGGCGGGAGTGCATGGGAATCGAACCCACCCATCCCCTTGTGGAGGATGCGCTGGATTTGAAGTCCAGGCGGGCCACCAGGACCCGTTCCACTCCCGGAAGTGACGTGAGCCGTTCCTTTTACCACGGGAAAAACCCCAAGTCCATCCAAATCCGTGACCGATCCGGATCGCTCGGCGGATCGGAAATCGACTTCCCCGGCGGGCGATCGAGTCGGCTCGCGCGGGCGGGAAGAGTTCGCCCGCCGCCCGCCCCCCCGCGAGCCATCCCTTGATCTCCGCGATGATTCGGGGGTGGCGGCTTCGCCCGACCCTCGCCAGCGGACCCTCCGAATGGGCTCGCAGGGCGGGCGCGCCCTTCCGGTCGCCGCGTGAAGGCCGGTCGCATCGCCCAACCGGGCCCGGGGCGGGACGGGCGGAGGCCGCGCGGCGGGGAGGCGGGCGGGCGCGGGCTGCTAGCCCGGATTATTCATGAAGCCGCGCCAGCGGCTTCGTGAAAAATCCGCCCG